>CAMDMZ010000013.1 GCA_945902805.1 Propionivibrio dicarboxylicus | reverse complement strand
ATCGCCGACAGCCTGAATAGCCGGCCTCGCGCTACCCATGACTTCAACACGCCTTTTGCGGTATTCAAAATGATGCTTGCCCAGATTCATCAACCCCCAGTTCCAATTCACTAACCAAGGTCTGTTGCGCTTGGGATTTGAAACCGCCCAATATATCTTCTGAAATCTGAGATGCTGTAGGTGGTTAATCCGTCAGTCCGGACGTCGCCTGGCGGATGGCGACGAGTTCGGTCAGCTTCGATTCGATTAGGCGGTTGCCGCGCCGCTTGATCCGTTCCCGGCGGATGAACATGTTGATGCCAGGCACAACCCAGAGCTTGACCTCGATTTTTGTCGCGTTGCTCTCGCCGACTGACCAGCCACTGGCCTCGATGCGAAAGGCGTTGAACTCCCCTGCCGGGACGCGAATCTTTTCCCGCGCCTGAATACGCACTTCCATCTCGACCCGCCTCGTTTGTCCTGAGAAACGTCCACTTTTCACGACTACGTTGTTAAGCGAGGTCCAGCGTTTGCCCATCTGCAGCTCGGTGGGAAAGAGTTGCTGCGGCACATCAGAAGTGTTGTCGTTGTTCTCTACGGTATTGCCCATCAGGTCGAACACCAACTTGCCGCGATTCATCTCGACACGGTCGTTATCCTCATCCACGCGGGTGACGCGATTCTTAAACGTATTTTCAATGACACCAGTGAGCAGATCACTGGAGCGCAGTATGTAGAAATCCCCGACGGTGAACTTGCGCCCGAGTGGGAAACGGCCGGCTGAATACGGGTTATGGGAAACCGCCGCGAGTGTCTCAGCGGGCACGAAGGCTTCACCCTCCGCCAAGTCCGCGAGTTCCCCACTTTCGCGGCCGTCTTTATGGTTAGCCGCACCGGGCCGCTGGCGTTTTTCCTGAGAAGCTAACAACCGGTTCAGTCGCGTCTGGGCGATCTCGCTGAAGTTGCCGTTCGGGAACTTACGCAGGTATTCGATCCAGTCTTCTTTGCGCCGTGAGGTCCTAACGCGGTTCCAGTGAACCACTTCATTTTCGATTTGACGCTCCAGCTCTTGCTCAGATAGCTTGGGTGCTGAATGAGGAAAGATAAAAACATCGCTTTCGAGCGATGTGGATTCCCAAGGAATCTGCTCGCCGTCGGATGCCAGACGGACATTGAGCCGCACGCGCTTCAGCGCATCCTCGATGCGCACGTCCGGGCGGGACAGTTCCTTCATCAGGTTCTCGGTATAGAGCCCATTCTTGCCTGCGCCGTCGGAGGCTATGTTGCCCGGTGCAGTGGCATAGGCAAGCAGGCTGCCGACCGGTGCGTCGAACTGGCTCAGTCCCTTGTTCTGTGACTTGAAGGTGGTGCCGAAGGGATTGTCGCGACAGGCATCGAGGATTACTACGAAGGTTTTCTCAGCTCCCTTGCGCTGCGCCTGGACAAAGTGATCGAGTACCTGGCTGAGGTCAATGCATTCGGCCTTCAAGGCGGTTGCGGAACTCACCGTTACGTTGACGGGCAAGAGGTAGTTGCGCCAGTCTAGTTGAGCACCATGGCCTGCATAGTAGAACACGGCAAGTTTGGTGTCGGACGACTGCACACGTTTGCCGAATCGCTCGATGGCTTCGATCATGGCGGTACGACTGGCGTCAAGCTGGAGGTCGACGCTAAAGCCAGCTTTGTCGAGTAGGGTATGCATTGACTTCGCATCGTTGGTCGGGTTGACCAGCCCAGACTGGGCGTAGGCGGCATTGCCGATAACTAATGCGGCCTGCGTTCCATCGGACGCCCACAGCGGCCGACTATTCAACAAACAAGGGGCAATTGCCAAAGTATGCAAAAAGTCACGACGGTTCTGCATGGAAACGCTCCCTTTACTAGTTGAGCTCATGGCCTGGACATATCCACACGTCTATTATTCATGGAATTTGCCAGCATTGGTAAGCACAAGAAGGCTAGCGGAGCATTTGCGTCACGATTGTCAGTAGCCAAGTTGCTGCATGTTCGCCCAGTCAGCAGAACCGAATGGCTGTTTGGCGGGTTGTTTCCACCATTGAAATCTGGAGTCGTCAAAGAATGAGTTGGGTCGGCTTCCGCCCACCAGTGTCACCGCAGCCGTCTAATGTCTGGAAATTGAACCAGCTGGCAGTTTACATTCGTAAGCTGCCTTCGTCTCAACGCCATGGATTGCATATGGCATAACACTCCTTGCAACCCTCGAGCAGTCGTATAGCAGCACCCCGTCTATTACCGGCTGATGGTTGCCCAAAAAGCACGAAGCCCAGATCGGCTAGAAATGGGCTCCATAAAGCTTTGGCCTTGCAGAAAGTGACAAGGCATACGGCAACGCCGTTAGGGGTGTTACGCAATCATCTCGTACTGCGGCGGGCTTCCATCCATAATGCCTCCAGTCGTGTTGTTGCTCTTGGGCCTGATCGAACCATCTGATCCGACTTGGTCTCACACTACGCCGTTCATTGGGAATGTCAACGAAAGTGGGAGATTCGCCCAAACAAGCCCTACCTGCAGCCTGTCAGGGTGTCCTCCAGACTCCACTACCTACGCGGCCACCTGCAGGATTGCCAGGATGTTCGATGCCGGGAATTCCTTCTGGCGTTCCTTCAACGGTACAAGCCAAGCCCGATCCGTAGTAATAACTTCCTTACTTTTTGGGCGGTGCTTTCTTGAACATCCCGCCGTCCATCGGATACATCTTTTCAAACATCGCGTCACGTTCCTGCACCTGCTTGTCGCGCAGGGTTTTGCGCTCTTGGTAATGACGATCTTCCATGCTGCGCTGCTCTTGGAAGTGGCGATCATCCATCTTGTGTTGCTCGATGATTGTCGACTCCCACTTAGCCTGACGGGCCTCGTCAGCCCTTATCTGCGCGGCCATGTCTGGTGGCATGTTATCCATGCCGAAGACGACGGGGGATAAAGTTAGAGCGCCAGTGCTCAACAGGAACGCAGTTAAGACATGCTTTGCTTTCATAAGTTACCCCTGATTAACGAATGGTTTATTGGTTTAGCCGAAACAAGTTTATTCCAGCGGATTGGACTATATCCAAAAACATGCATCTGAACGAGTCCTGAATGGGTATCCGGGCGTCTGTAGTGTAGCGGGACCGGTCAGTGACGCTCTATGACGGTAAAATACTATCTGTGCAAGAGCTTTCGCGGATCCCTTCCTGAGCAGCTACTCCTCCGCCCCGTGCGGTCATTCGTCGGGTCGCTTGCAGTGACTGGGATAAGATTCAGCAGGGATTTCGCAAGTCACTTCGCATGCCGGACAAAATCAACTATTGACGGCTGCACTTGACAACAACCATACTCGCACAACAGGTTGGTTTTCCTATTAGTGTTGAAACGCGATGTTGAATCAGTCAAATAGCTCATCATCAACGAAACCAAATACGCCGCTGTTCTTGACGGTGATTGCGCTGGAAATTCTCTATATTTACTTCCGTACTAGCCTGTCGATATCTGGTTCATTTTCTGAGTTCACTATTTTCGAGCAGGAACTCGCGCGGAGTGGCTTGCGAGCAGTGTTTCTTTCTGGTCTGCTTCTGGCATGTTGGCGATTCAAGGTACTACCGGATTTTCTTCAACATCCCAAACCGACGCGCTCAACGATACTATTAGTTATTGCACTGCTTGCACAGGCAATCATCTGGCAAGTGCACCCGTTGGAAGGACTATCAGAGAAACTGCTGTTTGCAGTGACCACGATATTGGTCGCTGTGCGAGAGGAACTGGTCTATCGTTACGTTGTACAGAATTTTATTGAATCTCACCTTGGAATTAGTTACGGTGCCATTGGCGCCATCTTGGCAACATCGGTTCTGTTCACTTTTTTTCACTTAGGAGCCCAGCCGGTCTCTGCGTTTCCGCGGATTCTTTTGGCAAGCGTCCTGCTCGGCGCTATCTACCGCCAAAGCGGAAAGAGCATCTCGTTGGTCATCGTTTGTCATTTCGTCTTCGACCTGTTTTACATCTAACTGCCTACGCTGCTGCGCTACCTCCATCAGCGCTGCTTCATTGGCAGTTGTATCGCGGCAAGCCGACACTGGCGGATACGGGGGGCATGTCCTTGGAATATTTCGCATCTACACATCAGAATTACAGTGGCCGTTGTCAGTCTTAAGCGGAAATACTTTCCGGCAGTTCCACCGGCAGGTTGTGGCCGAATGCGGTCAAAAGTCGGCGCTGGCGGGACGGCGTACTGCGCATGTCTCCGCAGCCACCCACCACCATGATTACGATTTGCTGATTGCCACACATGGCCGACTTGCTGTCGCCCATTACAGAATCGACAGGGATCCCCCTAATCGAGACCCTTTGGCTTTCTCTGGTAGTCCAGCAACTTGTTGGCGAAGTACCTGTCGCCGAGCTCCGGGGCAATCGGATTGCCCTCCATGTCGACCAAGGGCATGTCGAATTCATTCCAGCCACGCAGACCCGTCTTAAGCGAGGTAACGTGCTTGAAGCCCATGCGCGCCAAGGTATGCGCAGCGAATACACTACGGCTCCCGGAACGGCAAACGACGACGATCGGTCGCTCACGCGCAGTGACCAGCTCCGGCTCGGTCTCCTCGTGGTCCCATTCGACGGCAGTCTCCAGGATGCCGCGGGGCACATGCAGCGAGCCCTTGATACGCATCGTGTCGTATTCCTGGTTTTCCCTGACATCCAGAAACAACAGGTCGTCGCCATTTTCCAATCGCTTTTTAACATCCCAGGGAAAGCACTCGTGGACCTCCGGCAGAAGTTCAGCCACCAGATCCTTGTAAGTCACTCGTTTCATGGTTTCTTCACATAGTTGCGTCTGATAGGCTCATCATAATCCGCGAAGCCGCAAACGCCATATCGACTTATAGAGAAAAACACGAGTGATGCTTGGTGCCTGTTCCGGCAGGAGTCGTACTCCTCGCCTGTTGCCATTGACGGGCCGGCTAAGGCAAAAAGTCGGCGCTGACGGGACGGCGATCGCTGAATCAGGCCGGCTCTGCCACCCTCGTCTGGCGCAGGCCATTGATCCACGATTTCTGGCACATGCTGCGCCGCTGCTGTTCGAGATGATCGCGGATGTTCTTGCGCGATTCGTCCAGCGATGACTGGCGCTCGGGCTGGATGGCCTCGCACCAGATCAGGTGATAACCCAGCTCGGATTCGACGACTTCCGACAACCCGGCCTCGCTCAAGGCAAAGGCCGCGGCTTCAAGGTGCGCATAGAGTTGGCCGCGCGGGACATTGCCGAGCAGGCCACCGTTCATCGCCGTCGGGCATTCGGAATGCTTCAGTGCCTGTTCGGCAAAGCGCTCCGGTTCCCGTTGCAGGCGCTGGCGGATGGCGTCGATTTTTTCCCGCGCCACGGGCCGTTCATTGCCGGCCAGGGTGTCATTGACCGTGATCAGGATGTGCCGCAGGGTGCGGGTTTCGGCGCGGCGGAAGCGCTCCTTGTGCATGAACCAGAAAATCTCGACTTCGGTCTCGCTGACCACGGCCGCACGCGCGGCAACCTTGTCGAGCACGGCATCCACCACCAAGTCTCGTTCCACGGCACGACGCAATGAACTATCGTCGAGACCGATGCCGTGCAGGTCGACTTGATAGTCCTCGTCGCTGCCATAACGGCCGCGAATTTTCTGCAGACTGCTGGCGACCGTGGCTGCCGGCACAACAACGTTGGCCGCTTCCGGAGTGGCCAGGATCAGGGCTTCGATCTCCTGCTGCCTGGCCGCGACGCGGCTGAGCTTCTGACGCTCTTCCGGCCTCAGTGCGTCAAGCGGCTTGCTGAACAACTGTGCCGCCAATTTGAGCGATAGATAAACACTGCCCGGTTCATTCATGGTCGATCTCCTTCAGGGCCGATTCCGGCACCAGCAGCGGATTACCCGGCAGGCACTCGAAATGGACGTGGTAGATCACGCCCTGCGGCTCATGACGTTCGAGATTCAGGACTTCGCCGCGACTATCGGCGGGCACCTTCACCTCGCCGCGTATCGACAAGGCCCGCGTCGCAAGCACTTTTTGCCGTACCTCGAATCGACTTTCGATCCAGGCTTCGTCCAGGCCGATCAGTTCTTCCTCGCGGCAGCCGACCATGCGACCCTCGTCGAGAAAATGCACGGAGTAGATGATCTGGTCCTGCAGGAAGGTACCGACGTTGCGGACATGACCAACGCGGCCGCGCCGCACCAGCAGTTCGCCGGTGTTGATGCCGGGAAAGGTGCCGTCATTGCGCACATTGCGCGTGACCCGCACCGCATCGCCGTAATCCCAGCGCGGTCGCATGATTTCAGCCCGTCAGCGACGAGAGCGGCACGAAGGAGGTGCCATCGGCCTTGCGGAAAATCGCCAACACCTTTTCCTGCTGGGCGCTCGAGTCTAAGAAATCTTCGTAGGCGCGCTTAAGCCAGGCGCGGTAGGCGGCGTATTCGGGCGTCTTGCCGGCTTCCTGCTTGGCCAGGTAATCGTGATAGCGCTGCAGAATGTGCAGGCGATTGACCTGGACCACGCGGGGCTCGAATTCGATACCGAAATAGTCGAGGAAGTCCTCGGCGGAACTCAGGTCGCTCAAATCATCTTCAAAGGTGTCGGCTTCGCATTCCATGTCGGTCTCCTGATTCAATGGGAAAGTTCTTCTGTGGCTGAGCCCTGCCGCTCCGCAATCACGGCCAGCAAGGGCGCGACACCCAAGGCATCGCGCTCATCGATTTCCGCGATCTTTTCCAGTCGGCGCCGGGCTTCATCCAAATGGCCCAAGCGCAACAAAATCACCGCCGAACCCTTTAATGCCTGCAGGTGGAAACGTAACAGTCCCATCGAGCGCATCACCGCCTCACCAAGCGACACTGGTCCAATGCTGCTCCATCCACCCACCAGATTCAGTCGTCGGGCCGTAACGTCCAATACCCGCTCGGCAACAATGAAGGCATCACCCAGGCGATGCTGGTAGAAGTAGTAGCGATACAGCGCCACCAGTACAGACAATTGTTCCGGCGCCAGAAAGTAGGCGCGCAGCAAACACTGTTCAGCCTCTGCGTCGCCATAGTGGCGCGAGGCTTCGACGATCAACGCATCCACCTCCGGCGCACAGGGTTCGTCAAAGTACAGGCCGTCATCGCCCAGTTCCAGCAGATCGAGACTTTCAACCACGGGCGTGCTCCTCACAACAAAGTTCCCCGGCTGAACAAACAACGCAGGAGTTTGTCGCTACCGGTGCCGCCACACCGCGCAGCATGCGTACTTCTGACTCCAGCGTACCAAGGCGGTCAAGCAGGCATTGGATGGCCTTGCCCACGGGGTCTGGGATCAGGTGGTGATCCAGATTGATGGCGATTCCGGCCAGATTGCCGGAACTGCTCAGCGGGCGCCCACCGACCAGTCGTGCGGGAATGCCGATGGCGGTTCGTCCCGCCGGAACCTCTTTGATCACTACAGAATTAGCGCCGATCCGGGCACCATCACCGATGCCGATAGCACCGAGAATCTTGGCGCCGGCGCCGATTACCACGCCATGGCCGAGCGTCGGGTGGCGCTTGCCCTTGTTCCAGGTGGTTCCACCCAGGGTCACGCCGTGATACAGCGTGCAATCGTCACCGACTTCGGCGGTTTCCCCGATCACCACGCCGGCACCATGGTCGATGAACAGGCGACGACCGATGGTCGCACCGGGATGAATATCGATATTGGTCAGGAAGCGCATCACATAGGCCAGCCAGCGCGCGCCAAAGCGCCAGCCGCGTCGCCATAGCCAATGCGTCAGCCGATGTCCGAGAATCGCATGCAGCCCGGGATAAGTCAGCAGGACTTCAAGCTGCGAGCGTGCCGCCGGATCGCGCCCGAATACGCATTCAAGATCCTCTTTCAGCAAGGCAATCACGCCGGGCTTCTGTGTGTCGGCTCCTTTATTGCCCGGGATGGAGGCCACGGAAAGATTCGCCGTCATTCACAGGCTCCCAGCATCGACAGGAGTTCAGCGTCGGATGGGGAATGCTTTTCGGCCGAGACAAAACTCTGCACGCGGTTCAGCAGCTTGCGCGCGGTTTCCTCGGAAAGAAACTGGCCCAGGTCGGCCATCACGCATTGAACGGCCCTTGCGCCGGAATGCTTGCCAATCACGATGCGGTGGCGTCGACCGACCAGCCCCGGGTCAAAGCCCTGATAGTTTGCCGGGTCCTTCAGCAAGCCATCCACGTGAATTCCGGCTTCATGGGTAAAGGCACCTTCACCGACCACACTCTTCTGCCAGTGCAGGGGCCGTCCGGATGCCTGTGCAACACACTGCGACAACTCGGGAAAGCCGAGCAGGTCGATACCCGCATCGATGCCGTGGCAGACCTTCAGGCCAAGGACAACTTCTTCCAGGGGCGCATTGCCTGATCGCTCACCCAGCCCATTGACGGTGGTATTGAGATGCGTCGCCCCGGCACGAACCGCTGCCAGCGTATTGGCGGTCGCCATACCCAGATCGTCATGGGCATGCATTTCGATTTCGAGATCGCTGCGACGGCGCAGCTCGGCGATACGTTGAAACGTGGAAAACGGATCAAGGACACCCAGGGTGTCAGCGAACCGAATACGGCGCGCACCGGCTGATTGGGCAGCGTCTGCCAACCGCGCGAGGAGATCCGGATCGCCGCGCGAAGCATCTTCGGCACCAACAGCCACGGAGAAGCCGAGATCGAGTGCGTACTTGACGTGATGCGCCACTTCGGCCATGAGCCATGCCCGGTCCTTGCGCAACTTGGAGCGTAAATGCTGATCCGATGCGGGAACCGAAATATCGATCATATGCGCACCCAGACCGGCGGCCGCCGCAATGTCTTTGCGGTTCATGCGGCTCCACACCATTAACCGGGCCTTCAGCCGGTCTGCGGCGACCGCGCGGATACTTTCGCGCTCGGCATTTCCCATCGCGGGGATTCCGATTTCTAGTTCGGGAACTCCAAGCCGATCAAGTTTTCGGGCAATTGCCAGCTTTTCATCAAGGCTGAATACGACTCCCGCCGACTGCTCGCCATCGCGAAGCGTCGTGTCGTTGATGACAATGGTGGGCTGGATAGCTGTAGTCATAGTGGCTACAGCAAGGCAATGCAGGTTCCATGCCAAATCGCAAACGCTATTTATTCAATCAGTTAGAAGTCCAGATTTCCGGATTGTGCGGTTTGCTACGGATTCACTCACGGAATGCGCGCTCAATGTATTGGATGGCAAAGTCATCGGTCAGTGTCAGCAGCGCCACACCTATCTCGAATGGCTGATTTCCTGACTCGCGAAACACGTTCGAAATACGCGACCAACAATCCGCCGGCAATGGTCAAGCTGGCGAAGGCGGCAAGCCAGAAACCGGCGGCGCCGCGTGGCGGGCCGAAGCTGTCGGTGAGGCCGAGCAAGTAGCCACCGCCGAGTCCCACACCCCACAGGGCGACGGCGTAGATCACCATCGGCGCGGTAGCGCGCTTGTAGCCGCGCAGCACTTGCGCCAGCACGGCTTGCAGGGCATCGGCGACGTGATACCAGGCGACGACGCCAAGCAAGCCAGTGGCAATGGCGCGCACGCCGGCGTCCGGCGTGTAGAGCGCGGCCAGTTGCGGCGCGGCGAACCCGATGGCGAGCGCGGTCGCAGCGCCCAAGCCGAGACCGACCTTGAGACCGAGGAAGCCGGCGGCGCGCGCCTTGAGCGCGTCGCCGGCACCCAGCGATTGACCGACCAGCACGCCGGTGGCGTGGCCGAGCGACATCGGGATCATGAAGACGAAGACCGCGACACTGGCGGCGACCTGGTGCGCGGCCGAGGTTTCGGCGCCGAGGCGAGCGACGAAGAGTGCCATGAAGGTGAAGGCGGTGACATCGACGAGGAAGGTGGCGCCGGTCGGCAGGCCGAGCGCCAGCAGCTCGCGGATTGGTTGCCAGCGCGGTGGTTCGAAACGACTGAAGACGCCATAGGGTGCGTATTCGGGATTACTCCGGCACCAGACCCAGGCGCTGCTGGCGACGATCCACATCACTACCGCCGACGACCAGCCGGCGCCGGCAGCGCCCATGGCCGGATAACCCCATGCCGAAATGCCGACACCGTACATGAAGATGAAGTTGAGCGGGATCTTGAGTGCCAGTCCGAGCAGGTTGAACATCATCACCGGGCGAGGCCGGCCGATGCCGCTGCTGAGGCCATAGAAGACGCGGAAGAACAATATGCCCGGCACCGCCCACGCGGTGCCATTGAGATAGGCACGAACCTTCTGCTCGACCTCGGGTGGTGAATCGGCAAAAGAAAGGAAAGGATCGGGATAGTGCATCACGATCACGGCGAGGACCGACAACATGAGCGCCAGCCAGGCACTCTGGCGTACATCGGCGCCAATCTCGGCGAAGCGACCGGCACCGTAGTGATGCGCGATGATCGGCGTCAAGGCCAGCAACACGCCCATGGCGGAGACAAAGATGATGGCGTAGATGCTGGCGCCGATGCCGACTGCGGCCAAGTCAGCCGGCGAAATGCGCCCGGCCATCAGGGTATCGATCACGCCGTTGCCCATCACGGCGGCCTGCGCGATCAGGACCGGCCAGGCCAGATGGAAAAGTTGGTGACGTAGAGCGGCCGGAGCAGACATGTCTGCAGTCTAGCGGCTGCGCTGCCAACGGCCTACGGACGACCCTCAGTGCATCACGGCTGCCGCCAGCGGCGAGGGTTCGTGAATCGCGTAGCCTTGGGCGAAATCGACGCCGATACGCCTTGCGGTCGCCAATATTTGTGGCGAAGCGACGTACTCCGCAATCGAGCTCAGCCCATGCGCGCGGGCCAGGCTGACCATGGCTTCAACCACCGCGCGGTCCGATGCATCGTGGTCGAGATTCTTGACGAACTGGCCGTCGATCTTGAGGTAATCAACGTGGAATTTCTTCAGGTAGCCGAAGGACGACAAGCCACTGCCGAAGTCGTCGAGTGAAATCGCCGCGCCCAGATTGCGCACGTTGTGAATGAAGTCCAGCGCCCGGTCGGGGTCGGCGATCGCCGCCGATTCGGTGATCTCGAAACAGAGCTGGTGCGGATTGATCGCGTGTTCGGCCAGTTGCTGGTCAAGAAAGCGTGGCAGGTCAACATCGTCCAGCGTGGCGCCAGACAGATTGACCGAGAGGTGTTGGAAAGGCAACGGCCGACCGCCATCACGCCACGCCGCCATTTGCCGCAGGGTGTTGCTAAGTACCCAGCGATCAAGAAAGGGCATCAGGTTGTAGCGTTCCGCCGCGTTGATAAAGTGTACTGGCTGGATCAGGCTGCCGTCGTCAGCGAGCATACGCACCAGCACTTCGGCGCTGTCACCACAGGATTTGTGCAAAGGCTGGATGCGCTGGTGGTAGAGCACAAAGCGGTTGTCGGCGAGGGCTTCGGTGATGCGCGGCAGAATGCTGAACTCGTCCTGCCGACGCTGGTACCAGTCGTCGCCCTGGCGAAAGACTTCGGCGCGATAGCGGCCGCGTTCCTTGGCGGCATAACAGGCACTGTCGGCGGCGATCAGCATATTGGTAATGCTGTCGAGCTCAACGCTGGCTTGGGCGATGCCGACGCTGGCACCGATACCAAAGTTCTTGCCTTCCCAGACAAAATCGATCGTCCGGATGCCGGCAATGATGCGTCGCGCGTGCGCCAGTGCGGCGTCTTCGTCACCACCTTCGAGGATCAGGGCGAACTCGTCGCCACCGAGACGGGCAACAAAGCCGACGCTGCGCTGTTCCATCAGGAAGGTCGTCACGCGTTGCAACAGCAGGTCGCCGGCGATGTGGCCGCAGGTGTCATTGACGGCCTTGAACTGATCGAGATCGATATAGAGAATGAACAGCGCGCCACTGTGTCGTCTTGCCAGCGCACTGCCCAGTTCATCCTCGAAGGCACGGCGGTTGTGTAAGCCGGTGAGCGAATCGTGCCGGGCCTGAAAGCTCAGTTCATGGACGCGGGCTTCGACGGCACTGGCCATGTCGTTGAAGTTCCGGGCCAGCGTCGCGACTTCGTCGTTGCCCGCGATGTTCAGGCGGATATCGTATTCGCCGGCGGCGACCCGCGAACTGGCTTCCGTGACCTCGACCAGGCGTCGTGTCAGCCAGAAGCCTACCACCGTCAGCAACAGCAAAGAAAGCGCGATCTCGCCGGCCGCTATCAGCGCCGATTGGGTAAACACTTGCTGTCGCGCCGTCGCCATGAAATCGAGCGAGAGACCGTAATGGACGTGGCCATAGGTCTGGCCCATGAAGGCTGCGGGGAAAACGACATGATGAACGCTGCCGACATCGAAACCGGCGGAGGCCGCCGGCAAGACCTGATCGATGAGCAACCCGGCGGAAGCGAGAATGGTGCCATCGGGGTCGGTGACGGCGATGTAGGGAATGCCTTCAGCCTTTTGCCAGCCATCGAGAATGTCGCGCAGTGTGGCGTAGTCGCGCGACGCCAGCGGCGCGGCGACCGCCGTTTTGTAGGCGACTTCGATGGCCGCGATGCGCGAGGTGGACTGTTCGACCAGATGCTCCTGGATCAGACGCAGACTGTTGCCGACCAACAAGGCGAGCATCAACACCTCAATCGCCAGACTGGCCAGCAAGAGGCGAAAGCGTAGCGAGCGGATCAGCGGAAGTTTCATCGCGGTCTTGAAAAAGTCGGTGCTGGCGGGACGGCGCTCTATTCGCGCCTTATTCGTTATGCGCCATCATCTTGCGCGTCAGCTCCACATAGGGCTTGAGCGCACGCAGGTCGGCGGCGCTGATTTCTTCGTAGCCGAGATAGCCGGTCTGCTCGAAGAAGGCGCGGCCTTCCGGCGATGCATCGGAAAAGATCTTCAACGCGACACGTATCGCCTCGACATCGCGCTTGCCAAGTCGTGCATGCACCAGCGTCATCAGGTGCGGCACCTTGATCTCGGTTGGCAGGATGGTGACCTTGGTGCGCACATCCTCGGGAATCTGCTTGAGCGGCGTGTGGGTCGTCAACGCCGCATCGAGTTCGCCCACGGCCACAGCGGCCACCGCCGCGCCATGGGTTGTACGTTCGGACAACTGGTAATCGCGGCCCACGTGCAGGCCGTGGTCTTGCAACCAGCGCACGCCGCCAATCGAGGACATCGACAAACGGCTGGAAAGCCCGATTTTCTTGCCGCGCAAATCGGCCACGGTCTTGATGCCCGACTGCGGTCGCACTACGAACAGCGGTTCGAGCACGGCGCGGTAGCGGAACAGCGGCACATAAGCCTTGTCGATACTCATCACGCCGAAATGCGGGCCGGTGATCAGCAGATCGAAACGTCCGGCAAGCGACTCGTTGATAAAGGTGAAGTAGTCGGCCGAGGTATAAATTTCGACCGGGCGACCAAGTTTCGCCTGCAGATAGTCGCGTATCGGAGCATGGGTCTTGATTAGCGCCAGCGTGCTGTTGAAGGGCATGATGCCCAGTTTTAGGGGCTCGACCGCATGGGCGGTAGCAACGCCTGCAAGGAGCAAGACGGAGGTTCCGGCAAGAACAATGGCACGACGGCGGTAATTGACCATATTTTTAATATCACTAGCTGCGTAATCAGCAGCTTAATTCAATAATCACTATTACTTTTGACCTAGAGCAATATTTGCTCAATATTGCATCAGATAGAGTCAACAAAACAGGCACGACGGCGGAGCGTAAAATATCGATTCGTTCGAAATTTGGGAAATCCCATGTCACGTCATTCACTACTTTCCCGCTTTGCGGCAACCTGTTTGCTCGGTCTTGGCCTGGTTTCTGGCGCGGCCCTCGGGCAGAGCGCCAAGCCCGAATTCCTGTTGTATTGCGGCATCACCATGGTGCGGCCGATGACCGAGATTGCGCAGAATTTTGAAAAACGCGAAAACATCAAGATCAACATCGCCCAGGGCGGCTCGGAAGATCTATTCCAGTCGGCCAAGAAGAGCGGCGTGGGTGATTGGTACCTGCCCGGCGAACCCAGCTACCGTGACAAGCACATCAAAGAAGGCCTGTTCGGTGACCATCTCAACGTTGGCTACAACCAGATGGCCCTGATGGTGCAGAAGGGCAACCCGAAAGGGGTGAAGGCCGAGCCGAAGGAAATGCTGCGCAAGGATCTGGTCGCCATCATCGGCAATGCCGAATCCGGCAGCGTTGGCCAGGAAGCGAAAAGCATTCTCGACAGCCTCGGCATCTATCCCAAGGTGGTCAAACAAGCCGCTTTCCTCGCCCCGGATTCACGTAGTTTGATGAATGCAATGAAGAAGGGCGAGGGTGATATCACCATGAGTTGGCGCGCCACGGGCTTCTTCCCAGACAATGCTGCCAAACTCGACGTCATCGATCTTGATCCCAAACTGGCGAAGCCACAGGCCCTGTTATTGATCCAGTTGAAGAGTGCGAAGAACGCGGATCTCGCCAAACGCTTCATGAGCTTTACCGCCGGCGATGAGGGCCAGTCCATCTTCCGCAAATATGGCTTCCTCGACAACAAGACCGCGGTCGGTAAGTAAGTCGCGTCATGAACACGCCTGAGCGCAAACCCGCCGCGCTCATCGACCCATCGATCACCTGGCTGATGGCTGTCGCCGTCACCTGCCTTCTGGTGGTGCTCGGGCTCAAGGTGTTTTTCGACAATCTGCAGGAGCAACTGCGCGAGCAAAGCGCCAACGAACGGGCACGCCTGTTCATCGGCGAGGAAATCGTGCGCGGCATCCACGGTATCGAGAAAGATCTCTACCTGATGGCGGTGACCTCCAGCCTCGGCTCGATCAAGCGTGTTAATCGCTCGATCGACGAGCAGATGAGCAAGCTGCGCCATGACCTGAAGACGCTACAGGAAGGCGGTGTGGTGAGGCGCCAGGTGCTGTTGAACATCGAAGGCCGCGACGAAATGGTGCGCGAAGTCACCTATCGGCCCGACCTGGCGCATGAATCGTATGTGATGGAGCTGATCGAGATTGGGCCCCTGCTCGACCAGGTCCGCGAAAAGACCAGCGAACTGGAAAAGCTACTGATACGCGGCTGGGACTACCAGGAACGCAACGACCAGCGTGGTTTCTTCAATCTGCACGATGAAATCGATGCCTTCCTCAAGCACATTCCGCCGTATTTCGCCCGCCTCGACGAAAACGCCAACCGCCTGTTTTTCGACAGCAGCGAACGCCTGCGCGAAATTGAATCCCAACTGCAGAACAAACGCGAACAATTGAAGCGGGTCGAAATGGGCGTGATGGCCATCGTGATGGTCCTCGCCGGATTGGTCGGCACCTTCTTCCTGCGACGAATCAACGCCGCTAACCATAAACTCGAAGGGGCGCTCGACGAAATGCGCCGCGCCAAGGAAGAAGCCGAACGTGCCAGCCGCGCCAAATCCGAATTTGTCTCGCGCATGAGCCACGAGTTGCGCACCCCGCTCAACGCCATCATCGGCTTTGCCGAATTGCTTGAGGCTGAGCCGCTACCGCCATCACAGAAGAACTACGTCAGCCTGATCACCAGTTCCGGCAAGCATTTGACCGAGCTGATCAATGCCGTGCTCGACCACGCCAAGATCGAAGCCGGTGGCATGACCCTGGAACAGATCACCTACGACTTGGCCGCCACCATCGACGCCGTACGCAGCATCGTGCTTGAGCGCGCCAGCAGCAAGGGCTTGACGTTTGTCGCCGACATCGCGGCCGACCTGCCTCGGCATCTGGTCGGTGACCCGACCCGCCTGCGCCAGATCCTGATCAATCTGCTGGTCAACGCGGTCAAGTTTACCGAGCAGGGCTCCGTCGAACTGCGCGTCGCCATCGATGACGACAAACTCGTCTTCAGCATCCGCGATACCGGCATCGGCATGAACGAAGCGGCGCTCGGGCGGCTGTTCCAGCCCTTTGTCCAGGCCGACGATTCGATCACCCGCAAATACGGCGGCACCGGCCTGGGCTTGATGATCTCGAAGGATCTGATCGACGCCATGGGTGGCCGCATCGAAGTCGAAAGCGCGGTCGGCGTCGGCACCTGTTTCTGGATTCGCCTGCCGCTGCACAGGGCGCAAGGCGGCACCATCGCCGAGCCGGTTGCCACGCCGATAGCGACCGCCAATCTCGCCGAACTGATTGCCGGGCGCATCCTTCTGGTCGATGACAATCGTGTCAATCAGCAGCTAGGTGCGGCAATGCTGGAGCGCCTGAACCTGACATTTGACCTTGCTGACAACGGCCGCCATGCGCTGGAGCGGATCGCAAAAACCGAGTACGCCCTGGTTCTGATGGACATGGAGATGCCGGAAATGGACGGCATCAGCGCCACACGTCAGATTCGCCGCAACGAAGCCGCGAGTTGCAGCTCGGCCGAAGATTCGCATCCCGCGCACCTGACCATCATCGCCATGACCGCCAACGCTCTGGCCGAAGACCGCGAACGCTGTCTGGCCGCCGGCATGGACGGCTACATCCCGAAGCCGATCAGCCTGGCCGCGCTGCAAAGCGAGATCAGCCGCCTGTTCGGGGCCAAGATGCCGGTACCGAGCGTGGTCATTGCGGCGGCCACCACAAACTCGGGCGTTATATTCGACCGTAACGCGGTCATAGATATGCTCGGCGACGAAGACCTGTTCAAGGAACTGGCGGGCATGTACATCACCGATACACCCGGCTACCTGGCCGAACTCGATGACGCCATGGCCGCTACCGACTGGCCGCGCGTGGCGCGCTCCGCCCACACCTTAAAAGGCCTGTTCGCCACCTTTGCCGCCAGCGCCGCCGAACAGGATGGCCGCGCTCTCGAACAAGCGGCGAACAACGCCGACGCGACGCTGTGTGCGCAGTTGGCGCCGGTCGTCCGCATACAAACCGAAGCCTTGGCAGACGCGCTGGCGAAATAGCCGCCGCCGATTTGCCCAGGCGCCGTATCGCCAGCGCCGATTTTTCTTAGCCGTACGACATGACCCTGGTTCCTAACCGTCTGAGCGTTCGCGCTTCTCCTTGCGTAGCGAGAGCCAGATCGAGATGCCGATGAAAGTGGCGACCACGGCCAGCGAGAAGCCGATCGGGATCTTGTAGATATCAATCAGGATCATCTTCACGCCAATGAACACCAGCACTGCCGCGAGACCGTACTTGAGCAGCGAGAAGCGGTCGGCCATATCGGCGAGCAGAAAGTACATCGCACGCAGGCCAAGGATGGCGAACACGTTCGAGGTCAGGACGATGAAAGGATCGCCGGTGATGGCGAAGATCGCCGGGATCGAATCAACGGCGAAGATCAGGTCGGAGATTTCCACCAGCACCAGCGCCAGGAACAGCGGCGTGGCGTAGCGCACGCCATCACGCCAGACGAAGAACTTCTCGCCGTGCAGTTCGTCGGTGATCTTCATGTGGCCACGCAACCATTTCAGTAGCGGATTGTTGGCGAGATCAGGCTTTTCGTCGGCGAACCACCACATCTTGATACCGGTGACCAGCAGGAAGGCGCCGAAGACGTAGAGAATCCAGTGAAACTGGGCAATCAGCCAGGCGCCGGCGAAGATCATCGCCGTGCGCATGACGATGGCGCCGAGCACGCCCAGCACCAGCACGCGTTTCTGCAGTTCCAGCGGGATGCCGAAGAAGGCGAACAGCATCAGCCAGATGAAGACGTTATCGACCGCCAGCGATTTTTCGATCAGGTAGCCGGTGATGAACTGGAGCGACTTTTCGTTGGCCAATTCGCGGCCGAAGCTGCCGTCCAAATACCACCACAACCCGGCGGCAAACAGGAACGATACGGAGACCCAGATCACCGACCAGGTCGCGGCCTCGCGGAAAGAGACGCGGTGCTGTTTTCCACCGCCGACCACGAACAGGTCGATGGCCAGCATGACCAGAACAATGGCGCCAAAACTCGCCCATAACCAGATGTTGCCGATGCTTTCCATGCCTGCCTCTCCTTCCATTGGAATCTTGCTAAGGGGCGCCCTCGCTGAGCTTAGCCCTGCCGCCACTTGATGACAGGCGCAGTGTAGATCGGTCCCATTTCCCAAAAAAGCGCTATTTCTCGATAATATGTTCCCATTAAACAGGAACGTTATATGACTCCTGATGACCTCAACTATCGCCATTTGCTCTACTTCTGGGCCGTTGCCAAGGAAGGTAGCATCACCCGCGCCGGGGAACGGCTGGGGCTCTCGGTGCAAACCATCAGCACGCAGCTTGGCCAACTCGAACGCCAGCTCGGCCAGGCTTTGCTGGCGCCGCAAGGCCGCTCGCTGGTGCTGACGGCTGCCGGTCGGACGGCACTGGCCTACGCCGAGCAAATCTTTCAGTTGGGCGACAAAATGCGCGAGGCGCTTGCCGACAGCCAAACCACGCGGCCTCGCCTCGCCGTTGGTGTGACCGATGCGGTGCCAAAACTGGTGGCCTTTCGTTTGCTCGAGAACGTGCTGCAGCCGCCCTTGTCGGTGCGGCTCGAATGCATCGAAGGGGATTTCGAGAGCCTGTTGGGCGAACTGGCACTTAATCGGCTGGATCTGGTGATCGCCGACCAGTCAGCGCCGCATCGGGCCAATCTCAAGCTACATTCCCATCTGCTGGCCAACGTTGAGATTGCACTGTATGCCGGCACAGCCTTGTATGAAATCTACACACCCGACTTCCCCGCGCGTCTGAACGACGCACCCTTGCTGCTGCCGAGCCATGGCGATCCATTGCGCAGCGCGATCGATGCGTGGTTCGCGGCCCGCGACTTGCGACCGCAGGTGGTCGGGGAGTTTTCTGACAGCGCGCTGCTCAAGACCTTCGGCCGCGCCGGGCTCGGGCTCTTTCCCGCACCGACGGGTATGCAGGAAGACATTGCGGCACAGTTCGATGCCATGCCGGTGGGAACGCTCCATGGCGTCAGCGAGAGCTGGTACGCGATTTCCACTCAGCGGCGTCTGCCGCATCCTGCCATTGCGCACATCCAGGCGGCCGGAGGCAAGCGCCTGGCCGGCTGAAACCGGATGGCTCTGGCCGCCAATCGCCTAAAATGTGCCCTTGCCTTTGCCGCCCACACTCGCATGAACGCCCGTCTCCGCGAAATCCCTTACAACTACACCTCGTTCTCGGATCGCGAGATCGTCATTCGCTTGCTCGGCAACGCCGCCTGGGCGACGCTCGATGAGCTGCGTGCGGAGCGCGTGACTGGACGTTCGGCACGGATGCTGTATGAAGTGCTGGGCGATATCTGGGTGGTGCGGCGCAATCCCTATCTGGAAGACGACCTGCTGGCCAACCGCGAACGACGTGACGCGCTGGTCGAGGCGTTACGGCATCGGCTGCGCGAAATCGAGAAACGTCGCGCCGGGAATGAACGTGTCGGCGCACTACTGACCGCCGCCACCAAGGCCGTGGAAAGCTTCGAGCGTTGGTTTGACGACACGCGCGAACTGCGCAAAAGAGTACTCAAGGCACTGACCCGCCATACCCGCAAAGACAACATCGGTTTCGACGGCCTCGCCCGCGTGGCGCATGTGACGGACGCCACCGACTGGCGTGTGGAATACCCGTTTGTTGTCCTCACACCAGATACCGAAGCTGAGATGGCACCGCTGGTCCGAGAGTGCATCGCGCTCGGCCTGACTATCATCCCGCGTGGCGGTGGCACCGGCTATACCGGTGGCGCGGTACCGCTGGATGCCAAATCGGTGGTGATCAATACCGAGAAACTGATCGACATGGGCGCGGTGGAAATGCAGCGCCTGCCGGGTACCGAGCGCGACTACGCCACCGTTTTCACCGGTGCCGGCGTCGTCACGCGGCGCGTGATGGAAAAGGCCGAAGACGCAGGCTTCGTCTTCGCCTGCGATCCAACCTCGGCCGATGCCTCTTGCGTCGGCGGCAATATCGCGATGAATGCCGGCGGCAAGAAGGCGGTGTTGTGGGGCACGGCGCTGGATAACCTGGCCTCGTGGAAGATGGTGACGCCGGACGGCGAATGGCTGGAGATCGAACGCCTCGACCACAACTTCGGCAAAATCCACGATCAGGCGCTGGTCAAGTTCCGCCTCACCCGCTACGATGCCAGCGGCAAGAAGAAGCTCGGCGAGGAAATGCTCGAAGTCGAGGGCAAGCGCTTCCGCAAGGAAGGCCTGGGCAAGGACGTCACCGACAAGTTCCTCGCCGGCGTGCCCGGCGTGCAGAAGGAAGGTTGCGATGGCCTGATCACTTCCGCCGTGTGGGTGCTGCACAAGATGCCGCCCGTCACGCGCACGGTCTGTCTCGAATTCTTCGGCCAGGTGCGCGACGCCGTGCCGTCCATCGTCGAGATCACCGACTTTCTCAAAACCCAGCCCGGCGGCGCGATCCTTGCCGGCCTCGAACATCTCGACGAACGCTATGTACGCGCCGTCGGCTACGCGACGAAAGCCAAGCGCCATGGCCGGCCGAAGATGGTGCTGATCGGCGACATCGTCGGCGACGACGAAAACGCCGTGATGGCGGCCGCCTCGGCCGTGGTAAAGATGGCCAACGCCCGCGGTGGCGAAGGCTTCATCGCCGTCAGCCCGGAAACGCGCAAGAAGTTCTGGCTCGACCGCGCCCGCACGGCGGCGATTTCGCGTCACACCAACGCCTTCAAAGTGAACGAGGACGTGGTGATTCCGCTACCGCGCATGGGCGACTACTGCGACGGCATCGAGCGTTTCAACATCGAGCTGTCGATCCAGAACAAGCTGGAATTGTGCAACGCGTTGACTGGCTTCTTGCAGGGCGAACTTCCGCTGCATACCGGCGACACCGACCTCGACAAGGAAGAACTGCTTGGCGACCGCCGCGAGCAGGCGCTGGAACTGATCGGTAATGTGCGCGACCGCTGGCAGGGCTACCTCGACCGCATCGAGCACTTCTTCCCCACATTGCAGGACTACAGCCTGCGCGTGTCGTGGAAGACCGAACTGCGCGCGCCACTGGAAAGCATCTTCGACGGCGCCGCCTACCGCCCGGTGCTGGAAAAGATCGCCGAGATCCATAAAGAAATCCTCCGCGGCCGCGTCTTCGTCGCCCTGCACATGCATGCCGGCGATGGCAACGTGCATACCAACATCCCGGTCAACTCCGACCACTACGCGATGCTGCAAACGGCCTACAAGACCGTGGACCGCATCATGGCTCTGGCCAAGTCGCTGGACGGCGTGATCTCCGGCGAGCACGGCATCGGCATCACCAAGCTGGAGTATCTGGCCGAGGAAGAAATCGCCCCCTTCCGCGCCTACAAGAACCGCATCGACCCGGAAGGCCGTTTCAACAAGGGCAAGCTGATGCCGGGCGCGGACCTGCGCGACGCCTACACGCCCTCCTTCGCCCTGCTCGGCGTCGAATCGCTGATCATGGAGCAATCGGACATTGGCAAGATTTCCGAGTTGGTCAAAAACTGCCTGCGTTGCGGCAAGTGCAAACCGGTCTGCTCGACGCATGTGCCACGCGCCAACCTGCTCTACTCGCCGCGCAACAAGATTCTCGGCACCTCATTGCTGGTCGAGGCCTTTCTGTATGAAGAGCAGACCCGGCGCGGCATTTCGCTGCAGCATTTCGACGAGTTTTCGGATGTCGCCGACCACTGCACGGTCTGCCACCGCTGCGTCAACCCCTGCCCGGTGGATATCGATTTCGGCGATGTCTCGATCGCCATGCGCAACTTCCTGCGGCGCGAGGGAAAGAAAAAGTTCAATCCAGGCACCGCCGCCGCAATGGCTTTCCTCAACGCCACCGATCCATCCACCATCAAGCTGATGCGCGCCGGCATGATTCAGCTCGGCTACAAGGCGCAACGGCTGGGTTACACGCTGGGTAAGACATTTGGTTTGACCAGCGATACTGTCAAACACCCGCCGGCGACACTGGGCCGGCCGGACATCAAGGCGCAGGTGATCCACTTCATCACCAAACCGATGCCGAAGGATGTACCCACCCGCACCTCGCGCGCTCTGCTCGACATCGAAGACGACGCGCTGATCCCGGTGATCCGCAATCCGAAAGTGGAAGACGATTCGGATGCGGTGTTCTATTTTCCTGGCTGCGGCTCCGAGCGTCTGTTCTCGCAGGTTGGCCTCGCCACGCAGGCCATGCTCTGGCACGCCGGCGCCACCACCGTGCTACCGCCGGGCTACATCTGCTGCGGTTATCCACAAACCTCGAACGGCGACGAAGATCGCGGCCAGGCCATCACCACCGCCAACCGTGTGCTGTTCCACCGCGTCGCCAACACGCTGAACTACCTCGACATCAAAACCGTGGTGGTCAGCTGCGGCACCTGCATGGACCAGTTGCTGCAGTACCAGTTCGACAAGATCTTCCCCGGCTGTCGCCTGGTCGATATTCACGAATGGCTGTTTGAAAAAGGGATCAAGCTGGACGGGATCAAGGGCACTCAGTACATGTACCACGAGCCCTGCCACACGCCGATGAAGCACCACTCGGGCATCAAGGTCGTGAATGCGCTGATGGGCCAGCCGGTCGATCTGAACGACCGCTGCTGCGGCGAATCCGGCACCATGGCCGTGACGCGGCCGGATGTGTCAACGCAGGTGCGTTTTCGCAAGCAACAAGAAGTCGAGGCCGGGGCCGCGCGCTTACGAAAAGTCGGTACTGGCGAGACGGCGCCAAACCAAGTCAAGATTCTCACCTCCTGCCCCTCCTGCCTCCAAGGCCTCGCCCGCTACAACGATGACGCCAACCTCGAAGCCGACTATATTGTGGTGGAAATGGCCAAAGCGATCCTCGGACCCGACTGGATGCAAAACTACCTGCGCGCAGCAAATGCGGGCGGCGTGGAGCGTGTGTTGTTGTAAAGCGAACCACGCACGCACCTGATTTTGAATAGCAGCAATTATTCAAACAAAGTCACTTTGTTGGGCTACCATATCTAGTGCGTTTTAGCTTGCACCATTTGTCACGACAAAACTTGAGGGAGTAACAAAATCATGAAACTAAGACCAATTCACGGACTTCTTGGAACCGCACTCTCCTTATCTGCGGTCGGCGCTATGGCTCAATGCGCAAATATCAATGCGGTCGCCAAACCCTATGCTCTGAACATTACGGATAGCACCTTGGGGCTATGCTCGGGTGTCTCGGCGAAGACTGCAGAACAGTTCTTCGATTCCGTCAAATCGAGCAATATCAGTTCACTCTTCCCGGGTGCCAACACCACGACGGACGGAATCAGTGTCGCGGCAGGTTTCAACAGCCTGCTGATGAACCTGAGCTTCGCAGGATCGAGTTCCAGCCTGAACTTCTCGATTCCCGGCCTAAATGTCAATGAAGTCTTTGCCGGGGCCAATCGCGATGACAGCCTCGATAAGCTCGAGGAATACCTGAAAACAAACGATATCTTGGGCAAAATCCTGAATTATCAGGCGAAGAATTCACCCTTCAGCCCAATTACCGGACAAGGCGGCTTGATCCCGACCACGTTGGGCAGTGATTTCTCCAGCAGCTTCACCGAAGTCGCCACCAATATCGCCGCACCCGCCAGTGTCGCCGCCGACGGTAAGTCGAACCTTATAGGTGTTGGCGTTAGCTACGGCAGCGGAAAGATTGGTGACTTGAAGACCAGTGTTGTTCATATCCCACTGTCGTACACTTTCCGCAATGATATCGACCCGCGTCGTCAGTTGGTGTTCCAGCTACCGATCACTTATTCCGAGCTCGATGGGGCCAAGAGTCTGCAGGGTGGATTGGGCGTCGCGTATCGATTCCCGATGTCTGACAACTGGACTCTGACGCCGGGCGTCAAGCTGTCCTTCGTCGGCTCGGCGGATCTGGCAACGGTCGCTGGTCTCTACTCCGCAACGCTGGCCAGCACCTACATGATGGAAATGGGTGGTTTTGACTTGGCGATCGGCAACATGGTCGGCATCTATAAAACCGCCAAGTTCGCCTCCGGGGATTATTCATTCAATCCGGATATTTCGACGACGGGCATGCGTAACGGCATCATGTTGTCGCAGCCGGTCACGATTGGTGGTTCGAAGATGTCCATCGAGTACTCACTGATCGACGCGCGTTACTTTGGCGACAAGCCGTTTGTCGACAACAGCCAGGAAATCAATGTGACCTTGGGTACCAACAAGAGCGCGTTTTCGGCTCGCAGCTTCATTCGTGCCGGCCTTGGTTATGTCCATGCCAAGGATTCAAACATGACGAAGATTAACTTCGGTTACTGGTTCTGATGCTCGATCGGCACGGGGTGTGGCGGTCCCGTGCCGATTGCAAATTTTGTTGCGACCTGTAATCGCCCGCAGCCATGTTTCGTAGTCTTATCCCGGTCCTTGATCGACTTCTGACTGCAGCGGCGGTTGCGCTGCTTCTCCTCTCAGTCCCAGCCCATGCCGGGGTTGATGAGGATACCGTCACCTTGGCCGCCACTGGCCGTTTCGATCAACTGGAAACCCTGCTGGAATCGGAAGCCGCCAAGCGACAGTTTCGTACGCGTGACCAGCACGCGCTTTGTTTCGCTTACTCGAAGACAAAGCGCTATGACCGTCTTTTCACGTGTCTTGATCAGGTTGAGCGTTTAGTCGCCAAAGGCGATCGTCGCACCCGCCTTTTCGGTCTCGACGATGCGACGCCGTCCATACGCCTGATGCGGGCCGAGGCCTTGCTTGAATTGGGCCAGTACGCCGATGCAGTGAAGGCTGCCAGAGCCGTGATGACGTGGATCACCGACGAAGGTTCGGATGATCGCGACCTTGAGATTCAGGCCATGTCGACCATGGTGATTGCGGCCGTTACCAGCGGTGATCGTCCGGAAGCCGAAAAGTGGCTGCAGAAGATTGAAGACGCGAGTGTCGCCTTCCCACTCTTTGACGACTACGCGCCGGTCAAGGTATTCGCATTGGCACGCGGCTACGCCGCACTGGGCCGGTTCGACAAAGCCGTAGAAATGCTGGAGAGTGATCGTTATTTCAAGTTGCGCAAGTTTCTCGACAACTTGTTTAGTGGCGCCATTTTCCAAGGCACCAGTTATTGGATGTGGGCAGAATTGCCACGTGGCTATCTCCTCGCGAAAAGTCGCCTCGAAACCGGTCGCCATGCCCAGGCCAAGGAAGATCTTGATCGCTTGCTGGCAATCCCTGCGGCCAGCGCCAACGGGGAAATCTACTGGCTGATGTTGTTCGACCGTGGCCGCATCGCCGAGCACGAAGGCAAACTTGACGAAGCCATTGGCTTCTACCGGCGTGCGATCGAGATCATCGAACAGCAACGTTCGACGATCAATACCGAGATCAACAAGATTGGATTTGTTACCGACAAACAAACCGTCTATTCGCGGCTGGTTGCCGTGGCACTCAAGGCGGGTCGCCAGACTGATGCCTTCGAGGCGGCTGAACGCTCGAAATCACGAGCGTTAGTGGACTTGCTAGCCGCCAAACGCGATTTCGGCGGCGAATCGGCCACGCTTGTCGCAGAACTTGAAAACGTCGAGAAGGAAGTCCTGGTGCAACGTGGTCTCGATGCGGAAGGTGGCAGAACCGTCCGTGGGCGACTGGCTGCGCAGACCGATAGGTTGCGCCGTGCGCAACCAGAGCTATCCTCGTTGATCACGGTATCGTCGATTGCAATGGATGGTATCCGCAAGCATTTGCTTAAGAATGAAGTACTGGTTGAATTTTTTGGCGACGACCAAAATCTGGTCGCCTTTGTTTTCGGCAGCAACGACGTCCAGGCGTTCACGCTAGACGGCGCGGGCCTCGAATCAGAGATTCGCGCCTTGCGTAAGGCGATGAAAGAACAAGAAGAGTCGGTGACTGCCTCGGCCAAAAGGCTATATCAACGGCTACTCGCCCCTTTAGGCAAAGCAGTGAGTGGCAAGGATCTGATGATCGTGCCGCATGGCATCCTGCACTATCTGCCTTTTTCGATGCTGCACGACGGGAAAGATTTCATCGTCGCCAGTTCCCGCTTACGCATCCTTCCTAGCTCAAGTGTTGTTCAGTATCTGGAGCGTCCCAAGCAGCGAGCGCCGGATCGAATGGTGATTTTTGGTAACCCGGATCTCGGTGATGCCCGCCTCGATCTCCCGAGTGCCGAAGTTGAGGCAAAAACTATCGCCGCGCGCATTACCGGAAGCTCATTGCTGGTTCGCGGCCAAGCGACTGAAAGTGCCTTCAAAAAACTTGCACCTGATTTCCGCTATATACACATCGCGTCGCATGGGCAATTCAATGCAGAGAATGCACTCTCCTCACGACTGCTACTGGCTAAAGGTGAAAACGAGGACGGATCACTAACCGTCAATGAACTGTACCAGTTGCGCCTGGGTGCTGATCTGGTCGTACTTTCCGCCTGCGAGACCGGACTGGGGCGCGTCACCAGCGGCGATGATCTGGTTGGTCTGACTCGCGGCTTCCTGTATGCCGGTTCCGGAAACATCGTCGCC
This sequence comes from Propionivibrio dicarboxylicus, assembly GCA_945902805.1. Lineage (GTDB taxonomy): Bacteria > Pseudomonadota > Gammaproteobacteria > Burkholderiales > Rhodocyclaceae > CAMDMZ01. The sequence goes on along the minus strand of CAMDMZ010000013.1, from coordinate 80,012 downwards.
AGCCTTTGGGAAGTGGACGACGAAGCGACATCGGAACTGATGCAAGAGTTCTACCGTGGCGTTGCGGCGGGAATGGACAAACGTCAGGCACTACGCGACGCACAAAATAAACTCCGCATCAACAATCCACACCCCTTCTTCTGGTCTGCGTTTTATCTCACCGGTAACGGCCATTGACCAAGAAAGTCGGTGCTGGCGGAACGGCGGCTGTGAACGCGTGTTGCCCTAATGCTTGAGGAACTCTTTCCCGCACTGGAGAGCACGCCGCTTCTGCGTCTGGCGACAACCATGTTCGCCAGTTCCAGCGACGCCATGATGATCACCGATCGGGCGAATCGCATCGTTGCGGTCAATGCCGCCTTTACCCGCCTCACCGGATATTCACCGGACGACGTGCGCGGCCGCGATCCGCGCCTGCTCAAATCACTCGCCACGCCTGCAGAAACCTTTACTGCTATGTGGCAGGGGCTGCAAACCGATGGCTCCTGGACGGGCGAGATCTGGGACAAGGCCAAAGACGGCACGATCTACCCGAAGTTGCTCAATATCGCCGTCGTGCGCGACGCCAATGGCGAGGTCGAGCACTACCTGGCCAGCTTCAACGATCTAACTCAGCGACGCGAGGATGCCGAACGTCTGGCCTATCTCACGCAGCACGATCCGCTCACCCGGCTGCTTAACCGCGCCGCGATGGAAATCCAGCTACAGCAGGCGCTGACGCGGGCGCAACGTGACCATGGGCAACTGGCCGTCCTGCTGATCGACCTTGACCGCTTTAAGACCATCAACGACACCTTGGGCCACCAGATCGGCGATGGTCTGCTGATCGCCGTGGCCCAGCGCCTGCGCGACTGTTTGCGCGCCAGCGACGTCATTTCCCGCCTCGGTGGCGATGAGTTCGTCGTCATCCTGCCGGATCTTGAGAACGCGATGTCAGTCACCGGTATCGCTAGCAAGCTCAAACGCGGGCTTGAAGATCGCTACCCGGTGGGCGCCCATACGCTCTACACCACGCCCTCGATGGGCATCGCCATGTATCCGATTGACGGCGATACGACCGAAACTCTGCTGCGCAATGCCGACATGGCCATGTATCACGCCAAGTCACAGGGTCGCAACAACTTCCAGTTTTTCGCCGAAGGCATGAACATTGCCGCCAACGAGCGCATGCGCCTGGAAGATGGCATGCGGCGCGCACTCGAAAGCACGCATCTGGGCAGCAACGAATTCCATCTCAATTTTCAGCCACAGTTGCATCTGGGCACCGGGCGCATCGTCGGCATCGAAGCCCTGGCGCGCTGGACACACCCCGAGCTCGGCCCCATTTCGCCGGTCAAGTTCATTCCGGTGGCCGAAGAAACCGGCCTGATCCAGCCGCTGGGCGACTGGGTGTTCTGGGAATCCTGCCGCCAACTGCGCAGCTTCAAAGACCAGGGCATCACGGACATCCGCATTGCTGTCAATCTCTCGGCGCAACAGTTGCGCCACGAGAGTTTGCCCAGCGTCGTGCATGGCGCGATGGCCTGCTACGACCTGGCACCGTCCGAGATCGAACTCGAGATTACCGAAAGCGTGGCGATGCAAAATCCGGCCGCGACGATTGCCATCCTCGAACAACTTTCGGACATGGGCATCGTCCTGGCGATTGACGATTTCGGCACCGGTTATTCCTCGCTGGCCTATCTCAAGCACCTGCCGATCCATCGGCTCAAGCTCGATCGCGCCTTCGTCAAAGACATCGAGACCGACCGCGACGACGCCGCGATCTGCTCCGCCACCATCGTGCTCGGCCACAACCTCGGCCTCGATCTGGTCGCAGAAGGTGTCGAGACCGAAGGCCAGCGCGACTACCTGCAACGACTCGGCTGCGATGTGCTGCAAGGCTTTCTCTATAGTCGGCCGCTATCCGCCGATGCCCTGGTTCCCTTCCTAAAAAACTGGCTGGCCGACCATCCGGTCGATGCATCCGGCCCACGCACACGATGACCGCCCCTGATCCCGCCCGCCCTGCCAGCGTCAACACACCCCGTATCGACCGCCGGCCGTTTTACTGGATGCTGGCCATCGTCGGCGCCATGCTCTTCATCATGCTGCTGTTCCAGTTTGCCGGTCGCCAGCGTCTGCACAACACGGCGCTGTGGCAGCGTTTCAACCCGGTTACCCTGGTCTCGCCACCGCAAACCGCTTTCCCGGTCGAAGTGGTCGATACCCGTCGCGTCGCTCAGGCCGCGATCCAGACCGAACGCGGCATCTATTTCCTGACTGGCGCCGCGTATGTCCCGCCGCCCGGCAGCCAGGTCGTGGTGCAAACCAATGCGCGCTGGGATCTCTTCCTTTGCGCCGCTGATGGCAGCCGTTGCATGACCATCCATTCCTTCTGCGCCGACGCCGTCTGGCCCAACATCGGGCGTGATGAAACCGGTCGCATGGCCGGCTGTTTTGCCCCGCACCTGGGCACGCCGATGGATGCTGATGCGATCCGCCGCGCCGCCGAACCGCCACTCGCCTCCGTCCCCGGCGGCATGGGCAAACGCAAGCGGCCACCGCCGGCTGTCGGCATCAGCCATCCCGCCGAATGGGCCTGGCGCATGGGATTGCCAGCGCAAAGCCGCTGAATTCCACGTTCCCGGCGACGACTTTTCCGGCTATTGTCGACCCATGTCCGCCTGCGAGCTCTGCGACGGACCGGGAGGAGAGTTGCTCTGGTCGGATGCGCGCTGCCGCGTGGCGCATGTCGGCGGTTCGGATGGCGATGCCTTTCCCGGTTTTTGTCGCGTTATCTGGAATGGCCACGTTGCCGAAATGAGCGATCTCGCGCCTGCCGAAAGCGCGCATCTGATGAGCGTCGTCTTGTGCGTGGAACAAGCCCTGCGCGCGCAGATACAGCCCGACAAGATCAACCTCGCCAGCCTTGGCAATGTCGTGCCTCACTTGCACTGGCACGTGATTCCGCGCTGGCGCGACGACAGCCATTTCCCGCGTCCGATCTGGGCCGATGCGCTGCGCCCGACGCCCGTGCGCCCGCCGCCTGATTCGAACCGGTTGCGTGCCGCCCTGCGGACACTGCTGGATTCGCCACCCTAGTCATTGACGCCGTCCCGCCAGCGCCGACTTTTTAACGCCCGCCACCCCGAGGAATTCAATGATCAACTACCGCAATTGGCCGATGTCCCGCCAAATCACTTCCGCTGCCGGGTTGTTGGTGCTGGTGGCTTTCCTCGCCGTGGCGCTGATTCTGGGGCAAATCAACCGCCAACACACCGTTGTCGAACTTGACGACGAACTGATCAAAGACACGCGCCTGATGACGCGCGTACTCGACTCCTATTTCGACAACGTCAAGGCGCGTGGCGAACGGGAATCAGCGCAATTGCGCCAATACCTCGGCGGCGAGGTCACGCTCGGTGGCAGCCGCGTGCCCACCGGCGACAAGGAGTTGCCGGCACTAAAGGTGAATGGCGACACCATCAACAGCAACCAGAAACTGCTCGAGCGCTTCAAGGAGTTGATCGGCAGCGAAGCGGCGTTTCTCATCATCGACGACGGCAAGCTCTTTCGTGCCGCCACGCTGTTGAAGAAAGACGGCAAGTACATGGACGGTGTCGAGCTGCCGGCCGCCGATCCGGTGACCAAGGCGATCCTGGCCGGCAACGACTATTCCGGACTTACGGTACGCAATGGCGAGTACTACTTCTCGGTGGTTAAGGCACTCAAGGGCGCGGATGGCAAGGTCTTCGGCGCGATGTCCTTACGCGTTTCGCTGGCGACCGAGCTCAAACAGATCCGCGAGATCTTCTCCGAGATGAAGGCCGGCGAGACCGGCTACGTATACATCCTGCGTCCGACCGGAGACACCAAGACCATCGCCGATTTTGTCGCCCATCCACAATGGCAAGGCAAGACGGTGGGCGACGCGGTCAGCGACGAGGAAAGCCGCAAAGCGATTCAAGCCATCGTCGACAAAGGCACCGGTATCGTCAAGTACCAGATGCGCAATGAGCAGGGCACGCTGACCGAAAAAACCGTCGCGGTGGGTCGCTCCGAATCATGGAAATGGCAGGTCGTCTTTGGCAGCTGGACGGAAGAGTACATGGGCGCCATACGCGAAACCCGCAATGACTTGTTCGGTGTCGGCATCCTGGCAGCCCTCCTCACGGCCGGGCTGCTCGGTTTCCTGGTGCGCTCGCGCATGGCGGCGCTAACGCCAGCAGTCGACGCCATTCGTCGCCTTGGCGAGGGTGATCTCAGCATCAGTTTCCGTGGCGATGGCAGCGGCAATGAAGTCGGCCTGCTCGGTAGCGCGGTAGGCGATTCGATCGGCCGCATGCGCGAGCTGGTATCCGGCGTCGGCAACACCGCCCAGCGCCTGGCCGAGGATGCCAGCCGGGTCGAGGAACGCGCCCATCAGCTCGCCGATGGCGCCCACCAGCAGTCGGGCGCGGCCAGTGCCATGGCGGCCTCGGTCGAGCAGCTTTCAGTCAGCATTACGCATGTCGCCGACAGCGCCCAACAATCCGCCGCTTCCAGCACCGAAGCCTGCGGTGCCACCGTCGAAGGCCGCAAAGTGGTCGACGGCACGATTACCGAAATGCGCCAGATCGCCAACGAAATCGGCCAGTCAGCCACCGCCGTCGAATCGCTGGTGCAACAATCGCAGCAGATTTCCAGCGTCGTCCAGGTCATCCGCGAGATTGCCGATCAGACCAATTTGCTGGCTCTGAATGCCGCGATCGAGGCCGCGCGCGCCGGAGAGCAAGGTCGTGGCTTTGCCGTCGTCGCCGATGAAGTTCGCAAGCTGGCGGAACGCACCGCCTCATCCACCCAGGAGATCGCCAACACCATTGGTGCCATCGTCGCCAGCACCAGTGGTGCCGTCGAGCAGATGCAATCAGTACGGCAACGGGTCGGCAAGGGTGTTCATCTGGCCGAAGAAACCGGCACCGCCTTGACCGCCATTGACCAACGTGCACGCCAATCGCTCGACATCGCCAACCAGATCGCCAATGGCACCCGCGAGCAAAGTTCGACCAGCCAGGAATTGGCGCGCTCAGTCGAGCAGATCGCCCGTTCGTCAGAAACAGCCGCCCAGTCGGCGGCCGAAAACCAGGCCGCAGCGCATGGCCTGCGCGATATGGCCAATGAGCTGCGCAACGCTCTCGGCCGCTTCAAGCTCTGAGTGCACATTTAATCCAACTTTCATGCCTCTTCGCCGGCACCCCTGATGATGAAACAACGGAAAAGCAGCAAATGGGCCCACCCATCCCATCCTTCCCTCAAGGGAAGGCTATCAGTTAGCTCGCTTTGCTCGACTATCACAAGGCGCTCCGAACAGGTTATTTCACGTTAAGGGATCGCGGATGACTATCGACTTCGGCTTGCTGCCCACCGGGACGGACAATCCGCCGGCCTTTCTGACGCCAGTGGCCTGCCACGATTGGATGGCCTCGGTACCCATGGCCAACGCGGGCCAGGCGCAAGGCATGTTCCTGCGCCAGCTCAATCTCCTGCATCGCTTCCAGCTATCTGCGGTGGATCGCTTCGAACTGCTGGAGACTCTGCGCGAATCGGTGGGCGACATGCAAGATGACGTCGCCAAGAAGTTTGCCGGCCGGCCACTCCCGCTCACGCCGCCCGAACAGGCCGCATTGGAAGGCACGCTGGCCGTCTGGCAAGCGCTGCTCAATGGTTATTTGCGCTGCCTCGCCGCCGCCGTGGCCAAAGAGCCTGGCCTGGACGCGCTGAAAGCCACCATAGCCCAGCGCACCTTATCCATATTTGCCAGCTGGCAGGTCGATCTTTGCCGTGGCGAACAGTTACCGGACGCCAAGTTCTGGCAGATGTTGCATCGGGTCTTCGCCACTGCCGAGTCCATGGGCGTCGCACAGCAGGCGGTCGACGACCATCCGCGCCATGGCAACACGCAGACCACCCCGCTCGGTGCCTATGCCGAAGTGCATCTGGTGCATATGGCCAGCCCGTTTGAGCTACCGCAACGTCACCTCAACTGGATCGCCCGCTGGGCTAAACGCTGGGGCACCAAGCTGGCACTATTGACCGCGCTGCCGAAAGAAATCGCCACCAGCGCCCGCCCGATCTTTGTCGATCTCGCCTCGGACCGGCCCGCCAGTTACACCTCGCACAGTGGCGGCGACGGCCGCTGGCTCGACACCACAGAACTGCGACGCAGTATCAAGACCCGCCTGGTCATGCTCGACCGCGGCGAGCAGTTATCACGCATGAATCTGGGGGAGGACTGCACGCAACCGGCCGCCGGGCAGCTCTTGCAGCGCGTCTATCAGCGCTGGTGCAAAGGTGGCGCGCCACGCCGCCAGGAACGCAAGCCAGCGTCGGGCGGCTGCGAGTTCATCGCCGGCCTGGATGCAGTGCATTACTACCTGTCCGGTCGCAAACCGTTCCGCCCGCCGATCCGCGACGATGCCATGTTGCGTCGGGAACGCGAGGAAATGGAAACCTTTGGCACTCGCGCCACGCACCACGACGAGAACTTCAGCCAGCAGCAAGGCTATCAGGTCGAGAACTGGGCCATCATCGATGACTGGCAGTTACTTGACCAGTCCGCCAGCGGCCTGCGCTTGTCGCGACCGCTGAAAGCCGGCGTGCGCATCGGCAATGGACAGATGATCGCCGTCAAGCTCGCCGGTTCGGCGCAGTTCGTCACCGGCAACGTGCGCTGGGCGCTGCATGACAAAAACGATAGTGGCGGCGCGTCGCTGGTCGCCGGCATCCAGCTTTTCCCCGGTATTGCGACGCCGATTTCCATTCGCGGTGCCGATCCCGGCTTGCGCGAAAACTTCCGTCAGGGCCTGCTGTTGCCAGAAATCACCCCGCTCAACGAACCAGCCTCGGTGATCATCCCGGTCGGCACCTTCCGCATCAAGCGACCGATCGAGGTCTTTTACGACAACAAAACCCAGTCGCTGACACTCGAAAAAGTGCTTGATCGCGGTGGCGAATTCGAACGCTGCAGCTACTCCACAAAGTAGAATGGTGCCCGTTACTTTTTAACCAAACCTGATTCCATGAGCTTTGCCCGGCGACATCTGGTGGTTCGGCTGTTGCTGGCCTTGCTGCTGACCTGGCTGCTTTTTGGCGCCTTCGGTGTGCAAGCATTAACTGCACCCCCGGCGCCGGAAACCCTCGCTGAGGGACGTGTCGATCTCACGCCCTTTGTCGGACTGATCGAAGACCCCAACGGTGATCTGCCACTCAGCGAAGTGCGGCGGCGCTTTTACGCCGGCGAAACCATTCCGGCCAAGCTCGGCGGCGTCAATCTCGGCTACAGCCGTTCAGCCTGGTGGATTGGCTTCCGGCCGGCCGTCGCGAGCGCAATTCCGCTACCCGGCGCCCGGCAACACCTGCTTGAGCTTGCCTTCCCGACCCTCGATCGCATCGAGTTCTATTCGCCGGGCAGCGTGACGCCCATCATCACCGGCGATCTTGTACCTTTCACACAGCGGCCCATTGCCCATCGAAACTTCGTTTTTGACCTGCCACCGGCGATGGATGCCGCCGACCTTGTGCTGCTCCGGGTGCGCTCGGAAGGTACCGTGTCGGTGCCGCTGACACTCTGGTCGCCCACGGCGTTTGCCGACTACAGCCGCGTGACCTATGCCGGGCTAGCCGTGTATTTCGGCGCCGTGCTGGCCTTGCTGGTCTATAACGCCCTGCTGTGGTTGAGCATACGCGAGCGAATGTATCTCGACTATGTGCTGTTCGTCGGCGGCTTGGCCATTGGCCTGGCCGGGTTCAACGGATTGGGTAACGAATTCATCTGGTCGGCCTGGCCCGGTTTTGCCAACCTCGCCTTCCCGCTCGGGTTCTCGCTCTGCTCGCTGGGTGTTGCCCAGTTCACCCGTAGTTTCCTGTCGCCTCAACTCGTCTCACCCCGACTCGATTTCCTGCTCCGCGCTGGGGGCTTGCTGTCGATCGCCACCGCCGTCGTCACCCTCGGCTTCTCCTACATGTTGGGCGGCAAGATGCTTACCGTGGCTACGGTATCGACAACTTCCCTGGCCACATTGACCGGTCTGTACTGCCTGCTGCGCAAGGTTCCGGCGGCCCGCCTGTTCATGCTTGCCTGGTCCTTGTTCATGTTGTTCGGTATCGCTTTTGCCTTGCGCAACTATGGTTTGATCCCGACCAACTTTCTCACCCTGCACGGCTTGCAGTTCGGTTCGGTGATCGGCATGTTGCTGCTCTCGTTTGCTCTCGCCGATCGCATCCAGACTGAACGTCGGGCCAAGGAAGCGGCCCAGGCCGAGGCCCTTGCCGCCAAGCAGCTCAACATCGAAAATCTGCAACGCTCGGAACACGAACTTGAGCAACGGGTCGCGGCACGCACCGCCGAACTGGCCGCGGCAAACGAACGCCTCCTGACAAGCGAGCAACAACAACGTGATCTCGCGCAGCACGACATGCTCACCGGCCTGGCCAATCGCGCCCTGTTCTCGGACCGCCTTAACCAGGCACTGGTGATTGCGCAACGCGACCACACGCGATTCGCCCTGCTCTACCTTGACCTCGACAAATTCAAACCGGTTAACGATAACTACGGCCACGCCGTCGGTGATGTGCTGCTGAAGGAAGTGGCGCAGCGAATGACCCAACGGGTGCGCGAATCCGATACCGTCGCCCGCATCGGCGGCGATGAGTTCGTCATCCTGCTACGCGCCATCGATGCAGGCCACGGCGAGATCACCGTCGCCGAAAGTATCCGCAACTCACTCAACCAGCCCTTCCAGATCGAGAATCATCCGATCGCCATTTCCTGCAGCATCGGCATCGCCATCTACCCGGATCACGGCCGCACCGAAGCCGAACTTTCGCGGCAGGCCGACGCCGCCATGTATCGCGCCAAAGAAGCCGGTCGCGATACGATGTGCGTGGCAGGAAGCTGAACTGTCAAAAAGTCGGTGCTGGCGGGACGGCGCCGGCGCTACGAAACGTGGTTTCAGCGCACGATCCGCGCCGCCGGAAAACTGGCACAGAAAGTCGAGCCTTTGCCCGGTTCACTGCTGATGCGCAGACTGCCGCCATGGCGTTCCAGCACATGCTTGACGATCGCCAGGCCGAGGCCGGTGCCGCCGACATCACGTGAGCGACCACGGTCAACGCGATAGAAGCGCTCGGTCAAACGCCCAATGTGTTCCATGGGAATGCCGATACCGGTATCGGTGACACAGAATTCGCCACCCCCGTTCGGTAGATCGCGCCAGTTCAGGCTGACGCGCCCGCCTTCCGGGGTATAGCGCACGGCATTGCTGGTGAGATTGACCAGTGCCGAATGCAATTCGCGGCTGCTGCCGCGAAGGTTTGGTGCGCTTGCCGCTTCGACCTCAATTACATGACGGCCGGTCGATAGCGCTAACGCTTCTTCGTGAACTTCGCTGATCAGTTCCGCCAGCGAAACCACTTCTTCAAGCGGCGGTGGCGCATCGGTTTCCAGCCCGGACAGGGTCAATAAATCGCCGATCAGGCGCCGCATGCGTTCGGCCTGGTCGGCCGCTGTCTGCAGGTAGCGGGCGATTTCCTCGGGCGGCGAATCGGCCAGAGCATCCTGCGCCGTTTCGAGAAAGCCGAGGGTCACCGTCAGCGGCGTCTTCAGTTCATGCGACACATTGGCGACGAAGTCGCGGCGCATCGCGGCCAGACGGTCAAGCTGGGTCACATCCCGCGCCAGCAAGAGCAATCGGTCGCCGGCGAAAGACACCAGTTGAAAATGCAGCAGATGATTGGGATAGCGCCGGGTGTGCAGTTCGAGCGTCGACCCCGGCCGTGCCGCCGCCAGGAAAGCCAGGAAATCCGGTTCCCGCAGCAGATTGTTGATCGGTGTCCCGATGTCACAGGCGGGGGAAATATCAAGGTAGGTTTGCGCCCGCGTGTTGATCCATTCGATACGACGATACCGATCGAGAATGACCACGCCGTCCGGTAGCGCCTCGGTCGCATCGCGAAAACGCTCGATATCTTGTTCCAATCCAATCAGCTTTTCGCGCAGGCTGCGCAGTTCCTCACGGCAAGTCCTGAGCACCAGGCGCTGCCGGTACAGGAGCACCAACGCGGCCAAAAGGCCGCCGCCCAGCAAAATGACCGTGATGATCACTCGGGGTTGGCGGAAAAACGGTAACCGCTGCCGCGCACGGTCTGGATCAGCTGATCGCAATGGCCCGCCTCGAGCTGCGCGCGCAGGCGACGGATATGCACATCGACCGTGCGCTCTTCGACAAACACGTGGTCGCCCCAGACCTGATCGAGCAACACAGTACGACTATGCACACGCTCGGTATGCGTCATCAGGAAATGGAGCAGGCGAAACTCGGTCGGGCCGAGCGTTACCGTTTCACCCTGCGCAGTCACCCGATGCGTTGCCGGATCAAGCCGCAGGCCGGCGATCTCGACCGGCGCATCGGTGACCTGCGGCGCATGGCGACGCAGCAGGGCGCGCACCCGGGCGACCATCTCGCGCGGACTGAAGGGCTTGGTGATGTAGTCGTCGGCCCCGATTTCGAGACCTTCGATCTTGTCGCGCTCCTCGGCTCGAGCGGTGACCATGATCAGCGGCAGATCACGGGTGCGCGGGTCGCTGCGCAGGCGGCGAGCAAAATCAACACCGCTCATGCCGGGCAACATCCAGTCGAGCAAGACCAGCGAAGGCAGCACCTCATTGATCATCTTGTGCGCGGTTTCGGCGTCGCCAGCGAGCAAAACCTCCAGCCCGGCGCGGCGCAAATTGACTTCAATCAGCGATTGGATCGCCGGCTCATCTTCGACAACCAGTATCAGGGCAGGCATGCAGAGTCTTCCGGATTTCGATGGGCTCAGTGTATTGCCCGCCGATGACGGTTTTATTACAGCATGTCGGCGTTAAACGACGGCCACAGCGCGGGCAACGACGATATTGCCGGCGCCTTGATATTCGAGCGAGGTGAAGCCGAGCATTTTCGCCATCGCGATACCGCGCCCGTTGAGGTCGTAGGCACGATCAGGATCGAGTTCCAGATAAGGCTTCCAGTCGAAACCGGCACCTTGATCGGTGACGGTGAATTCGATTTCCTGCCCGTCACGCCGCAAGGCAATGCGCCCACGTCGGAGACAGTAGGGCTCGACGGTAAGACGACGGGCGACTTCATCTTCCCAGCCATAACTCTGACGCAGCTGCGACTTTTCGGCATAGGTGATGCCCAGGTTGCCATGCTCGACCGCATTCACCAGCAGTTCCACCAGGCCCATGGCACTGGTGCTGCCTTCGCGACAGAGATTGGCCAGGGCAGCGGCGAGGCCGCGCGCTTCTTCAATCGTGCGGAAAGAGAATTCGCCATGATCGAGCAGGCTGATCGTGGTCTGCATGTGGCTACTGGCCTCGCGCAGACGATCACGTTCGGCCAGATCGGCGATGACGGTGTTGACCAGCGCGCGTAGCGCTTCCGGCTCGTAGGGCTTGGTCAGGTAATAGTAGGCGCCGGCTTCGAGGCCTTCGCGCACTTCCTGTTGGGTCGCCGCAGCGGTCTGCATGATCACCGGCATGCCGACCCAGTTGGCGTCGGCCTTGATGCGCTTGAGCAAGGAAAGCCCATCGAGGCGCGGCATCATGCGGTCCAGCACCAGCAGGTCGTAGCGCTTTTCCTGCATCAGCGCCCAGGCCTCTTCGCCGTCGCCGGCCTCGTCGATCAGGTAGCCGTCTTCGGAGAGGCATTCGGCAATGATGGCCAGGTTGATGGGTTCGTCATCGACGGCAAGTAAACGGATCATGGTGCGGCCTCGGAAAGTTTGGGTTGCTGGCGCGGCAGCAGGAAGGTGAATTCAGCGCCGCCTTCGGTGCGGTTGCGGGCGCTGATTTCACCCTGATGTAAATAAACGATTTCGCGGCTGATGGCCAAACCCAAGCCGGTGCCACCGGCGCCGGTCTTGGTCTTGGATGACTGGACGAATTTCTCGAAAATCGCCTCCAGCTCGCTTTCGGGAATCCCCGGCCCGTTGTCGGCGATCGTCAGCGCCAGGCCCGGCACCTTTACCTTATCACCGCGCCGGCGGCCGGCGACAAGATCAATCTCGCGGATGCTGATGGTGACCGCGCTACCTTTCGGGCTGAATCGAATTGCATTGCCGACCAGGTTCTGCACCACCTGCATGATGCGCGCCGCATCCATCTCCAGCTGCATGTCGGCAGCGCCCACCTTGAGCAGCAGCTCGACACCGCTTTGGCTGGCGAGTGGCCGCATTTGTTCCAGCAGCTTGGCGGCCACTTCCGCCAGGTTGCCCGTTGCCATGGTGATGGCCATCTTGCCAGCCTCCATCTTCGACAGGTCGAGCAAGTCGTTGAGCAGACGCAACAAACGTTCGGCACTGTCGTTGATGTGGGTGAAATATTCCTGGACCTTCTCGCGCGGGGCATCCACCTTCTTCAAGCCAAACTTGGCAAAGCTGAGAATGCCGTGCATCGGTGTGCGCAGCTCATGCGAGATGTTGGCGAGAAATTCCGACTTGGCAATGTTGGCGGCCTCGGCCGCCTGCTTCGCACGGACGACTTCGGCCAGTTGTTCGTCGACCATGTCCTGCAGGTGATCGCGATGACGGACCAGCTCGGATTCACGTTCGACATCGCGGGTGATGTCGCGGCCGATCCCGCGATAACCGGTAAATTCGCCATCGCGATCGTAGGTCGGCTTGCCACGGATTTCAAACCAGTGCTCGCGCTCCTCAACATCAATCGCATAGCGCAAGGTGAAATGTCGGCGTGCCACAAGGTCGGCACGATGCACGGCCCACTCTGCCGTGCTCAGCTTGAGCGGCAGTTGCCAGCGGAACTTCCCGACAATGCGGTTCGGATCGAGGCCGCCATAGCCGCCAATGGTATTCAGGGTAAACCGGTAGTCGGCGTCCTGCTCCCAGAACCAGTCGGATGACAGATCAACCAGGTCGCGCAGGCGCTCCTGGCCGATGCGCCGCGCACGATTGGTTTCGCGCATCGGTGTAATAACAAAGCGACGCAGCAACCAGAGCAGGAAGCCAGTGGCACCAAGGCCGAACAGCAAGGCAGCAATCGAATGATTCAGGAGTTCATCGCTGGGGTGAATAACCCGCACCTGACCGGCCACCAGGCCGTAGATGCTGAAGTCGGCGAAGCGATCGATGGTCACGCCAGCCACCGGCTTGCCGATGGCGATCACTGGCTTCCCGGCTTCGTCGATTACAGTCTGCGTGTCTTCTGCGCGAATACCCTTCAGCACAACTTCGATGTGCTCGCTCTTGAGGGTCCAGGTGTCCGGGGCGCCCGTGGCGTAGCGGCCGACCATCACGGCTTGGGAATTGGCCATGGCCTGGATATGTTCACCAAGGCCAGCGTAATGCAGATAGATGGAAAACAGCGGCGGCAAAATCCCAGTCAACGCCGCCGCCGTGGTGGCGATTTGCGTCAGCCGGCGCTGATCGCGCCGGCTATCGGACAGTGCGGACTGTGGCTGGCTTGCTTCTGTCACGGATTGCTAGGAGTCGCGCTTAGGGTTTGATCGGCAGGTAATCGAGCTTGCGTGCCGCATCGATTGCCGGTGGAGACTTCAGCCAGGTATAAAACGCCGTTGTCGCGGGGCGAGGCGCTTTGGCCATGCCCAGATGGTAACGGCGCAGCCAGCGATAACTGCCGTCCTCGACGACCTTGATGCTCGGTTTCATGCCATCGATCGGCACGACAACCAGTTTGGAATCGCTGGCCGTAACCAGACCCAGACTGGTGGTGCCGAAGGAGCCGGGCACGCGCGTCAGCGTATCGAGCGCATCGAGATCGTTTTCGGCGATGGGCAGATCACCGCGCTTGAGGGCACTGGCAACAGCGGCATCGATTTCGGGCGACATCGCGCGCAGGTCGCGGGTTTCGGTTTCCTGCTCGCCACGCAGCACGAGGCGGATCGGGTTTTTATCGTCCCAGGTATTTTTCCGCCACGCATAAACATCGGCCAACTGCGCACGGGTGAAGCCGGACGTCTTGCCTCGGTTGGTCGCCAGGACCAGCGGCGTCTGCACCCACGGCGTACTTTGCGCGGCTTCGTCCGGCTTGAGTTCGCGGCCCGAAAGCAGGAGGTCGATCTTGCCCGAAGCCAGGGCGCGGATACCGCCTCGGGTGCCGAGCGGTGGATGCACCACGACGATATCGACGCCGGGGTTCTTCTGGCCGTACGCTTCGGCGAGCTTCTTGACCAGCGGCGACAGCGAGCCAACGCCGCCCACGGTGACTGTTTCGGCAAAAGTCGGCGCTGGCAGGACGGCGCTGATGCAAGCCAGAAAACTGAGAATACGACTTGAGATTGCCATGTTTGCTCCAACCTATCCGAGGGAACACATCCTAACATTGCCTCGGGCATCCGTTAATATGGCGGCCCGATCCGGCAACAACATCAATAATGGGATCAAGGCGACACCAAGGAGACACAATGGCAGGACTAGACCAAAAAACCCCGCATCCGACCGACATCACGCTGCACAAAAAATCGCGTCTGCTCGAACTTTCGTTCGCCGACGGCTCGCATTTCAAACTGCCATGTGAATATCTGCGGGTGTTTTCGCCCTCCGCCGAAGTGCGCGGCCACGGCCCCGGCCAGGAAACCTTGCAGACCGGGAAACGCAATGTCGAGATCACCGATCTGGCGGCGGTCGGCAACTACGCGATCCAGCCGTTTTTCTCGGATGGCCACGATACCGGGATTTACTCCTGGGATCTGCTGTACAGTCTGGGCGTGAATTACACCCAGTTCTGGGCCGAGTATCTGGCCCGTCTCGAAATGGCCGGCGCCAATCGCGACGTCGATTCCACCACCAAGCCGCCCACCGGCGGTAGCTGCAGCAAGCACTAACGATATCAATACCAACTCCGTCATTCCCGCCTGCGCGGGAATGACGGCTGAAAGCAAGGAGCAGCATGCCCGAAACCCACTTTGGCTTTGAAACCGTCGACGAGCGCGAGAAGGCAGGACGCGTCAAAGGCGTGTTTTCATCGGTCGCCAGCAAGTACGACGTGATGAACGATCTCATGTCGGCCGGCATGCATCGCCTGTGGAAACGATTCACCATCGAAATCGCCGCCCCGCGTAAAGGTGAACGCGTGCTTGACGTGGCGGGTGGCACCGCCGATTTATCCTCGGCCTTCGCCAAGCGCGTTGGCAAAACCGGGCAAGTCTGGCTGACCGACATCAACAACGCGATGCTGTCCGTCGGTCGCGACCGCCTGCTCGACGAAGGTGTAATCGCGCCCACCGCGCAGTGCGACGCCGAGAAACTGCCCTTCCCGGACAATCACTTCGATATCGTCACCGTGGCATTTGGCCTGCGCAACATGACGCACAAAGATCGCGCACTGGCCGAAATGCGGCGTGTGTTGCGGCCCGGCGGACGATTGCTGGTGCTGGAGTTTTCCAAGGTAGCCAAGCCGCTGCAACCGCTTTACGACGTCTATTCGTTCAAGGTCTTGCCCTGGCTGGGTGAGAAAATCGCCGGTGACGCCGCCTCGTATAAGTATCTGGCGGAATCGATCCGCATGCATCCGGACCAGGCCACATTGAAAAGCATGATGGAACAAGCCGGCCTGGAACGTGTCGAAGTCTTCAACCTGACGGCGGGCGTCGTTGCTCTACACCGCGGGTATAAGTTCTAACCAGTTTTCCACCAAGTTCCACCAAGGAGAAACACTCAATGAAACGACTCGTCATTGCCGCCTTTGCTGCGGTTGTCGGTTTGGGCATGATTACTACGGATGCTGAAGCCGCACGTCTGGGCGGCGGCAAATCGTTCGGCATGAACCGCAACGCCAGCACCATGAAAGCACCCGCATCGCCGCCACCGACGCAAGCGGCACCGGCATCTGCCGCTGCTTCTGCGGCCGCACCGGCTGCGGCGGGTGCCGCCACCGCCGCAAAATCCGGCATGAGCCGCTGGATGGGACCGATCGCCGGTCTCGCCGCTGGCCTCGGCATCGCCGCACTGATGTCGCATCTGGGCATGGGCGAAGCGATGGGCAACTTCCTGATGATCGCCCTGCTTGCCGTGGCGGCGGTCGTCGTTTTCCGCATGATTTTCCGCAAGAAGCAACCCGAGGCAGCGGCCGGCATGAACTACGCCGGTGCTGGTGCGGGCGTCAACGCCACACCGCGCCTTGAGCCAATGCAGTTCGATGGTGGAAAAGTCGGTGCTGGCGGGACGGCGGCGGCGGTTGCCGGCACAGCGTCAGCAGGACAGCGCAGCATTCTTGCGGGTTTTGATGTCGATGGTTTCGTCCGTCAGGCCAAATTGAACTTCATGCGCATGCAAGCTGCCAACGACCGTGGCGACATGGACGACATCAAGCTATTCACCGCGCCGGAAATATTCGCCGAAATCCAGATGCAGTATCAGGAACGCGGCAAGTCGGCGCAGCAGACCGACGTGCTTGATCTGCATGCCGAGTTGCTCGATGTCACCGAAGAGGCCGCGCTCTATATTGCCAGCGTGCGCTTCTACGGCCAACTGCGTGAGAGTGCCAACGCGGCAAACGAATCCTTCGACGAACTCTGGCACCTGACCAAGTCACGCCAGGGCAGCGGCG
This sequence comes from Propionivibrio dicarboxylicus, assembly GCA_945902805.1. Lineage (GTDB taxonomy): Bacteria > Pseudomonadota > Gammaproteobacteria > Burkholderiales > Rhodocyclaceae > CAMDMZ01. The sequence goes on along the minus strand of CAMDMZ010000013.1, from coordinate 63,424 downwards.
GCTGGCTGGTCGCCGGTATTCAGCAGTTCGAGTAAGTTTTCAGTAAGCACCCACTCACCATGCAAGCCTTTCCCACGCCAGCTATTCTCGCCGTCAATCATCTGCTCAAGGCGGCGACGTGGGCGCGGGACAAGCTCAAGCCTTTCGCCGGCCACACCGCGAAGATCAGCATGCCGCCCTTCGAGGCGGCATTTCTGATTCTGGAGGATGGCTTGATCACGACCCCGGCGCCGGACGCTGAAGCCGAAGTCAGCATCGCCCTGCCTGCCACCGCACCGCTGCTCGCGCTGCAAGGCAACGACCACGTCATGCGCGCCGCGCGCCTCGAAGGCTCGGCGGATTTCGCCGAAGCCCTCGGCTTTGTTATCCGCAATCTGCGCTGGGATGTTGAGGAAGATCTTTCCAAAGTGATTGGCGACATCGCGGCCCATCGGATTGTCGACGGTGCCCAGAAGTTCGTCAGTTGGCACCAGAAAGCAGCGCAGAATCTGGCCGAAAATCTCGCTGAATACTTTACTGAAGAACAACCGCTGATCGCTCGCCGTCTCGCCATCACCGACTTTTCCAGCGATATCGATCGCCTGCGCGACGACGTCGCACGCCTGGAAAAACGCGTACAACGACTTTCCTAAGCTCGGAGGCAATACCATGAAGAAGCTTCTCGCCGCGACCCTTGCCATCACCGCCCTGCACGCCTTCGCTGACGATGCCGCGTTGATCGCCGAAACCAAGAAAACCGCGCTGACCATCCCGCCCAAGTTGCTGACCATGGTGCAGGAGGAAATCGACAATGGCAGTTATCACGGTGCGATTGCCGCCTGCAGCGAAAAGGCACCCAAGATGGCGGCTGCGGCGTCGCAAAACACGGGCTGGGCGATTCGTCGCGTCAGCTTGAAAAACCGCAATCCGAAGGCAGTACCCGATGCGTGGGAAAAGGCAACGCTGGAAGAATTCGACAAGCGTCTTGCCGCCGGTGAAAACGGCATGATGCTGGAAAAGAGTGAAATCGTCGCTGATGGCGATAAGCGCACGCTGCGCTACATGAAGGCACTACCGACGCAGAAACTGTGCCTGAATTGCCATGGCACCGAGGCGCAAATCGCACCGGAAGCCAAGGACAAACTGAAAACGCTGTATCCGAACGATCTCGCCACCGGCTACAGCGAGGGCCAGATCCGCGGTGCGCTGACGGTCAAGCGACCGCTGTAATCAGCCCGGCATCGGCGCGGCCAAAACGGCCATCGTCACGCGCGACACGCATACCAGCTTGTCGCGCTCATCGCTGATTTTCACTTCCCAGACCTGACTGCTGCGCCCAAGGTGCAGCGGTCGGGCGACGCCAACAACCCAGCCTTCGGCCACGGCGCGGATATGGTTGGCGTTGATTTCCTGGCCAACGCAGTGATACTGCGTCAAATCCACCACAAAGGCCGCGCCCAGCGAGGCCAGCGTTTCTGCCAGGACCATGGAAACTCCACCGTGCAGGACGCCGAACGGCTGCCGCGTGCGCTGATCCACGGGCATGCGTCCGGTGAGGTAATCGTCACCGGCGTCGATGATTTCAATGCCGAGATGGCCGACGGCACAGTTCGCATTCCAGCGGTTGACCTCGTCAAGCTTGATTGGCTGGTGCCAGATGGACATGGGAATTTCCTTCAGAACAATTTCATCGTCTTCGCGGCGGCGCGAAGTTCATCACGGAAATCCGGATGGGCGATGCCGATCAAGGCTTCGGCGCGCTGCTTGGCGGATTTGCCGCGCAACTGAGCGACACCGAATTCGGTGACGACAAAATTCACGTCGTTCTTGCTGGTGGTGACATGGGTTCCCGGCGTCAGAGTCGGAACAATGCGCGTAATGCTGTCGCTCTTGGCCGTGGCTGGCAGAACGATGAAGGCTTTGCCACCATTCGACCGATTGGCGGCACGGACAAAATCGACTTGCCCGCCAGTGCCGGAATACGGTGAGGAGCCGAGGCTTTCGGAGCCGCACTGACCGAGCAGATCGATCTGCAAGGTGGCGTTAATGGCGATCATGTTGTCGTTCATGCCGGCGCGGTAGGGATCATTGGTGAAATCGACCGGATGCATTTCCAACGCCGGATTGCGGTGCATGAACTGGTAGAGTTTCTTTGAGCCGAGGGCAAAAGTCGCCAACATCTTGCCCGGATGGTAGTTCTTGCGCCGATTGGTCACGGCACCGGCTTCGACCAGTGTCATGATGCCGTCGCCGACCATTTCAGTATGGATGCCAAGATCGTGTTTGTGCGTGAGCTGCATCACCACGGCATCGGGAATGCCGCCGTAGCCGATCTGTAAGGTAGCGCCATCGGGGATCAGGTCGGCGACGTATTTGGCGATGGCTTCCTGTACCGGGCCGATCTTCGGCAGACCGACTTCCAGAATCGGCTCATCGCTCTCGACCAGCGCTGTCACCTGCGAAATGTGGATGTGGCAGTTGCCGTTGGCAAACGGCACATTCGGATTGACCTCCAGCACCACTGCGCGCGCCTTGGCGATGGCCGCCATGGTGTAGTCGGCACCCAGGCTCAGGGAAAAGTAACCGTGCTCGTCCATCTCTGACGCCATCGAGAACACCACGTCGGCGGGTGTCAGGCCGCGTGCAATCAAGCTTGGCAACTCGGAAAAATAAGCCGGGATGAAATCGATCCAGCCATCCTGTCCGCCGGGGCGTGAAACGCCGCCGAAAAAGTAGGCGGTATGGCGCACATGCTCGACGGTTTCGGGATCGAAGTAACCATATTTGCGCAGGGGCAGAATCTGCGCTACCTGCACGCCATGGAAATTGCGACGCTGGTCGGACAACGCGGTGAGCAGCGCGGGCGGCTCACCCACGCCGGTCGGAACGATGATCATGTCCAGGTTGCGAACATGGCGGATCGCCTCGGCGGCGGAAGTGCGTTTCTGTTGATAGAGGAACTGCGCTGACATCATCATTTCCCTTGTTTCGGTAGTTTGGTCGAGGCCCCACGGCGGCGGCCATTATGCGCAAGCTCAGCTTTTCGCGCTCTGACTTGGGTCAAAACAAGCCTCGTCGATTGCACCTAAATTTCGCCGTGATTTAGCCGTAATGACATCCAGGTGCTTGTTTTGCTGTGCGCGTCACGAAGCTCGTCCCTTTCCGGGAAAACGTCTGCAACAGGAGGTCGCACATGATTTCTGGTATTTCTGCCGTCGCCGTACGCCTACTGCAAGTGATGGAAAACGGTGAAAAACATATCGTTGCCGAGGCTAAAGGTCAGGCGCAAACCGAGTTCTACAAGAACGGATTTTTCCGCGTCGAAAGCGGGAATTGTCCAGGTAGTCTGTTTTTCGTCTTTGAGTCAGGTGAGGAAATCTGGGGCGATACCCCGGAGGAAGCACTCGCTCATGTGAATGCGCGGATTGCGTCCACGCATCACTGAGGTGCGTGCTTTTTGAATCACAACATACCCAAGGCTTTATAAAGACTGGCAGCGGTCGATAGCTGCAGCCGCCGTACCGCCAGCGCCGACTGTTGCGCGGCGAATTGCTCGCGTTGGGCGTCGAGCAATTCGAGGTGGCTGGAAACGCCGGCGTTGTAGCGCGCCTCGACCAGTTTCAGGCGATCAGCCTGGGATTTGGCATTGGCGTCCTGTGCCTCCAATTGCGTCGCCAAATAGTCGCGGGCAGCGAGCAGGTCGGCGACGTCGCGAAACGCCTGCTGGATCGTCTTTTCATAATCGGCGACGGCGATGGTCTTGCGCACGATGGCCAGGTCGACGTTGTCACTGAGACGCCCGAAATCGAACAAAGGCAAACGCAGCGCCGGGGCAAAAGTCCAGGCACCGCTGCCGCCCTCGAACAATCCGCCGAGGTCGCGACTGGCAGTGCCCGCCGTTGCGGTCAAGACGATCTTCGGCAAAAACGCCGCCCGCGCCGCACCGATGTTGGCATTGGCCGCGATCAATTTTTGTTCGGCGGCGAGAACATCGGGGCGCGCCAGCAAGAGCTCGGCGGACAGGCCTTCCTTGATTTCCGCGATGGCTTGTTGGCGAATGGACGGCGAGGATGATGCGGTTACGGCATCTTTGCCGACCAGGAGACGCAACGCATTGTCCGCCGCCGCTTTTTGCCGCGCTAGGTTGGCGGCTTCGGCGCGCGCACTCTGGAACACGCCATCGGCTTGCAAGGCATCGAGGTCACCGGCCAAACCGACATCACGGCGTTTGCCGATCAGGAAGCGGGACTGCTCGCGACTTTTGACCGTCGCGTCGGCTAGAGCCAGGCGTTCGGTGAGTTCCAGTTGTGTCAGCCAGGCGTTGACGACGTCGGTGATCAAGCCAGCACGAAAAGTACGCTGAGCTTCTTCCGTCGCCAGGTAATTGGCGCGAGCAACCGCATCGAGATTTTGTAGCCGACCCCAGAAATCGAGTTCGAAGGCGGCCATACCGAGATTGACGTCGTAACGCTGGCTGGTGAGCGTACGGCCGGTGGCGGACAGGTCGGGAGGAGTTCGCGCTGCGGAACGCTGAGCGCCAAGATCGATCGAGGGAAATCGATCGGCACGGGCCAGACCGGCGAGGGCACGGGCTTCTTCGATGCGGCCGATGGCGATGCGGAGATCGCGGTTGTGTTCCAGTGCGGCAACGATCAAGGCTTGCAGTTGCGGATCGGTAAATACGGTGCGCCAATCCTGGATTTTTGGGGCGTTAATAGCGTTTGGCGCCGTCTCGCCAGCGCCGACTTTTTGCGCTTGCCAGGTTGGCGGTACGGGCAGATCGGGGCGTTTGTAGTCCGGCGCCATGGAGCAGCCGGCGAGGATCAAAGGGATCAGGAGCAGGCGCTTACTCATGGCGATTCTCCACGTGGTGGTGACGAGCATGACCTGGAAAGATCTTGCGCACCACAACAAAGAATACCGGCACCAGAAACACCGCCAACACGGTGGCGGTGAACATGCCGCCGATGACGCCAGTACCGATTGCGTGCCGACTATTGGCACCGGCACCGGTCGAAACGGCCAGCGGCAGGACGCCGAACATGAAGGCGATCGAGGTCATCAGAATCGGACGGAAGCGCAGGCGACAGGCTTCGAGCGTGGCCTCGATCAGATCCTTGCCCTGCTCTTGCAGCTCGCGGGCAAACTCGATAATCAGAATCGCGTTCTTCGCTGACAGACCGATGATGGCGATCAGGCCGACCTTGAAGTAGACGTCATTCGGCAAGCCGCGCAGGGTCACGGCCAACACGGCGCCGAAGATACCGAGCGGCACCACCAGCATCACCGCGACGGGAATCGACCAGCTTTCATACAGTGCCGCGAGACACAAAAACACCACGATCAGCGAAACGGCGAAAAGGAACGGCGCCTGGGTACCGGAAAGGCGTTCCTCGTAGGAACTGCCGGACCACTCGAAGCCGATGCCGGGCGGCAGTTTGCTGGCCACTTCTTCCATCGCCAACAAGGCTTCGCCGGTTGAGCGACCGGGCGCCGGGCTGCCGGCAATCTTCATTGATGGTAAGCCGTTATAACGATCGAGCTTGGGACTGCCGATGATCCAGGTCGCGGTCGCAATTTCAGCCAGCGGAATCATGTCGCCACGCGCATTCTTGATTGGTAGCCGCAGCAAGTCTTCCGGCGTGCGCCGGGTTTCGGCATCGGCCTGCATCTGCACACGCAGGATGCGGCCCTCACGGACGAAGTCGTTGATGTAGGCGGTGCCGAGCGTCGCTTGCAAGGTGTCGTTGAGATCACCCAGATCGATACCCAGGGCGCGGGCCTTAGGCCGATCGACGGTCAGGAAGACCTGCGGGCCGGCTTCTTGGCCCTCGGGGCGCACACCGACCAAGGCCTTGTTCTGGCCAGCCAGGCCGAGTGCAATATTGCGCGCTTCGAGCAGCTTTTCACGGCCCAAACCACCGCGATCCTGCAAGCGGAAGTCGAATCCACCGACAGCCGCAAGCTCGGGAATCGGGGGGACGTTGATGGCGAAGATCATCGCCTGCTTGATGCGGAAGAACGTCATGTTGGCTTTCTGCACCAAGGAATCGGCGCCACTTTCGGTAGCCGGGCGCTCGTCCCAGCTTTTTAGCCGGACAAAGGTAATCGCCGCGTTCTGGCCACGTCCAAAGAAGGAAAAGCCGGCGACGCCAATCACGTGAGCGACTTCCTTTTGCGCCAGATAGTGCTGTTCGACCGTGCTAAGCACCTCTAGGGTTCGTTCCTGTGTGGCACCCGAGGGCAGCTGGATGATGCTCAAGAAATAGCCCTGATCTTCGCTAGGCAAAAAACTACCAGGCAATTTGGTGAAGAGCCAGCCGGTGGTACCGAGAAACACAGCGTAAACGATGAGCCAGCGCCCGGGCTTACCGAGCATGCGGCGCGTAGCACCGATGTAACGATTCACCGTCGCGGCAAAGGCTCGATTGAACCAGCCGAAGAAGCCGGTGGTCGGCAAAACATCGGCTTGTCCCGGTTCATGCTTGAGCAGGGTCGCACACAGGGCGGGCGTCAGCGTCAAGGCCATGAAGGCCGAAAAGACCATGGTCAGAATTAGCGTCACGGCAAACTGGCGATAAATCGCGCCGACTGCGCCGCCAAAGAACACCAACGGAACAAACACAGCCGTCAGCACCACCGTAATGGCGATGATGGCGTTGATGATTTGCCCCATCGCCTTGCGTGTGGCATCACGGGGGCTTAAGCCCTCTTCGTTCATGATGCGTTCGACGTTTTCGATAACGACAATGGCGTCGTCCACGACAATGGCAATTGCCAAGACCATGGCAAACAAAGTGAGCACGTTGATTGAATAGCCCAGCACATACAATCCAATCATCGCGCCGAACAGCGAGACAGGCACAACGATGGTGGGAATAAACGTAGCACGCAGGTTTTCAAGGAACAGATACATCACCAGCACCACCAGGATCATGGCTTCGATCAGGGTTTTGACTACTTCGCGGATGGAGATATCAACGAAAGTCGACGTGTCGTAGGGCACCATCCACGAGATGCCGGCGGGGAAGTATTTGGCCAGCTCAGTCATGCGTTTGTTAACCGCAGTAGCCGTATCCAGAGCGTTGGCGCCCGGCGCCATGCGCACGGCAATCGCGGCATTCGGTTGCCCGTCAACGCGGGCGGAAATCGAGTAATCCTGCGCTCCCAGTTCGACGCGGGCGACATCCTTGACACGGACTGTGGCGCCACGCTGGTCGCTTTTGATGATGACGTTGCCAAAGTCTTCCGGCGTAGCCAATCGCCCGTGAGTGATGATGGTTGCGGCGTATTCTTGCCCGGGAACAGATGGAATCTGCCCCAGCTCACCAGTGGCAATTTGGGCATTCTGTGCGCGCACGGCTTTCGAGATGTCAGCCGGTGTCAGGCCGAAGGCTTGCAGGCGTTCGGGCTTGATCCAAAGGCGCATCGAATATTCGGTGCCGAACAGGATGGCCTCGCCGACGCCTTGGGTGCGGCGCAAACTCTCCAGGACATTGGCTGCGGCGTAGCTGCCCAGGGCCACGTTGTTCAGGCTCTTGTCCGGCGAAAATAGTGAAACGATCATCAGGAAGTTGCGCGACGACTTGGTCACGGTAATTCCCAGACGTCTGGCCTCCTCCGGCAATCGCGGTTCGGCACGTTTGATGCGGTTTTGCGTTTCTACCGATGCCAGGTCGAGGTTGGTGCCGGAATTGAACGTCAGGGTAATGGTGCCCAGGTTCTGCTCCGAGGACGAATCCATGTAGAGCAGATTTTCGATGCCGTTCAATTCCTGCTCGATTAGCGCAACCGCAGTTTCTTCGACCACTTTGGCCGATGCACCGGGATAGTTCACGCTAATCGCGAGTGCCGGCGGCGCGACCGGTGGGTAGCTGGCTACCGGTAATTGACGCAGCGCGAGCCCACCACCAAGCACGATGATGATGGCGATGACCCAGGCAAAGATGGGGCGATCTATGAAGAAGTTGGCGATCATGGCTTGGACGCAGCTGGCGAAGTGGCGATCTGTGGTTGGCCCGCAGTCCACGGTATCGGTTTGACGACACCGCCCGGCTTGGCTTTTTGCAGGCCGTTGACGATCACTTGATCACCCGCTTTCAGGCCATCTATCACGATGAAATCGGCGCCGGACATAGCGCTGGTTTTAATCGGGCGTGGCGTGACTTTTCCTTCGACATCGACCGTCATCACCATTTGGCCCAGGGCGCCGCCCTGAACCGCCCGTTGTGGAACGCGAATGGCGTTGTCGAGTTGGGACTGGGGAAAGCGAATACGAACAAAGGTGCCAGGCAACAAATCGTGGCGCGGATTGGGGAATTCGGCGCGCAGGATCACGGCGCCACTGCTTGGATCAACGGCGAGATCAGTGAACTGTAAGCGACCTTTCTCGGGATACAAGGAGCCATCTTCCAGCACCAGTTCAACCCTTGCCGTGTCCGCTCTCTTTTGCTTGCCCGCCTTTACAGCCTGTTGCAGTCGCAGGAGATCAGAGTAAGACTGGGTAAACTCAACGCGCATCGGATCGATTTGCTCAATGGTGACTAGATGAGTCGCGTCGCCCTTGCCGACTAACGCGCCCTCGGTAACAAGGGCGCGACCGATGCGCCCAGAAATCGGTGCTGACGGGACGGCGTTTTCCAGATCCAGCTTGGCCTTGCTCAGTGCAGCTTCGGTTTGCTTGACGCGTGCCTGTGCGGCATCGAATTCCTGCTGACTGACGGCCTTGATTTCGAGAAGCGGCCGGTAGCGATCGAAGGCGGCCTTTGCGGCGGCGAGGTCAGCCTCAGCGGCGGCATTCTGGGCCTGGAAGGTTCGGGCGTCGATACGGAAGAGTGGCGTGCCGGCAGCGACATTAGTCCCTTCGGCAAACAGACGCTTCTCGACCACGCCTTCGACACGAGCCCTGACCTGCGCCGAACGAACTGCCTGGAGGCGTCCGGGCAAGTCCTGCGTAATTGTGGCGCTGGCTAGTTCGACTGTCATTACGTCGACTTCTGCGGGCGCGGCGCCAGCCGTAGGACTCGCTCCCGGTGGCCCCTTTTTGTCGCCGTCACCACACGCAGCCATAAGTAGAAGCATCAGGATAGAAATGGACCTCGTCATTGTGTTCTCCGGTCGGTAACGGGGAGTGGATGAGGATTAGCAGGTGCGAAAGCGCGCAAGTAACAGTCAATAATCAGTGCGACCTTCGCCGGATCTTGTTTTGGTTGCACTTCACCGGTCAGGAGGCAATGGCTGCGTTCTGCACCAACCAGCATCGAAAGTAGCATGGTGGTCGCGAATTCCGGATCATCGTTACGCATTTCGCCTTGCGCCATCGCGGCGGCTATTACTTCGCGCAGTCGCGCAGCGGTCTTGGCTGGGCCAGTGTTGTAAAAGTCAGTGGTAATTTTCGGCTGCCGCGCGGCTTCGGCTAGCAGAGCGCGATAGAAGCCCAAGCCCTCCGCACTCAGTGTCTTGGAACGGAAAGCGATGCCAAATCGAAGTAGGCGCTCACGTAGCTGCAGAATGCTGTCGTCAAGAGTAATTAGCAATGCGGCCGTCACGTGTGTGATGACCTCGCGAAACAGGTCATCCTTCGACGTGAAGTGGTTGTACAAGGTCTGACGGGCGACTCCTGCGCGTGTCGCAATCTGTTCAACACTGGCCCGATAGCCGTCTTCGATGAAGGCTTTGGTCGCCGCGTCAATCAGACGCGAACGGCTATCACTTGAGTCAAGCTCCAGAAGTGTAGACATGGACAGCTCACTAGAATGGACTGTCCAGTCTAACTGATGGGCCGGTCCAGTTCAAGAGGAGCAACCCCTATCGATATGCGTTGGGCACAAAAAAGGCAGCCGAAGCTGCCTTTTTGGAACTGGGAGATCTCAGTGACCGCGTTTACGCAAACGATCGATAGCAGCCAACTGCGCCACAGCTTCAGCCAATTCAGCCTGGGCACGCGCATAGTCGATTTTTGACGAACGCGTTCCCATGGCCTCTTCGGCGCGCTTCTTCGCTTCCATCGCTTTGGCATGATCAAGATCATTACCACGAATCGCGGTATCAGCCAGAACCGTTACCAAACCAGGCTGCACTTCCAGCAGCCCGCCAGCGACGAAGATGAGTTCTTCTTTTGCGCCAGGTAGCAGGATACGCACCGTCCCGGGTTTGATGCGGGTCATCAACGGCATGTGGCCGGGCATGATGCCCAACTCTCCTGCTTCGCCGGGCAGGACGACGAACTCGGCGAGGCCGGAGAAAATGGCCTCTTCGGCACTAACGACGTCGACGTGTATGGTCATTGCCATGATGAATTACCTTTCAGCGTTGAGCGCGGTCGTTACCTTGCTCATTGCATTGTCTTGGCTTTTTCGAAAGCCTCTTCGATGCCGCCTACCATATAGAAGGCTTGCTCCGGGAGGCTATCGCACTCGCCATCAACGATCATTTTGAAACCCTTGATGGTGTCGGCCAGCGGCACGATCTTGCCGGGCGAACCGGTAAAGACTTCGGCGACGTTGAACGGCTGCGACAGGAAACGCTGAATTTTCCGAGCGCGGGTAACGGCCAGTTTATCTTCCGGTGCCAGCTCGTCCATACCCAGAATGGCGATGATGTCGCGCAGTTCCTTGTAGCGCTGAAGATTCGACTGGACACGGCGGGCCACGCTGTAATGCTCTTCACCAACGACCAACGGATCGAGCTGACGCGAAGTGGAGTCGAGCGGATCGACGGCCGGGTAGATACCCAACGAGGCGATATCACGCGACAGCACGACGGTCGCATCTAGGTGCAGGAAGGTCGTTGCCGGGGATGGGTCAGTCAAGTCGTCGGCAGGCACATATACGGCCTGAATCGACGTGATCGAACCCACTTTGGTCGAGGTGATGCGCTCTTGCAGACGGCCCATTTCGTCGGCCAGCGTCGGCTGGTAGCCCACGGCGGACGGCATGCGACCGAGCAGCGCGGACACTTCGGTACCGGCCAGGGTGTAGCGGTAGATGTTATCGACGAAGAACAGAATGTCTTTACCTTCGTCGCGGAACTTCTCGGCCATGGTCAGGCCGGTCAGCGCCACGCGCAGACGGTTGCCGGGAGGCTCGTTCATCTGACCGAACACCATCGCGACTTTGTCGAGAACGTTGGAGTCCTTCATCTCGTGGTAGAAGTCGTTACCCTCACGAGTACGCTCGCCCACACCGGCAAATACGGAGTAACCACCGTAGGATTTGGCGATGTTGTTGATGAGTTCCATCATGTTCACGGTCTTGCCGACGCCGGCGCCACCGAATAGACCAACTTTACCGCCTTTTGCGAACGGGCAGATCAGGTCGATAACCTTGATGCCTGTGGGCAGCAGGTCAATCGACGGCGAGAGCTCGTCAAACTTCGGAGCCTTGGCGTGGATCGGGCGTAGCTCGTCGCAAGGGACAGGGCCAGCTTCGTCGATTGGACGGCCGAGCACATCCATAATGCGACCCAATGTGCCCATGCCAACAGGAACCGAGATTGCGGCGCCTGTCGCTTTGACCGACATACCGCGACGCAAGCCATCGGAGGAACCGAGCGCAATGGTACGCACCACGCCGTCGCCGATTTGTTGCTGAACTTCAAAGGTTAGACCCGCTTCGGCATTACCAGCATTGGCTTCGTCGAGGGTCAGCGCTTCGTACACCTTGGGCATGGCTTCGCGGGGGAACTTGATGTCCACCACGGCGCCGATGCACTGAACGATGTTTCCGTTACTCATGGTTATTTCCTTAAATTTAAATCTGTTATCCCGCTGATTAACCCGCGATGGCCGCTGCGCCACCAACGATTTCCGAAATTTCCTTGGTAATCGCGGCCTGGCGTGCCTTGTTGTAGACCAACTGAAGTTCCTTGATCACACTGCCTGCATTGTCTGTCGCGGCTTTCATGGCGACCATTCGTGCTGACTGCTCAGAGGCCATATTTTCGGCAACCGATTGATAAATCAGGGCTTCGACGTAGCGTATCAGCAAGTCGTCAATGACGGTCTGCGCATCCGGCTCGTAGAGGTAGTCCCAATTACTCTCCGGTGTACCCAAACGCTCACCAGTCAAGGGCAGCAGCTGCTCGATCACCGGTTCCTGCTTCATCGTATTGATGAAACGGGTATAGGCAATATGGACGGCATCGATTTCGCCGGCCTGGTAAGCATCGATTACCACCTTGATCGGACCAATCAGCTTTTCCAGGTGGGGCGTATCGCCCATGTGCGTTGCCTGCGAAACCACCTTGGCACCAAGACGTTGCATGAAACCCAAGCCTTTGTTACCAATCGCAGTGACACGGATATCGCTAATTCCGCTGCTTTCCCAGCGACGCATGGTATTCATCGCCTGACGCAGAATGTTGGTGTTCAGGCCGCCGCAGAGGCCCTTGTCAGTTGTCACCACAATCAAACCAACACGCTTGACATTCGCCGACTTCACGAGGAAGGGGTGACGATAATCAGTGATCAGGGCCTGCGACAGATTGGCCGCGAGGCGGCGAATCTTTTCGCTATAGGGACGAGCAGCCCGCATCCGGTCCTGCGCCTTGCGCATTTTGGATGCGGCCACCATCTCCATGGCCTTGGTGATCTTGCGCGTGTTTTGAACGCTCTTGATCTTGGTGCGGATCTCTTTACTTCCTGCCATGATCGCCCCTCGTTGTTAGCAGTACGCGATCAGGCCCAGGATTTCTTGAACTCGGCGATGGCGGCCTTGAGCTGGCCCTCAGCGTCTTTGTCCAGATCCTTGGTCGTCTCGATCTTGGTTACCAAATCAGCGTGCTTGGTTTTCATGAACTGATGCAAGCTGCTTTCAAAGGCGAGAATGCGGGGAACTTCCACGTCATCCATGTAACCATCGGACGCAAACAGCGAAATAGCCATTTCACCTACCGATAGTGGAGCGTACTGCAACTGTTTCATCAGTTCCGTGACACGGCGACCACGCTCCAATTGCTTACGTGTGGTTTCGTCGAGATCGGAAGCAAATTGGGCAAAGGCAGCGAGTTCGCGGTACTGGGCCAAGGCGAGACGCACACCGCCACCAAGCTTCTTGATGACTTTGGTCTGTGCCGAGCCGCCGACGCGGGACACCGAAACACCGGCGTTCATTGCGGGACGAATACCGGCATTAAACAGATCAGTTTCAAGGAAGATCTGGCCGTCGGTAATTGAAATCACGTTCGTCGGCACAAATGCGGACACGTCGCCGGCTTGAGTTTCGATGATCGGCAGCGCGGTCAATGATCCAGTCTTGCCCTTTACCTCGCCCTTGGTGAATCGCTCGACCCACTCCTCAGATACGCGAGCGGCACGCTCGAGCAAGCGGGAGTGAATGTAGAACACGTCACCCGGGTAGGCTTCGCGACCTGGCGGACGACGGAGCAAAAGAGAAATCTGGCGATAGGCCCAGGCTTGTTTGGTCAGATCGTCATAAACGATCAACGCATCCATGCCGCGATCGCGGAAATATTCGCCCATGGTGCAGCCGGCGTAAGGTGCCAAAAACTGCATCGCGGCAGAGTCGGATGCCGTAGCGGCGACGACGATCGTGTATTCCAAGGCGCCATGCTCATGTAGCTTTCGTACTACGTTGGCTACGGTCGAAGCTTTTTGACCGATGGCGACGTAGATACAGAACATGTTCTGACCTTTTTGGTTGATGATGGTATCAACCGCGACAGCTGTCTTTCCGGTCTGACGGTCGCCGATGATCAATTCACGCTGACCACGTCCCACGGGAACCATCGAGTCGATTGCCTTGAGGCCGGATTGCACTGGCTGCGACACCGACTTGCGCCAGATCACGCCCGGTGCAACTTTTTCAAGTTTGTCAGACAGCTTGGCGTTAATCGGACCTTTGCCGTCGATCGGCTCACCCAACGCATTGACGACGCGACCGAGCAATTCCGGTCCAATCGGCACTTCCAGAATGCGGCCGGTACATTTAACCGTATCACCTTCAGTGATATGTTCGTAGTCACCCATGACCACGGCACCGACTGAGTCGCGCTCGAGGTTCAGCGCGAGGCCGAAGGTGTTGCCGGGGAATTCCAGCATTTCGCCCTGCATCACGTCGGCCAGACCATGCACGCGGCAAATGCCGTCGGTGACCGAAACCACAGTACCCTCATTACGGGCGGTGGCGGTCAACTGCATATTCTGGATCCGGCTCTTGATCAGGTCGCTGATTTCAGACGGATTGAGATTCATGGAATAACTCCTAGTTCTTTAGCGCGGTGGCCATGGCAGCCAGTTTGCCGCGGACGGACGCATCGATCACTTCGTCACCTACCGCAATTCGCACGCCGCCGATAAGCTCGGGATCGAGCGTGACTGTGGCGACAACCTTGCAGGCGAAACGGCGTTCGAGGTCAGCGATCAGGGACTTCAAGGCAGTGTCATCAATGGCGAAAGCCGAACTGATCTCGGCATGCTTCGTTCCCTCGTGACCTGCTTTCAGATCTTCAAATAAACCTGCGATCTCGGGAAGGACGAAAAGACGCTCGTTGTCCACCAACACGCGGACAAAATCCTGTTGCTCGACCGACAAGGCCACATCCCCGGTACCACCAGCGACATCAAGGCAAAGCCGAGACAACTGCTCGGGAGCAAGCAATGGATTGCTGATGCAAGCTTCCATTTCCGGATTTGCAGTAACGGTCGCCAGTCGATTCAGTGCAGTGGACCACGACGAAAGGGCGTTGTTGCCTTTGGCGAGCTGAAAGGCAGCCTCGGCGTAGGGGCGTGCCAGGGTGACGTTTTCGGCCATGATGGATCAGAGCTCCGACTTGAGCTGAGTCAGCAACTCGGCGTGGGCGGCGACGTTGATCTCCTTGCGGAGTATCTTTTCGGCGCCAGCGACAGCGAGTTGTGCCACATGCTCACGCAGGGCTTCTTTGGCCCGTTGAGAGGCGGATGCAGCTTCGGTTTCGGCGGCTTCACGGGCAGCAGCAATGATACGAGTGGCGTCGTTACGCGCCTCTTCGACCAGTTGGGCAGCTTGCTTTTCGGCTCCGGAACGGAATTCGGCAGCCGATTCGCGTGCTTTACGCAGCTCTTCGGTGGCCTTCTTTTCCGCATGGGCCAGATCAGTCTTGGCCTTGTCCGCAGCCGCGAGCCCGTCAGCGATCTTTTGCGCGCGCTCGTCCAGTGCCTTCATGATGGGCGGCCACACGAATTTCATCGTGAAACCAGCCAGAATGAAGAACACAACGAGCTGTGCAAACAGCGTTGCGTTCAGATTCACGTTATCGCTCCTTTATGGGCGGAGGAGTCGATTACTTGAGAACAAACGGGTTGGCAAAGGCGAACATCATCGCGATACCAACGCCAATCAGGAAGGCGGCATCGATCAGACCAGCCAACAGGAACATCTTGGTCTGCAGAGCGTTCATCAATTCGGGCTGACGTGCAGAAGCCTCAAGATATTTGGAGCCCATGATGCCGATACCAATACAAGCACCAATGGCGCCCAGACCAATGATCAGGCCGGCAGCCAGCGCAACAAAACCTAGAACGTGTTCCATAACAACTCCTTTTGACGAGATTTGAGGTTGATTGAAAGAAAAAACTGCAAAGAAACTAAAAGATCGGACTTCGCTGAGACTTTTTTAGTGCGCTTCGTGAGCCTGACCGATATAGACCAGCGTCAGCATCATGAAGATGAATGCCTGCAGGACGACGATCAGGATATGAAAGACAGCCCAGATCGATCCGGCGACAACATGACCAAAGAAGCCGGCAACCGTGGCGGTGCTGCCCATCAAAGCGATCAGCATGAAGACCAGTTCGCCAGCATACATGTTGCCAAATAGTCGCATGCCGTGAGACACAGTCTTGGCTGTAAACTCGATCATCTGCATGGCGAAGTTAATCGGGTAGAGCAGCGGGTGGTTGCCGAAAGGCGCCGTAAATAGCTCGTGCACCCAGCCACCGAAACCCTTGATCTTGATGTTGTAGTAAATGCACAGCAGCAGCACACCGAGCGACATACCCAAGGTGCCATTGAGGTCGGCTGTCGGAACCACGCGTTGGTAGTGAATGCCAAACATCTCACCGATGCGCGGCAGCGAATCAACGGGCAAGAAGTCCATCGCATTCATGAATAGAACCCACATGAATACGGTCAGCGCGACAGGAGCAATGAAGCTGCGGTCGCCGTGAACAATGTTCTTGGATTGCGATTCGACCATCTCGACCAAGATCTCGACGGCTGCTTGGAAGCGACCCGGAACGCCGGACGTCGCGCTCTTGGCTGCCTTCATCAAAAGAAAGACGGCGAGCAGACCCATGCTGACGGACCAAAACAGGGTGTCGACATTAAAAACCGACCAATCGATCACTGAAGCCTGTTTATGGCCAGTGCTAGTCAGATGAGTGAGGTGATGGACGATGTAATCGCCAGCGGCTGGAGCGTGTTCGGTACCAGATGACATAGTCAGGTCTTCAACAAGAACGCAAACAAATTCGCTTTTAAAGCCACGAACAACCCGACGAGCAGAGCTAACCAATGCACGTCGTACCAATGTTGCGCAGCCACCAAAATTACGATTGTGGCCACGATTTTGATCAACTCGCCGACAAAAAATGTCGCCGCGCTGGCCTGTCCGCGAGAAGCTGCGGAACTTAATCGAACCACAAACAGCACGTTAGGAAGGAGATACGCCGTAGCGCCCAAAACAACGGAAGCCGCACCACGTGTCCCAATCCAGAGACCTGCCAACCCCGCCGCCACCAATGTAGCAGCTATTTGCAGAAGCAGCGTCTTATACATAAACACACTGCATGCCGCCTAAAACCCGGCAAATATAAGGCGTTGCTGAATCGATGTCAATATTTATGGTGCGTCGCAGCAACTTGACCTTCATCAATTACGCCTCACCGCTCACCGGACGCGCGATCCGAGCGATGATTCCTTCCAACTGATCGAGGCTTGAAAAGCGAACATTGAGCGCTCCGGCGCCTTTCCGGTTAGCCGAAATCTTGACAGTGGCGCCGATGCTATCGGAAAGCTCTTCCTCTAGTCGCACCAGATCACGATTTGCGCCCGGAGTGCCATCGCGCTGACGTGTCGCGATGGGATTAAGTTCGCGCGCGACCAGGCGTTCAGTTTCACGAACGGAGTAGCCTTTGTCGGCGACTAATGCCGCTACACGACCTTGCTCAAGCATGGATAGCGGCAACACCGCGCGCGCATGTCCCATTTCAATGTCACCCGCCATCAACATGTCCTGCACCGGTTTCGCTAGTTGCAACAAGCGCAACAAGTTGGTGGCGGCCGAGCGCGAACGACCCAACGCATCAGCAGCTTGCTGGTGCGTCATCTGAAACTCATCGATCAAACGCTGGATACCTGCCGCCTCTTCTAAAGGATTGAGGTCTTCGCGCTGGATGTTTTCGATCAGCGACATCGCCAGTGCCGCATCGTCCGGAATATCCCGAATCAATACGGGCACTTCGTTCAGTCCAGCGATCTGCGCGGCCCGCCAGCGTCTTTCGCCGGCGATGATTTCGTAACGATCAATACCGTCCAGCCTTGCAATTGGGCGTACTGAGATCGGCTGAATCAGGCCTTGGGCTTTGATCGAATCAGCCAATTCTTCCAATGAACCAGGATCCATGCGTGTCCGTGGTTGATACTTTCCGGGTTGCAATACGGTGACCGGCAATGTGTCCTGACGCTGTGCTTCTGGCGTATTGTTAGCGGCTAACAACGCATCAAGTCCGCGGCCGAGACCTTTTTTCTTCGGTGGATTCATCAGAGTTTTTCCCATTCTTTGACGCGCTGTACCATCTCGACAGCAAAAGCAAGATAGGCCTGCGCACCTTTGGCATTCTTATCAAACAAGACGCCGGGCACGCCATAGCTTGGCGCCTCTGCCAAACGCACATTGCGTGGGACGAGAGTCTTGAATACTTTGTCGCCAAAATGCTGTTCGAGCTGATCGGATACCTGTCGCGACAAAGTACTGCGCGGATCGAACATTACCCGCAGCAAACCAATGATCTTGAGATCGCGATTTAGGTTGGCATGCACTTTCTTGATGGTGTTCACGAGATCCGACAACCCTTCCAGTGCGTAGTACTCGCACTGCATCGGAATAATGACGCCATGCGCTGCGCAGAGGCCATTGAGTGTCAGCATCGACAACGAGGGCGGACAATCAATGAGAACGAAGTCATATTCCCCACTGTGTGCGGCGAGCGCGGCTTTCAAGCGCATGTCGCGACGATCAAGATCGACCATCTCAACCTCGGCACCAGCCAGATCACGGTTTGCCGGCAAAACATCAAATTTGCCCGACGGGGATGTAGCGCGTGCATCGGCGAGGGTCGCCAATTCGAGCAGGACGTGATACACCGAACGGGCCAGCGATCGCTTATCGACACCAGCCCCCATGGTGGCATTGCCCTGCGGATCGAGGTCAACTAGCAAGGTACGCTGACCATTCGCGGCCAAGGCGGCCGCCAGGTTCACGGCGGTAGTAGTCTTGCCGACGCCGCCCTTCTGATTGGCTATGGCAAATATATGCATGAGTTACATCTTCTCCAAAACAATCATATGACGCTGCGCATCTAGCCCCGGCACTTCAATCGGCACGACCAATTTGGCGCTCCAATCCGGTGGCAGACGAGTAATTTCGTGCTCCGGCAAAACACCCTTCATGGCGAACAGGCTGCCGCCGGGCACAATGAGATGCCCAGCCAGGGCGACAAAATCGACGAGCTCGGCGAAGGCGCGCGAGATCACGGCATCCGTACTGGCCGACGGCAAGTTCTCGACCCGACCACTAACGACCTCAACATTTGGCAAGCCCAATTCGATGACCACCTGCCGCTGAAATGCTGCCTTCTTGTCCACGGTATCGATCGAGCGTATCAACCAGTCCGGTTGCGCGATAGCGAGAACAATTCCCGGCAGCCCCGCTCCACTACCCACATCGGTCAGGCGCCATGGTTCCGTGCGCCGTCTCGCCAGCGCCGACTTCTTTAAAAGTGGCAACACCGCCAGCGAATCGAGCACATGATGGCTAAGCATCGCTTCCGGTTCGCGGATAGCGGTGAGATTGTAGGTGCGATTCCACTTCTGCAACAAGCTGATGAAATCAAGCAGGCGTCCTCGCTGCTCGCTGGACAAATCCAGAGCAAGAGCGGCAAGACCCGCGTCCAATGAAGCAGTCAGACCAAGAGTCATCGCTCAGGCGACTTTGCGACGCTTGATATGTACGAGCAAAAGAGAAATTGCTGCCGGCGTCACGCCTTGTACCCGTGACGCCTGACCTAGCGTCTGTGGGCGAGCCTGAGCGAGTTTCTGCCGGACCTCAATACTCAAACCGTGGACCTGTGCGTAATCCATATCAAGCGGTAACGCGAGCTCTTCGTGAGCAAGACTCCTCTCGACATCTTCCTGCTGGCGCTCGATATAGCCCTGATATTTGGCCTCGATCTCGACTTGCTCAATTACGGCGCGCTCGGTGATTGGATCTCCAACACCCGGAAAACTCATCAAACTCGAATAATCGACTTCGGGGCGACGCAACAAATCAAACAATCGATATTCGCGCTCCATGGGCTTGCCTAGAACACGCGTCGCCTCCTCGTCAGGAATTAGGCGGGGATTCACCCAGGTCGACTTCAGGCGCCCTGCCTCAGCGGCTACCGCATCACGTTTCCGGTTAAAGGCGTCCCAACGCCGATCATCAACCAAACCATACTCTCGCCCAGTCTCGGTCAAGCGCTGATCTGCGTTATCTTCGCGCAAGCTCAAACGGTACTCGGCGCGACTGGTAAACATTCGATAGGGCTCCGAAACACCACGGGTGATCAGATCATCAACAAGCACACCCAAATAGGCTTGATCGCGGCGCGGCGACCATGCCTCCTGATTGCGGGCCAATAGAGCGGCATTCAAACCAGCGAGCAAGCCCTGCGCGGCCGCCTCTTCATAACCCGTGGTGCCATTGATTTGTCCGGCGAAGAAGAGGCCCCCAATGGACTTGGTTTCGAGGCTCGCCTTCAGATTTCTCGGATCAAAGTAGTCGTACTCGATCGCATAGCCTGGACGGGTAATGTGAACATTCTCCAAGCCGCGCATCGACCGCACAAGAGCAAGCTGAATATCAAACGGTAGCGACGTGGAGACGCCCTGAGGGTAGATCTCGTGCGTTGTGAGACCCTCAGGTTCAAGAAATACCTGGTGTGAATCTTTGCCGGCAAAACGGTGAATTTTGTCTTCGATCGATGGGCAGTAACGCGGCCCAACCCCTTCAATGACGCCGGTGAACATGGGCGATCGATCAAGCCCGCCACGGATGATGTCATGAGTGCGCTCGTTGGTATGCGTGATCCAACATGGCACCTGCTGCGGATGCTGACTCGTATCCCCGAGGAATGAAAAGACCGGTGTCGGCGTATCACCTGGTTGACGCTGCAATACGGAGAGATCAATGGTTCGGCCATCCAATCTAGGCGGCGTGCCCGTTTTTAATCGTCCTACCGGGAGCGCCAACTCGCGCAAACGCTCGGCCAAGGAAACTGCCGCCGTATCGCCAAAGCGCCCTGCTCGATAGCTGGCCAGACCGACATGCACCAAGCCATTCAAGAACGTCCCCGCAGTCAATACAACGGTGGGCGCTTCAAACCGGATACCGAGCTGCGTGACAACGCCGCTTACGCGATCACCAATCAAAGTCAGATCATCCACCGCCTGCTGAAAGAGCGTTAGATTCGGTTGGTTTTCGAGCCGGCCACGAATAGCCGCTTTGTAGAGTTGGCGATCTGCCTGGGCACGCGTAGCCCGCACCGCCGGACCCTTTGAGGCATTAAGAATACGAAACTGAATTCCCGCCTCGTCCGCCGCCGAAGCCATGGCACCACCCATAGCATCAACTTCTTTAACCAGATGGCCTTTGCCAATGCCCCCAATGGAGGGATTGCAAGACATTGCACCCAACGTCTCGATGTTATGAGTCAGAAGCAATGTTTGCGCCCCCGAACGAGCAGCCGCTAGCGCAGCCTCGGTGCCCGCATGGCCACCCCCGATCACAATCACATCAAAGCGCGTGGGATATATCAAAGTGCGAACATCCAATGAAAAGAGGCGCAATCATACGCCCCTCATCCTCGAAACAAAAACGTCAGTGAATTAGTGTTTCACGTGAAACGATGATTTGATTGGCAACATCGTTTCACGTGAAACACCACCTAATGCTTCCCACCAAGCCCAAGATAACTCTCAATCACCCTCGGATCATCAATCAATTCCCGCGCCGGACCCGCCAACGAGACTTCACCAGTCTCAAGCACATACCCGTAATCCGCCACCTGAAGCGCCGCCCGCGCATTCTGCTCAACCAACAAAATCGCAACACCGGTCTGCTTAAGATCAGCGATGACCCGAAATATCTCCCGCACAATAAGTGGCGCGAGCCCAAGACTTGGCTCATCCAGCATCAGTAGTTTCGGTTTAGCCATAAGCGCTCGCCCAACAGCGAGCATCTGCCGCTCCCCACCTGACAGAGTGAACGCCAATTGATCGCGCCTTTCCTTAAGACGAGGAAAAATCTCAAACACCCAAGCCATAGTCTCCAAATGATCCCTATGCCCCAATCGATGGCGCATAAAAGCACCTAGTTGAAGATTCTCCTCAACCGACATTTCGCCGAACAACGCGCGGGACTCAGGGACAAGATTCATACCCCGCGCGACCATCTCTTCAACCGCATAGTCCTTCAGATTCTCTCCAAGGAACCGGACCGTTCCCCGCGACCGCGACAATAAACCCATGACGGTCGCCAACATCGTCGTTTTCCCTGCCCCATTGGGACCGATCACCGTAACGATCTGCCCTGGTTCCACCACGATCCCTACGTGATGCAACGCCTCGACCTTACCGTATCCGACACATAAATCCTCAACCACCAATATCGGCTCAACCGCGCCCATCACGCCACCCCACCCAAATACGCCTGTAGTACCGCCGGATTCCTTTGCACCTCCTCCGGCAAGCCCTCTGCGATCTTCTCGCCAAACTCCATTACTACCACTCGATCTGCCAGTCCCATGACGAAATCCATATCATGCTCAACCAAAAGAATGGCCATCCCATCATCCCGTAATCGCCGCAACAATTCTGCCAAGGCTTGCTTTTCAAGATAACGCAAGCCGGCTGCCGGCTCGTCCAACAAGAGCAAACAAGGATTGGACGCCAGGGCACGCGCGACCTCGAGCAAACGCTGCTGACCCAGTGCAAGGCTGCCCGCAGCCTCAAACATGAAGTCCTTAAGACCCACGCGCTCCACCTGTCGCGCTGCTTCTGCAAGCAAACTGTTTTCCTCAGCTCGCTCTAAATGCAACATGGACGCTGTGATACCACGATGACCACGTAGATGCGCCCCAATCGCCACATTCTCAATCACAGTCATCGCCGGCAAAAGTCGGACATGCTGGAAGGTTCGACTCATCCCCCGTCGCGCAATTCGCCGCGCATCCAATCCAACAATAGATACACCCCGGAAGAACACATCCCCCGATGTCGGACCATCAACCCCAGAGATGCAATTAAACATCGTCGACTTCCCGGCACCATTTGGGCCTATCAAGGCCATCACCTCGCCCGCACGAACACTGAGGCTCATCTGGTTATTCGCCATAAGACCACCAAAGCGCTTTGTGACATCCCTTACCTCGAGAATCAATTCGCTTCCCCCAAACGAACATTGCTTGTTCAGGAAATCGGCAATGGGCACTTGCCGCCGTGAGCTATGCACAGGCATCCACTGCGACAACATCGGCCACAGTCCCTCCCGCGCGCGCTGCAACACCACCACCATCAAAACTCCAAAAACAATGACTTCGAAATTCCCGGAGGCACCAAACAACTGCGGCAAAAGATCCTGTAACCACTGCTTCAGTACCGTAATCACGCCCGCACCAACCACCGCTCCCCAAACACTCGCCGCACCACCCACCACCGCCATAAACAAGTACTCGATACCAATATGCAAACCAAACGGCGTCGGATTAACGAAGCGCTGCAAGTGCACATAGAGCCAACCGGAAACACTAGCGAACAAGGCTGCAATCAGAAAAATCACAATCTTTGAGCGTGCTGTGTCGACGCCCATTGCCTCAGCCATCAACACCCCCCCTTTAAGCGCACGAATCGCCCTCCCCTCGCGCGAGTCCAACAAGTTTTGCGTCAGCCACACCGCCCCTAGCAAGACAACCCAAATCAGGAAGTAAAAGTCACGCCCATCCTTCAACTCGAAACCTAACAGCGACACTACCGGAATCCCACCCAGCCCGGTATGCCCACCCAGGAACTCCAGATTCCCAAAAAGAAAATAGAGGCTGATACCCCACGCTATCGTACCCAGCGGCAAATAGTGCCCTGAAAGACGCAACGTCATCCAACCCAACAACAAGGCCACTACAGCCGTCACTACCATCCCAGCAGCAAGCGTTAGCCACGGTGACAACGCGAACACTGTAGCTAGATAGGCCGACGTATAGGCTCCCAGACCAACGAAAGCCGCTTGCCCGAATGACGTCAGTCCACCGACCCCCGTCAGCAAAACCAAGCCCAGCGCCACTAACGCCGACAAACCAATGTAATTCAATAGCGTGACATAGAACTCAGACAACACCAAAGGTGCCAAAGCCACCAGGCAGAGAAACAGCGCTAGAACTCGTCGCGGCGTCATGATCAGGACTCCTCTTCGACATGACGTGTCGTCAACGACCGCCACAGCAGCATTGGAATAATCAGAGTGAACACAATCACCTCTTTGAATGCAGACGCATAGAACGAGGAATACGACTCCAACAACCCCACCGCCACGGCCCCCACTGCCGCCACCGGATAACTCGCCAGGCCACCGATAATCGCCCCGACAAAGCCCTTCAGCCCAATTAGAAACCCCGTGTCGTAATACACCGTGGTGATCGGAGCGATCAGGATGCCTGACAAGGCACCAATACCCGCCGCCAATAAGAACGAGAGCTTGCCAGCCATGACCGTCGAGATGCCCATCAACCTAGCCCCCGTACGGTTAATGGCGGTCGCCCGCAACGCCTTACCGTAAAGCGAGCGACCAAAGAATTGATACAACACCACAATCAACACACCACTGGTCAACACCACCGCCAACGTCTGTCCGGTAATGCTGAACTCGCCAATATCCAGGCTGACATCAGAAAACGATGCGGCGCGCGAACCCTCCGCCCCAAAAAACACCAGGCCCAGACCGACCAACACCAAATGAACCGCAACCGACACAATCAGCAAGACCAAGACAGGCGCTTCCGCCAACGGCTGAAACGCCAGTCGATACATCATCGGCCCCAGTGGAACGACCAACGCCAAAGCCAGACTGATTTGCGCCAATAGCGGCCACTTGGAGGGTTCAATCGACAATATCAACCCAGCCATCAAGGCTGGATAGACGAGGTTCCAGCCGAGGATTGCCGGAACCCGTCGCCATTTCCGCCGCCGCCAGGCAACCACCAAATCCACTATCGCGACCACAAAGCCGGCCCCCAGCAACAACCACAGCGTACCCGGCGTCTTGCCGGCCTGGAAGCTGGCCAATGTCAGCGCTCCGAAAGCCACGAATTCACCCTGCGGAATAAAAATGACCCGCGTTACCGCAAAAACCAGGACCAACGCCAGCGACAAGAGGGCGTAGATTGCCCCGTTAGTAATGCCATCTTGCCCCAGCAGGAGCGCAATCTGTAAATCCATGGAAACCCCTCAACTCAAAACAAGAGCGCCCCGCAGGGCGCCCCATCGCTACCACAACTCATTGATTACACGTTATTACTTAACCAACACCCAGGCACCATTCTGAATCTGCACCATCACTCGCGCGCGCTGATCGAAACCTAGGTGATCGCCCGGACTCATATTGAAAACACCATGGGCACCAGGCAAATCCTTGACGCCCTCCAAGCCATCACGCAGCGCGGCACGAAATTCCTTGGTGCCCGGCTGCCCTTTCTTAAGCGCTGCCGGCACAGCCGCCTCAAGCAGCAGACCCGCATCCCAGGCGTGACCCCCAAACGTCGCCACATTGCCTTTGCCGTAGGCGGCCTCGTACTTCTGGGTGTATGCCAGGGCTGACTTCTTGACCGGGTTGTCGTTCGGCAATTGCGCCGCAACCAGCATCGGTCCGGCCGGAAGGAAGGTACCCTCGACATTCTTGCCACCAACCCGCAAGAAATCGTTATTGGCCACGCCATGCGTCTGATAGTACTTGCCGGCGTACTTGCGCTCCTGCAATGCCACCTGCGGCAACGCCGCCGGGGTGCCGGCACCAGCGATCAATACCGCATCGGGTTTGGCAGCGACAATCTTCAATACCTGACCGGTCACCGAGGTGTCGGCACGGCTATAACGCTCATTGGCAACAATCTTAAGTTTGCGGACTTCCGCAATCTTGGAGAACTCTTGAAACCAACCCTCGCCATAGGCATCGTTGAAACCAATAAAGGCCACGGTTTTCACGCCACTATTGATCATATGCTCGATGATCGCGGTCGACATGTGAGTATCGTTCTGTGGCGTCTTGAACACCCACTTCGTCTTCGGATTGGTCGGATCAATGATGCGCGCCGAAGCCGCCATGGAAATCATCGGCGTTTCTGCCTCCGCTACCACATCGACCATCGCCAGCGAATTGGGCGTAATGGTTGAACCAATCACCACATCAACCTTGTTTTCAGAAATCAGCTTACGCGTGTTCTTGACAGCCGTTGTGGTGTCCGATGCATCGTCAAGAACGATGTAATTCACCTTCTGACCGGCAATCGTCGTCGGAAGTAGTGACACCGAATTCTTCTCCGGAATGCCAAGCGACGCCGCTGGACCGGTGGCAGAAAGCGTCACGCCAACCGTGATATCGGCCTGTGCCAACGTTGTAAAAGCAACCAGTAGTGCTCCAACTATGAACTTGCGCTTCATCGATGATCTCCTCAAGAATTAATTATTTTTACCGCAGCTGCGGGCTGCAGACATATTACCTTTGCAATAACAAAGTGGCTCATTCGATTGCATCCTTCCCTGCTTTTCACGCCATAACGGTGTCGTAGCCGAATTTCAGTGCCAAGACCGACGCCACCGCCAAAAACACCCAACGCACAAACTCGCTACCATGGCGCAAAGCCATGCGCGACCCCAGCTGCGCACCAAGAATATTGCATACCGCCATCGTCAGCCCCAACACCCAGAGCACATTACCGGTTGGAATGAAATACGCCAATGCCGCCGCGTTGGTAGAGAAATTGACGACCTTGGCCGCACTGGTCGCATGAAGAAAATCCATCCCAAACCAGCGGATAAATACAAAAATCATGAAACTGCCCGTGCCCGGACCGAAAAAACCATCATAGAAACCGAGCCCTGCTCCCATCCATAACGCGCGCTGGCGCCCGGTGGCCGCGTCCGGTTGCTCGCTAGCAATCTTGCCAAAATCTGGCTTGATCAAGGTGTACACAATCACCGCGACCAACAACACCAGCACCATTGGCCGTACCACGGCTTTCGGCAGCCACACCACTGCCGCCGCACCGAGAAAGGAAAAGACGAAAGCAGCAAGCGCAGCAGCTAAAGCCACATGCCAGGGCAAAGCAATGCGCCTGGCGTACCGCCAGGCGGCGTTCCCGGTACCGAAAATACTTGAAATCTTATTGGTGCCAAATACCATCCCCGGACTAGCCTCCGGCAATGCCGCAAATAGGGAGGGCACCTGAATCAGCCCGCCACCACCCGCCACCGCATCGATAAAACCCGCCAGCGCCGCGGCTATCGCCAGGAAAGCAATAGTGCTGTCAATCATAAGATCGAGAGTGATTACTTACCTATACAAAACCGCGAGAATATCTCGCCCAACAGATCATCAGCACCAAACTCCCCGGTAATGCGTGACAAGGCGCTCTGCGCCAAGCGTAACTCCTCGGCGCAAAACTCGATCTGCCCCAAGTGCCGGCCCGCCAGCACCGACTTTTCGGCCGCTTCCGTCAGCGCCTCGAGGTGACGTTCGCGCGCCAGAATCACATCCTCGCCATGCCCTACCCAGCCCGCGACACGCAGCAACTCGGCGTGCAACAACTCAATCCCTTCGCCACCTTTAGCCGAGAGCCGAAGATGAACCTGGCCATCGCGCTCAAACCGAACCGGCGATTGCTGCGCCAGATCACACTTATTTTCCACAACGATGCGTTCGATCCCCGCCGGCAATCGCGCCGCGATCACCTCGTCGTCAGTCGTCACTCCGGTCCGCGTATCCACCAGTTGCAACACAACATCGGCGCGCTCAATCTCTTTCCAGGTGCGCTCGATACCAATCCGTTCCACCGCATCGGCAGTTTCACGCAGACCCGCCGTATCGATGATGTGTAGCGGAATCCCTTCGACCTGTATCGTTTCCCGCAACGCATCGCGCGTCGTGCCGGCGATCTCGGTCACAATTGCCCGCTCTTCGCCAGCCAATCGATTCAAGAGCGAACTCTTGCCCACATTGGGCAACCCCGCCAGGACTATATGCAGACCGGAGCGCAACAGACTGCCCTGTTGCGCACGCCTCCGCAAAGTTTCCAGGCCGCCCTGAAAGCGTGTCAGGCGTTCGGCGGCATCGGTATCCCGCAGCACATCGATTTCTTCTTCGGGGAAATCCAACGTCGCCTCGATCAGCATGCGCAACTCCGTGAGTTGCGCCACTAGATCATGGACCGCCCGCGAAAACTCGCCCGAAAGCGACCGGACGGCTGAGCGTGCCGCCGAGTTAGTCGTCGCCTCAATAAGATCGGCGACCGCCTCAGCTTGCGCCAGATCCATCTTGTCGTTAAGGAATGCGCGACGGGAAAACTCGCCTGGCTCGGCCAATCGAGCGCCAAGTTCGAGACAGCGCCCCAACAACAGCTGCATCACCACCGGACCACCATGTCCCTGCAACTCAAGGACATCTTCGCCGGTAAAGGAATGTGGCGCGGGAAAATACAGCAGCAGGCCACGATCCAACGCGATCGCATCCGAGCCCAAAAAGTCGGCGCTGGTGGCACGGCGCGCCTGAATGGACTGCGCCGGATTTCCAGTGAGCCCTGCGGCAAAAGGCAACAGACCGCGCCCGGATACCC
Organism: Propionivibrio dicarboxylicus; assembly: GCA_945902805.1. Taxonomy (GTDB): domain Bacteria; phylum Pseudomonadota; class Gammaproteobacteria; order Burkholderiales; family Rhodocyclaceae; genus CAMDMZ01. The sequence continues at coordinate 35,310 of CAMDMZ010000013.1, read as the reverse complement.
GAATCACGCCAATCCCGCCCCGGCCGGGAGCGGTAGCGATTGCCGCGATCGTGTCGCTACTTCTTGCCGTCACCCGTAGCGATCATGCGATTGATCTGCCACTGCTGGGCGATCGAGAGCGCATTATTGATGGTCCAGTAGAGCACCAGACCAGCCGGGAAAAAGAGGAACATGCCCGTGAACATGACCGGCATGAACAGCATCACCTTGGCTTGAATGGGATCTGGTGGCTCGGGATTGAGCTTGGTCTGGATGAACATGGTGGCACCCATGATCAGCGGCAGCACATAGAACGGATCTTTCACCGACAGATCGGTAATCCACCCCAACCATGGCGCATTGCGCATTTCCACCGTTCCCAATAACACCCAATACAGCGCCATGAAAATCGGGATTTGTATCAGGATAGGCAGGCAACCACCCAGTGGATTGACCTTTTCCTTCTTATACAAGTCCATCATTTCCTGATTCAGACGGGCCTTGTCGTCGCCGTAGGTTTCCTTCAATTTGGTCAGTTTCGGCGTCAATAACTTCATCTTCGCCATCGACTTGTAACTCGCCGCCGACAACGGGAAAAACGCCGCTTTGATCAAGATCGTCAGACCAATAATGGCCCATCCCCAGTTACCCGTCAGCCGATGAATCATATCCAGCACCCAGAACAGCGGAGCGGCAACCATCGTTAGCCAGCCGTAATCCACCACCAGATCCAGCCCGGGGGCGATCTTTTCCAGCTTGTTCTGTTCCTGCGGACCGGCATAGATTTTGATAGCACTCTTGCCGTCGGCGCTCGCCGGGACGATCACGCCCGCCGAGAAAAGATTGTCGCCAACTTTGCGCATATAAAACTCGCGCTCGGTCTTTTCCGGCGCCAGTAAAGCCGTCACAAAATAATGCTGCACCATAGCCAACCAGCCGTTGTCAGCTTTCTGCGCAAACTTCGCCTTACCCTTCTCGATATCCGCAAACTCGATCTTATGAAACTTTTCTGCATCGGTATAGATCGCAGGACCCGTAAAGGTGTTCACACCCATCATCCCGCCCTGACTACCGGCGGATGGCTTACCGTCACGCGTAATCTGGTAGTACGCGAGCGCCCCGGCCGGCACGCTGTCTTGCAACAGGTCTATCTCGTAGCTATCCCGATGGAAAACATAGGTCTTGGCGACTTTGCCGCCAGTTGCCGTGGCTGCCTCAAGAGTCAAGCGAATCTCTTTTTCGCCGTCTTTTAGCTCATACTCGCCAGCCGTCATTTGCCAGTTCGTCTTGTGGTTTGGCAGCCCCTCCCCGATCAAACCAGATTGAGCAAGATAGATGTGCTGCTGACCGTTATCGAAGAGTACAAAGGACTTACTCTTATCCTCGCTATCACGGTGTTTCTTAAGCTCTAACCGAACCAGATCACCGCCTACAGAGGAAACTTCGGCAACATACAAATTCGTCTTGATCACCGCTTTAACGCCAGTATCAATTTTTTCTACCTTCCCCACCAACCCGGGAACAGCGCCCGCTCCGCTTCCTGCCACAGATGCCGTGGGGTTCGGCACAACTCCGGTAGGCAGCGGCGTTGCCGTAGAAGCTTGGCTACCACTAGTAACTGTTTGCGCCACAGCAGGCGGATGACTCTGTTTCTGCCACGCATCCCATAACATAACCAGGGAAAAGCTGAAAATCATCAAGAGAGCAAGACGTCGAGTGTCCATCGTAATTTGGTTAGAAAATTTCAGGGAACGGGATCATGCCCGCCAGGATGCCATGGATGACAGCGACCAATCCGGCGCAACGCCAGCCAGCCACCCTTGAACGGCCCATGACGCTGCAAAGCTTCAACCGCGAACGTAGAACAGCTTGGATAGAAACGACACCGACTGCCAAGCATAGGACTAATGGCGTACTGATATATCCGGATAACTGCGATCAAAGGCAAACTTAAGATAGCCAATATCCGCCGCACTAAGGTACTTGGCATGCTCATTCTAACTGGCTGCAAGTGATACCGTCTGACGCCGAAGCTTTTCCAACAACAGGTCAATCTCCTGCCGCAGAATATGTTTCAACACTACCGGAGTCGCCACCAATTCGGCGATCTCCTTTGGCCAACGTGATAAACGTAATACGAGATCAACGGCCGGCAAAATTTCGTAGTGGTGACGAAATGCTTCGCGAGCTTGACGCTTAATGGAATTACGCAAAACTGCGTGACGTGCCAAGCGCTTGGGTATAACTAGACCTAACCGCGATACCGCCAAACTTGCACTTGCGCCGTGCTGATCTGCAATTCGATTCTCGCCAATCGCCTGAGCTACTTCAATGTTCGCCAAGGGACTACGCAAAAGATCAAAACAGGTACTACGAATTACTTTGCGCGCAGCGAAAACAGCCGCGTATTCACGCGGCTTGTGTAGGCGGTGCGCCGGACGAAAACGCGAGCTCAGACTGCTAAACGATGACGACCCTTGGCGCGACGCGCGCGAATCACCGACGCCCCACCACGAGTGCGCATGCGTACGAGGAAGCCATGAGTCCGCTTGCGGCGCACCACGGAAGGCTGATAAGTACGTTTCATGGCAATTTCCTAAATCCGAAAATAAAGCCTTGCATTACAGCGTTTTCCAGTGTTCTTGTCAAGAAATTCCAGAACTTAGCGGATCAGGACGACCCCTGATTGTTCCGGAACCACAACAACAACGCTCGCTCTCCTAACCCGCATGCATTCTACAGATTGACAGATATCTCGTTTGCGCTTAGCTGTGGATAACTTTTATCGAACCGGGTAGAATGCACAAACGTTGGTAAGCGCTTTGCTCCTTTTAGGGACAACAAGAACCGGCGGAACAACTACAACAAGTCCCGCTCGCCGGTTCGATCGCTTGGTAACTCTGTTTATTTCTCCATGAATTTCTTCTCAGCGTCCGGCGTAACTTTTCCATGAGCGACTTCTGGTCAGCCTGTCTTTTGCGCTTAGAACGCGAATTGCCGGCCCAACAGTTCAATACATGGATTAAAGGTCTCCGTGTAGAAACAGCTCCGGACAACGCTGCTCAGGTGACCTTGATCGCACCCAACCGCTGGGTATTGAACTGGGTACGTGAACGTTGCCTAACTGAAATCGAGTCAATGGGTCGTGATTTCACCCCAAAATCTGTCAGCGTTTCACTGGCAGTCGATGATGCCACCGAACCACTTGCTACCAGTTCCATCCTTGATTCAGATGCTGAACCCAAGACTACGCCATCGGACATTGGTCCTACTCTTCGCGACCCAATAGCAGCGGCCACCGGTCACCGTCCCGCACGTAGTATTCGCTTTAGCGATCCAGTTTTTGAACGAACCCGCCTCAATCCGGAATTCACCTTCGACACCTTAGTTACTGGTCGTGCTAACGACCTCGCGCGGGCCGCAGCCCAGCAAGTTTCCCAAAACCCCGGCGTTTCCTACAACCCATTATTTATTTATGGTGGTGTCGGTCTTGGAAAAACTCACCTAATTCATGCCATCGGCAACGCAATCTACGCAACCGATCCAAGCAAGGAAATTCGATACGTTCACGCCGAGGACTACTTTTCGGACGTTGTCCGGGCATTTCAACAGAAATCATTTGATACCTTCAAACGCTATTACCGAACGCTTGATCTACTTTTAATTGACGACATTCAGTTTTTCAACAAGAAAGATCGCACTCAAGAAGAATTTTTCTATGCTTTCAATGCACTAGTCGAAGCGAAAAAACAAATTATCATAACTTGCGACACTTATCCAAAAGATATCAATGGTTTAGAAGAGCGACTGATTTCACGTTTTGACTGGGGACTCACCGTCGCCATTGAACCACCTGAACTTGAAATGCGCGTCGCTATCTTAAAGAAGAAGGCTGAAGTAGAGCATGTTGATCTCTCGGACGATGTCGCTTTTCTGATTGCAAAAAACCTACGCTCGAATGTACGAGAGCTTGAAGGCGCTCTCAATCGCGTGATGGCCTTCGCTCGCTTTCATGGTCGCCCGATCGGTCTTGACGTTGCCAAAGAGGCATTACGCGACATTCTAGGGGCCACCAATCGCCAGATCACACTCGAGTTGGTGCAAAAAACAGTTTCCGATTACTACCGCATCAAAGTGTCCGACATGTTTTCCCAGAAACGTACCAGAGCAATCGCTCGTCCGCGCCAGGTTGCCATGTGGTTAAGTAGAGAACTGACCGATCGCAGTCTTCCCGAGGTCGGCGATGCGTTTGGTGGTCGTGATCACACCACTGTTTTACATGCTTGTCGTACTATCACTAGTTTGCGCTTCAAAGACACTGTGCTCAACAACGATCTGCACGTCCTTATGCAGACTTTAAAGAGCTGAAACATGCTTAGTAAGCTGTGGATAAACCTGTTAATCGTACCCAGGAAGAATTGTGGATAAATACAACAAAATGGACCAGTCAGTTTTCTATCCACAATCATTCACATCGACGACGGGCTTTTGTACACCTACTTATCCATTCGATAAGTTAATGAAAAATAAAACTAATTTTCAGTTATCAACAACTCTTGCCGTTACTCATCATCAGTTGGAGTTTTAAATATGTTTCTATTCAAAGGTCCACGAGATCAGCTTCTTTCGCCCCTTCAGGCCGTTTGTGGCATCGTTGAAAAGCGGCACACATTGCCAATTCTTTCCAACGTTCTGATGGAAAAATCAGGCGATAAGCTGACCTTACTCGCCACCGACATCGAAATTCAAATCACGACTGCGGCACCAACCAGTGATTCGGAGCATGCTGCGATGACGGTGGGTGCGCGAAAGTTGCAGGATATTTTGCGATCACTACCCGAGAGTGCCGAGGTTAGTCTGACCCTGGAAGAACGCAAATTGCAGCTCAAGGCAGGCAAGAGCCGATTCAACTTACAGACGTTACCAGCGGAAGATTTTCCACGCATGGCCGTTGCTGACGGGCAGCAAACACGCCTGACTCTAACCCAGAAGCAGATGAAGCGACTGCTCGGGTTGGTTCAGTATTCGATGGCCCAGCAGGATATTCGCTACTACCTCAACGGTCTTTTACTGGTAACAAAAGGCAACGATTTGATCGTTGTCGCTACCGACGGTCATCGCTTGGCGTATGCCAGCGAAACCCTTTCGGAAACGATGGCACCGATCGACGTCATCTTGCCGCGAAAAACAATTCTTGAACTATCGCGCCAACTCGCGGACAACGATGATCCACTTGAAATCATTCTCACTCCGACTCAGGCGCGCTTTAATTTTGGCAGTATCGAGTTGGTATCCAAACTCATTGACGGTAAGTTTCCGGACTACGAACGGGTGATTCCCCAGCATCACAGCAAGATCATTCCATTGCGTCGCGAACTCCTCCTTCACTCGCTATTGCGGGCAGCAATTCTAACTAACGAGAAATTTCGTGGCGTTCGACTGGTGTTAAGTCCAGGTAGCCTCAAAATTATTTCCAGCAATGCCGAGCAGGAAGATGCGCAGGAAGAAATTGAAGTGGCTTACGACGGCGAAGTACTAGATATCGGTTTCAACGTTACATACTTACTCGATGTACTAAATAATGTGACGACTGAAAATGTCGAATTGAGGCTGGCGGATGCTAATTCAAGCGCCTTGTTTCATCTTCCAGACAACGACCGCTTCAAGTACGTTGTTATGCCGATGCGTATTTAACGCATCTGATTTTGACCCAGATAACCATCATGAGCGAAAGCAGTTCCCAAATTTTTCCGCAGGATATTCCTCAGGAAAAACCGGAGGCAGCGTACGACGAATCGAGCATCCAGCAACTGGAAGGTCTCGAAGCTGTACGCAAGCGGCCGGGTATGTATATCGGTGACACATCCGATGGCACGGGTTTGCATCACATGGTATTCGAGGTCGTTGATAACGCTATTGATGAAGCTTTGGCAGGTCACTGCAACGAGATCGTTATCACCATCCATACCGATAGTTCCTTGCAGGTAACAGATAACGGCCGCGGTATTCCAACCGGTATCAAGTTTGACGATAAACACGAGCCGAAACGCTCTGCCGCCGAGATTGTGATGTGTGTGTTACATGCTGGCGGTAAGTTCAACCAGAATTCGTACAAGGTTTCTGGCGGATTACATGGCGTCGGTGTCTCCTGCGTCAATGCGCTATCAAGATGGTTGCGTTTGATTATTCGCCGCGACGGTAAGAAGTACTTCATGGAATTTAATCGCGGTCACGCGGTAGATCGCCTTCTTGAGATTCAGAATGGCGTTGAAGTGTCGCCATTAAAAGTTCTTGGTACTACCGAACGACGCGGTACAGAAGTTCATTTTTTGGCTGATGAAGAGATTTTCGGGACTGTTGAGTTTCACTACGACATCCTTGCTAAACGTCTGCGTGAACTGTCGTTTCTTAATAATGGCGTCAAGATCAAGCTACTTGATAAGCGTACTGGAAAGGAAGAAGACTTTGCGTTTTCCGGTGGCGTTAAGGGCTTTGTTGAATACATCAATCGCGCTAAGACAGTCTTGCACCCGACAGTGTTCAATGCCCAGGGTGACGCAGTATTGAATGGTGTCACTATTGGCGTCGAAGTTGCCATGCAATGGAACGACTCATACGCCGAACAGGTCCTGTGTTACACCAACAATATCCCGCAGTCCGATGGCGGCACTCACCTGACCGGTCTGCGTGCCGCAATGACGCGAGTCATCAATAAATATATCGAAGAAAACGAGATCGCCAAAAAAGCCAAGGTTGATATCGCTGGTGACGATATGCGTGAAGGTTTGGCCTGTGTGCTTTCTATAAAGATGCCGGACCCAAAATTCGCCTCACAGACCAAGATGAAACTGGTTTCTTCAGAAGCCCGTCCAGCGGTCGAAGAGGTTGTAGCGCAAAAACTTGCGGAGTTTTTGCTTGAGAAACCACTGGACGCTAAGGTAATTACTGGCAAGATTGTCGAAGCTGCCCGAGCCCGGGAAGCGGCGCGCAAGGCGCGTGAAATGACCCGTCGCAAGGGCGTCATGGACGGTCTCGGTCTGCCCGGTAAGCTTGCTGATTGTCAAGAAAAAGACCCCGCACTATCCGAGGTGTATATCGTCGAGGGTGATTCCGCCGGCGGTTCCGCCAAACAAGGTCGCGACCGTAAATTTCAGGCCATCCTGCCACTGCGTGGCAAGGTATTGAACGTCGAAAAAGCGCGCTACGACAAACTGATTTCTTCGGAACAGATTGTCACCTTGGTTACCGCGCTCGGCTGCGGCATTGGCCACGACGACTTCAACATTGATAAATTGCGTTACCACCGCATCATTATCATGACCGATGCTGACGTTGACGGTGCGCATATTCGCACTCTGCTCCTGACTTTCCTCTATCGCCAGATGCCCATGCTGATCGAGCGTGGCTACGTCTATATTGCCCAGCCACCGCTGTATAAGATCAAACACGGTAAGACCGAGCGCTACATCAAGGATGACAATGAACTCAACCAGCACCTACTTAAATTGGCGCTGGAAGGTTCGGCCCTGACCGCGAGAACAGATGCGGCGCCCATTGAAGGTGATGCGCTGGGCGAGTTGGCACGTTCTTATCTACTGGCCGAGGCGGTTATCCGTCGTGTCGGCGACTTTGTTGACGCCGAGATCCTGCAAATCCTGCTGGCCAACGATATCGACTTGAGTCTCGCCGATGAAGAAAAAGCGAGTGCAAGTGCTGCTGCCATCTCCGCGCGCGTCGTCTCGGCAGTTGTCGTGCGACCTAATTTCGACGCCATAGGCGAAAGCTGGACCCTGGTTATCGAACGCATGCACCATGGCAACCTCAAGCGCGGCAGTATTGACGAAGCTTTCTTGCGTTCCGGTGACTACACCCAGATTCGCCGCACTGCGCAACTGATCGCTGGCCTGATCGGTGACGGTGCCACAATTCGCCGTGGCGAACGTTCGTTGGCTGTCGCCAGTTTTGCCGACGCCATGAAGTGGCTGCTGGCGGATGTTGAACGTAACCTTTCCAAGCAGCGCTACAAAGGTCTCGGCGAAATGAATCCTGAGCAGCTTTGGGAAACCACGATGGATCCGAATGTGCGCCGCCTGCTGCGCGTACAAATCGACGATGCCATCACGGCAGATGAAATATTTACCACCCTGATGGGCGACGATGTAGAGCCCCGCCGAGCCTTCATCGAAAGCAACGCACTTTACGCCCGCAACATTGACGTTTGATCCCGTTGGCCCGCGTTTTCGTGGGTTGCTTGAGATCGAACCGAGGAGAAGAAAGAATGGCTGACACCCTTTTTTGTTACCACTGCCGGATGCACCACCCCAAGGAAGAGATGCGGTCGATCATGACCAAGGCGGGCAAGCGCTATCGCTGCAAAAAGAGCATCGAAGCTACCAAGAAGGGTCGTGAAGAACGCGATGCCTATGGTCGTGAAGTGACAGCGATGAACCGTGCCGAGGCGCAATCGCGTGCCCGTATCCTCGCCTCCAGCATGGGGGCCGCCGCCGCTGCCGCTACAACAACAGGAACCTAATTATTCTGTGTGATGTAGTCACGAGCGCGCGTACTCTTTGCAGTTCTAAAAAATGCGAGAACCCAACGTATGAAAATCGATATGCGCAGCATCTACACCTTTTCCCCAGTTCCGCATGAGGGCGCGCTCCCGACTGGCGGCGACATTTATTACGAGTGCGACTGCGGCAAGATCGTCAGTTCGGTCAGCTTTCTCAAGGCCGTCTGTGACTGCGGTAATGTCACCGGAGGGCAAGGCAGTGTCACGGTGAACGAACCTGCGCGCGTCAAACCGCTGCGCGGCAAGCTGCGCTGAAAAAGTCGGCGCTGGCGGTACGGCGCTGGATCACCCGTTAACCCGATGACTCGGCTCAACGACGCCCAGCGCGAGGCGGTGCGTCATCTTGACGGCCCGTTGCTGGTACTGGCGGGCGCTGGCTCTGGCAAAACTGGCGTCATCACGCACAAGATCGCCTATCTGATCGACGAGGCCGGCATCGCACCGCACAAGATCGCGGCCATCACCTTCACCAACAAGGCAGCGAAGGAAATGCAGGAGCGCGTGGCGAAACTCGTCGGCGCTCGTGCTGACGGCCTGATCATTAGCACCTTTCATTCACTCGGCGTGCGCATCCTGCGTCAGGAAGCACGGGCGCTGGGACTCAAACCCGGTTTCTCCATCCTCGATGCCTCGGACGCCACAGGTTTGTTCCAGGAACTCGCCGGCAATGTGGATAAGGCGCGCCTGCGCATGTTGGCGACCAAAGTCTCGCTGTGGAAAAACGCGCTGATCGGCCCCGAGGCAGCCCTGGCCGGTGCCAGCGACGAGATCGAACGCGTGGCGGCGACCATCTACGCCGCTTACGAACGCGCGCTGCGCGCCTATCAGGCAGTCGATTTCGACGACTTGATCCGCCTGCCGGTCGAGCTGTTCCAGAACAACGACGAAGTAGCGCAGAAGTGGCGCTCGCGCATTTGGCACCTGCTGGTCGACGAATATCAGGATACCAATGGCTGCCAGAACCGGATGATGCAGTTGCTCACGCACGGTCGTGATTCATTCACTGCCGTCGGTGACGACGACCAATCGATCTACGCCTGGCGCGGTGCCGACGTCGCCAACCTGCATTCACTGCGCGACAATTATCCGCGCCTGAAGGTGATCAAGCTGGAGCAAAACTACCGCTCAACCGGGCGCATCCTGCAAGCGGCGAACGTGCTGATCGCGCACAATCCCAAGGTATTCGAGAAGAAGCTGTGGTCGGAACATGGACCGGGCGACGCCATCCGCATCCAGGCCTGTCGCGACGGCGACGAGGAAGCACGCTGGGTCGGCGAGACGCTGGACACGCATCGCTTCCAGCGACGCACCAAGTATTCGGACTACGCCATCCTCTATCGCGGCAACCATCAGGCGCGCGCCTTCGAGCAGCAATTGCGGGCGCAGCGCATCCCTTACGTGATTTCCGGCGGTCAATCCTTTTTCGAACGCAGCGAAATCAAGGATCTGATCGCCTATCTGCGCCTGCTGGCGAACAGCGACGACGATCCGGCCTTCATTCGCGCCGTCACCACGCCCAAGCGTGGCATCGGCAGCGGCACACTCGAAGCGCTCGGTCGCGCCGCCGGGAGTCGCCACAAGAGCCTCTTCGACACCGTATTCATCCCCGGACTGGATGGGGACCTGACGCAAAAACAGCACACCGCCCTGCGCCAGTTCGGTGACTTCATTCGCCGTATGGCGGCGCGTGCCGAGCATGAGCCAGCAGGCAAGGTGCTGAACGATATCCTTGAAGCGATCGGCTATGAAACCGAGCTGTTCTCCACGCTGGAGCCGCGCGAAGCCGAAACGCGCTGGGCCAATGTGACCGATTTCACCAACTGGATCACGAAAAAGGGCGACGAAGAGAAGAAGAACCTTCTCGAACTCGCCCAATCCATCGCCCTACTGTCGATGCTGGACAAGAACAAGGAAGAACAGGATGCGGTCCAGCTCGCCACCCTGCACGCAGCAAAAGGTCTGGAATTCCGGCATGTCTTTTTGGTCGGCGTCGAGGAAGGCCTGTTGCCGCATCGCGATTCACTCGACGCCACCAAGCTGGAAGAAGAACGGCGCCTGATGTACGTCGGCATCACCCGCGCCAAGGCTAGCTTGACCGTGACCTGGTGCGAGAAGCGCAAGCAGGGCAAGGAATGGTCGCCGCGCGAACCTTCCCGCTTCATTGCCGAGATGGGGGAAACCGCACGCTCGACGCATGAGCAGAAAAACAGCGTGCCGGACAACGACACAGCGCGCGCCCGACTTGCCGCACTCAAGCAACGTTTCGCGGCGAAATGAGCGGCCGATCTACTCCGGTCGCAGGAAGCGCACCATCAATTCGCGCCGATTCAGCACACCGATTTTGTTGAAGATGCGCCCGATGTGGGTACGCACCGTCCAGTATGAAATCCGATGATCGGCCGCTATCTTCCGGTCTGAATCGCCTTGCACGATGGCGTCGGCAATCTCGCACTCACGCGGTGACATGCCATACTTTTTCCACGTCAGCAAAGTCTTGACTGGCGCAATGGACGAGTTGATGCTGTCATCTCTGTCGGCGAGCAGGATTCGCCGCAGGCGCCAGATGAATTCCTCTTCGGCGAACGGCTTGCTGAGAAAATCGTCGACTCCGATACGAAAGATCTCCAGGCGCCGGGCGGCATCGGAAAATCCTGAAATGACCAGGACTGGCAGCGACGATGCGGGCGGTGGCAACTGGCGGATATGCCGGACCAACGCCAGCCCACTTTGCAAGCCCTGCAAAACGATGTCGATGATCGCCACTTGATAGTCGTTGGTGGCAAGAAGCGCTTTGCCTTCGTCCACCGAGGTGCAACGGTCAACCTGCAGCCCGAGCAAAGTACAAATTCGTTCGATGTACGCTGATTCGCTTTCCGAATCCTCGACCAGCAAGGCGCGGGCAAGATAGGTCGTTGTGGGCGCGCAGCGCGACAGTTCGCCCATCAGATTCGTCAATTCCTCGCGGTCCGAACGCACAACGACCTCGGTCGCTCCGGCCTGCATGGCAAGGTTGGCCAGAACAAGATCGCGGTCGCTCATGACAAATATGACCGGCACCGTCACCCGATTGGGTATTAAACGAAATCTTCGGATGAAATCGGTCCCATTGCCCTCGGCATCGAGAATATTGGCGACGACCAGCAGTGCGAATTCTTCCGGTCCGCGCATCCGATCCTCAGCGTCCTGCACCGTCGTACACGCTTGGGCGGCCAAACCAAGGTCGGCTGCAATTTGGCAGAGCAGACTTCCATAGCTTGCAGATGGATCAAGGCAAAGAATAGAAGGCACGGGATAGGGGCGCGGTTGGCGTGAATGAATCCAAGGTTATATCGCATCGCAATATGCACTTCATCCCTACAAATAGCGATGTCATGCTTTGCGGATGTTAGTAGCATAGCATCTGACCGATTGCATTTTCACCCGGCGCTGCACAAGAAAATCAATTGTCCTTGCCGACTACTCCTGATCCGTTTTACACAATTGCTGCCACGCCACAACTATGGGCTATGAAATTCACTGGAAACCCGGAGGTGTCGTTAGGCGCTTTTTCGGGCATGTCACCGGCAGCGAGTTGCTCGCGGTTGTTGTTGAAATACAAGCGGATGAACGCTTCGACAGCTTGCACTACGTGATAAACGACTTTCTCGATGTAAGTGGGTTTGCGCTCACGCCAAACGCCATTGATGAGATTTCCGCCATTGACGGCGCTGCCGCAATGACGAATTCGCGTATCAGGGTCGCCACCGTGGCGACGGCGCCCGCTATCGTGGCGACATCAACGCAGTTTGCCAATTCGCCATTGAACGCCTACTTGACACGCATCTTTGAATCCATGACGAACGCCATGGAATGGCTTGCCCTGCCCCCGACGACAAAAACAACGGGGAGGCCGTAGCCTCCCCGTTGATCGCTGCTGAGTAGTGGTATTCGGCTTATTTGGCGGCGTTGAACATGTATTCGATGGCGGCACGAACTTCCGGGTCGGTCGCATCGGCCAGACCGCCACGCGCGGGCATTTTGCCGTGACCCTTGATCGCGGCACTGACAAGCTTATCCACCCCTTTGGAGACGCGCGGCGCCCAGGCCGTCTTATCGCCAATCTTGGGTGCGGCTGCTTCGGTGCCATCGTGGCACTTGAAGCAAGCGGCCTTGACTACCTGTTCGCCGCTACGGGCGGCAGTGGACGCTGCTGCCACGCCGGCCTTAGGCTCCTTGAAACTGGCTCCCGACTTGTTGGCCAAAAAAACGATCGCTGCTGCCAACTCGTTATCGTTGGCATCCGAGCCACCCTTGGGCGGCATCGCGTTCTTGCCCGCGATAGCTGATTTCAACAATCCATCAAGGCCCAGTTTGATGCGTGGCGCCCAGGCAGTCTTGTCGCCGATTTTCGGTGCGCCGGCAACACCGGTTTCGTGACAGGCACCACAGACGGCCTTGTAAAGCTCTTCACCGGTGCGCTCCTTGCCGACCGTGGTTGCGGCAGCGGCGAGTTGCACCTTGGCGACCGGGACAATGCGATTATTTGCACCTTCGGGATCTTCGGCCGGCCGATTACCCATGGCAAATGCCGAGCTCATCGAGACAACAAGAAGGCCACCCATGGCGGTAGCAAGGGCTGAGGCAAGCTTGGACTGGCGCATCGAAATCTCCTCGGTAGCAAGTAATTCTGCAAAAGTTGATTTATGAATTATAGCCAATGCCGCACTAACGTCATGGTGGCCTTCTATAATGGATTTGCGTTTTTGCTTGCAGCCGGCATCAAAGCTGCTTTAAGCTGTTTTACTCCCTGTCCCTGAATTCTCACGCGATCGAATTTCCATGGATGTCACGACCCGACAACTCGGCAATGTTCTCGTCGTCGCCTTGCAAGGGCGTATTGACCAGGCAACGGCCGAGCAATTGCGCCTGACGCTGGAACCGCACATAGCCAGTTGTAGCGTCGACGCCCCGCTGATCCTCGACTTTTCCGGAATTTCCTATATCAGTAGCGTGGGCTTGCGTGTCCTGATGCTGGCCGCCCGACAAGTCACCGCGCAGCACGGACAAATGGCGATCGTCGGGCTGCAGCCTGTCGTGCGGGAGATTTTCCAGATCAGCCGCTTCGACATGGTGTTCAAGATTCACGAATCGGTCGCTACAGCGGCAGCCGCATTGGCAACTCCGGCGACATGATCGTCCGCTTCTGGGGTACGCGCGGCTCGATTCCGGTCTCGCTCACCTCGGAGCATATCCGGCACAAACTGATCGCGGCACTCACCGGAGCCGCAGGCCAGCGGCTTGATACTGCCGGCGCCATCGAACACTATGTCGACAGCCTGCCCTTCGCCGTGCGCGGCACCTATGGTGGCCATTCGAGCTGTCTCGAAATCCAGCGTGACAACGGCCAGTATGGCGATACCCACATCCTCTTTGACCTCGGCAGCGGTGCTCGTGCGCTCGGTCAGGCGCTGCTCGCCCGCCACGGCAAAACGCCGCAGACCTACCATGTCTTCATGTCCCATCTGCATTGGGACCACGTCATGGGCTTTCCGTTTTTCGCGCCAGCCTACATTCCCGGCAACCGCATCATCATTCACAGCGGGCATGCAGAAGTCGCTGCCGCGTTTGCCCAGCAACAGGACCATCCAGGGTTCCCCGTTGGCTTCGAACACCTTGGCGCGCAAATCGAATTCGATATCGTCGAGCCCGGGCGCCGTCTCGCCATCACCGACTTTTTCATCACCATGAAAAAGCAGCGTCATGGAGGCGACTCTTACGGCTGGCGGCTGGAATGCGATGATCGCGTGGTCGTCTATTCGACCGATTCTGAACATCGGCTGGAGGACACCGACGAACGCAAGCGCTTCGCCGAGTTTTTTGCCGACGCCGATCTGGTGGTGTTCGATGCGATGTATTCGCTGGCCGACGCCGTCTCGGTCAAGGCCGACTGGGGCCACTCCTCCAACATTGTCGGTGTCGAGTTGTGTCAGCTCGCCGCTGCCCGACACCTGGTCTTGTTTCATCATGAACCGGCGCACGATGATGCACAGATCGCGCAAGTCCTGGACGAAACGCGTCGCTTCGAAGCGCTTACGCGTGACGGTCGAGCGCTGGAAATCATCAGCGCCTACGACGGGCTCGAAGTCAGCTTGTGACCCCCCGTCCCGGCGTGTTGCAACGTATCTTCCGGACCGGCAGCGGCCGCCCGGTGGCCTTGCTGATTCTGGTCATTTTGACGCTGTTCAGCCTGCTCGGTGATGCGTCGCGGCCGACGGGCGATAACCCGCACTGGAGTAGCAGCCTGCGGTTTGCCCTGATGCAGCCTTTTCGTAGCGGCCGCGAATTTCTCTTCGATCGTTATCAGCGGCTTGCCCCGCGAGTCTCGTCGGGCACAGCGTCATCGTCCGTTACCGTCGTCGAAATTGATGAGGCTAGCCTCAAGCAAATCGGCCAATGGCCCTGGCCGCGACTTTATCTGGCGGCACTGATCGACGCGATCAACGCGCATAAGCCAGCAGCGATCGGACTCGACATCTACATGCCGGAAGCTGACGCCACTTCGCCCGAACAGGTGGCGGCCAATCTCCCCGCCGGCAAGGAGGCCCTTGTAGCAGAACTTGGACGGCTGCCACGCCACGATGACGTTCTCGCCACTGCACTGCGCGCCGCGCCCAGTGTTCTGGGTGCCGCCGGCTTCGCCGTGCAGACCCTATCCACGACCAGTGGCCTGCGCAGCTTCGAGGTCGCCGCTGAAGGGGGCGATCCCCTGCCCTATCTGCGCCACTACCCGTGGGTGCTCGCCAGCTTGCCGCGCTTGCAGGCCGCAGCGCACGGCCAAGCGATCTTGTCGGTCGACACCGACGACGCCATCGTGCGCCGCTTCCCTTTGTTGGTGGCCGTCAATGATCAGGTGGTGCCGGCGCTTGCGCCGGAAATGCTGCGCGTCGCCCACGCAAAGAACGCGGACCCAGCCGTCACCATTACGAGCCTGATCGACGACAGTGGAATCAGCCAAGTCAGCATTGGTGAACTTCAAATTGCCACCGAAAGCAGCAGCGCGGTCTGGCTCCATTTTGCCCATGACGATACTGGCCGCGCCCGCGCCATTTCAGCCGTTGATGTGCTTGCCGGGCGCATCAAGCCGGAACAGATTGTCGGCAAGCTGGTGCTGATCGGCATCACCGGTTCCGGTTTGCAAGACCAGCATACGACGCCATTGCGCGAAGTCGTCCCTGGCATTGAGATTCATGCCCAACTGCTCGAAAGCCTGGTCGAGGGCAGCCTGCTGCGCCGCCCGGTGTGGATCAGGCATATCGAAACCCTGCTGCTGGTGAGCATCGGCCTACTCATGATCTGGCTGATTCCACGCCACCAGAGTTTTAGCGCGGCGTTCCCGAACAACAGCCCGCGAACTGCGACCGGACTGGTCACCGCGCTTAACGTCGCCTGCCTGACCGCCGGCTTCGTCTTGTTCAAGTTCAGCGGCTTGTTGTTTGATGCGGCCTCGCTCTTCATCGGCTATTCGGCGCTGCTGGCGAGTCTGGTGGCGAGTGCGCTGATCGAGATCGGGCACGACAACACGCGTCTGGCCGCCAACCAGCAACGCATGCGCGAGGAAGCGGCGCGGGTGAATGGCGAACTCGCCGCTGCGCGCCAGATCCAGCTCAAATCGCTGCCCCTGCCGGCCAACGTCTTCGCCCACGAAACACGCTTCGCGGTGGCGGCGCTGCTGGAGCCGGCACGCGAGGTGGGCGGTGATCTTTACGATTTCTTCATGCTGGATTCCAGCCATCTGTTCTTCGTCATTGGCGACGTTTCCGGCAAGGGCTTGCCGGCCAGCCTGTTTATGGCAGTAACCAAAGCGCTGGCCAAAAGCGCGGCGCGACGTGGCGACCGGCACCTGCCGGCCATCATGGAGACCGCGAATCGTGAAATCAGCGCCGAGAATCCGGAATCGTTGTTTGTTACCGCCGTAGCCGGGATCTACGACGCCACCAGCGGTCAACTGCTGCTGTGCAATGCCGGCCATGATGCCCCGCTGTGTCGCCGCCGCGATGGCACAGTCGAACCGCTTGCCGCCGCCAGCGGTCCGCCGATGTGCGTACTCGATGACTTTCCCTACGCGGTCGAAGAATTTCTGCTGGCGCCCGGCGAAACGGTTCTGCTGTTTACCGACGGACTTACCGAGGGCCAGAACGCCCTCCGCGAACTCTATGGTAGCGAACGGCTGCTCGCCGCGTTGTCTGCCATGGCCGTTGGAATCGATGCCGATGGTCTGGTTGCGGCGGTGCGCACCGACTTGCGCGGCTTTGTCGGCAGCGCCGAGGCGGCCGATGATCTGGCCTTGCTGGCCCTGCAACGACGCTGAAAAAGTCGGTGCTGGCGCTACGGCGCCTGCACCAACGGTTTGCGGTCTGGTGTAATCAGCGCACGCTGATCTCGACGCGCCGATTCTTCGGCTCGGCCACCTCGTCGGCGGTCGGCACCAGTGGCTCGCGCTCGCCGCGTCCGGCTGCCTCGATAGCGGTGCTCGCAACGCCCTGCGCGATCAGCATGGTACGCAGAATCTGTGCCCGCTTGATCGACAGCGCATCGTTCGCTTCAGCCTTGCCAACCCGATCGGTATGTCCGATCACCGTCACCTCGGGAGCGGCACGGCGTGCCAATTCGGCTTTCAGCTCGGTCACCACAGAAACTGATTCAGGGGTTAATTCTTCACGTCCGCTGACGAAATAGACCGTGTAACTCACCGCCTTTTGGGGTCGCGCACCCAGCGCGGCGCCGTAGCGCAGCTGCACCGAGGCGGCATCCTCGGTCGCCAGTTCGATCTTGCCGCCAGTCAGCACCTTGGCACCGGCGTAGGCCGTGGCCAGCAATTGCTCGGCACCTTCAGTAATCACCACCACTTTGCCGACCTTGCCGTTTTCGTCCGGCAGCAGCACTACGCGATCGCTGGGCGGCTCAACCGGTGGTGGCGGTTCGGGTTGATTGAAATAGACCAGCGCGGCAATGGCCGCAACACCGAGAAGAGCAGACATCAGCGAGCTCCTCGTTCCGGAACCTCGATCACAAATTCGGTGCCACGAATACCCAACGTCGATGTCGGCGTGCGGAATCGGACCGTGCCGGGCGACGACGAGGCGAGTTTGCCGGAAATCACCGACAGGGTACCCTTCTTCACCGACGCATCAAGCTCGCCGGCATAGGTCGTCGAATCAAAGGCGAACTTGTCCAGGCTCAGGACCGAATTCGGCCCCGCTGAAAGACGTGTGTTGTCACGCAGCGTAATCCCCACAGAGCCATCGGCACCCGTGACCAGCGTATCGCTGGGCATCACACGATCGCCGATCACCGCCACGGTGCGTTGTCCGCCACGCTCGATCAAGACCGAACCCTTCGCCGTCTTGATCATTCCCGCTTCTCCGGCAGCCAGCGCCGAACCAGCGGCCAGTGCGAAGGTGAGGCCAAGACCGGCAAGGCTTGGGAATCGGGCAAATGGCGATGCATTCAGTGATTTACTCATCGTAGTTCTCCATGATCTAATCGAAGGCGTGTCATCGACGACGACCTCACACCGCTTTCCTGCCCGCTTCGTTCGGCTGCCTGATTTGCAGGCTGCTGTTGGTACCGCTTGCGATGCGGCCGGATTGGGCCAGCTATCCCGCCACCGCGCGGAATTGGTGATTGAAGAAGTCTTCGCCAACACCATTCACCACGGTTATCGGGGAGAAAGTGACAACCCCGTCTGGCTAAGGGCCATTATCCTACCCGATGGCTTGCGTCTTGTGTATCAGGATGCCGCGCCGCTCTTCGACCCGCTGGACTCCGCCGCCCTGCCCGGGAACGATCAGGTCGGCGGCGTTGGCCGGGTATTGATCAAGAGCCTGCCACGACATGCCGAGTATGCACTGATTGACCAACGCAATACCCTGAGCTTCGATTTCGACCTGCGGGACTGATCCGGAGACAATGTACAATCCGCTGCTTGGCTCTGCTGCAGGGTCAAAATGTCGTTTATATGCGCGCTTGTAGCTCAATGGATAGAGTACTGGCCTCCGAAAGCAGGGGTCATCCGCCGAGAGCGCGGTAAAATGAGGTCCGCTCTCACTTAGTCGCAACGACTAATCAGCGCTTGTAGCTCAATGGATAGAGTACTGGCCTCCGAAGCCAGGGGTTGTGGGTTCGATCCCCGCCAAGCGCACCAATACCTTGTTTTACAAGGCTTATTTAAGCAACCCTAATCAAACAAGATCCAAATAACTCTCGCTTGGCATTTGTGGCCAGGAGTCGTTTCGTCATCCAAAATCATTCGTTGGCGTCACTGACAGCAGGGGTCACCCGTGGTGGACGGAAAAATCCTGTGACTATTCCGTGACCAAACTGTGACTATTGTGTGACCAGGCCCGCCTAAAGGAACTGGCTAGAAGCAGTTTTTTGACTACTGGTCTCCGTGACCAGATTGTGCATCGATCGGGGTCAGTTCTTGATCGGGAACGTACTCGGCGATATCGCCAACCTTGCAGCCAAAGAAACGGCATAACTGATCCAAGTTATCCGTTACCGTGCTATAGCCGCGCTGATTCACCATCTTCGATAGCGTCACTCGGTTGATTCCAGTTTCTTTGGATAACTCAGTCAGCGTTACCCGCCGCCCTTCGCGAAACTGTTTCTCGGCCAGCAGTTCTTGTAGTCTAAATCTCAGCATTGTTGTGAAATATTAACACTTGTTAGGCAATGCTTGCAATTCAGAATTATGTGTGTTAAGATATCGTTACGGTCGCAAGTTAATCGTAATGACCGTAATTATTTAACAACACATAAGGAGCTTTTGAATGTCTCAAACTTATCTGACTACCGATGAACTGTCCTCCCTGATCAAGTACGACCCGCGCACCATCCGGGACTACCTGAAAGACTCCGTACTCCTGGAAGGCACTCACTATTTCCGCCCATTCGGGGGGCGCAAGATTCTCTACATCTGGGAAACCATCGAACGCGACATGAAGCTGTCCGTCGATGCCCTCTCCATCCCGATGGCCAATGGGACCGTCTGCCATGGCTAATTCGTCAGCGTCACTTCTCTTCCTCAACTCACCAAAGGAGTTTCACCATGGGTAGCATCCAGGTTCGCAAGGAAACTGGAAACCTGATCGTCGATTTCTACTATCAGGGCCAGCGCCACCGCGAGCAAACCGCACTGCCGGACACTGCGGCCAATCGCAGGAAAGTCCAGAAACTGCTGGACCGCATTGAATCCGAGATCAGTCTCGGCACCTTCGACTACGCCCAGTTCTTCCCCAACAGCAAGCAACTGGCCAAAGCCGACGACACCCCGATGGCGACCGCCATCCAGGCCGTTGCCGCCGCCATGGCCGGGACACCCTATCCGGTGCCGAATCCAGCGCTCGATGCGACGCCCTTGCTCAAGGATTTCGCCGAGATCTGGTTTGCCGAGAAGTCGGTGGAGTGGAGAAAGTCGTACCGCGCCTCCATTCGGCTCGATCTCGACAACGTGATCATTCCCCGGTTCGGGGAGCAGGTGGTCGGTCGAATCACCAAGGCTGACGTTCTTACCTTCCGTGCTGATCTCGCCAAAGTCCAGGCACGGGGCAGAAAAACAATGCTGTCAAACCGGCGGATCAACAAATTGTTGGCACCGTTACGGATGATCCTCAGCGAAGCGGCCGACCGCTTTGATTTTCGCATGCCTTTCCTGAACATCAAACAACTGAAGGTGCGCAAGTCCGATGTGCAGCCCTTCAGCCTGGAGGAGGTGAAGCGCATTCTGGAGTCGGTACGCCAAGACTATCGGAACTATTTCACGGTGCGCTTCTTCACCGGCATGCGTACCGGTGAGGTGGATGGTTTGCAGTGGAAGTATGTCGATTTCGAGCGCCGTCTGATTCTGGTGCGGGAGACCGTCGTCAACGGTGAGGAGGAATACACCAAGACGGATGGCAGTCAGCGCGATATCCAGATGAGTCAGGTAGTCTTCGAGGCGTTGAAGGCACAGGAACAGGCGACGCGGTCAACGTCGAAGTTCGTCTTCTGCAACCGGAATGGCGATCCGTTGGCGCACAAGAATGTGACCAATCGGGTCTGGCATCCCCTGCTCCGGCATTTGGGCATTGCCTTGCGGCGACCCTATCAGTGCCGGCATACGGCGGCCACCCTGTGGTTGGCCTCGGGCGAGTCACCCCAATGGATCGCCATGCAAATGGGCCACACGACGACCGAAATGCTGTTTCGGGTCTATGCCCGCTTCGTCCCCAACCTCACCCGCCAGGATGGTTCGGCCTTCGAGCGCTTGTTGGCCCAATCCGGTGCCACGGCACAGATCACGGCGTCGGCCACGGTCAGCGCCACGGCGAGTAACGATGCCTATCTTCCGTCTTCAGTAAAGGAATCAACATGACCTGTTCGCTTGCGTATCAAACCCCCATCAGTGCGGCCGTCGATGCGGCCTTCCCGGTCGCGGCTGAATCACTGACGGAGAAACTGCCGGCCATTCTGCGGGTGGAATCCATCACCTATCAGCCGCATGCCAATGGGGTTCACACGCTGTGTGTGGCTCGCCTGTATTCGGATCAGGCTTGTGTCACAGTCAATTGGAAGGTGATTCAGCCGGACCGGCGGATTCAGGCGTGGTCGTTGGTGATGGTGCGGTGGGCATCGCACCAGGCGTGTGAGAACGGCGCGATCCGCATTGATCGCCTGGTTCTGGCGGAACGACCAAATGCGATGACGAATCTGTTCACGCTGGTGCCACACGATAGCCGGATCGGTGAGCGGAGTGTGATCGTGCGAGCCGCGCGCTTGTTTGCGGCGTTGCCACGATCCTTGGCCTTGGTGTTCAATCTGTTGTTGTGGGACAGGACACGTTTTCGGCGCTATATACGCGGTCCGTCTTCCCTGAATCATCACCACAACTATTGGGGTGGCAATCTGCAGCATGCGGTGGAAACGGCGGAGCTGGCAGTGAGCATGACGTCGACGGTGACTGGGGTGGATGCGAATCTGTTGATCATGGGTGGGTTGTTGCATGATCTGGGGAAGCTCAGCGAGTATCGCTACGATCCCAAGGGAGATACTTTCACTCTTTCGTTGCGCGGGCAGTTGGTCGGGCATCGCGATACCTTGCTGGAATGGCTGGCGGTGGCGTTGGTTCGGGTACGACCGGCGTTATCGGAGAAACAGCATCTCGCGTTGTTGCATCTCTTCTTTGCTTCGGAACATGCGCCAGACCATGTGGGTTTGCGGCGGCCGCGGATGCTGGAGTCAAAGATTCTGGCGGCGGCGGATCGGTTGTCGGGGCAGAAGGATCTCTTTGCGCGCTCGAGCAATGAAAGTCCAGAGGGCGGTCAGGGGCGCTATCACGAGGGCTTGCGGTGTGCGCCGTTCTCCTTGCCGAGACAGGCGTGGGGGGAGGCGGCGAATGATGCGGTGGTGGGGAGTGGTTCGTTGTTCGGGCGGTCGGACTGAGGTGACCGTCGGGACCGCAGGGGCAGTGGGTTGATGCGGGTGGTGAAGGTCCGCATCAGCTCCCACCATGGCGGTCGAGATCATCCCCGGTGGGGCTTCCACCGGGGATGGTATTTACTTGGATCGACAGAATTCGATCTTCTTTGCAAGGGGAGGTTTGATACGCTGCCAATGGCTGTTATCAGCGTATAACTCTGTGGCGGGAGCGTCGCAACGGCGCAAGATCTTGCTGTTCATTAGAGGAAAGATGCGTGGATATCCGTCAGGCAGGTCAAGACTGATTGCTGACTGCTGACAACGGCATACCCGATGGCGGGAGCACTCTGAAACCTGCCCTTGGGTCAACTCCAGCAAATCGGCCACTGCCGTCGTTGGACCTGCGGTCTGTGTCGGGCGGCAATGAGCCAGTTACTTGCCGGCCGCCAATCGATGGCGATCAAAGACCACTTGTCACTTCAGGCTACAGCGGGACCCGCTCCAAAGCAGACGATCGAGCTTATGGAGTAGGAACACTAGGCTATGGTGACTCAGCCAGGCGGCTCTTCAAGCCACCTAAGTAGGGTCTGATAAAGAACCTCTGGCGTAACAGGTTTGGCAATGAAGTCGTTCATTCCTGCTTTGTAGCAACGTGCCTTGTCCTCGGCAAACGCATTTGCCGTCATCGCCAGGATCGGCGTTGTCGTATAACTCGGGAGTTGCCGAATCTGTTGAGTTGCCTCCAGGCCATCCATATGCGGCATCTGCATATCCATGAGGATAAGGTCATAGTGGCCGACACTTGCCTTCTCAACAGCCGCCCGTCCATTCTCGGCAAGATCGACCACGAGCCCGGCACTCTCTAGCAGCATCTGGGTAATCTCCCGGTTGACCGGCTCGTCTTCCGCGACCAAGACTTTCTTCCCCGCATGGTTGCGGATAGCCTGCTCTACCTCTTTCCACTCCGTCTTGACTGTCTCTCTGGTACCCGGTGCGGCCTTCCTGAGGGTTGCTGAAAACCAGAAGGTACTGCCCTTGCCCTCGGTACTAGCCGCTCCCGCAGTTCCGCCCATCAGTTCGGCGATTTTTCTGGTAATCGCAAGCCCTAGGCCAGTGCCTCCGTATTGGCGCGTGGTGGAGTTGTCGGCCTGCTCGAAGGCTCCGAAGAGTTTGGTCAAGCTATCCGGAGCAATGCCGATTCCGGTGTCTTCCACTTCGAAACATAGTGTCACAGTCTCTTCGGTTTCGGCTTCCTCTTTAACGCGCAGGGTGATATGGCCCGCTTCGGTAAACTTGATGGCGTTGGCGGCATAGTTGAGCAATGCCTGCTGCAACCGCGTGGGATCACCCAACAGGTGAGGGTGTATAGCAACGGTTTCCGTCTTGAAGGTGATGCCCTTGGCTCGGGCTTTCTGGCCCAGCATCGAGGCGATGTTGCCAAGCAGGGACTCGACCTGAACGGGAATTTCTTCCAAGGTGAATTTTCCGGCTTCGATCTTGGAGAGGTCGAGCACGGCGTTAATGATCTCAAGCAGATGGTTGCCGGCATTTTCGATCTTGTCGAGCTTGTCGGTTTGTTGTGGGGTTAGGCCCGAACGGCGCAGGATGTGGGCCATGCCAGTGATGGCATTCAGCGGTGTACGGATCTCATGCGACATGTTGGCGAGGAAGGCGCTCTTGGCGATGTTTGCGGTTTCCGCTGTTTCTTTCGCTGCCCGCAGATCGAGGGTTTGTTCTTCAACAAGTTCCTGCAGGTAAAGGCGATGTCTCTCCAGCTCAAACTCGTTATTCTTGCGCGAGGAAATGTCGAAGATGACACCGATCAGGTAGCTGGGCTGGCCATCCTGATCGAAATGGCCGCAGCCGCGCTCACCGACCCAGAGCATTCGATTCTGCGCATCGAAGATACGGTATTCGATTTCAAAGGGTCGATGATTGTCGACACCCACCCGCACGGCCTGTTCAACCCCGAGCAAGTCTTCCGGATGAATGATACTGGCGTAGCTGCGGACTTTATTGGCGATGAAGTCGTCAATTGAATAGCCGGTCAGCTCGGTGAAACCAGGGCTGAAATAGTCCATAGTCCAGTTCTCGTCGAGTTTGCACCGGTAGGTAAAGCCGGGAATGCTCTCGACCAGTTCCCGGAAGCGTGACTCACTTTCCTGCAGTCGTTCTTCAGCCTGCTTGCGTTCGGTGATGTCTTCGTACAAACCCAGGACGCCCACCACCTCGTTGCCATTGCTTTTCAGCGGGACTTTGGAGGTGCGCAGCCAGATTACCTGGCCGTCAGGCGTGGTTTGCGGTTCCTCATATCCCAGTCGGGGTACACCCGATGCCATGACCCGCTGGTCATCGGCGCGGTAAAAATCCGCCTGTTCGGCCCAGCCCATCTCATAATCGTCGTGGCCTATCAGTTCCGCTGGCTCGTGTTTGCCAGCATCCTTGGCAAAAACCGGATTACAGCCGAGATACTTGAGGTCACGATTCTTCCAAAACACCCGTACCGGTGCATTATCGATAACCGATTGCAATAGGGATTTGGACTCTGCCAGTTCGGCTACCAGTCTTTCGAGTTCCTTGTTGCGCATATCAACGGTCAGCAACGCTCGCCCGCCGACAGATTTCAGCTTGACGATTGCAGTTACCAGAGTATCGATTTCATCATTACTGAGCTTCGAATTCTTCTCTGCGTCAGCGTAGTTGCGCAAATCATCCGAGTCCGTAGCGGATAACTCGGCGGCAACCTGCTCCAGTCGGCGCCGAACCATCGAATGGTAGGCATACAAGACGATCAGGATGACAATGACGATGACCAGCGTGTTGCCGATAAAGTTCACGCCGAGTTCGCGCAGCATGGACAAGCGCTCTTGCCGCATGTCCTTGATGAGCGTCAGCGTTCCCAGATGGTGTTGTTTGCCATCTTCGATATGCACCAGGGGAAAGGAACGCTCGAAGGTCTCCGCCGAAGTCTGGATACCGTAATGCTGTGCGGGTTGTCCCGCCTGATCCAGGCGGACGGCGGAAACATTCAGAATGCTGACAAAACCCTTGAGTTGGGTTTCGGTCTGGTCCGTATTGAACGACCACAGGCTGCTTACCATCGGCGGAGTAACGTAGTTACCGATCGATGTGTATTGGTTGTCGAGGGATTCGAGGTGATCTCGATAACTGAGAAATGCCTCAACAAAAGAAACCAGGATCGCGGCGATCAATCCAATCAGAAAACCTCGTTTGATCAGGTGTCGGGTGACCTTGCTGTGTATCCCGAGAAATTCGAAAGGATTTCTCGACGAAGTGGACTGGACCAAAACGATTCCTTTACTCTGTCAACACCTCAAACATGATCTTGTTGTACGTGCCATCCCCCTTCATTTCACGTAGGGCCTTGGCAATGCGCGGCGCCAAAGCCTCATGCTTCTTGTTCAGGTAGAGGTACATGTCGACATCTTTGAGGGACGGGGAAATCGGTGCGATGGTCGACAGTCCCAGGCTACGCAACAGGGTGATGCCATCTACCCGTGTGTATAGGGCCAAATCCACCCTGCCGCCATCGAGCATCCTGAACATCTGCTCTGGCTTGTCGACCTTGGTGATGCTCTTGGCACCAGAGGCATTCGCCTCGAACATTTTCCAGCCGGTAATGAAGGCAACGCGATACGGTTTCAGGCTTTCCCAACTCTGATCAAGGGTGATCATCGCATCCTTTGAAAACGCCACGAAACTGATACCGATAAAGCGCTCGGGGACTTGAATCAGGTTGGGGTACTGGCTGCCCAGTCCGGAAATCCGCAGACCTTCGCCATCCACTTCACCGTGGTTGGCCATGAACAGCGAGCGCTCCGAGGGATTGCTGACCAGCTTGAACTCGAGGCCGGCACGATGGAACGCCTCGCGTGACAAGAGTTCCAGCGCCTTTCTGTCGAGCGGAGTATTGTTGGTGCTAATCACCAATGCCGGCTCCCCGGCACTCGCGCAGAACGCAACAAACAGTAGTACGAGGCCAATCATACGAAAGCGTTGCACAGCCTACCTCTCCATGATGAGACTAGTTTCAGCGCATATCTTATTCGCTGGCAAACCGATTTCTGGCACTCTTTGGGGAAGGCTATTCCGCAGTTCGGTCCGATGATTTCGTCGATTGTCTGGCCGGCATAATCCTAAAGCGGAAGTACCGGGGCGCCAGAAAGCATTTAGCGTTATCATTTTCGAAATAGCTTTCCCTAAAAAGCTGCTTGCTTCATACTTTACTCGCCTCGTGTCTTACGAGGGATTGGTTGGGCTGAGTTTTCCTATTTTTGGACTAGGGTGACCGTAGATTGTTGCTGGAAGATCGCAAATGCAATCTCCTAATTTGACCGGGATGTTTGAGTTGCACCCTTCCTACCACCAGCCGATGCGCCGTGTCGGTGGCTTATTACTGTTGCTTGCGCTCATTCAACTGCTTGCCTGGATGACACCGCCGCAGTTTGACGCGGGTGGTATTCGTGGTTACCTGCCGCTGCATTCCCTGTTTGAAATCGCGTCCATCGTCGTTTCCATGATGGTCTTTACGGTTGGTTGGAACTCGCATAGCCGCCTATTGCCAGGGAACATCGCGCTGCTGGCCTGCATGTTCTTTGCGATTGGCTGGCTGGACTTCTTCCATACCGTTTCGTATCAGGGCATGCCTGATTTCTACACACCGAACAATGCGGAGAAGCAGCTCAACTATTGGCTCGCTTCGCGCCTGTTGTCTGCAATTGCCTTATTTGTCGTCGCCATCAGACCCTGGCAACCGTTCGCTTCGACCCGGTCACGCTACCTCTTGATGGCGGCGCTGGTCAGTATGACGCTCTTGATCAACTGGTTAGTGCTATTTCATCAGGAAGCCCTGCCGCGTACCTTCATTGAGGGGCAGGGCCTGACATCATTCAAGAAGAACCTCGAATATCTGTCCATCGCGCTCAATGTCGTCACAGCGCTGCTGCTCTGGAACAAGTTGCGCCAGCCCCAGCCGTTCAATGTCCCCCTGTTGTTTGGCGCGGTATGTGTCATGGGGATGGGGGAGTTCTTCTTCACGCTTTACACCACCATGACCGGTGGCTATAACGTGCTGGGGCACATTTACAAGGTGATTTCCTACCTTTTGATCTACCGCTCCATCGTCATCGAGGCGATTGAGGATCCGTATAAGAAATTGGCCGAGGCGCAGCACGCATTGACAGTCGAGGTTGCCCTGCGCACCAACGCGCTCTCGATTGCCGAAGCTGCCAATCAGGCGCTGAAGCTCAACGAAAGCCGCTTCAAATCGCTGCTGACGCTGGGGCAAAGCGCCGCCAATCTGCGCGAGCGCGAACTGCTGCAACTGGGCCTTGAGGAAGCCCAGCGCCTCACCCAGAGCGAAGTCGCTTATCTGCACTACATCAACGACGATCAGGAAACCATCGAACTGGTCACGTGGAGCGCCACTACGCTGAATCACTGCACGGCGGCCCACGACAGTCATTACCCGGTGGCTCAGGCCGGCATCTGGGCGGATACGGTGCGTTTCAAGCAACCGGTCATTCATAACGATTATCAACACATGGAAGGACGCGCCGGCTATCCCGAAGGACATTTTCCGTTAACACGACATGTCGGCGTGCCCGTTCTGGAAGGCTCGCAGGTGCGCATGGTGATGGGCATTGGGAACAAGTCCACAGCCTACGACAATACCGATGTGCTGCAACTGCAATTGATTGGCGACAACCTGTGGAAATTGGTCATCCTACAACGCACTATGGCGGAGCTCGAAAATGCCCGCGACCAAGCCGAAAACGCCAGCCGTGCCAAGAGTACTTTCCTCGCCAACATGAGTCATGAACTCAGAACACCTATGAACGGCGTCATGGGCATGATCGACATGGCCAAGCGACGCATGGTGGATGCCAAAGGTCTGGATCAACTCGACAAAGCGAAGTTGTCCGCCGAGCGCCTGCTCGCCGTCCTCAACGACATTCTCGACATCGCCAAGATCGAAGCCGAGCGGATGGTTCTCGAAGAGGTGCCCCTGCAACTGGCTGACAGCGTAGAGCACGTTGTCAACACCCTTGCCCACAAAGTCACCGAGAAAGGGATCAAGCTGACCGTAGACCTGCCTACCGATCTCGCCATTGCGCCTCTCAGTGGCGATCCGCTACGTCTAGGCCAGATCCTCTTTAACCTCGTCGGTAACGCCATCAAATTCACTGAACAAGGTGAAGTGATCCTGCGCGCCCGTTCGGTTGGAGAAACGACTGACAAAGTAGAGGCACGATTCGAAGTCAGCGACACTGGCATCGGCATCGAACCGGAAGCGCAGGGACGTTTGTTCCAGTCCTTCCAACAAGCCGACAACAGCATGACCCGCAAGTACGGCGGCACGGGGCTCGGACTGGCTATCTGCAAGCGCCTGGTGCAGTTGATGGGAGGCGAGATCGGTGTCGACAGCACGCCGGGACACGGCAGCACCTTCTGGTTCGTTATTCCCCTCAAGAAGCGGGAACAGAGTGCCGTCCCGCCAGCGCCGACTATTACTGCCCTCACCGCTGAACAACGTTTGCATGCCGAGTACGCCGGTACACGCATCCTACTGGCGGAAGATGAACCCGTCAGTCAGGAAGTCTCACGCGGACTGCTGGAGGATGTTGGACTGGTGGTCGATGTAGCCGAGGATGGTCAGCAAGCGCTGGCACTGGCCAAGCACAACACCTACGCCCTGATCCTGATGGACATGCAGATGCCGGTCATGAACGGGATCGAGGCCACCCAGGCCATCCGCAGCGACTCGCAGAACCAGATCACGCCCATTCTTGCCATGACGGCGAATGCCTTCGATGAGGATCGGCAAGCCTGCCTTGATGCCGGCATGAACGACCATATCACCAAGCCGGTCGATCCTGACAAGCTTTACGAAACCTTGTTGAAGTCGCTGGAAAAGCCGGCGCTATGAGCGACAGCAGGCTGTCCGATAGCTTTTCCTCTTGAGCGGTCATCCAGAACCGTTTTACTGAAACCTACCGGACGGCCTGTGAGTGCTCGTCAGCCTTTGGAGCCGTTCAGCGTGTGCCCGGCGGGCGGCTGCAATGTGTTGATCACCTATCACCTGCCGTTCAGTCGCTGAGGACGGCCAATCACCGCTTGGCACTTCAGGTTCCAGCCGGATCCGACCCATTGCAGACAATCGGGGAAAATGGAAGCCGACCTTGGCTGGGAGCCCTCGAGAATGAAATGCTGCCGTGCGCTATGCGTCAATGATACTTTCGCCTGAACGGCGGCACTCGACATTGGGGGTAGAGTGCTCTGCGCACAGGTGTCAGCCTCGAACCGACATACTGAATCCAATGATTGGTTCCATCTGAGCTTTCGCAATTGATCAAATTTTCGCCTCTCGGGAAATCGCGACAGGCGACATTGACGACACCGTGTTGCCAATTACAGAGCACCAGAGTGACTCTCCTCGGATCAACGTGATTGAGGAATTCAGTACCAGGCATATTACTTTAGTGATATCTTGGCTCCAGAAAATGGTTCGGACGATAGGTTTTAGGCAGGCCAAGAGGGAGGGAGGGGGTAATGAAAGGACGCGTAGCAGGTTCATTGCATCCCGGTGCGATTGTCGTCTTGAGCCGCTTCACGGTTGCAAACAACATGGCCGATGAGGTTCGAGCTGCCTTTCAGCAACGACCACATCTGGTCGATGATGCCCCGGGTTTTCTGGGCATGGAAGTCATGAACCCGATGGGCGAACCTGCAGAGATTTGGTTGGTAACACGCTGGCAGGACGAAGAGAGCTATCACAAATGGCATCAAGGACATCAGTATCAGGCATCACATGAGGGCATTCCAAAAGGCCTTAAGCTGGTGCCGGGGAGCACTGAAATTCGGGTTTTTGAAGTGTTTTCCAATTGATACAGGAACAGGCTTTGAATAAGGATCTGAAAACTCTGGACGCGAACGGACTGCTGCACTTCCAGAGCGTGCAGACCGAGGCGATCAATACCGTGACCGCTCGTTTCTACGCGACGCATGGTTCCATCTATGAACGCTTTGGCCCGCGTGGTCAGGACGCTTGCCGCGAGGACCTAGCCTTTCATCTTGAATTCCTGCGGCCGGTACTGGAGTTCGGCCTACTGCAACCCATGGTCGACTACCTGCGCTGGTTGGGCAGCGTACTGACCGCGCGCGACATCCCCGCCGAGCATCTAGCGCAGTCACTCGACTGGTTGGCCGAGTATTTTGGTGCAGCCATGGCCTCCGCCGAAGGCACAGTCGTGGTCGCGGCACTTCAAGCGGCACGGATCAAGTTTGTCGAATCGTACAACGCGCCACCGGTTCTGCCTACGCCGCCCGAAGCATGGCCGGAGGCGCCACGCTTCGAGATGGCGCTTCTCGTCGGCAACCAGCGAGACGCCCTCTCCATCGTAAGCGAATGCCTTGACGAAGGCCGCAGCCTGATCGAAGTCGAGTTGCATGTCATCCAACCTGCGCTCTACAACATCGGAGACAAATGGCAGAACAACCAAATCACCGTGGCGCAAGAACACATGGCGACGGCCATCGTGCAGTCGGTGATGACAGTCGCCCTGCTGCGTTCGCCCCCCATTTCACCCATCGACAAGCGGGTGCTGCTGGCCTGCGTAGAAGGTAACAATCATGCCGTCGGCTTGCGCATGGTGGCCGACGCCTTTCTGCTCAGCGGTTGGGACGTTCAGTATCTCGGCGCCAATGTGCCGACACGAGCACTGGTGCAGCAAGTAGCCGATTGGAAGCCCGACCTAGTGGGTCTATCGGTGTCCTTTCCGCAGCAGTTTCGGGTTGTGAAAGCGGTGATCGCTGAACTGGTCGAGTGTCTCGGCCATGCCCGGCCGGCCATCATTGTCGGCGGCCTCGCCATCAACCGCTTCACCCAGCTGGTTGAAGCCGTGGGCGCCGATGCCTCAGGCGCCGACGCACAGGCAGCGGTGGATTCCGCCCATCGCATCATTGGCAAGCATGACGGCCCATGAGCGGTGCCCCGATCAACCTGGAACCGCTGCTCAGCATCGCTACGGCAACACTGGATGAGCACGGCGCATTAGTCGATGCGAATGCCGGATTCCTACGCCTGACTAATTTCGCCGGCACTTCACCGGCGGATACGCGCGTCGACCGTTTCTTCATCCAGCCGGATTTCATCACGCTTGTGCGTACTCAGCCTAGCACTGATGGACTGGTGCATCTCGGGCTACTGACCATTGGCGATTACGCCGGACAAACACGCACGCTGCACGCCCGAATATGGCGCGAAGGAAAAAACTTGCGGTTGCTAGCGGAATACGACATCGCAGGTCTCGAGCGTCTTAATACCACCGTGCTGGATCTGAATCGTGATTACGCTCAGGCACAAGTCGAACTTACCCAAGTCAATCTCAAGCTACAGGCGACCAATGTTCAGTTAAAGGAAACACAGAAGAAGCTCGTCGAAGCGGAAAAGATGGCCTCGCTGGGTATCCTGGTGGCAGGTGTGGCACATGAGATCAATACCCCGCTTGGTGTCGGGCTCCTCGCCGCAGGCATCCTGTACGATCAGTCCAGAGATCTTGCCAAACAGTTTGCCGCCCACAGCATGACTCAGTCAGACCTGAGGCAATACCTGGACGTAGCCGGATCGAGTACCGATTTGATCCGCCAGAACCTTCAACGCATCGGGCACTTGATCGACTCATTCAGCCAAGTCGCGGTGCAAGGCAAGTCATTAGAAACATGCACGGTTCGTTTGCAGGACTGTCTCGATGACGTGATCCGTAGCCTCGGCGACCGCCTGCATACTGATCGGGTCACCGTGCAGATTGATTGCACTGCCGGTCTGGAAATCGAGAGCAATGCGGGTGACTGGGCCACTGTCTTCATTAACCTGATCGGCAACTCGCTAAGGCATGGCTTCAAAGGGCAGAACCGGGGTGTCATCGACATCCGCATCGCCCGAGATGCCAAAAGATTGTGGGTCGATTACCGGGATGATGGCGCGGGGATGCCACCGGAAACGCTGGCCCGCGTCTTCGATCCCTTCTTCACCACTGATCTCCAGAACGGGATGGGGCTAGGGATGCATCTTGTCTATAACCTGATCACCCATCGCATGGGTGGTAGCATCACCTGTGAAAGTCAGCCAGGGGGCGGCGTATGCTTTCATATCGAGATCCCGCAATGAACGACCACATCGGCGCCTCGTCGATATCTAATGATCAGGATCGAGGTATGGGCAGCCATTTCAGCAACGTCTCAGACAGTTTGTCGGGATCGATTGGCTTGGCGATATGGTCGAAAAATATGACTCCGATCAATAACCAAGGAGTCAAAGGTGGAGACCATCAAAAACGCGAAGCCTGGAACAAAGGAAAGCTCGTCGGCCAGAAGCCACCCCTTAAGCCCAAGGACATCTGGGCCATCCGCATTTACCTCCAAAATGCCCATGCGGTCCGCGACCTTGCCATCGACAGCAAGCTGCGGGGCTGCGATCTCGTCAGTTTGCGGGTCCTGGCGTTGGTCTGTGAAGAGGGACTCAGCCAGACGGAGCGCACTGTCGAGCTTAAGAGGCACCCCGCCCGTTTCGAAACGCGTAGTTCTGATGTAATTCTCGGCTCGCGCGCGGGCCTCCGGCACGTCCCCATACTGCTGGGCTTCGCCGGTGAAGCGAGGCATGGCCCACACGCGGAGCGCCTCTGAAGCCGTATCAAGCCTGAAACGGAAGTAGCCTGACATGTAAAGCGGCCGCTCAATGTTTAGCTTAATCGATTGGCGGCGCTAGCGCTAAACCCGAAGATTTCTTGTCCAGACCACGCTCGACATAGTACGAATAACCGTATTCCCCTTCGGCTAAGGCCAGAAGCTTTGCGCCTGTGCTTTTACATAAAACTTCAATATCGTTGACCGCGCCCGGATCGATAGTAACGACTTCGAGTATTTCTCCGACTGCCAATCGGCGAAGCGAGCGGGCCGTATGCAGTAGCGGGAGCGGGCACCCCATGCTTCTGGCATCAAGCGAATCGGCGACCTGCGGATGCTTTGGGACGGCGGGCAGCTGTTTCCCTAAACGATGATTTGGCAGTTTTGACGAAACCTTATCACGGGCGGCAAGCTGTGCCGCATCCATGGTCGAGATGACCCAGCTTGGGGCTGGCGCATTGCCATAGATGTTGCACATCGAGGTAATGAATTTCGGGTCGAAGATACGGATTAGTGTTGGGTCTGTGAATGAGTCGGTGAAAACAAGTCCGCAGTAGTTGTGCGGATGTGACTGTCGAAGGTAGTCGTGGAGGGCATTCAGAGAAGAAGCGAGGCCAGTACTGGTATCGACGACATTGGCTCGGCTATAACCCGGTAGCGATGCATCATTATTTAAAACATGCCAACTTGAATCACCTGAATGCTGGATGACATGCCAGATCTGGTCGAGGATCTGCCAGTCAATAATCCCCGCAAGTGTTCCGGGTATTAGTTCGACAGGCTGATTAGATGCGCTGATTTCTTCTTTCATGGCAAAAGTCATATTATTTTTTTGTTGCCCATTTCAACCGAGGCAGCAGTTAGTTAGCAAAGTAGGGCGAACCCATGCCCTTGCTCGCCTCTGCCACCACGTCGCCATCGAACAACTTGACAGTGAGGCTGGCATTCGCGGCCTTGGCGAAGTCGGAAAGCATACCTGTGGCATAGGCCCGGGCGTTCTGCACGGAATCGAACTCGTAGAACCCACCGACGGAGTTTGTGTTGATGCCACTCAACCACGTTTTGCTGCGCAGCCCCGGCACGGTATGCATGGCGGGATTGGCCTCCCGCCAAACGCCCTCGCTGAAAGGCACGGACACTTGGAACTCGGCATAAAGAAAAACACGGCTTAGTTGGGTCATGGTGGGCTCCTTGGTTGGGCGCTGATCGCCGACGCGGCTTGCTTCAACGAGCCATATTTTCTATTATCTTCAACTGATTGATAATCCGCTTCGTGACTGATAGAGAATCTCTGAAATGTTGAGAATATGTTGATAGAGAGTATCTCCGACCTGATGGTGTTTACCCAGGCGGTAAAGGGAGGGAGTCTCAGCGCGGCGGGGCGTGAGCTCGGCATCTCGCTCGCGGTGGCGAGCAAGCGACTGCAACGTCTGGAGGAGCAGCTTGGGGTGCGCCTGCTCAATCGCTCTACGCGCCAGCTCAGCCTGACCGAACAGGGGGCGGAGTACTACGAGTACTGCGTGCGTATCCTCGCCGAACTGGAGGAGGGTGAGGAACTCGTGACGCGTGGCAGCAAGGAGCCCAAGGGCAACCTCAAGGTCACTGTACCTTCCGCGTTTGGTCGCTTGCATGTTGCACCGCTAGTGGCGGAGTTTTTGGCGCGCTATCCGGCAATCAAGCTCACCCTGCACCTCTCAGACAGTCTCGTGGATATCATCGACCAAGGTTACGACCTGGCGGTACGCATCGGTGAGTTGAAGGATTCGAGCCTCGTCGCCAAGTCGATCGGTCTGGACCGTCGGGTGGTCGTCGCCACGCCTTCATATCTTGTCCGATTCGGTGCGCCGCGTACGCCGCTGGAGCTAACCGGGCACAATGCCCTGCTGTTTGCTGGCAAGGACCATTGGGAATTCACAGGCCCGAACGGAGAGGATGTGAACGTAAAGGTCAGCGGCAACCTCGAAACCAATAATTGCGATGCCCTGCGCGAGGCAATCTTCGCCGATCTGGGTCTGGCGCTGCGTCCGCTGTGGGATGTATGGAAGGATCTGCACGAAGGTAGGCTCGTTCGGCTGCTGCCCACCTATATACCGCCCGCCTATCCCATCAATGCGGTTTACCCAAGCCGGCGCCTGATGCCGAAAAAGACCAGGATATTCATCGAACACATGCTGCGGCGGTTTGGTCCCGTCCCCTATTGGGATGATCTTGACGGTATCGCAGCGGCCGATGCGGCCCGCGATGTGGCCCGCACCAGCTGATGCTCGGGTGACCGTAGCCGCCTGGCAACAATCGATTTCGAGTAAGTATGCAGACCAATGGCCGCAATCGAAGAAAATTCTGAGGGGCCGGTCATGGCCGACAGCCCTCGTACGGGATGATGCCAGCGTATTCCCTGAACTCTGTGCCGCTGATAGCATTGACTCCCGTCGGTATCCGATCCGAGGACGATCATCCGACCCATGACGATTAACCAACCTCCGGAGATTCTGGTGTTACCGAAACTCTCTCAAGAAGAATTGGATCTCTTCCTGGCACATGATTCAGCGGTGGGGATGACCCAATGGACAGTCCGTGACGGCAAGCTTTATGTCTCGCTATCGTTCCCCGATTTCGTC
>CAMDMZ010000012.1 GCA_945902805.1 Propionivibrio dicarboxylicus | reverse complement strand
TTGCAAACCGGGCAACTGGTCGCCCATCTCGCCTTCGATTTCCGCCCTCGGCGTCAGTGCGGCCACCGAGTCGATAACAATCAGATCGACGCCGCCCGAGCGCACCAGCATGTCGGTGATTTCCAGTCCCTGTTCGCCGGTATCCGGTTGCGAGATGAGCAAGTCCGGAACATTCACGCCGAGCTTGGCGGCGTAACCCGGATCGAGTGCGTTTTCCGCGTCGATGTAGGCGGCGACACCGCCAGCCTTCTGGATTTCGGCAACGATGTGCAAACACAGCGTGGTCTTACCCGAGGATTCCGGACCATATATTTCCACCACACGGCCACGCGGCAAACCACCGATACCCAGCGCAATGTCGAGACCCAATGAGCCGGTCGATACCGGAATAATGTCGTCGGCGACATTGCCTTCGCCCATCTTCATGATGGAGCCTTTGCCGAACTGCTTTTCAATCTGGGCCAGCGCGGCCTGCAGGGCTTTTGCCTTGTTCTCGTCCATGTTCATCCTTCCAAAAAGTTGATTCGATTATGGCACGCTATTTGCCAGCGCTACCAAACCAGTGAGTGCGTAGATCACCGCCTGATGGCGGATCGCTTCACGATCACCCGCAAAAAGTCGGTGCTGGCAAGACGGCGCATGGTCTTTCATGCACCAGGCGAAGCATACGGTCCCTACTGGCTTACCAGGTGAGCCACCGGTCGGACCGGCGATTCCAGTAATTGCCAATGAAATCATGGCTCTGGAGTTGTTCAGTGCGCCAGCCGCCATTTCACCTGCCGTTTCCAGGCTCACCGCACCGAAAATTTCGAGGGTTTGCGGCCGAACGCCGAGCATCTCCACCTTGGCTTCGTTGCTGTAGGTGACAAAGCCGCGCTCAAACCAGGCCGAACTACCCGCCGTGTGAGTGATCACTTGCGCTGCCCAACCACCGGTGCAGGATTCGGCGGTGGCGATCAAAAGTCGGCGCTGACGACACGACGCGGCGATTGCTTCCGATAAGGTGATCAGCTCGACGTCCATCTCAGCCCAGCAGCGGGTCCAGTACAGCAGCCTTGATCACCGCCAGCGTCAGGACCGAATACGCAGCCGCCACTACATCGTCCATCATCACGCCGAAACCGTTCTTCACCTGCTGATCGAAGTAACTGGCCGGGTAGGGTTTGACAATGTCGTAGAAACGGAAGGCGGCAAATGCAGCGGCTTGCCACAGAAACGTGTCCGGGGTGAACAGCAGAACCGTCCAGAAAGGCACGATTTCATCCCAGACGATGCTGCCGTGATCGATCACGCCGAGCGACCGCCCGGTGATCTGGCAGGCGGAAACGCCAATGACGAAAGCGAGCACAAGGAAGATGCCAATGCCAGGATCGCTGCCAAGATAGCTCTGTAGCAACGGGAAAGTCAGCCAGGCGAACGCCGTACCGAAGGTGCCTGGCGCGAATGGGGCAAGACCCGAACCGAAGCCGCAGGCCAGCAGATGCGCCGGATGATGAAAGAGAAATTTGAACGGTGGGGCTGAGGTCTTGGCCATGGCCGCACTCTAACGGAAATGATCGAAGCCGCGCTTGGCGGGTGTCATGTCTTGCCCCGCTGAATCGATGACGCGCAAGCTGCCCGGCAGACCCGCTTCGATGCGCCCAATGCGGGTCAGTGGCAACTGCAATTGCTCGGCAAGTGCGGCGATGTCGGCGGATCGCGTAGCGGGAGCAGAAAACACCAGTTCGTAGTCGTCACCACCCGCAAGGTAGGCGTTGTCGACGTTCTGCGGCAGGCTATCCAGCGTGGCACTAACGCCGGATTCCTCAAGGATATGGCCCAAATCGGCGAGCAGGCCGTCGGAAACATCAATCGCGGCGTGGGCGATGCCGCGCAAGGCCAAACCAAGTGCGACCCGTGGTTGCGGGCGATGCAGGGCGGCCAGGCAATCGGCAAGTTGCTGATCGCCAAGCGGCGCTCTGTCTTGCAGATGCGCCAGCCCGCGTGCCGCGCGGCCGGGGAAACCGGACACCCAGATCTCATCGCCCAGCTGCGCGCCTGAACGCCGCAGCGCCTGACCGGCCGGCACTTCTCCCATGATGGTCACGGCAAAACAGCGCGGCCCGCGCGTCGTGTCGCCGCCGATCAGATCGACGCCGAACTCGTCAGCACAGGCAAAGAAGCCACGAGCGAAATCGTCCAGCCATGAAAAAGTCGGTTCTGGTGACACGGCGATACCGAGTGTGGCCCAGCGTGGCTGGGCGCCCATCGCCGCCATGTCGGAGACATTGACGGCGAGTGTCTTCCAGCCCAGATCTTCGGGATCAACGTCAGGGAAAAAATGCGTGCCTTCGACCAGCAGATCGGTAGAAACCACCAACTCGTGCCCGGCAGTCGGCACGATCAAGGCGCCATCGTCACCGATACCTAGCAGCGTGTGGTGAGTGCGCCGTTTGAAGCAGCGCTCGATCAGTTCGAACTCGGAAGGCAAGGCTCAGGCCCGGCCCAACTCCGTCGCGCGCAGTACCGCCGCCAACTTGTCGAGCACGCCATTAACGAACTTGTGGCCGTCGGTGCCGCCGTAGATTTTCGCCAGCTCGATGGCTTCGTTGATGATGACGCGGTAGGGTGTTTCGAGGTGCAGCTTTAACTCGCAGGCACCGAGCAACAGGATGCTGCGCTCGATCGGCGAGACCTCGTGCCATGGCCGATCGATATACACCGAAAGATCCGCCACCAGCGCCTCGCGGTTGGCCAGCGTATCGCTCAGCAAGGCGTCGTACATCTCACGATCCACCTTGTCGAAGCCCTGCACGCCCTCCGCTTGGACCTGAATCGCCGCCGCGTCCTGGCCGCCGACCTGAGCCTGATACAGGCCCTGGATGAGAAACTCGCGTGTGCGCCGACGCGGTGATTTGTTTGATGCCACTTACTTGACCGCTTTCAACAAGTTCGCCATCTCGACCGCCGCCTGAGCCGCTTCGCCACCTTTTTGCACCATACGCACCAGCGCCTGATCGTCGTTTTCGGTGGTCAATACACCGTTGGC
Organism: Propionivibrio dicarboxylicus; assembly: GCA_945902805.1. Taxonomy (GTDB): domain Bacteria; phylum Pseudomonadota; class Gammaproteobacteria; order Burkholderiales; family Rhodocyclaceae; genus CAMDMZ01. The sequence goes on along the minus strand of CAMDMZ010000012.1, from coordinate 105,663 downwards.
GATCGGGATGCCGGTGTTGAGCTGCACATCGGTGACGCCACGTGCCGACTCATTCGAGACGATTTCAAAGTGATAGGTCTCGCCGCGAATCACGGCGCCGAGTGCGACCAGTGCATCAAATTTGCCGCTTTGCGCCATGGTTTGCAGTACCAACGGGATTTCCAGTGCGCCGGGCACGGTGGCCAGCGTGACGTTTTCGTCAGCCACGCCAAGCTTGGTCAGTTCGGCCTTGCAACCGGAAAGCAGACCTTCGCCGATCTCACGGTTAAATCGGGCCATGACGATGCCGACGCGCAGCGTACCGGCGGCGAAATTGGGTTCGAGTTCGCGGATGCTCATCGTGTTGTCCTCTCGTTACGGCTGGGCGTAGCCGGTGATTTCAAGGCCGAAGCCGGCCATACTGGGCATCTTGCGCGCCGAGCCGAGCAGGCGCATCTTGCCCACCCCCAGTTCGCGCAGAATTTGTGCGCCAATGCCATACAGGCGCGGATCCCACCTGGTTTGGCGCGGCGCCGTTGCATTCAGCGCGGCCAGCAAGTCGGCGCTGTTTTCCTTGCGATGTAGAAGCACGACAACGCCCGGCGCCTGCTGCACAATCGCCGCCATCGCCTGCTCCAGACTGACACTGTGGCCGGGCGCCTGACTATCAAGAAAGTCGAGGATATTGGCGGAATCGTGCACGCGCACCAGGGTTTCGGTATCGGCCTGGATTTCGCCGGAAGACAGCGCAAGATGCAACTCGCCGCTGGTTTGATCGGCAAAGGCGCGCAAGCGGAAGCTGCCAAAACGGCCGGTGATTTCGCGGTCGGCAACGCAGTCGATCAGCTTTTCGTTTTCCGAACGGTACTGGATCAGATCGCGAATGGTGCCAATCTTCAAATCGTGTTCAGCGGCGAATATCAGCAGGTCCGGCAGGCGTGCCATGGTGCCGTCGTCTTTGAGGATCTCGCAGATCACCCCGGCCGGTTCGAGCCCCGCCAGGCGCGACAGATCGCAGCCGGCTTCGGTGTGACCGGCGCGCACCAGCACGCCGCCGTTCTGCGCCATGAGCGGGAAGATATGCCCCGGCTGAACGATGTCGGCCGCAGTGGCATGACGGGCAACGGCCGCCTGCACGGTGCGCGAGCGGTCGTGAGCAGAAATACCAGTGGTCACGCCCTCGGCCGCTTCAATCGACAGGGTAAAGGCGGTGCCGTGCTGCGCCTTGTTCTCGCGCACCATCAGCGGCAGTTCTAACTGGCGACAACGCTGCTCGGTGAGCGTCAGGCAGATCAGGCCACGGCCCCATTTGGCCATGAAATTGATCGCCTCGGGCGTCACATGTTCGGCGGCCAGGACCAGATCACCTTCATTCTCGCGATCCTCTTCGTCAACCAGGATGACCATGCGGCCGGCGCGCATGTCGGCAACGATGTCGGCAATGGGGCTGATACTCATAATGTGTGAACCTCAAACCGCACAAGCGGTCGATTTGTCAGGGATGCGCATTCTACGCCGCGACCTAAAGTAGACCAAAATTGGGATCAGGAATCTGCCAGCCCCAGGATGTCGGTCGCCTCCACTTCCTGATGGCGGCCCTTGACGGCCAACGAGTAACGGGTACCGACTTGCACGCCGGGACCGGCCTGCCGCACTGTCTCAAGTGAGGCCAGAATCGCACAATGCACCGTCTTGGTCAGGCCCTCCAGGCGCGAGGCCACATTCACGGTATCGCCGATCGCGGTGTATTCCATGCGCGTCGATGAACCGATATTGCCCATGATCGCCTCGCCGCTATGGAGGCCGACGCCAATATCAAACTCGGGCAGATCACGCCCGGCAAAACGCTGCTCCATCCAGTGACGAAAATCGATGGCCACGGCACGCAGGGCGATCGCTGCCCGCACGGCGCGCAGGGCGTGGTCGGGCTGCTCCAGCGGTGCGCCAAATTCGGCCATGATGGCATCGCCGATGAACTTGTCGATCGTCGCGCCCTGCGCCAGCAGCACGGCACAGGCACGTTCAAAGTAAGTGTTGAGCAATTCGACGACCTCGCGCGCACTGAGCATTTCCGACAAGGTGGTGAAGTTGCGAATGTCGGAAAACAGCACCGTGACATTCCGCGCCTGGCCGCCCAGTTCGGGCAGAGTCGGCGACGCCAGGATCGCCGACATCACGTGCGGCGAGACATAGCGGCCGAACATCTGGCCGATGCGCTCGCGCTCCTTTTCCTCGTGCGTCAGACGCAACAATGACTGGCTGATCAGGACCAGCACCATGCCCAGTTGCAGGTGGGCCAGCGGGAAAAGTATGCCCTGCTTGAACAGCAGATAAGCCGCCCACGCCGCAAGCTGGGTCGCCAGCACGACAAACGCCACCGCGCGCCAGGCCGAAAAGCGCATCCCCAGCATCGCCACCACGGCCAACAAGGAACAAAAACCAAGCAAGCGGGCAACGGCGGGCAACTCGTCTAGGAAGCGCCCCGCGAGCAGGGTTTCGATAATGCCCGCCTGAATTTCCGGGCCGGACATCAACTGGTTGGCTCCGGCCAAGCTGGTCGAATACGGTGTCGGATGCACATCGTTCATGCCAGCGTAACCGGCGCCGATCAACACGACCTTGCCGGCCAGAGCCTTCACCTCCGGATTCGACTCAGCATTCGGTTGCAGCAGTTTGCCAAAAGACAGCGCCTTGAACGTGCCCGGTGGGCCGGGAAACGCTATCGACATCATCTGGCTGCCATTCAGTTGGCGCCCGCCAAACGACCAGCGACCGGCTTTGATATCCTGACCGGTCGCCGTCACCGCCGCTAGTCCGCCCAGGGTCAGAATGGGCAATCCTTCCTGGCGCACAAAATCGTTATCCACCTCTTGTAGATGAAAGTGCCGCACCGCGCCATCGGTATCCGAATTCAAATTGGCGAGACCGATGGAACGAACAAGATCAAGATCCGGCAGGGCCAACAGGTAGTCGGGGCTGGGGAGAGCGAAGTCATCCACCGTATCGCCGCTTTCCACCTTGAAACCAGCAAGCAAGACGCTGCCAAGATTGATCTCCTCGCGAAAACGCTGGTCATAGTTGCGCGAGGCATCGCGGTTCATCAGGCCGAGCTTGTCAATCCAGCGCTCCGGGCTACCGCTGAAAATGAAATCGATCGTTACCAGCTTGACGCCCACCGCGCGCAGCACGCTCACGGCCTGCGCAAAATGGGGCGTCCAGAACGCCAGCGGTTCATCGGGACGCTGATTGAGCGTCGGATCATCGATCATCACCAGGGCCGTGTGTTGCGGCTGGTAACGCTGTCCGGCAATCCGGTGCCAGATGTCGGTGTAGAGATTCTCCACACGCATCGCAACGCCGCTGCGATACAAGCCCTCCGCCACCGTCGCCGCGAACAAGGCCGCCACCAGCGCGAGCACCCAGGTCTTGTGACTCAAGTGGCGCACGAGTGGCATGGCCTTCAGCCCAGGAACAAGCGGTACGCCGGGTTTTTCGACTCGTCCCAGAAGCGGTAGCCGAGATTTTTGAGGAAGGTACGAAAATCCTTCATCTCTTTGGGCGGCACTTGCATCCCGACCAGAACACGACCGGTGTCAGCGCCATGATTGCGATAATGAAACAAGGAGATATTCCAGCCGGCGCTCATTTTGTCGAGGAAATTCATCAGGGCGCCGGGGCGTTCGGGAAACTCAAAGCGGTAGAGCAACTCGTTTTTCACTTGCGACGAATGACCGCCCACCAAATGGCGAATATGCAATTTGCCCATTTCGTCGTCGGTCAGATCGAGCATGGCATAACCATGTTTGCGCAACTGGTCAGCCAGCTTGGTCGACTCGGTCCGGTTGGCGACCTGCAGGCCGACGAAGACATGCGCCTCGCCGGCATCGTGGAAGCGGTAGTTGAACTCGGTGATATTGCGATTGCCGATTAGGCTGACAAATTTCTTGTAGCTGCCCGGCTGTTCCGGCAGCGTCACGGCAAAGATCGCTTCGCGCTGCTCGCCCACTTCGGCGCGCTCGGCGACGAACCGCAGGCGATCAAAATTCATGTTGGCGCCCGACGCCACGGCCACCAGCGTCTTGCCGTGCAGCTTGTTTCGACTCGCCCATTCCTTGGCGCCGGCCACCGCCAAGGCGCCCGCTGGCTCGAGAATCGAGCGCGTATCTTCGAACACATCCTTGATCGCGGCGCAGATGGCATCGGTATCGACGAGCACCATTTCATCGACATACTCCTTCGCCAGACGGAAGGTTTCCTGGCCGACATATTTCACCGCCGCGCCGTCGGCGAACAAGCCGACCGATTCAAGTCGCACACGCTTGCCGGCCTTGAGTGAGCGATCCATGGCATCGGCATCCATGGCCTCGACGCCGATCACTTTGGTGTGCGGTCGCAGGCGCTTGATATAGGCTGCGACGCCGGCGATCAGCCCGCCGCCGCCGACGCAACAGAACACCGCGTCAATCGGATCCGGATGCTGGCGCAGGATTTCCATGCCGATGGTGCCTTGTCCGGCGATGACATCCGGGTCATCAAAGGGATGAACGAAAGTAAGCTTCTCCTGCTTCTCGAGCTCCAACGCATGGATATAGGCGGCATCGTAGCCATCGCCGGCCAGCACCACTTCGCCACCACGTTTCTTCACGGCGTCGATCTTGATCGCCGGCGTGGTGGTCGGCATCACGATCACCGCGCGAATGCCCAGCTTTTGCGCCGATAGCGCCACGCCCTGGGCATGATTACCGGCCGAGGCGCAAATCACGCCGACTTTGCGTTGCGCCGGGGTCAGGTGAGCGATCTTGTTGTAGGCACCGCGCAGCTTGAAGCTGAACACCGGTTGCATATCCTCACGCTTGAAAAAGATGCGGTTACCGCTGCGGGTCGAGAGATTGGCCGCCAGTTCGAGCGGGGTTTCGATCGCCACATCATAGACACGGGCATTCAGGATTTTTTCCAGGTAATCGGGGTGCGCCATGGGGTTCAAAACGGGTCATGAATATCGGGCTGATTATGGCATGGCAAAATCGCAGCACTTTCATCAACACACCTTCGCGCCCATGCCCGCCACGCCTGCCATCCCCGGTTACTTCCTTCAATTCGCCAGCGACAACACCGCCGGCGTGTGCCCTGAAGCACTCGCCGCGTTCAACGCCGCCAATGCCGGCTTCGTCTCGTCCTACGGCGAAGACGCCACCACGCGCGAGGTCTGCGACCACATTCGCGAGCTGTTCGCCACCGATTGCGACATCTATTTTTCCTTCAACGGCACCGCTGCCAATTCATTGGCGCTGGCCGCCATGTGCCAGTCGTATCAGGGTGTGATCTGTGCCGAATCGGCCCACGTCGAAACCGATGAGTGCGGCGCTCCTGAGTTCTTTTCCAACGGCGCCAAGTTGCTGTTGGCACCGCAACGGGAGGGCAAGCTCGATGCCGCCGGCGTCGAGCACCTGATCACCCGCCGCCGCGACCTGCACTACCCGCGACCCAAGGTCGTGACCCTGACCCAGACCACCGAAATGGGCACGTTGTACTCTGCGGACGAAATCAACACCATCACGCGCCTGGCCAAGCAGCATGGCTTGCGCACCCATATGGATGGCGCCCGTTTTGCCAATGCCGTCGCTGCCCTTGACGTGGCACCGGCCGACATCACCTGGCGCGCCGGTATTGATGTGCTGTGTTTTGGTGGCACCAAAATGGGCTTGCCGATCGGTGAAGCCATCGTGTTTTTTGATCGCGCGCTGGGCGAAGAGTTTTCCTGGCGCTGCAAGCAAGCCGGGCAACTCGCCTCGAAAATGCGTTTCCTCTCGGCGCCCTGGCTGGCGATGCTGGAAAACCAAACCTGGTTGCGTCACGCCGGTCATGCCAACCAGATGGCGCAGCGCCTGGCCCGACACCTGGAAAAGCTACCGAGCCTTGAGTTCATGCCGACGCAGGCCAATGGCGTATTCGTCAATCTGCCGGCCGAGGCGATGGTACGGCTGCGCGCCAAGGGCTGGAGCTTCCACACCTTCATCGGCGGCGTCGCGCGCTTCATGTGCTCCTGGGCCAGTACCGAAGCCGCCGTCGATCATCTCGCCGCCGACATCGCTGCCAGCCTGTAAGTCGCGAACCGCGTGCTGGATTTTCTGATCGCCCCGGAAGGCGCCGTATTTGGTCTCGGCGGGCTGTTCCTGCTCAGTTTTCTCGCCGCCACGTTGTTGCCCGGCGGCTCGGAAGCGGCACTGGTGGCGTTGGTTCTAGCGCATCCCGAGCAAACGCCAATGGCCTTCATCCTCGCCACCACGGGCAATACGCTGGGCGGTATGAGCACCTATGCCGCAGGGCGGTTGTTACCGCAAAAAGTCGGTGCTGGCGAGACGGCGGATTCGCTCAAGCACCTGAAATACCGTGACGCCTTGCACCGCCATGGCACGCTGCTGCTACTTCTAGCCTGGACGCCAGTCATCGGCGATGCGCTGTGCGCGGCCGCCGGCTGGCTACGCCTGCCCTGGCTATCCAGCGCGCTGTGGATGGCGCTGGGCAAAGGCTTGCGCTATGCGGTGGTGATCGTCGGAGTCAGCGCCTTTTAGCGGCAACCGGCTCAAAGCCAGACATCGGCATTGGCATTGCTTTGCGGCTTGAGGGCATCGAGCACGGTGGCGAACTGCTGTTCGAATTCGATGCTCTGGGCGAACAGATTCAGAATGCGTTCGGCGTTACGGCGCAGAGCCGAACTGATGGTTTCTTCCTGGCTTTCCGTCAGCCCGAGGTGCACATAGGTGTGCTCGACCTCGTCGATCAATTCCTGGAGCAGCACGCGGGTATCCGACTGCTGCTTGCGATAGCTTTCGCGCAGGTTCTCGATGGCACTGAAGCTGCCGCCGGTCGCCACCATCAGCGCTTCGGCGCGCATCGCCGACTCACGGCGGACATCCAGCGTTTCGGCCACGGCCTCGGCCGACTCGACCAGGACATCGAGGTAATCCGTCAGCCGGCGCGCCCGATCGACATCCTCCGGCATATCGACGATCAGCAAGGAGATGAAGTGGTAATTGATGACCATTCGCCGTCCGAGGCGAAACTTGTGATCGAGCGCAGTGGCGCGCTCCAGAATCGACAGCTCGAGTTGCGTCGGCGCATCCGATGGTGCCAGGGTTTCGACGCCATGCTCGTGGCGCAGTTGCACGTAACAGCGCACGCCGTAGTCGCCCACCGACTTGAACAACAGCGAGGCCAGTGCGGCGTAGTCGGTAACGCGAATCGCCTCACGCAGGAAACTGAGCAGCACACCGGTCTCGCCCACTTCGTGCAGAATTTGTTGAGTCGCCTGTTGCAGACCTTCGGCATGCAGCTTGCGCTGGACCGCCAGTTGCGCCTTGCGCGCCAGCTCTTCGGCGTCGTAGGGCTTGCTGATGAAGTCGTCGCCACCGGCATCGAAGGCGCGCAGTCGTTCATTCAGCGTGTCGTGCGAGGAAACAAAAATCACCGGTATGGCATAACCGGCAGCGCGCATGGCCTGGCAGGTTTCGTAGCCATCGAGCTGATGCATCTCGATGTCCATCAGCACCAGATCGGGCATCGGCTCAGGCCGCGTTTGCAGCAGCGCCAGCGCCGCCTCACCGGAATCGGCCTCGACGATGCGAAAGAAATCCTCCAGTACGGCGGCGATCGACATCCGCAACACGGCATTGTCATCAACAATCAAAACAGTCGGTTGCATGGTTCTCCCGGGCTCACCCGTCGTATGGCATCAATGTTCAGCGTGCGGCACTTTTCTCCGTGACTGATTTTAGCCCGGCGAGCAAGGTGTCGAGATCTAGCTCAAGCACATCCAGCAAGGGCGCCAGATCCGCCAGTGTCGATTCATTCTGCTGCAAATCATTGATACTGATTTCCACCATCTGTGCCGCAACGGCGAGTTGCAAGGCGCCCATGACCGCTGCCGCACCTTTCAGGCTATGCGCCTGACGGTGCGCTTCGGCGAGATTTTCCGCCTGCAGCGCGGCCCGGATCAGATTGGCGGCTTCCCCATGTTCGACGATGAAGGTGTCGAGCAGGCCACGGTAGCGCGAACGCTTGCCACCCAGCGAGCGCAGACCGACGGCCACGTCCAGCTCGGGAATATCCGGCAGGCTCAGGGCGGTGTCGGCATCGTCGGCCGGGGCCTGAAAAGTCGGTGCTGGCGGTACGGCGCTTGCGGTTGCCGGCTGTGGCAGCCAATGGTAGAGGGCAGCGTAAAGCCGCTCGGGCGCAACCGGTTTGACAATGAAGTCGTTCATGCCGGCGGCCAGACACGCCTGGCGATCCTCGATGAAGGCATTGGCCGTCATCGCCAGGATGGGGGTCTTCTGGTAAGCCGGCCGACGCCGGATCACACGTGTCGCCTCAAGCCCGTCCATGACCGGCATCTGCATGTCCATCAGGATCAGGTCATAGCGATTCGCCTGGCACAAGGTGACGGCTTCGTCACCATTGTTGGCGATATCCACCTGCCAGCCGATTTCACCGAGAATGATTTTGGTGACCTCCTGGTTGACCAGATCATCTTCGGCCAACAGTAAGCGCACCACCGAATAGTCACGCCGCAACACGGCTTCGATCGTGGTCCCCGCCAGCAGACCACGGCTGCCGCCCTGGCCCCAGTTGCCCACCTGCAAGGCACCCAGGTGCTTACTTAGTACCTCATGCAGTTTAGGTGCCGACAAGGGTTTGAGTAACACCTCGTCAAAGCCGATCCGGGGTGCATCCTCGATGATCGCCGGATCGGCCAGGGATGTCACCAGCCAGGCCTTCGGCTGCTTTTTCAGGGCCAGGCGGCGCAAGCTGGTCAGCGTCTCAAAGCCATCCATGCCCGGCATCAACATGTCGACCAGGAGCAAATCGAAGGGTTTGCCATCGTTATCGGCTGCCGAAATCAGCGCCAGCGCCTCGGACCCCGAAGCGACTGCCCGGCTCTCGATACCCATCATGCGCAACAACTGCGAATGCACCAGTCGGGTCGCCGGCGTGTCGTCGATCACCAGCGCCTGCTTGCCTTGCAGTTGTGGGATCACGTAGTGCGATGCGTCGGCGCGGACGCGCCCAAGACGCGCCGTCATCCAGAAGACGCTGCCCACATTTGGCGTACTTTCGGCACCGGCATCGCCATCCATGAGCAGCGCCAGACGACGGCTGATGGCGAGGCCGAGACCGGTGCCACCGAAACGCCGAGTCATCGAATTGTCGGCTTGCTCGAAGAGCTGGAACAAACGCGGCAGGTGGTCGGCGGCAATGCCGATACCGGTATCCTGGACCTCGAAGCGGACCAGAATGTCGTCCGCCGTGGTTTCAAGCACTTTCGCGCGCAGGATGATGCTGCCGCGCTCGGTAAACTTGACGGCATTGCCCAGGTAGTTGAGCAAGGCTTGCCCCAAACGCGTGGCATCGCCATTCACGACCCCCAGCCCTGGCACGACATCAATCACCAGTTCCAGGCGCTTGGCATGGATGCGATCGCTCATCATGTCGGTGATGTTGGTCAGCAAGGCATCGACCTCGAAGTTGCTCTTCTCGAGCACCAGCTTGTCGGCCTCGATCTTGGAGATATCGAGGATATCGTTTATCACGCCGAGCAAATGTTCGGCAGCGACACCGATTTTGTCCAGCTTGTCGACGTGGTCCGGTTCCACCACCTTGCGCCGCAAGATATGCGTCAGGCCAATGATGGCGTTCATTGGAGTGCGGATCTCGTGGCTCATGTTGGCCAGGAAACTGCTCTTGGCGTGATTGGCCGCCTCAGCCGCCTCGGCCCGATCCTGCAACTGCACGTTCAGCGCGGATATTTGTCCGGAACGTTCGGCAATCACATCTTCGAGATGGAAGCGATGACGATCGAGCTCTTCGCCAATGCGCTTTTTCTCCGTCACATCTTCCTTAATTGCCAGGTAATGACTGATCGAACCGTCCACTTCGCGGATCGGCGCGAAGATCTCGTATTCGGTATAGATCTCGCCGTTCTTGCGCCGGTTGATAAACTCGCCTTGCCACGACCGCCCTTCACGCAGGGCAGCCCACAGGCTAACGTAGGTTTCCTGCGGCGTCAGGCCGGACTTCAATAGGCGCGGGTTCCTGCCCAGGATTTCTTCCCGCGTGTAGCCACTGCTCTTGAGGAAGGCGTCGTTGGCATAGCCGATCTCGGCCTTTGTATTGGTGATGACGATGCTGTGTGGACTTTGCTCGACCGCCATCGACAGTTTGCGCATTTCCGTTTCGGAGTTCTTGCGCTCGGTGATGTCGCGATTCGACCCACAACGGCCGACAAAAACGCCCTTCTCGTCATACATCGGCCGGCAATGATGTTCGATCCAGCGGGTGCTGCCATCGCGGCAAATGATCGCCACATCCAGCCGATGTTCTCCCGTGCCCGAGAAGCCTTCCTTGTGCGCAACATAGGCAGCGTGATAGTCGGGGCGCACGATAGCGTCGATCAAGGTCGGATCGGCAACGAACTCTTCCGGCGTGTAGCCCGAGATTTCCTCGCAGGCCGGCGAGACGTACTGATAGCGGCCCTCGGTATCAAGGATGAAAATCCAGTCACCGGTGTTTTCTGCCAACAGGCGGAACTGGTTCTCCGATTGGTGCAGCGCGCGTTCGGCCCGATCGTATTGACTGATATCAACGTAAGTCAAGACCAGTCCGGCGATCCGCTTGTTGGCATCCTGATATGGCGAAATACGCCGCAGGAAGGTCCGATCGGCGCCCCAGGACACCTGTTTTTCGATCGGATGATGCTGCGCTATCACCGTGTCGATGTCGGCAAACAGCGTGCTGTCAGGATGTATGGTCTTGAAATGTCGGATGTCGCGGCCCACGTCTTGCGCCATGACCGGGAAGATTTCGACCAGCTTGGGCGTAAACAGCCGGATGATGTGATTGGTATCAATGAACAGCGTCGCCAGGTCGGTCGAGCGAATCAGATTGTTGAGATTGGCACTGACGGTGTTCAGTTCCTGGATCTTCAGCTCATGCTCGGCGTTGACGCTGTACAACTCTTCATTGACCGAATGCAACTCTTCGTTGGTGCTCTGCAGTTCCTCGTTCGAAGCCAGCAGTTCTTCGTTGGCGGCCTGCAGTTCCTCGTTGCTGGTTTCGAGTTCTTCGACCGTGCTTTGCAGGGATTCGCGCGTCTGCTGCAGCTCGTTTTCCAGTTCGCGCAGATGCGAGGCGTTCTGGCTGTCGATTTCGAATATCTGCCGGATCTCCGGCGTCACGATCTCGGGGCGTACCTGTTCCTGGATCAGGATCATGAAATACGTGGCACTGGCACCGCTGTCGAGCATGGGCTCGACGCTGATATTCAGATCACAGCTGAGATCGCCGCGCTGGAAGCGTACGCCCTTGTAATTGACGGTCGTTTTCTGCTGCTGGGCGCTGCGCAAAGCCGTTAGCAGCGCGATCCGCAGATTGCCGTCGACCATGGCAAAGATTTCGGTGGTGACGCGGCCGACCGGCGGTTTGAGATAACGCCCGGCATCGCCGAAGATATGCACCGTCTCGTTGCGGTCATTGACCAGAATACCGGTCGGGATAAAGTGATCGAGCAGAGTGTCATAAATACGGCCGAGGCGCAGCTCACCGAAACCAGCGGCCCGACTCGCCACGCTGCGGCCGGGGTTGTAGGCCAGCGGCGCGCGTAATTCGTTAACCAGGCGACTCTCGCGAATCTTGCCGAAGATTTTCCACAGACGGTCTTCGGTGCGGAACTCGTTGGTCAGCTCGCCCAGCCCTTCGCTGGCGCCGAGCATCAGGAAGCCATCGAGCTTGAGTGCAAAGTGGAAGGACGCAATCGCCCGCACCTGGGCCGAATTCTGAAAATAGATCAGCAGGTTGCGGCAACTCACCAGATCGATGCGGGTGAAGGGCGGATCTTTCAGCACGTTGTGTTCGGAGAAGATCAACGCCTTGCGCAAGTTGGCGGTGACCTTGTACGAGCCGCCGGTCTGCTCGGTGAAATACTTGTCGCGCAAATCCTCTGGCATTTCGGAAAAGCTGCTTTCCGGATACGTGCTTTCGGCGGCAAATTGCAGCGATTCGCGGTGTAGATCGGTCGCGAGAATCTTGATGCGCGGCACGATGCCACGCTCTTCGAAGGCCTCAAGGAAGAGGATGGCAATCGAGTACGCTTCCTCGCCCGTCGAGCAGGCGCAAACCCAGACCCGCACTTCGTCATCGCCATGGCGGCGATCCATGATGGTCGGGATGACGCTGCGACGCAGCACGTCAAACGCTTCGGGATCGCGGAAGAAGCGCGTCACACCGATCAGCAGATCCTTGTACAACAGATCCAGTTCGGTGCGGTCCTGCTGAATCCGACGGCCATACTCTTCGACCGTGATGTGGTCTGGATGCAGCGCAATGCGGCGTTCGATGCGGCGGGTGATGGTTTGCGGTTTGTAGAAATTGAAATCGATGTCGTAGATCGCGTGTAGCCGCTCGAAGATGGTCGGGATACCCTCTTCCGGCGTCAATTCATGACCGGACAGAACGTAGCTGCTGACCTTGATTTGCGGATTCTGGACATAGGCACGCAGCACCGCCGGCATGGCTTCGGGCGCCAGCGTGGCGTCGACGCAGCCGGTGGCGATGGCGCTGCGCGGCATGCCGTCGAAACGCGAGGTTTCCTCACTTTGCACCAGCACCAGGCCGCCGCCTTCGCGGATATCCATGATGCCGGCGCTACCGTCAGAGCCGGTGCCGGACAAGACGATGGCGACCGACTTTTCGCCCCAGGCCGCAGCCAGAGAACGGAAGAAAGAATTGATCGGCAGGCTGAGCACCTTTTCGCCAGAACGCTCAGTCGTGATCAGCTCGTCACCTTCAATCACCATGTCGCGCTTGGGCGGCAACAGATAGATCGTGTTGGGCAGAATGTGTACCCGATCGACGACGGGTATGGCGGGCATGCGAGTGAAGCGCTCCAGCAGCTCATCCATCAGGCTCTTGAAGTCGGGCGACAAATGCTGGATGACGACGAACGCCATTCCGCTATCGACCGGCATGGCGCGGAAGAGTCGCTCCAGTGCTTCCAGGCCACCGGCTGAGGCGCCAATGCCAACCACGTAGCTGGGGCGTGTCAAGCCTGTTTCTGGCTGGGCTCCGGAGTCGGTAGCCAGGGCAGCCGTCGGCTCACCGAATTCTTCCTGCTGGGGTGTCTGGTCGCGATCCGACTCGCCGTCGCCGGCGTGTGTTGCTTCGTTCATGGCGTGAGCCCCCGTACTGCTGCGACCATGGAAGAGGGTTCGTTCAGCCGCACGAAAGGCAAATTATTTCGATGGGCCATGTTACAAGAACGGCCGGGGTGGCGACATGCCCGATTCCCGGTAGTTAGCTACCGTCTATCCGGTAGTGTCGCCGGATCGAGAGCCGGGCTTTAGCCGCTCACCAAACCGATACTGATCGCATAGCGGGTCAGATCGACGGCGCTATGCAGACCGAGCTTGCGCAGAATGTTACGTCGATGCACATCGACGGTACCGGTAGCGATGCCGAGGCGCGCCGCGATGGCCGGCGAGTTCAGGCCTTCGGCGACCAGGCACAAGACCTGCTGTTCGCGCGCACCCAGCAACGCACGCTTTTGCTGCTCTTTCGGACTGATTATGGCGCGTGTGACGACATCGGCAACGCCAGGGCAAAAATAGTGTTGGCCATTCGATACCGCCTCGATCGCCCGCAGTAATTCCTTGCCGCCTTCGGCCTTGGTGACATACGCCGCCGCGCCGGCTTTGATCATATCGATCACGTAAATCTGATCGCTGTACGTCGACAAGGCGATGACCTTGAGCGCCGGGAAAGCCGCCATAAGCTGTCGCGTCACCTCGATACCGTTGCGACCAGGAATGCCAATATCCATGCATACGATGTCGGGCTGCAACTCGCTGACCAGAGCGAACACGGCAAGGCCATCGCCGGTTTCGCCCACCACCTCAAGCTCGGGCATGCGTTCCAGCAAACCGCGCAGGGCCTCGCGGAAAATCTGGTGATCATCCACCAGCAGGATGCGTTTCATGGCCTCGGAGCTCCGGCGTCGATGACGACCTGCAGGCGCGTGCCGAGGCCGGGGCTGGCATGCAGGCTGAATCTGCCGCCCGCAAATTCCGCCATCTCGCGCATATTCAGCAAACCCTGGCCGCTCAGCAAGCCCTGGCTGGTCGCGGGCGCTGACGATGCCGCATCGAAACCGCAGCCATCATCACTGATCTCGAGGTGCGTGGTTTCCGTGCCGATGTCGAGTTCGATGCAGACCGTGCTCGCACCCGCATGCTTGGCGACATTGGTCAGGGCTTCCTGAGTAATGCGGAACAAGGTTGATTCAATATCCGACGGCAGGCGGCTTTGCCGACTGGTGAAATTGAATTTGCTGGCGATGTTCATGCGCCGGCCGTACTGATCGAGATAGGCTTCGATGGCCGGCACCAGGCCCGCGTAATCCAGTGCCGGCGGGCGCAGGTCGGCACATATCTCGCGAATACTCGCGGCGGTGTCTTCGATCAGGGCGCGGTTATCGTCCATGCGCGCGGACAGCGTTGCCCAATCCTCGTCGCGCAAGGCCAGACTGACGACATCCAGATTAATACCGATGGCCGCCAGATTGGGGCTGGTGCGGTCGTGCAACTCACGCGCCAGCCGCCTGCGCGCATCTTCCTGAACGGCCACCAGATGGCGCGACATGGCAGCCAGGCGATCGGCGTTCTGGCTCAACTCCTGCTCACTTTGACGCAGCGCACGTTCGGCCTGGAGACGCTGCGTTATGTCGCGCATCACGGCGTGCACCACGCGCTTGCCACCATAGTCGAAGGGCGCCGATATGGCCTCGACATCGACCAGTTTTCCATCGGCACGCAACAACTGAATCTGCATGGTCGGATTGGTCTGGCCCAGAAGGAAGGCGCGCTGAAAGCGCTCGCGTACCACCGCGTAATACCGTGGATGAACAATTTCGCGCGGTGGCGAGCCGACGATATCGGCTGCGTCAGCCACACCCAGCAAGCTCAAGGCCGCCGGATTGGCCATCAGGATTTGCGTCTCGTCGATCAGGAACACCGCGTCCGGCGTGGCGTCGAACAAGCTGCGGTAACGCAACTCGGATTCCCGCAGCAGATTCTCGCGCTGCCGCTGTTGCGTCACATCGGTGCAGATGCCGACCAGACAAACCGGTTCACCGCGACCATCACGGACCAGCTGAGTGCGCAAATCGAGCAGGATTTCGTCCCCGGTACCGGTGCGGTTAGCCACTTCACCACGCCAATGACCGGTCGCGAGCGTCTGGTTCAAGACCTCAGCCTGCGTCGCCCCCTTGGCTTGATTATTGCCATAAACCCCGATGTGTGCGCCCTCCAGCTCGGCCCGTGATCGGCGCTGAATCGCGCATTGGGCCTGATTCACATAGACAATCTGGCCCATCATATCGGTGACGGTGATCATGTCCTGAATCTGATCGAGAACCAGCGAATGCAAGCGCATCTGATCGGTCGCCTGGCGTCGTTCGGTGATGTCGTGATGCACAACCAGAAAGCCACCCTCCGACCAGGCCAGGGATTGAATCTCAAGCCGATAACTGCGGCCGCCGCTACCGTACTCGCCAACAAAAGCGGGCCGGACGCCCGCCAACACGTCGCGAATGCCAGCGCTAGCCGCCACCTCTTCAGCGCCCGGTCCGCTCACCATATGGCAATTGTTCAGGTAATCGGCGCCGAGCGCACCCGTGCACCGATAGGGACAGGTCGGCTGACAATACTGTCGCGCATGCTCACGCCACGCCTGATTGACCGCAGTGACTATCCCTGCCTTATCTAGCAGCGCGACCTGCCCATCCATAGTTTCAATCAACGCCTGCGCCAAGCTTGCCGCACCCAGGCCGGACGCAGTGTCATGAAGCGGAATGGCGGAAATCGTCATGGGAGCAGTGTGTGTGGCGGACGCGAGGCACGGAAGCGCGCACGATACCATGAGGCAAAAAGTCGGCTCTGGCGGGACGGCGCCCAACGTTTACGCAACACACAAACCACCCAGGCGTCGCAGCGCGTCGTCGATGCGTTCGCTCCACGGCTGACCGCAAGCGAGGCGCAGGCAATTGCGATACTGGCCACTGGCGGAAAACATCTCGCCGGGGACAAAGGCAATACCTGCCGCAATCGCCCGCTGGTGCAGCGCCGAGCAATCCACTTCGGGCGGTAACTCCAGCCACAGGACGAGGCCGCCTTGCGGATCGGTGACGCGCGTTTCCACCGGAAAATAGCGCGCTACCGCATCGCGGGTGCGTGCCACCTGGTCGGCCAAACGACGGCGCAGGGTGCGCAGATGAACATCAAAGCCGCGTGACTCCATCAGCTCGGCGATCACCCGCTGCGTCAGCGGATTGGTCTTGCCACTGGTCAGGGTTTTCTGCAACACAATGTCGGCGGTGCGGCGTCCGGCGGCGACGAAGCCGATACGCAGCGCCGGGCTTACGGTCTTCGAAAACGAGGTGCACAACATGGTGTTGCCGTGCGTATCGAAGGCATGGACCGGGCGCGGCCGGGCGCCGGTGAAACAGACATCGCCATAAATGTCGTCTTCGATCAGCGGCACGTCGCGCGCGGCCAGAAGATCGGCCAGCCGCTGCTTGGCGGCATCCGGCATCAGGCTGCCGAGCGGGTTGGCGCCATTGGGGATCAGCAGGCAGGCGGCGACCTTGCGCTCACGCGTGGCCAGTTCGAGCGCGTCAAGCGAGATGCCGGTGACCGGGTGGGTCGGAATCTCAAGTGCGCGCAGTCCCATCGCTTCGAGCAATTGCAGCATCACGTAGTAGGTGGGCGACTCGACCGCCACGGTGTCGCCGGGCCGGGTGACGGCACGCAGGCAGAGCGTCATCGCCTCGGTGCAAGAATTGGTGACGATGATTTCTTCCGGGGCGATGGTGCAGCCCCATTCCAGCGCACGATGGGTGATGGCCCGCAATAGAGGCGCCTCGTTCAGATCACCATGACTGCTGCCGGCAAGAATCCGTGGCTGGCGGCGGGCGACACTGGCGTAAAGCCGATTGAGACGCGGCGCCAGCAACAGCTCGGTGGCCGGCAGTGCCGAGCCCAGAGGCACCATGTCGGGCGCTTCGTTGGCATGCAGAACTTCCACCAGGCGCCGACTGAGTCCAACGTCGACCGGCTGTACCGGTTGATCCGGCGCCATTCCGGCGTGGCCCGGGGCGGTCTCGAGCATGCGGGCCGGCCGCCGTCGCACGAAATAGCCGGACTGCGGCCGGGCCTCGACCATCCCGCGACTTTCCAGGCTGCGCAAAGCCTGAACGACGGTCGAGATGGACAGTTTGCGCTGCTGTGCGAGATGCCGCACCGAGGGCAGGCGATCGCCCGGGCGCATGTGACCGTCGCTGATCAGGGTGGAGAATTCGTGAGCCAAGTTTTCGTAAAGCAGCATGTCGGCGTTCCTTTGTGCTCGGTGATGCCCAGATTTTGATCCGCAGCGCTACGTCCGGGACGATACAGTTGGCGTCACAATGTAACAGCACAGTTCAATGTTGGCCAATCTGTGACGGTCACAATTCTATCGACGTACATCTGTACTGCTATTGGTGCGATCCCTAGCATGGGTAGGCCGTCACACACCAAGGAGCCGATCATGCCGATACTATCGACCAAGTCCAATTCACAGCAATTGCCGCTGGCGCAAGACACACCCGTGATCCTGTCGCAGGCACGTGGCGTTGAGTTGTGCGTGCTGACGGGCATTGTCTGGATCACCGAAGCCGGTGAGGCGGGTGATGTGTTCTTGCGCGCCGGAGAGCGCTATCGTATCCGTGGCCAGGGCCTGGTGGTGCTTGAGGCGGTGCGCGACACGGCACGGATCGAATGCAGCCGCAGCGGATTCGTGCCTTGGTTGTTCGGGTTGGCGCTATCGTCGCGTCTGCTGATCAGGCTACTCGCGCTGCGACCATTCGCGAGTCGCCACCGCAGCATCTATCCGACTGACTTCTCATCGATCAAATGAACATCTCGCGGCAGATGCGGGCAGATTCACCCTGGCATGGCCGGGCCGGGTTTGCCGGATTTACCCTCGGCGCCATCGGTGTGCTGATCTTCAGTCTGACGATGCCGATGACCAAGATCGCTCTCGCGGGCGATACCTTGTCGCCCTGGTTTGTCTGGGCCGGACGTGCTGTGCTGGCAGCGTTTGCCGGCATGGCGTATCTGCGCCTGATCGAGGCGAAATTGCCGCCACGCGCCACCTGGTGGCCGCTACTCGGCACGGCCACCGGGGTGGTGTTTGGTTGGCCACTGCTGAATACGCTGGCGTTGCAAACCGTACCCTCCAGTCACGCCGCCGTGGTCAATGGCATCCTGCCGCTGGCCACGGCCATCATCGGGGCCACGCTCAATCGCGAACGTCTTTCACGCGTGTTCTGGCTCTGCGCGGTCGCCGGGACTTTGCTGGTTTGTGGCTACGCCTGGCTGCGTGCCGCCGGCACGCTGCATCTGGCCGATATGCTCTTGTTGCTAGGCGTCCTGCTCGGCGGGCTGGGCTACGCCAGTGGTGCGATCGCGGCAAAGTACCTGAGCGGTCCGGAGGTGATCTCGTGGGCCTTGATCATCGCCCTGCCCGGAACCCTGATCATGGCTGCGCTCAATCCCCCGGCGAACGTATCTGCCGTCCCGCTCGGCTCATGGTTCGCCCTGGCTTATCTCGGACTGATGAGCCAGTGGGTCGGCTTCTTCTTCTGGTATCGCGGCTTGCTGCTCGGCGGCATTGCGCGGGTGAGCCAGGTGCAACTGGTTCAGCTTTTTCTCACCCTGGGATTGTCGGCACTGATGCTCGGTGAACCGATCGAAACATCCATGATCCTGGTCGCCACCCTGACGCTGAGCTTGATCTTTATCGGCCGGAAAGCGGCGTGAGGGTTGCGCTTTACCAGTTCGTTTCGCGCTCCGGGGCGGCCGTGATCTTGTGAATGGTGAGGTCGGCGCCGTTGTATTCCTCTTCGGCGTCGAGCCGGATGCCGACCGTCATTTTCAGGATGCCATAGACCAGCATCCCGCCGCCAAAGGCGATGCTGATGCCGAGTGCAGTGCCGGCGAATTGGCTCATGAAGGCAACACCACCCAGTCCGCCCAGGGCCTTGGCGCCGAAGATGCCGGCGGCAATGCCGCCCCAGGCGCCACATAGTCCATGCAGCGGCCAGACGCCGAGTACGTCATCAATCTTCCAGCGGTTCTGCGCCAGAGTGAACATCAGGACGAACAATCCGCCGGCAATGCCACCGGTGACCAGCGCACCAAGTGGGTGCATGATGTCGGACCCGGCACACACCGCGACCAACCCGGCCAGCGGCCCGTTGTGGACAAAGCCGGGGTCGTTCTTGCCGGCCGCCAGGGCGACCAGCGTGCCGCCAACCATGGCCATCAATGAGTTCATTGCCACTAGGCCGGACACCTTGTCCAGCGTCTGTGCGCTCATGACATTGAAGCCGAACCAGCCGACGATCAGAATCCAGGCCCCGAGTGCAAGGAAGGGAATCGACGACGGTGGATGAGCGCCGGCGATGCCGCCGTCCTTGTGATAACGGCCACGGCGCGCGCCGAGTAGCAGTACGGCGGCCAGACCGATCCAGCCGCCGACGGCATGGACGACGACCGACCCGGCGAAATCATGGAACTCTTCGCCAAAACTGGCCTTGAGCCAGCCCTGGATACCGTAGGCTTGGTTCCAAGCGATGCCTTCAAAGAAAGGATAAACGAAGCCAACCAGAATGAAGGTGGCGGCGAGTTGTGGGCCAAAGCGCGCGCGTTCGGCGATGCCACCGGAGACGATGGCCGGTATCGCGGCGGCAAAGGTGAGCAGGAAGAAAAACTTCACCATGTCGTAGCCGCTCTTTTGCGTCAACGTTTCGGCGCCGGCGAAAAAATGCACGCCGTAAGCGATGCCGTAACCGATGAAGAAGTAGGCCAGGGTCGAGACGGAAAAATCGACCAGGATCTTGACCAGGGCGTTGACCTGATTCTTTCGGCGCACCGTGCCTAGCTCGAGAAAGGCAAAGCCGGCATGCATCGCCAGAATCATGATGGCGCCGAGCAGAATGAACAGTACGTCGGCGGAAGTTTTGAAATTCTCCATTGGGGCTCCATGGGTACGCAGGCACGAGATTGGAGCGTAGAAGCAATCACCGTTCCTGCTCTACAGCTTCTTTTAATACAAGTACTTAGAGAGTCGGCCGGACACGCATAGCACCAATGCGGTGCATCCCTAGGGAATGCCGCACTAATTTGGTGAAAAGTCAGTGTGACCGAAGGGAATCCCTTGTTCGGGACTGGCGGGACGGCGCAGCGTCTACTCTGGCAGCTGGTCGCGCGGCAACAGCACCCACATCCGACCCTGCTGGCGCATTTTGCCGGCTTGGGCGCCCGCCTCGTCGCCAGTGCCCCAGTAGAAGTCGGCGCGGACCACGCCACGAATCGCACCACCGGTATCCTGGGCCAGCATCAGGCGAGTGAGCGCCTGCTCACTATTTGGACGAGTCGTCGACAACCACACCGGCGCACCCAGCGGAATATGGCGCGGATCGACGGCGATGCTGCGTTCCGGAGTCAGCGGAACCGCCAGCGCGCCCGGCGGTCCGCTGCCATCAGCGGCGAGTTCGCGGAAGAACACGACACTGGGATTGGTATTCAGGAGTTCGTTGCGGCGGCTCGGGTTGGCGCTGGCCCAGGCTTTGATGCCCTGCATGGAGGCTTCGCCCGGCTTCAGTTGGCCCTGATCGAGCAACCATTTACCGATCGAACGATAGGGGTGACCATTCTGGTCGGCGTAATTCAGGCGGACGCGGCTACCATCGGGCAGGCGTACCTGGCCAGAGCCCTGGATCTGCAGGAAAAAGAAGTCGATGGGATCTTCCACCCAAAGAATCGGTGAGCGCTTGCTCTTGCGACTTTCCAGCTCAGCGCGGGAATAGTAGGGCACCAGCTTGCGTCCGTCGAGGCGACCACGGAGACGCATGTGTTTCAGTTCCGGATACAGATCAGCCAGTTCGACCACGATCAGATCATCCGGCGGACCGAAGACCGGCACCGTGGCTTTGGCGTTGCGCTGGCGGCTGCCGTTCAGAAGCGGTTCGTAATAGCCAGTAACCAGACCATTGCGCGAGCCGTCGGGATTGGTCGCCGCCCAGGGCCGGAAGCTGGCTTCGAACCAAGCCCGCAACGCCGCCGGTTCGCGCTCGGTCAGTTTGCGGGCAGCGGCACAGGTGTTCTGCCACATCGGCTTGCGCTCAAGGCGCGTACAACTGGCGACAAAGGCATCGAATGCCGGCTTCAGATCATCATCGTTCCAGCCTGTGACGTCGGACCATTCGGCTGGCTGCAGCGGTTTTTCGGCGGGCTTGACGGGTTCAACAGTCGGGCATAGCGGGCAAGCCGGGCATGTTGTCGCTACCGGACAGGTGGTGGCCTCCTTGACGGCGACGGTTTCGGTTCGTGTTGGCAGGGCAATGCAGCCCGCCAGAATGGCGCTCAACAGAAGCGCGCCGAGCGTGGGAAGCCTTGAAAAGTAGTGTCGCATTGATCTGATAAAGTGCCCGGTACGTTGAAAACCTACCCCATAGATTAAACGATGAGCGAAACCAATGACCAAGGCGATCTTGGCCGCCTGATCGGGCTGGCCGAGCAGCTTCTGCAGCGGCTCGATACCGCCTTGCCACCCGCCCCACCACCACTCGATTGGTCGGCGCCGGCTTTTCGCTGGCGCACCCGTCCCGGCAGAGGCGGCTGGCTGGAATCGGTCAAACATCCGCATGCGATCCGCTTCGATGATCTGCACGGCATCGACGACCAGAAAGCGCAGTTGACGCAGAACACGCGCCAGTTCGTCCAGGGTCGCAGCGCCAACAATGTGCTGCTGACCGGCGCCCGTGGCACGGGCAAGAGTTCGCTGGTCAAGGCCGCGCTGAACGCCTTTGCCGGTCGCGGCCTGCGTCTGATCGAAGTGGACAAGGAAGACCTGGTGCATCTGCCGGAGATTGTCGATCTGGTGGGAGAGCGTCGCGAACACTTCATCATTTTTTGCGACGACCTTTCCTTCGAGTCGGGCGAGCCGGGTTACAAGGCGATGAAGAGCATTCTCGACGGTTCGATTTCGGGAATGCCCGACAACTTGTTGGTCTACGCCACCTCCAACCGCCGTCACCTGATGCCGGAGAAGATGTCGGAAAATCTCGAAACCGTCCATACCGACGACGGCGAGATTCATCCCGGCGAAACTACCGAAGAGAAGGTGTCGCTGTCCGAGCGTTTCGGTCTCTGGCTCTCGTTCTACCCGGTCGATCAGGATCAGTACCTGACCATTTGCGCGCATTGGCTGCAGCGTTTTGGCCTCGATGAAAAGTCGGCGCTGGCGGCACGGCAGGAAGCCTTGCTGTGGTCACTCTCGCGCGGCTCGCGCTCGGGTCGCGTGGCCTGGCAGTTCGCGCGCGACTACGCAGGCAGGACGGCGAAGAAACGTCGATGAAGATCACCGAAGTCGCGGCGGCAGTCATTGAGCGCCCGGATGGTAGCTTTCTGCTTGGCCAGCGCGCGCCGGATACCTTTTATCCCGGCTACTGGGAATTCCCTGGCGGCAAGGTCGAGCCCGGTGAAACACCGCGTCAAGCGCTGATTCGGGAATTGCAGGAAGAGCTGGGCATCACGGTGACGCGTGCCGACCCCTGGTTGCGGCGCGAGCATCGATACGAACACGCCCATGTCCGGCTCTATTTCTACAAGGTCCGTGAATGGTCGGGCGAACTGCACGACCATGTCCATTCGGCGCTCACTTGGCAACAACCGGGCGCGACATCAGTCAGCCCGATGCTGCCGGCCAATGGGCCAGTGCTGACGGCGCTGGCCCTGCCGGATTTCTACGCCATCACGTATGCCGGAGAAATCGGCATCGACGCCCAATTGCGTTCACTGACCCAGGCATTGAACGCTGGTGTCCGGCTGGTACAGATTCGCGAGCCGCGTCTCGATGAGGCGCAACGCGCCACGTTCGCACACGCCGCCGTCGCACTTTGCCATCACGCTGGCGCCCGTGTCCTGGTCAATGGTGACGCCACGCTGGCCCGCGACTCGGGTGCCGATGGCTTGCATCTGACGTCAGCTCAACTGACGCTGACAACAACGCGACCTGATTTTCCGCTTGTCGCCGCCTCATGCCACAACCGTGAAGATCTGGAAAAAGCCGCCGCCATCGGCTGCGACTTTACGGTTTTTGGACCGGTCCGGGCAACGAAATCGCATCCGGGTGTTATCGGGCTAGGTTGGGGATCATTTACGGACACGGTCGCCGTTCCGCCAGTACCGACTTTTGCCCTCGGCGGTTTGACTCGTGCGGACCTGGATGTGGCGCGACAAGCCGGCGCACACGGCGTTGCGGCGATTCGCGCCGCCTGGGCAGATCAAAACGGCGGCTGATCCTCGAAGCCGGGATCGGGTTCCTCACTCGCCGCCACCCGATATTGTTCGCTGGCCCAGGCGCCGAAATCGACCCCTTTGCAACGCGCCGAGCAAAACGGCCGGTAAGGACTTTCCTCCGACCAGACAACGCTTGTGCCACAACGCGGACAGCTAACCGTACGTGGTTTGGTGCGGACTACAGGTTGCACAGCGTCAGTTCGAAATCCACTTCGGTTTCCACCTGGCGCGGCCGCTGATCCATGTCCGGCGTGAGGAAGCGAATGTTGAGGGCAAATTTTCCGGCCGAAATTTCGGGGATCACGGCATTGTTTTCGTTGAGGCGAATACGCACCAGCTGCGCCGTCCGACCGCCCAACATCAGTTGGAAGGCGCCGCGCGTTGCGGTTTGCGTTTCCGGCCGCCCAGACGAACGCAGCAGGCGCAGGACGATCGCCAAGCCGCCCTCGATGGGCGCCAGCGGTTTGGTCCAGCCGCCGATATCACGGCGCCGAATGCTCACGTCGCGGCACAGCCAATGGTGATAGCCGGGAAGATCAAACTCGCAAACTCCGCCAGGGATCGCGGCGCGGTTCTTGATGCTCATCAGCCATTCGTTTTCGCGCAGGTATTGGCCGATTTTCCCCTGCATGGCCAAGAGTTGGGTCGATGCTTGCTCGATCTCGTAGAGCGCACCATTGAGCGCATCTTCCGAAATATCGGGGTTATTGCGGAACGAAAGCAGGATTTGGCGCTGGCGCTCAAGCTCTTGCACCAAATCAAATTTCAGGTCGGCGCGGCTGGCTACTTCGAGAATCTCGAACAGAGTGACAAGCGCGATGTGGTGTTCCAGCGGATTCTCGGCCGCTGCAAAATGGGCGAGTTTCTCGAACAGATCCTCCAACCGAAGAAGGGTTCGTACACGTTCACTGAGGGGGTATTCGTAAGTGATCACTCGCCGACGGTCAAGGTTAATTGTTGGAATTGTGACTCAACCCTACCGAAAGCTCAACCTTTTGCCCACATTTTATGCATGGATCGAGCCAAACCCGCCTGGCGATCAAAAATGCGCTGCATTGGCGAGCTTGATTTTGAGACCCAGATCGGTTCTGGAACCGGCGTAATGCAATGCCTCATCTTGTGAAATCCGGCCACTCTGGTAAAGCTTAAGCAAACAATCGTCGAACAATTGCATGCCCTTTTCGGCACCCTTCTTGATGGCATCGTCGAGTTCGTCAAGGGCTCCTTTTTGAATCAGCGACGAACCATAGGCTGACTGCAACAAGACTTCCGACGCCAGCACCGTGCCGCCTGATTTCGACGCCAGCAGGCGTTGTGAAATCACGCCACTGAGATTGATCGAGAGATTCATCAGAACCTGCTTGCGCGCCTCGTCGGGAAAGAAATTGACCAGACGATTAACCGCCTGATTGGCGTTGTTGGCGTGCATGGTGGTCAGGCAGAGCAAGCCGGACCCCGCGTACATGATGGCGTGGCGGGCGGTTTCGAGATCACTGATTTCATCGATCATGATCACGTCGGGCGCCTGGCGCATTACATTGCTCAGGGCCGCGCTGTAGGACTCGGTGTCAAGACCGACCTCGCGTTGCTCGACCAAGGAACGGCCATGCGGAAAGAGAAACTCGATCGGGTCCTCGATGGTCAAAATGTGGCCATCCATGCGCTGGGCGCGATGATTGATCATCGCCGATAGCGTCGTGCTCTTTCCTGTCCCTGCGGCGCCGACAACCAGTACCAAGCCACGCTTGAGCAAGGCGAGCCCTTCCGTGGCCGGCGGCAAACCCAATTCATCGAGAGTTCGAACGTTGCCCTTGATCAGGCGAATCGCCAGTGACACCTCGCCACGCTGATAGTACGCATTGGCCCGAAAACGCGCCTGGCCGATGGTCAGGGCGAAGTTACATTCTTTCGTCCGTTCAAATTCTTCGCGCTGCGACGGCGTCATCAAGCCAAAGGCGATGGCCTTGGAGGCACCGGACTTGAGTGGTGGCCAAATCGCCGGTTCGGCATCTTTTGCGTTTTCAATGGTGAGCGATCGCGGCAACTCGACGGGGCGGGTCACGCCGCGAATCTTCATGTGCGGCGGGGCATCGGCCGAGAGGAAAAGGTCCGAGGCTTCGCGCTGGATCATGAGTTGCAGCAAATCGGTGATGATTTCCTTCATAGGCATATTCTCTGATCCGGGTCGTCACTCATTGGGCTCATCGAGCTGTTGCACCCAGGCCATGGCTTCGGTCAGGATCTCGACCAGCAAGCCCATATGCACGTCGCCGCCATAACGCGCCAGCGCATCAATCAAGCCGGGAATGTCGTTGGCGTCGTACCGGTCGAGAACCACCAGCAGATGGCCCAGGGTACCTTCACGTCGCGACAAGGCAAGGCGGACATCGTTATCGACGGCAATCTGGGTCAGGATGTCGGTCATCGACATGCCCAGCGCGGCCGGCATGACTGACATCAGCCCGGTGATGAAAGCGGCATCGCGCAGGTCGCGTCGCTCGCGATGCAAGCGATCAATCAACAGCTCCATGAAACGGCCACGTAAGGCCGCGTATTGCATCAGCGGATTATGGCTCAGGTCCACGTTGGCGCCGTGACTGAAAAGCAGCAATTGCAACCAGCGCTGCAGTTGGCGGCGGCCAATCACCGTCACCGCGTGGCGAACCGAGCTGATGCGACTGCGGGCACCGACGCCGACCGAGTTGGTCAGGCGCAATAGATTGACGACCAACGCCGGCTCGGTGCGAAACGCCTTCTCGATTTGGTCCAGTTCGGCGTCGTCAGTAATTAGTTGGATGAGACGGAAAATGCTGTGCGTCGAAGCATCCAGAATGCGCCCTTCGATGATGTCCGGCTTGGCGAAGTAATAACCCTGGAACAGGGTAAATCCAAGCAGGGAGCAAAGTTCCATCTGCGGCTGCGATTCGACGCACGCGGCAATCAGGGGCCGCCGCGTGGTGCGCAGTTCGCTGGCAACGCTTTGCAACTGGTCCGGCGACAGTTTGTTGACCTCGATTTTCAGGAAGCTCGCCAGCGCCAGCAATGGCCGCAAACTGTCGTCGATGGTGCTCAAACCGACGATGGCAAATTCGTAGCCAATCTCCTTCAGATGTCGGCACCGCTCAGCCGCCGCTGTGTCCTTGAGGGTATCTGCCGTGACCTCGAACACCACCATGTCTTTCGGCAACAACTCGATGACATCTGCAGCGAGAAACGTGGCATCGACATTGATGAAGGCCCGCACCCGCCCGAGCACATCCGGCAAACCGAGCTGGGCGAACGCGCTACACACCACATCGGCCGTGGCTCCGCGCGGATCGTCGAAAGTGTCTTGTTGATTAGTCGATGTCCGAAACAACAGCTCGTAGCCAGCCAGACCCTGATCCTTGTCAAGGATAGGTTGGCGACCGAGATAGACCTCACGGAGAGAAGCACGAGGGCTGGTTTCTGGAGCGTTCATTTCCGCAGACAAAGAAGGCGCGAGTTTGGTCGCGCCTTGAAATCAGATCCCCCGCGAGTGCCGTTTGGCCGGCATCCTGAACCTGGGTTCAGAGTGGCCACGTTCCTGCCGCTTCAGGTTCGCCCGCGAAGGGCGATCACAACGGCGGCGTCGATGGGCGGTGGCACATGCCAATTAGCATTGGTTCAAGGAATGTATGGCCTTGGCGAACACCGCAGGGGAAACCCGGGGAAGCGATGCTGCCGGGGTTAGAACAGGGTTTCGTGCTGTTCCAGAGCGTCGGCAACGCGCGCTTCGATGCGATCGATTCTACGCTGAATCGATTCGCTTTCAAGCGCTGCACTTTCGCTCGCCGGCCGGCTGCGCAGCACCGTCAATTCATGGGCGAGATCGAGCGCAGCCATGACCGCAACACGTTCGCCGCCGCCTCTGGCGACCTTGCCGAAGTCGCCTAGCTTGGTTTCCAGCATGGCCACAGAGGCGAGCAAGGCGTCGCGTTCGTCGGGCTCGCAGGCGATGCGGTAATCCTTGCCCAGCAACTTGAATTCGAGAGTCGTGCTCATTCTTCGGGCAAGTGTTCCATAAGGGCTTCGAGGCGCACGGCGGCCGTATCGATTTTCTGCGCCAGGGCGTGCTTGTCCGCCTCAAGATGGACGACGCGCGCACGCAGACTCGCGTTTTCATCGCGCAGGCTGCCGCACATCGATAACAACTGATCGATGCGCTGTTCGAGGGTGTCCAGAGAAATACTCATGGCGTGCAGTTTGTTGGAAAAACCGTTCTCGGTCAAGCAACAAGCCGTGAAAGCGCAAGTGTTTTGCGACACACGCGAAGGCCGGAGCCGACCAAAAAGTCGGTGCTGGCGGGACGGCGGTGCTAAGA
The DNA here is from genome assembly GCA_945902805.1 of Propionivibrio dicarboxylicus. GTDB lineage: Bacteria > Pseudomonadota > Gammaproteobacteria > Burkholderiales > Rhodocyclaceae > CAMDMZ01. Next base: position 77,892 of record CAMDMZ010000012.1, on the reverse strand, counting down.
TTCGCGCCTTGTCCGCGGTGCCCAAAGGGGAATTTTCCCACGGGTGAAACGGGAAGCCGGTGCGCAACCAAATCATCTCGATGGCTGCAATTCCGGCGCTGCCCCCGCAACGGTAAGGAAGTGCGGGCGCGTCACTCAGGGCCATGAGCGGCCCCGAAAGCCACTGGAGCAATCCGGGAAGGCGACGCGTCAAAACTTCCGAGCCCGGAGACCGGCCACGGACATTCGTTGAAAGCGCTGCGGGGAGGCAGCATGCGTCAGCCGACGCCGTCTGCGTCCGCTCCCGTGCTTTTCCCCACACGTTTTCGTTCATGCAATGTCATGGCCTGCGGGGACGCTGGCCACACGGGGAGTATTTATGTCTATCCGCCATTCGCGCTCGGCTGTCGCCGTCGCTCTTTCTCTCGCTTTTCCAACTGCCTTTGCCACGACCGCTGACGATGCGACGATTGTTGTCACCGCCACTCGTAGCCCGACTCGCGTCAATGAGGTGATCGCCGACATCACGGTGATCGACCGCGTTGCCATCGAACAAGCCGGCCCCAGCACACTGCCGGATTTGCTCTCACGCCAACCGGGGCTGCACGTCGTCGATACCGGCGGGCATGGCAAGCCCGCCAGTCTGTTCATGCGCGGTACGGCATCCACGCACATCCTGCTGCTGATCGACGGCGTACCACTGGGGTCGGTAACGACGGGGCAAGCGACCTTACACAACCTGCCACTGTCGCAAATAGAGCGCATCGAAATCCTGCGCGGCCCGGCATCCAGTCTTTACGGCTCGGATGCCATCGGCGGCGTGATTCAGATATTCACCAAGCGGGGCGAAGGACCTCCGCAATTGAATGCCTTCGCCAGCATTGGCTCGCGCGGCACGCGTGAAGCGCAAACTGGCGTTTCTGGTAGTACCGAGGCTTTGTCCTACAACCTGTCGGCGTCGCATTACACCACCGACGGTTTCAACGTCGCCGCCGATCCGGAGCGCTTCAACACGGTTAATTGGTCGCTCCCCAATCCGGACGCTGATGGCTATCGCAATACGGCCATTAGCGGGCGCCTGGCTTTTGACATCGCTCCTGGGCATCAGGTGGGCGCGAGCGTGCTCGAAACCCGTAGCCGCAATCACTACGACGGCAGCGGGCTGACCGCCGACGATTACAGCAACGACAAGAACCGGGTGGCCAGCCTCTCGCTACGAAACCGGCTCACGACGGACTGGACCTCGGATTTGCGGATGAGTTCGAGCGAAGACTGGGCGGAGATTTTCTCGTTTGAGCGCTACCTGTTTAGCACCAAGCAAACCCAATGGCTGTGGCAAAACGATGTCCAACTGGCCGTCGGGCGTTTGATGGTGGCGCTTGAGAATGTCGAGCAAAAAGTCAGCGGGACGACAAGTTATGCGGTGAGCAAGCGCACCATCGATTCGGTGGTGGTCGGCTATCAAGGCAATGTGGGCAATCACAGCTGGCAGACGTCCATGCGCAGCGATGACAACTCACAGTACGGAACCCACACGACGGGTTCGCTCGGTTACGGCTATCGCTTCTCGCCGGAATGGCAGCTGCGCGCTTCGACCGGAACGGCATTCAAGGCGCCCAGCTTCAACCAGCTCTACTACCCCGATTTCGGCAATGCCACGCTGAAGCCGGAGAAAGCGCGCAATCGCGAGATCGGCGCACACTGGCAAAAGGATGGTCAGCACGCCAGTGTGACGGTATTCGACAACCACATCAGCGATCTGATCGGCGGTTACCCGATCAGCAACGTCGGTAAAGCACATATCACCGGCACCAGTTTCGGCTATGGCTTTGTCCGTGATGCCTGGCAGTTCGACAGCCACGTTGATGTCATGAAGCCAATCGACGAGGCAACCGGTAATCGCCTGCAGCGACGACCGGCGAACATGCTCAAACTGGCGGTGACGTATTCGCCCGGCGACTGGAAGCTCGGTGGCGAAACCAGCGCCGTCGGTCAGCGTTTTGATACGCCCAGTCAGGACCGGCCGATGAGCGGTTACGCGGTGGCGAATCTGTTCGCCAGCACACCACTGAGCAAGGATTGGACACTGGAAGGACGCCTCAACAACCTGTTCGATCGCGTCTATGAAAATGCCTGGTCCTACGCCGTGCCGGGACGCGAGCTGTTTGTCGGCTTGCGTTATCGACCCAAGTAAGTCCGTCATCCATGCCCACTCGCCGCCGCGCCCTGCTGGTCGTTGCCGTCCTGTTCCTGCTGGCTCTGGTCAGTCTTGGTGCGGCCCTGCTGGTGGGCTCCTATGCCGTCGCTCCCAGCGAAATCTGGGCGGCGCTCAATGGTGGCGGGGACGGCATGGCGAGCGGGGTGATCCTCGGTTTGCGGCTGCCGCGTGCACTGGCCGCCTTCGCCTGCGGCGGCTTGCTGGCACTGGCCGGCGCCTTGATGCAAGTGCTGTTGCGCAATCCGCTGGCCGACCCCTATGTACTCGGGGTTTCTGGCGGTGCGGCTGTCGGTGCCTTGTTTGCCATGCTGTTTGGCTTGCCTTTATTGTTGCTGCACAGCGGCGCCTTTGCGGGCGCCATGGGTGCGATGCTCTTGGTTTTCGGGTTGGCGCGCGGCGACGGCAGTTGGACGCAAACGCGACTCCTGCTCACGGGCGTCATCATTGCCGCCGGGTGTGGCGCGGTGGTGGCACTGATCCTGTCCATTGCGCCCGAACAAACACTGCGTGGCATGCTGTTCTGGCTCATGGGCGATCTCTCCCATGCCGCCACGCCATGGCCGGCACTGATCGTGCTCGGCGCCTGCTTACTCGCGACCTTACCGCTGGCGCGCGATCTGAACATGATGGCGCGCGGTGATCTGATAGCACGCAGTCTCGGCGTCAGCGTCGCCCGCTTGCGCTGGCTTGTGTATGTGCTGGCGTCGCTATGCACTGCCATGGCGGTGACAACGACTGGCAGCGTCGGTTTTGTCGGGCTGGTGGTGCCGCATCTGGTGCGGCTGGCGGTCGGCAACGATCAGCGCATTCTGCTGCCGGCCGCCACCTTGGCAGGCGGCGCCTTGCTGGTGGTAGCCGATACGCTGGCGCGCACCGTCATTGCGCCACAGCAATTGCCGGTCGGGGTTCTGACAGCGCTGCTGGGCGTTCCCCTGTTCCTTTATCTGCTGTCACGCCAGCCCAAAGGGGCACAGGGAGGGCCGGCATGAGCGTTCTCGCCTGCCGTGGATTGACGGTCAACATCGGTGGCCGAGATGTGGTGCGGAACATGGATTTCACTCTTTCCGCTGGCGAACGTCTGGCCATTCTGGGGCGCAACGGAGCGGGCAAGACGACCCTGCTGCATACGCTTGCCGGCGTGCGTGCGCCTGCTGCCGGTGTGATTTCAATCTGTGGCACAGCGCTCGCTGAACAGTCCGCGCCACAGCTGGCACGTCAGCGCGGGCTCTTGCTCCAGCAACAGAACGATGCCTTTCCCGCCAGCGTGCTGGAAACAGCGCTGGTGGGCCGGCACCCCTGGCTGGATCGCTGGTCCTGGGAAAGTGCTGCCGATGCGCGTCTCGCACGCCAGGCCCTGGCGGCGGTGAATCTCGACGGTCTGGAGCAACGCGACGTGCATACATTGTCCGGCGGAGAACGGCAGCGCCTGGCGATCGCCACGCTGCTGACGCAGGCGCCGCAACTCGCCCTGCTCGACGAGCCACTGGCGCATCTCGATCTCAATCATCAGGTGGCGGTGCTCAATTTGCTGTCACGCCAGGCGCGTGAGGCGGGCCTCGCCGTGGTGATGGCGCTACACGATATCAATCTGGCGCTGCGCCATGCCGACCGCGCCTTGCTGCTTTTTGGTGACGGCGGCATCGAGGAGGGTCCGGTCGCCGAGGTGATGCGCAGCGATACACTGTCACGCCTCTATGGTCATCCATTGCGTGAAATTGCTGATGGCGAGCAGCGCTATTTTGTTCCGGGCTGAGAGTGGATATTGAGCGGGTAACGGGGCGCACACCCAAGTAAGTCCATCCGTCAATTCCGGCCAGTATCATGACACCCATGCCTACCAACATCCTTGCCCAACTTGAAGCCTGGACCTCTCTCCCGCCGTACGACGGCGACGTCCAGGCGGCCTGTCCGCACGATTGCCCGGATACCTGCGCCATGCGGGTACGCGTTGAAAATGGTCGTGTTGTCGCCGTCAAGGGCGATCCGACACATGCCTTGACCGCCGGAACCTTGTGCACCAAAGTCAGTCGCTACGCCGAACGCACTTATCATCCCGATCGACTGAAGACCCCGCTCAAGCGCGTCGGCCCGAAGGGTGCTGGCCAATTTGTGGCAATCGGCTGGGACGAGGCTTATACGATCATTGCGCAACGCCTGGCCGAAATCTGGCGACGCAACCCGGAGGCTGTCCTGCCCTACAGCTATGCCGGCACCATGGGTCAGGTGCAAGGCGAAGGCATGGCCAGCCGGCTGTTCCACGCCCTCGGCGCCAGCCGCCTGAAACGCACCATTTGCTCGGAGGCCGGCGGGGAAGGCTTGCGCCTGACCATGGGTAAAAACATCGGCATGGACCCGGAAGCCATTGCTGGCGCCAAGTTGATTATTCTCTGGGGTAGCAATCCGATCACCAGCCATGTTCATCTGTGGGCCAAGGTGCAGCAGGCCAAGCGAGATGGCGCCGTACTGTGGGCAATCGATCCCTACCGCTCGGATTCGGCCGAAAAATGCCAGCATCACATCGCCCTGCGGCCGGGCACCGACACCGCGCTGGCCTACGCGATCGCCCATGTGCTTCAACGCGATGGACATCTGGATCACGATTACCTGGCGCGCTACACCACCGGCGCCGGGGAATTCCTGCAACGCGCGGCCGAATGGTCGCCGCAGCGTGCCGCCGCCTGGTGCGACATCGACCCGACGCAGATCGAAGCGCTGGCGGACGCCTATGCCACCACCCGTCCGGCGGCGATTCGCTTGAACTACGGCATGCAGCGCAATGCCGGTGGCGGTGATGCGGTGCGCGCCATCATGGCCCTGCCGGCTTTGGTCGGCCACTGGCGCGAACGCAGCGGTGGAGCGGTGTTGTCGACCAGTGGCTGGCTGCCCAAGCGCGCCGCAGTAACCCGTCCCGACCTGCTTGGAGACCGTGCGCCGCGCTGGATCAACATGAGCACGATCGGCGATGCCCTGAACACGGACGACGACGGACGCATTGATGCGCTGGTGGTCTATAACAGCAACCCGGTGGCCGTGGCGCCCGATAGCAACGCGGTACGGCGTGGTTTTGCCCGCGACGACTTATTCACTGTCGTTCTCGAACACTTCCAGACCGATACTGCCGATTATGCGGATATCGTGCTACCCGCAACAACTCAGCTTGAGCATTTCGACTTGCACGGTGCGTATGGACATTTGCATGTGCTGCTCAACCGACCGGCGATTCCGCCTTTGTCCGAGGCGCGTTCGAACAGTCGCATCTTCCGCGAACTTGCCATCCGCCTGGCCGATATCTTGGGCAATGAATGCCCTGCCCTGAGTGATCCGGCGCTGGCCGCCAGTGACGCACAAATCGCCAGCGAAGCCTTTGACTGGCAGCACCCGGCATTCGGTGGCGACGTGTTGCCGCAGTTGTTTGCCCAGGGACACAGCAAGCTGAACGTGGCGGCGACGCATGGCGCGCCCTTTGCGCTCGGTGGCTTTGCCACCGCCGATAGCCGCTTCCAGTTCACCAGTTCTGAACTCGATCAGCCCTTGCCACAGGTGCGCGACAACCACGAAGACTGGAAGAGTCCGCGTGCGCAGATCTACCCCTTGCAGCTAATCAGCCCGCCGCCGCGCCATCTGCTCAATTCAAGTTTCGCCAATATCGAGAGCCTGCGCGTGCTGGCCGGTGACAGTCACGAACCGATAGTGGTTTTGCATCCGACCGACGCGGCGGCCCGAAAAGTCGGCGCTGGCGAGACGGCGCGGATCTTCAATGAGCGCGGTAGTCATCTCGCCCGCGTCCGTATCAGCGAGCGCGCGCGCCCCGGTGTAGCCGTCGCCTTCAGCATTTTTTGGCACAAACACACGCTGGACGGCAACAGCTGCAATGCGGTAACCAGCCAGGCGCTGTCCGACCATGGCGGTAGCGCCACGTTTTACGATTGCCTGGTACAGGTTGAACGGGTGGAACCGGCGCCGCAGTGACTATGCCTTTGCGGTATCGGATCGCGCCAGCCACTTGAACATCGTCTCATAAAGCAGCTTGGCGTCAATCGGCTTGCCGATGTGGTCGTTCATGCCGGCCTCAAGACAGAGCTTGCGATCTTCGTCAAAGGCATTCGCCGTCATCGCCACGATGGGCGTCGCCGCGTAGCCCGGCAAGGCGCGAATCAGCGGCGTAGCTTCAAGGCCGTTCAGCGTCGGCATCTGCATATCCATCAGGATCAGGTCATAGGGTTTGTGAGCCTTCCCGGCCAGCTCCACCGCTTCCATGCCATCTTCCGCCAGATCGACACTGAAGCCTACGTTTTCGAGTAGCCAGCGCGAGACTTCCTGGCTCACCGGCTCATCCTCGGCCAGGAGGATGCGCGTGAGGGCGAAGCGTGCCTTCAGTCGGTCTTCCGCCGGCTCCTGAGCAATCGGAGGTGCAACGAATCGCGATGCCGATGCAAGGGTGGCACCGGAGAACCTGACCGCGTCGCCCACAACCGTCGTGCCCAAACGCACCGTAAACCAGAACTTGCTGCCGTGGCCGACGGTACTGACGACCCCGACCTTGCCCCCCATCAACTCCACCAGGCGTTTGCTGATGGCGAGCCCAAGGCCGGTGCCGCCGTATTTTCGCGTCATCGACCCATCGGCCTGCTCGAAGGCGGTGAACAAGCGTGTCTGACTTTCGGCCGTGATACCGACGCCGGTGTCTTCAACCTCGAAACGCAGCACAAGGTGGTCGATAGCCTCGGCGACAACCTCGGTCCGCACGGTGATTGATCCGGATTCGGTGAATTTGACGGCATTACCGGTGAAATTCAGCAGCACCTGGCTCAAGCGCAAGGGGTCGCCCATGAGTTGCCGGCAGGCAAGCTCGGGGGATTGCTCGATGCTCAGGGTCAAGCCCTTTTCGGCGACCCGTTGCCCGACCAGGCTGGACACCTTTTCCAGCACCGAGGCCAGTTCGAACGGCACCTGTTCGAGCGTGAGTCGTTCGGCCTCGATCTTCGAGATATCGAGAATGTCGTTGATGACGCCGAGCAGATGCTCGGATGCCTTGTCGATCTTGGTCAGATGATCGAGTAACTTCGGATCTCCAGCCCGGCGTAAAGCCAGTGTCGTCATGCCCATGATGGCGTTCATCGGCGTACGCAACTCGTGACTCATGTTGGCCAGGAAAGTACTCTTGGCGCGATTCGACGCCTCCGCCGCTTGCTTGGCCAAGGACAGATCTGCGGTGCGCTCTTCGACCACGTGCTCGAGATTTTCCTTGCTGCGGGTGAGTTCGTTCTCTGCCCGCTTGCGCTCGGTGATGTCGCGAGCGAGAAATATGAAACTGCTTTTCTTCCCCGCTTCGGGCGCCTTCCGAGAAACCGACAACTCGAAGTAGTGCTGGCCGCTGGCAATTTCGAGTGCGTATTGCTTGCCCACCGAAAGTCCCGTTGCCTCGGCTTCATGCATCGCGGAAAAACAAACTGCAGCCACGTCCGGCGGCAATATCGAGGCGAATGTTTGGCCCAGAAACACTTCAGACGGTGCCGCCAGCAAATCGACACGCGGGGAATGGTAGCTCTTGATCCGACCGTCGGCATCCACCTCGAAGAGCAGGTCGGGAATCGCGTCCAGTATCGCCTGAACACGAGCTTTCTCGGACACCAGATGGCGGGTCTTGGTCTTGACCTGCCAACGCAGCGCGAGCACCGCGATGCCGGTCAGCAGCAACAAGGCGGCAAGGGCGCTAAGCACCTGCCAGACATAGGTGGGAATGAACGCGGTCGGGCTCTTTCCGCGCCACTTGCGCAGGATTTGAAAGTAGTCCGAGCCCTGATCCTTCTGCCAGGCATCGAGATGACGATCGATCGCCACCAGCAATTCTTTGTTGTGTCCCTCGGCGGTGGCAAAGAACAATCGTGCCGGCTGGAACACCACGGTGGTTTCGAGCAGTTGATAGCGCGGTGCGTTGAATTCGCCAAACAGATTGTTGGCAATCGTGACATCGGCCTCACCCGCCGCGACCAGGCCAAACGCTTGATCGTAGGTCTGGGCCGGAACAATCTGCACCTTGATGCCGAAGCCGCTGGCCATGCCGCTAAACGTCTTCTCCTGAATGCTGCCGCCGAGGACGGCAATTCGTTTCCCGTCGAGGTCAAACACGGAGTTGACCGCCACGCCTTTGCGGGCAAACACCTGAGACCAACTGGACAGCACCGGGGTCTGGTGAAAATCGAAAACCCGGTCACGTTCGGACGAGATAGCCACATCCGGCATCAGATCCAGCTTGCCGGCCTGGAGCGAGTCAAGGCACTCCTGCCAGGCGCACGGCACTGGCGTGAGCGTCCAGCCTTCAAGATCGGCAATGCGCTGCAGGATGTCGACCAGGATGCCGGCGGGCTTGCCGTCGGCATCGATGAAGATTTTCGGGGCGTTGGTATAGACGCCGACGCGCACCTCGCGTGCCTCGGTTGCCTGGGACACGCCAGCGCCGCAAAGACCGCATAGCATGACGAACCCGACCAACAGGCTAACGACAGTGGATGCACGGAACAACTTCATGGTGATGGTCTTGATCTATTACTGGTCAATGGTCGTGGCACAAGTTGGATAGTAAGCCTGTGCGGACAATTGATCAAAAAGTCGGTGCTGGCGAGACGGCGCCCAGGACAATATGGGCAACATCGGCAACATGGGCGATAAGGACGACGCGCTCAGCGCGGCCGTCGCCCTCGCGCTGTGTCGAGGTGGCCGCACAGTTGTTCGGCGCCATCGAGCAGGCGCGGCGTATGGCGCTGAATGATGTCGGGCGGAATGAAAAACAGATTGCCGCGTGCCGCTGCCGTGACCTGTGTCCAGCGCGTCCAGTCATCCAGCCATTCCGGTCGTGCCTGGTCCATTCCGCTGGCGACAATGGCCTCGGGATTGGCCACCAATACGGATTCAATGCTGACAACCGGGGCGATGCTGGACAGGTCGGCGAACACATTCACACCACCGCATAGCCGGATCACGCTGCTGATGATCTGGCGATCATTGACGGTACTGAGCGGGCTTTTCCAGATCTGGTAGAAAACCCGCACCGGAGCTTGACCTTGGTAACGAGCACGCAATCGCACCAACCGCTCGCGGAAGACCCGCGCCGCACCATCGGCCGCCGCCTCGGTACCGGCCAGGCGTCCGTACTGCTCAAGGCTGCGGGCAATATCCTCGATGCTGTTCGGCTGCGAAAAGTAGATCGGCACGCCCAATTCCTTCAAGCGGGCAACATGCGCCGCCGGGTTGCCACTCAGCCAGGCGATGACCAGATCCGGCTTCAAGGCGGCGATGGCTTCAAGGTCAAGGCGCGAATAACCGCCCACGCGCGGCAGACGTTTTGCCGCCTCTGGATAATCGCTGTAATCGACGGTGCCGACCACCCGTTCGCCAGCGCCGGCGGCGAACAGCACCTCGGTCACATGCGGCGCCAGACTGACAATCCGCCGCGCCGGAGCGGCCAACCGAACCGTGGCGCCGCTGTCGTCGGTCAAAACAAGTTCGGCATGGGCGACGGTGGCAAGCATCATCAGAAAAGCGGCAAACAATCGAATCATGGCGGGTTCCAGTGCGGAGTCAGTCTTAATTCAGTCGGACAATTTTCAGGCCGAAAATGTATCGCCTTCACAAACCCCGCGCCCACGCCGGCCGCAACCGCGCCTGCCCGGCGATCGCCGCGTGCACTTCGTCCAGCAGCCGCGCTTTGTCGGCGCCCATCGTACCTTTCAGCACCAGCCAGTTCGAGGCGTGATCGCTGCGAAACACCGTGCGCTTTAGCTCAAGCTGCCCCAAAAAACGCTCCATCTCGGCGAACAGACCGTCCTGCGACAAAGGTTCCCAATCAGGGAAGGTAGCGCGAAAACGTTCCTCGCCACGCGGAAAGCTCACCACCAGGGTCGACAGATATTCCGGCTGCGTCGCATTGGCTAATCGCGCCGAATTATCCGCATGTGCAGCGGATAAGACCTGCCCACCCAACCCATTAAGAATCATCACCGAGCGCTTGATACCCGCTTGCCCCAGCTTGTCCAGGGCCTCGACCGTGCTCGCATAGGTCTCGCCCTTATTGACGCGATCCAGCACCATGTCATCGCCAGACTCGGCGCCAACATACACCATCCCCAACCCGGCATCGGCCAGTTCCTTGAGCTCTGCCACACTCTTCTTGCGCAGATTGCGCGGCAGGCAATAACTGGTGACTCGACGCACGTCCGGCATGTGGATGCGGACAGCATTCAGCACATCGAGTAGCCGCCGCGTCGGCAACACCAAGGCATCGCCATCAGCCAGGAATACCCGGCGCACGCCAGCGAATTGCTCACCGACGCGGCGGATTTCATCGAGCACATCATCCTCAGCACGGGCGCGAAACTTCTTTTGCGGCGCGGTGTACATCTCGCAAAACGTGCACTGGTTCCACGAGCAGCCATTGGTCAACGGCAAAATCAGCGATTCGGCCTCGCTGGGCGGCCGGAATACTGGCTCGATGTATTGAATGGGGAATTCACGCATCATTTTGTCGGGACGGGAAGTGTCAGGGCGTTCGATGTCGGACTCAAGGTCGGAGCGAGAGAAAAAGCAGGTCACCACTTTGTCACAGCGCCTCGCCAGCGTCTACTCCAATCCCTGTAAAAGAGAATCAAAGGGGCCGGGCACGAATTAACTTTGCATAGTCGTGAAAAGTCGGCGCTGGCGATACGGCGACACGGCGATGATTTGTCGCGTGAAATAGGAAAACCGCCCCCGCTGACTGGATGAGGACGGGGAGTCAGCGTCGGTTCAAATGGGATAATCAGGCCATGAGACAGCAGAGATTCTACGAGTGACCGCACAAGGGCGATTGGCAAAGGCGTTGATGATCCAGGGCTGCACCTCGGACGCGGGGAAGACCACGTTGGTCGCCGCCTTGTGCCGCATCCTGGCGCGGCGCGGCGTGCGGGTAGCGCCGTTCAAGCCGCAGAACATGGCGCTCAATTCTGCTGTGACCGAAGACGGCGGCGAGATTGGCCGCGCCCAGGCCCTGCAGGCGCTTGCCGCTGGACTGCCGCCCCGCGTGGATTTCAATCCGGTGTTGCTCAAGCCGACCAGCGATTGTCGCGCCCAAGTCATCATCCACGGCCACGCCATCGATACGCTCGACGCACGCGACTATCACGCCTACAAGACCATCGCCATGGGCGCTGTGATGGAAAGCTGGCGACGCTTGTGTGACGAATTCGACTGCGTTTTGATTGAGGGCGCCGGCAGCCCGGCCGAGATAAATCTGCGCGACCGCGACATCGCCAACATGGGTTTTGCCGAAGCCGCCGATGTGCCGGTGATCCTGATCGCCGATATCGATCGCGGCGGCGTTTTCGCCCATCTGGTCGGCACCCTGGATTTGCTGTCGGCCAGCGAGCAGGCACGCGTCAAGGGCTTCGTCATCAATCGTTTTCGCGGTGACATCAGCTTGTTGCAGCCTGGCCTGGAATGGTTGGAAGCGCGTACTGGCAAGCCGGTGATCGGTGTGCTGCCTTACTTGCAAGGTCTGATGCTCGACGCTGAGGATGCGATTGCCACCAGTAGCGTGGAGAAGCTCGCGGCGAAGCTGAAAGTCATCGCCATCGTCTATCCGCGTTGTTCCAACCACAACGATCTCGATCCGCTGCGCCTGCATCCGGAAGTCGATTTCCAATGGATTGGTCCGGGCGACGCCCTGCCGCCATGCGATCTGGTGATTCTGCCCGGCTCCAAGGCGGTGCAAGCCGATCTGGCCTGGTTGCGTCACCACGGCCATGAGGCCGCGATCAAACGTCACTTGCGCTATGGCGGCAAGCTGATTGGCATTTGTGGCGGTTACCAGATGCTGGGTCGCCTATTGCACGATCCCGATGGAATTGAGGGCGCAGCGGGGAGTGTGGCCGGCTTGGGTTTGATCGATTGCGAGACCGTCCTGGCGGTGGAAAAGCAACTGCGCAACGTGCGCGGCACCCTGGCGTTGCCTGAACTGAACGGCCAGGCACCCCACATCGAGGGTTACGAAATCCACATGGGCGTCACCACCGGACCGGCACTGGCATTGCCCTCGGCGTACCTTGACGGCCGCCCGGCTGGTGTTATTTCGACCGACGACTCCATCCTTGCCAGCTATTGCCACGGGCTTTTTGATCATCCCGAGGCCTTGACCGCCCTGCTCGCCTGGGCCGGTGCAAAGGACATGGCGGCCGTGGATTTTCGCGCCCGCCGTGCCGCCGATCTGGAGCGACTGGCCGAAGCAGTGGAAAGTGCGCTAAACCTGGAATTGCTTGGACTGGCTTGAGTTTAGTGATGCGGCATGGCAGTGTCGGGATACTGCTCCAACACCGTGATCATCTTGTCGGTATTCGCCAGAATCCAATCCACAAGCACTGGATCAAACTGCCGGCCACGTTGTTCCTTGATGTAGCCGAGTATCTTCTCCACCGGCCAGGGTTCCTTGTAGCAACGCCGCCCGGCCAAGGCATCAAACACGTCGGCAATGGCGCCAATGCGGCCGAAGATGTGAATGGCTTTGCCGCTTAGCCCACGCGGATAACCACTGCCATCCCAACGCTCGTGATGCTGACCGGCCAAGACGGCCGCAGCGCGCAGCATTTCACGATCCGAGCGCTCCAGCAATTCCTCGCCCATGCTGGCGTGGCTTTGCATCGTGTGCCACTCGTCGTCGACGAGTTTTCCGGGTTTGTGAAGAATGCTGTCGGGGATGCCGATCTTGCCAAAATCGTGCAAGGGCGAGGCAATGTGCAGGATTTCGATGTCGCGCTGCGGCAGGCCGATGCCCTCGGCGATCAAGCGGCAGTATTCGGCGACGCGGCGCACATGCTGCCCGGTTTCGCGTGAGCGGGTTTCCACCGCCTCACCCAGCATGTAGACCATGTCGCGCTGTGTGCCTTCGATCTCGTCACGCAGGAGGGCATTTTCGTAGGCGATCGAGACATTCTTCAGGAACAGCTCGATGAGTTTCAAATCGTCGGCCGACATCGGGCGGGCACCGGTGACATAAATCACATCCTCGCGTCCGAGACGCGGGCAGAAATAGCCCACATAGACATTACCGCGCACCAGCGACTGCTTGCTTTCAAGCACCGTCGTCACATTGTTCAGGATTTCCTGATTGAGACATTCGATCGGATTCTTGCCTACCAGCGACGAAAAATCACCCGTGGCAGCCACAACCGAGAAACGGTCGGCCTTGCTTTCCATGGCGACGCAATCACAGCCGAGGTAGAGCGAATTCTTGCCCAGATAAAGCACGGCCAGCAACTGCTCCAGAACGCCGTGAATGAAGCTATCCAGGTCGGAAATCTGGAACACGGCTCCTGAAGCGCGAATGACTTCTTCCAGTCCACGGCGATTCGCATTCAGTGCCGCCAGATCGCGATAGGAACGCAGACTGGTAAACACCGTGCTGAATAGCTTCTGCGCGGTGAGTTCCGTTTTTTCCTTGTAGTCGTTGATGTCGTACTGGCTGATTACCGTTCGTTCCGGTGCCTGTCCCGGCTGACCGGTACGCAGCACGATGCGGATCAAGGTGTTGTTCAGCTCGTTGCGAATGTGGTGAACCAGATCCAGGCCGGCATGCTCGGTTTCCATCACGACATCGACCAGAGCCAGTGCAATCTCGTCATTGGCGGCCAGAATCTGTCGAGCCTCGGCTGCCGAATAGGCGTCGAGAAACTGCAAGGGGCGTCCGTCGAACTCGACGTTCTTCAATGCCAGCTTGGTGACATCATGCACGCTGATGTCATCATCGATGATCAGGACTTTCCAGACCGATGCAGCAGCGTTAGCGACATCGGTTTCTTCCTCGGGAGCAAAGAACATTTCCTGCTCCATCTCGTCATCCAACGTCATGCCGCTTCCTTTTGTTGTGCCGGAACCTCGATCACGAAACAGGTACCCCGACCGGGCGTACTGTCGACCGTGATCTTGCCGTTCAGTGTTGCTGTAATCAAGTTGTACACAATATTGAGCCCCAGCCCGGTACCGCCTTGACCACGCCGCGTGGTGAAGAACGGATCAAATATCCGGCCGAGGTGTTCTGCCGGGATACCGGCGCCGTCATCACGATACTCGATGATCACACGATCGCCCTGCGTCTGCGCCGACAAGGTGATGTTGCCTTCGCTACCGGTTGGAAAGCCATGCACGATCGAGTTCATGACGAGATTGCTGACCACCTGGTAAATCGCGCCAGGGTTGATGAACATCGACAGGCCCGATGGACAGGAATTGGTAACGGTGAGGCGGGTCTGCTTCAAACCGGGCCGCAAGCTGAGCAGGACTTCATCCAGATAATCGTGTAGGTCGATCGTGCGGCAATCGTCGCTGGTCTGATCCGCCGCCACTTGTTTGAAGCTGCCAACGAGGTCCGCCGCGCGACGCAAATTGCTGTGCAAAATTTCACAGGCCTGTTCGGTATGGCGCAGGAACTGATCCAGTTCCGAGCGTTTCATGGTGCCTGCGGAAAAACGTTGAGCGATCTTCTGGGTCTCTTCGCGAATGCTCGAGGCGGACGTTACGCCGATGCCGACGGGAGTGTTGATCTCGTGCGCCATGCCCGCCACTAGGCTGCCCAGCGCCGCCATTTTTTCGGATTGCACCAGTTGTTTCTGTGCATCGCGTAGCTGGTCGAGGGTCTGCTGTAGCGTCTGGTTGCTCTTTTGGCGCTCGGCCAAGGTCTGCTCAAGACGCCGGTTGAGACCGTGTATCTCGGTGAGATCGCGGATGGTGACGAGGATCTCGCGGATAGTGTGGCTGTCGTCGTAAATCGCCTGCACGTTCTTGGAGATGTGCACCATGGAGCCATCGGCACGCTTGAAGATGGTCTCCTGATCATTGCAGTGGCCATTACGCTGAACCTCGGTCATGCAGATACCGAGGATGTTCAGGTCGCCCAAATAATGCGTGATCGACGAGCCGATCAGGTGTTCGCGGGAAAAGTCGAGCATGCGGCAAAAGGCCGGATTGACGTAGCGGATGTTCATTTCAGTATCAATAGTGAACACGCCATCCGGCGCGTTCTCCAGGATTCGCTTCAAGTAAGCATGTTCATCCGCGTTCTCGTAGCCCATCGCCGTCTCCTCGGTAATTTCTGCAAATACGTTTTTCTTGAAGCCTAACACAAACCCCTGCCGAGTCTGTATTCGGCAGTCCATTCCCGGCAGTGGCAAAATTCGCCGCTCAGCGTTCAATTCCCTACACGAAGAAAGCCGCCATCATGCCCAACACGGTTCGCCGATTACTCGTCAGCGTCGCCATTCTTTTGTCCCTTGCCGGGCTATCGGCGTGCTCATCCCAGCAGGCCTACGGCACCGGCCAGGCATGGCAACGCAATGAGTGCAACAAGATCAATGACCCGCAGGAACGCAGCCGCTGCCTGGCCGGGACCAACACCTCCTACGAGGACTACAAGCGTCAGCAGGACGCGCTGCAGGAATCGAAAAAGCCCTGATCTGGCTGCCCAAAAAGTCGGTGCTGGCGAGACGGCGCAGGCGGGCACCCTAGCGCATCTCGAAGGCTTCCTGGTGAAAGCGCGGCTGCCAGCCCATGGCGTGAATTCCATTGCGTAGCGCATCTGCCAGGCCGCTGGGGCCGCAGAACCAGATTTCAGTATTTTTGGCGACCGCCAGTGATTCCGCTTTGAGTAAGTCACCCTTGCCGGCATCGTGGATATGTAGTCGTATCCTGGGCAGTGTCGAGCACAGGGCTTCAAGGCGCGGCACGAAGCCATCAACGGCTTGATCACGAGTGCAGTAATGCAGTTCGGCGACAGGTTCGATTTCGGGACTCAGCCGGAGCGATTCCAGCCACGCCAGAAAGGGCGTGACGCCAATACCACCGGCGATCCAGATTTGGCGAGCACGCGGATTACAGCGGGCGATATCGAAACGGCCGTAAGGTCCTTCCACTGTCACCGCCTGGCCAGGTTGCAGGCGCGTGGCGAGGACGTTGGTGTAATCGCCCAGCGCCTTGATCTGAAAAGTGATCGTCTGGTCGCCACGATCGGCACTGGCAATGGTGAAGGGATGCGCGCCCTCCTTGTCATCGAAACTGACGAAGGCAAACTGGCCGGCGCGATGCCCGTGCCAACCCCGTGCCAAATGACAACGCACGGTCGTGATGTCAGCGGCCGGATGCTCGACGGCAAGAATATTGCCGGTTGCGATGCGGGAGCGACCGATACCGCCCAGCAACGAACGGATAGCGCCGTAGACGCCGACGGCGAGCAACACCGCTAACAGCGTGCCGGCGGGCTGCCGCCAGTAATCCAGCGGTGCCAGCATGGCGGCATGAAACGCCAGCATCAAATACAGGACGGGCATGACGCGGTGCAGGAGGCGCCAGGTCCGGTACGGAAACTTCTTCCATAGCGTAATCACCAGCATCGCCAACACGAGATAGATCGCCCATTCGCCCATGTCTTTGCCCAGATGACGGAGGGTTTCTACCATGCCGATGAATTTTTCTTTCGGTACGCGACCTTCACGGCCGATCATGGATTTAAGAACGTCACCGGACATCTCGATCAGCCAGTGCAGTGCCGCAAATGCAGTAGCCAGAATGCCGGCCCACTTGTGGGTACGATAGATGCGATCCATGCCGCCCAGCGGTGCCTCCAGCCATACCGGGCGCGTCGCCAAAAACATGGCCAGCGACATCAGGGAAATAGACAACAGCCCGCTCAGGTAAAGCCCTTCCTGACGCGCAAACCACCACGGATGAACACCCGCGGGAATCACGGCATTGAACACATCCCAGCCCCAGACCAGAGCGACCAAGGCCAACAGGCTACCCAGCAGCGTTTTCATGGTGGCTTACCTCGTCGTGGGCGTAGACGTGGCGGGCGGTGGCAGATCGTCGCGGCAGCGACGCTTGGTGCAGTCGCCGGAACTGCGACGGCTGCCATCACCGCCATCGCGGACACGGGGGCCATGACCGCGTTGATCCATCACCGCACCGGTTTGTGGATTGACGTAGAGCTTGATCCGATCGCCATGGCTATCGGTCGCCCGTGCCTCGTAACCACCGTGTTCGCGCTCGATCTTCTCAATATGGCGGTAACCGGCGGCTTCCAGCTTCTCATGTACCTGCGGAATGGAGAGCCACTGACGCTCGGCGAGCGGTGCCGTGCTGCTGTCTGCAGCCAGCGAAGGCGTGAAGAAAATGCCGGCGGCGGCGAGCGTGCCGATCACGGCGAGAGAAGAAATGATCGTTGTTGGTTTCATGATGTAGGCCTCGATTTATTCAGGAAATGTCATTCGTCGTAGTAACCACGTGCGGCGTCGGCGTGGCAGGCAACGCAGTTGGCTTTGGTCCGAACATCCTTGTGCCGCCATTCCCAATCGGGGACTTTGCGATGCTCGCTGACCCATTTGGGTAATTCGGTGATGCGTTGCGGCGCACTCGCGACCGAGACACCACGCAGCAGTTTTTCGCTGAAGCGACGGCCACCGGTATCGGCCGCATTGGCGACAAGATAGTCGGTGATCTGTTTGGCCGTCGCCGCGTCAACGCTGGCGTCGTCGCCGAAGTGGTTTTTCAATTCGCCCATCATGCGTTTCCATGAACTGGCCGGCAGCATGGACGGGGCAAACGCCAGATGGCAACTACCGCACTCCTCCTTGACGACCGGATCGGCCACTGGTGAGTAAAAGTGGCCACCGCCAGCTTGGGCACGTCCGAGAACGATCGCCGAAAAACCGAGTACCAGCAGGCCAAGGACCAACGGACGCGTGGGGATTTTTGTTGTGATTTTCATGGTGAATTCCTTTTTGTATCGCTGCCTTACTGAGTGAGCATGAAGCTCAGCCAGTCGCCCTTTTCCTGCGCACTGCAGTCGCGGCCAAGGACTTCGTTGCAATTGCGCTTGAACCACTTTTCCACTTTCGCCGGATCGGTGTAGCGATTGGGCGACGCCGAGAGCGCCATGGGCTCGATGGCCTTGCCGGCCGGAGTACGTCCCGCCGCACGTGGTTCTTTGCCATGGCACGTGGTACAGGCCGGGGTATCCGCTTTTCCGCTGGCGAAAGCTTGCGTGTGCAGCGTCTTGCCACGTTCGACCGCAAAACGGGTGAAGGTCGGATTGGCCGACTTGGCGGCACTGGCATAGGTGGCCAATTGATCCTCGCGCGGACCGGCGCTACTTGCTCCCGACATGGCCAAAGCCAGCCCGGCGGCAAGCAAAGTAAGGGTGAGTTTTTGACGCATGCTGTGCTCCTCGGTGGGTTCAATGTGAGGCGTACTATGAGCGGGCCTGGCTGAATGAAACCTGAACCGGTCGTTCATCCTGCGTTCAGCTTGGCCCGCCTATAAAGTGGCCGACTGCAGCGAAAAATCGGGACTTTTGCTATGCACTATCGACGCACAAATCACCGCTGGCCACACTCCTGGCGCGCATGGCTGCTCGCCCTGCTGGCTGTCAACGCCATTTTCGGCCCTGGCAGCAGCCGCGCCGACGACGATCACGACCGGGCGCGCCAGGCGCTGGAAGCGGGTGAAGTGTTGCCGCTGCGTACCATCCTCGAACGGGTTGAGCGCGAATACCCTGGGCAGGTAATCGACGTCGAACTCGAACGCGGACATGGACATGGTCACGAACGCTGGATCTACGAGGTCAAAGTTCTGCGGGCCGGCGGTAACCTGATCAAACTCAAGGTTGACGCCAAGGATGGCCGCCTACTCACTCGGAAACCTCGCGCGGGAGACACCCACTGATGCGCATCCTGATTGTCGAAGATGAACCGACCTTGAGCGCGCAACTGGCTGCAGCCATCACCGCCGCCGACTACGCGGTGGACGTCGCAAGCAATGGTCTCGATGGCCACTTCATGGGCGACACCGAACCCTACGACGCGGTGATTCTCGATCTGGGTCTTCCGCAGATGGATGGCATCACAGTGCTGCGCAAATGGCGTGCGACCGATCGCCGCATGCCGGTGTTGATCCTCACCGCCCGCGATGGCTGGCATGAAAAAGTGGCCGGCATCGACGCTGGCGCCGACGACTACCTGACCAAGCCTTTCCACATGGAAGAGCTGCTGGCCCGACTGCGGGCACTGATTCGTCGCGCCGGCGGTCATGCCAGCGCCGAACTGGTTTGCGGCCTGCTGACGCTGGACACGCGCAACAGCCGCGCCACGGTAGCCGGGCAAGTCCTGACGCTGACCAGCCACGAGTACCGCGTGCTTGCCTACCTGATGCACCATCGTGACGAGGTGGTGTCGCGTAGCGCTCTGGTCGAGCATATTTACGCGCAGGATTTTGACCGCGACTCGAATACGGTCGAGGTCTTCATCGCCCGCTTGCGCAAGAAATTGCCAGCGGGATTGATCGACACCGTGCGCGGCCTCGGATATCGCCTCAGTTCGCCCAAATGAAGATGGCAATGCTGCGTGGCTCGCTGCGCATCCGTCTGCTGGCCGGCACTCTATTCTGGATTGCGGCGTCAATTCTGGTCGCCGGTTGGGGCTTGAGCAATCTGTTTCACCAACATGTGGCGAGCCAGTTTCACGCCGAGCTGACAACTCATCTCGACCGACTCACGGCCCAATTGACACTGGATGCGCAGGGCCGCCCACAACTCGCCCTGGCACTGAGCGACCCGCGCTTGAGTCGCCCCTACTCCGGCTATTACTGGCAGATCGATTTGATCGACGCTAGCGCAGACAGTGCATCAGCCGTTGGCCAACTACGCTCGCGTTCGCTCTGGGATCATGTGCTGGCGGTGCCGTCCGACACACCCGCTGATGGCGAAGTTCATCAGCACCGGGTTGCCGGACCGGAGGGCCGCATGCTCGGCATGGTCGAGCGCAGTGTGGGCATCGATGATGCGGCCGATGGCAAGGAGCACACATTCCGCCTGATCGCGGCGGCCGATGAGCGTTTCATGTCCGAGCCGATTGCGCGCTTTAGCGGCACCCTGTGGCTAGCGCTCGGCGTGCTCGCCACCGGATTGATCCTTGCTGCGCTGGTACAGGTCTGGATCGGACTGGCGCCACTACGCCGCGTGCGTATTGCGCTGGGCAAGGTGCGTGAGGGCGAAACGCAACAGCTGGAAGGCACTTTCCCCGCTGAAATCATGCCGTTGATCGAGGAATTCAACACCGTATTGGCGCAAAACGCCGACGTCGTTGCCCGTGCCCGCACGCATGCCGGCAATCTGGCCCATGCACTCAAAACCCCGTTGAGCGTGCTCGCCAACGCCGCCGCCAGCCAGGGTGAAGGCTCTGCGGAACTGGCCCGCCTCGTGGGCGATCAGGTGGGCATCGCACGCCGGCAAGTTGACTACCATCTCGCCCGCGCCAGAGCGGCCGCGACCAGCCGTACCCCCGGAGCGAGAACAGTGCTGCAGCCGGTGATTGATGGCTTGGCGCGAGCGATGCGCCACATTCATGCCGAACGAAATATTGCCCTGGCAATCGAGCCATTCTCCGAGAGCTTGAGCTTTCGCGGCGAGACTCAGGATCTGCAAGAGATGCTTGGCAACCTGATCGACAACGCCTGCAAGTGGGCCGGCAGCCGGGTCGAACTGCATGCGCACAGCCACGGATCTCTGCTGACGATCACGATAGACGACGATGGTTCCGGGCTTTCTGTCGTACAGCGTGAAACCGTGATTGGGCGTGGCGTTCGCGCCGACGAGCAGGTTGCCGGGAGCGGTCTTGGACTATCGATTGTCGACGACCTGGCGCACTTGTACGGCGGACAACTGGAGCTTGCCGACTCGCCCTTGGGCGGCTTACGCGCGATCCTCACGCTGCCGGTCGTTGAACCCTGAGCCAGCAACAATGTGCCGATCGGTTGGTGTTCAACAACCAGCAATGGTAGGCTGGCAGTTCATTTACTGAGGAGCAGCCAGCATGAATAAGTCCGTCGGCATTCTTACGGCGGGGGGCGACAGCCCCGGCCTCAACGCAGCTATCCGGGGTGTCGGCAAGGCGGTACTTGGCTATTACGACATGAACATTGTCGGCTTCCGCGACGGATTTCGTGGCCTGATGGAAAACCGCACCATGCCGCTCGATCGGAGCAATCTCTCCGGCATTCTCACGATCGGCGGCACGATTCTGGGCACCAGCCGCGACAAGCCGCACAAGATGCCGGTCGGCGGCAAGATGCTGAATATGCTCGATGCCATCGCCGACAATTACCATGCCAATCATCTCGACTGCCTGGTCTGCCTCGGCGGCGGCGGCACCTTGAAAAACGCCCTGCGCCTCAAGCAAATGGGGCTCAATGTCATCACCCTGCCAAAGACCATCGATAACGATGTTGCCGGGACCGACAGCACCTTTGGCTTCGATACCGCGCTGGGCATTGCTACCGAAGCCATCGATCGCCTGCACAGCACGGCGCACAGCCATCACCGGATC
This sequence comes from Propionivibrio dicarboxylicus, assembly GCA_945902805.1. Classification (GTDB taxonomy): domain Bacteria; phylum Pseudomonadota; class Gammaproteobacteria; order Burkholderiales; family Rhodocyclaceae; genus CAMDMZ01. The sequence continues at coordinate 56,301 of CAMDMZ010000012.1, read as the reverse complement.
ATCGTCGTCGAAATCATGGGCCACAGCGCCGGCTGGCTGACGCTCGGTGCCGGTATCGCCGGGGGCGCAGACGTCGTCTTGATTCCTGAAATTCCCTACGACGTCGAAAGCGTCGCCGATGCGATTCGGGCACGGGCACGCGGCGGCAGCCCGTTTTCGATTGTCGCCATGGCTGAGGGAGCCATGTCGAAGCAGGATTTGGCCACGATTGCCGCCGCCAAGGCCAATGGCAAAAAATCCGCTAATAGAGGCCAGGACAAACCCAAGACAGACGATGAGGCGGCCGAACTGCTCTACGCCGACCGTACGCTCCGGCTCGCCAAGCGCCTGGAAGTCCTGACCGGACTTGAAGCCCGGGTCACGATTCTCGGCCATGTGCAGCGCGGCGGCGCCCCGTCCGCTGGTGATCGCCTGTTAGCCACACGCCTGGGTACCGCGTGCGCCGATTTGATTGCAAAAGGCACGTATGGCGTGATGGTAGCCACCAAGGGCGGCGGCACCACTCCAGTCAAAATCGAAGATGTTGCGGGCAAGGTCAAAACCGTGCCGCACAACCATTCCTGGATCGGCAGCGCACGCCGGGTCGGTACCAATTTCGGCGACTGAGCGGGAGTTGATCGGTCGCTGCCGGACTCATCTGTGTTGAATTAGAGGTTTTCATGCTGGATACCACCGCCGTTTTTTCTGCCGCAGCCGTTTGCCTGGCGGGCGTCATGAGTCCCGGCCCGAATTTCGTGGCGGTGAGCCATCGCGCGATTTCGTCCTCACGCGCCGAAGCCCTTGCCATGGTGTTCGGCATAGCGATGGTCAATACGCTCTGGGCGACCCTGGCCCTGTTTGGATTGAGTATGCTCATGGCGACTCTACCGTGGTTGGGCTGGTCGATAAAGCTTCTCGGCGCCGCGTATCTGATGTGGTTTGGCCTTCAATTGCTGCGGCGGTCCGCCCAACCCCTGCGGCCGCGAGACATCGCCACGTCAGGAAACACCTTGCACTCTGCCCTGCGCGACGGGATCGTTACCAATCTGGCAAATCCAAAATCCATGGCGTTCTATGCCTCGGTGTTCTCGGGCGCCGTTCCGGCAAATGCTTCGTCGGCGACGCTTTTGGCGCTGATAGCAACGGTCGGCGTCATCGCCATCCTTTGGTATGGCTGCGTGGCACTGGCCCTGTCGGCGGAGCGGATGGCCGAGTTGTATCGACGCAGCAAGAAAACGATCGAGCAGGTTTGCGGCCTCTTCCTGGTTGTGCTCGGTGGGCGCCAAGCTCTGCTGTGATCGAATCGCCTAGCAATTCCTCGGCAACCGCCGTCCCGCCAGCACCGACTTTTGTGGATGGCTTCAAGCGGCCAACTCCGGTCATTCGTAGCCAGCCACGACTGCCCTTCAGAACAGCCGGAATGTCCCTGATTGCCGGCGTTCAGGAACATAACAACGACGCTCCCAGCGTTCGTGGAAATACTACGAAAGACATACTAACTCCAGGCGGAAAGAGTATGCTTTCTCTTGAAGGGGGCAGCTGAAGTGGCTGTGAATTGGGGGGCTCGAATGGCCTTGGCTACAGAGAATAGCTTGAGTTCCAGACGCATATCGTGGATGAGGGGCTATCTTGGCCCCGCTGCGGTGTTGCTTGGCGGCATCTTGCTCACCATCATGGTGTGGCAGGTCGTGCGTCATCAGGAAGAGGACAGCGCCCGAATCGAATTCGAACTCCTGCTCGATCAAACGGCAGACAGCATCCGGCAGCGAATGAAGGCAAACGCTCAGGTTTTGCGCGGGGCGGTCGGCCTGTTTTCCGCCAATCGCCAGACCGGCAGGGAGGTATCGCGTGCCGAATTCAAAGTCTTCGTCGCCTCACTGAAACTGGATGAGCGTTACCCCGGTATACAGGGCGTAGGCTTTTCAAAGCTGATCCCGCCCGAGGCACTTGGCTACCACCTCCTCTCGATTCGCACCGAAGGGTTCCCGGACTATGTCGTGCGTCCTCCGGGTGAGCGCCAGCACTACTCCTCCATCATCTATCTCGAACCTTTCGACTGGAGAAACCAGCGGGCATTCGGCTACGACATGTACTCGGAAGCCGTGCGGCAGCGTGCGATGGAACGAGCCTGGATGAGCGGCGCGGTCGCCCTGTCTGGCAGGGTGACCCTGGTTCAGGAAACCGACCAGGATGTCCAGCCCGGCGTCCTGCTGTATCAGCCAATCTACCGTGGTGATTCGATGGGTGGTCAGGCGTCAACCCGTGAAAGTCATCGTCGGGACGATCTCGTTGGCTGGGCGTATTCGCCACTGCGGATGAAAGACATGATGTCCTCCCTGATCGAACGCGACCTGCCGAGCCTTGTCGGTCGGATTGCCTTCTCGGTCTACGATGGCGAACTTGCCGAACCAGCGTCATTGCTGTTTTCGAACGAGGCGGTTGGTAGCGACCAGACAAATCCATTCCGCGCCAGTCGAAAATTGGAGATTGCCGGACAACCGTGGTTCCTGACAGCATCTGCGCTACCCACCCTCAATGGGGCGCAGAGCACTTCGAATTCGCAGCTGGTCCTGGCAGCAGGCTTGTGCGTCAGCCTGCTGCTGGCCTTCACCCTCATGATGCAGTCGCGTAGCGCCGCACGGCTTGCCACGACCGTTGGCCAATTACAGGAAAGCGAAGCCCGGTTCCGTCACTTCTTCGAAAAGAACAAGTCGGTGATGTTGCTCATCGATCCGGCCAGTGGCGAGATCGTTGCCGCCAATCAGGCCGCCGTTACCTATTACGGCTATGTGCAACAACCCTTGGTCGGCATGCGCATCAGCGACATCAATACCCTGCCCCCCGAAAACGTTGCTTTGGAGCGGCAAAGAGCGTTACACGAAGAGCGCAACTATTTCAACTTCCAGCACCGCCTTGCTTCCGGCGAGATCCGCGACGTCGAGGTCTATTCGACGCCAGTCGAAACAGGCGGAAAGTCGCTGCTTTTTTCCATCGTCCATGATGTCACCAAGCGCAAGCAAGCCGAAGAAGCCCTGCAACACCACAAGACCATGATGGAACGTACGGAAAGCTTGGCACACATGGCCAGCTTCGAGTGGGAGGTCGATACCGATCGTGTGACGTGGTCGCCTGAAATGTTCCGGATTCTTGCCCGCGATCCGGCTCTGGGTGTCCCGAATCTGGAGGGACAGGCCGAGTTGTACACGCCGGCATCCACGCAAATGCTGTTTGATGCGGTCAGCAAGGCAGTGGGTGATGGCACGCCCTATCAGCTTGAACTGATAGCGGAACTCCCCGACGGGGAGCAACGTACCTGCTATGTCAATGCCTTTCCGGAGCGTGATGCCAGCGGGCGGGTTGTCCGCATCACGGGGCTGCTGCAGGACATTACCGAGCGCAAGAAGGCCGAGGCGGAACTCGAACAACACCGTCACCATCTTGTAGAACTGGTCGAAACACGGACGACGGAACTCTCCATCGCCAAGGACGCTGCTGAAGCCGCCAATCGCGCCAAGAGCCAGTTTCTGGCCAACATGAGTCACGAACTGCGCACCCCCATGAACGCCATCATGGGAATGACCAGCCTGGCGCTGCGCCGGGCGACCGAACCACAACTGGTGGATAAGTTGACCAAGATCGACAACGCCTCCCATCATCTGCTTTCCGTCATCAATGACATCCTGGACATCTCCAAGATCGAGGCCGAACGCCTCACGTTGGGGCGGGTCAGCTTCAAGTTCAGTCTGGTGCTGGAGAACCTGATGAGCATGGTCGGGCAGAGGGCTGCGGAAAAAGGGCTGACCCTGCTGGTTGATCTCCCATCGACCATCGCCCGGCAAACGTTCATGGGCGACCCGCTACGCCTGGGTCAGATTCTGCTCAATCTGACCGGCAACGCCGTCAAGTTCACCGCCCAAGGCTCCATCACCGTGCGTATCGTGAAGCTCGAAGAAACTCCCGCCGATGTGTTGCTGCGTTGTGAGGTGCTGGATACCGGCATCGGCATCAGCCCGGAAGATCAGCAACGCCTGTTTACCGCGTTCGAGCAGGCCGATGGTTCAATGACCCGAAAATACGGCGGTACCGGCCTGGGCTTGGTGATCAGCCGACGTCTGGCTGAACTGATGGGGGGAGATGTCGGCGTCGCCAGCACGCCGGGGCAGGGAAGTCGCTTCTGGCTTACCGTGCGACTGGGCAAGACGACGGACGCCGTCCCGCCAGCACCGACTTTTGCCAAGGAGTCGGCAGAAGCGCAACTCCAGACCCGTCATGCCGGGGCGCGCGTCCTGCTGGCGGAAGACGAACCCGTCAACCAGGAGGTTTCGCGCGGCCTGCTGGAAGATGTCGGTCTGACCGTGGAACTGGCTGAGGACGGCGGGGTCGCGGTCGCCATGGCGCAGCGCAGCCACTATGACCTGATCCTGATGGATATGCAGATGCCGCAGATGAATGGGGTCGAGGCAACACGGATAATCCGCGCGCTGCCCGGTTACGCCCGGACCCCCATTCTGGCCATGACGGCGAATGCCTTTGATGAGGATCGTCAGGTCTGCCTGGATGCCGGCATGGATGACCACATCAGCAAGCCGGTCGATCCAGACAGGCTTTACGACACATTGTTGAAGTGGCTGGCGAAGCCGGCACGCTGAGCGACTCCTGGCTGTCGGAAACCGTCGAGCCAATCGCCGACTTTTTTGAAACGGTTTTCTACGGCGTCACCGCGGATAAAAGCGCTCACCGCTCGTTGCCATATGTTTAAGCATGTCCGGCGGCGCGAAACGTGCGCCATGCAACGCGGCCAGGTGTTCCAGCTTCGCGACCGCCTCTTTCGGACCCAAGGTATGCAGCCAGCCGATCGGTCCGCCACGAAACGCCGGGTAACCCCAACCAAGAATGGCGCCTACATCGGCGTCGATTGGCGCGCGCAGTACGCCCTCCTCGAGGCAGTGCACGGTTTCGGCCGACTGGACGAGAATCAGTCGCTCGATGAGCTCCTGCACGGTTTCGTCCGCCGTCTCGCCAGCACCGACTTTTTGCGGGAAGTGATCGGTGAGCCCTGGCCACAGGCGTTTGGGACCATCGGCCGGGTAATCGTAGAAGCCGGCGCCGGACTTTCGGCCCAGGCGTCCGAGATCGGCGACCATCTTGGCGGCAACCCGATCGGCGGCGCGTTCGGCATAAGCGCTGCCTTGATCCGCACGGGTCTGCTGGGCGATCTTGTGTACCAGTTCGATCGAGACTTCATCGGCCAGCGCCAGCGGCCCGACCGGCATGCCGGCGATGAGTCCGGCCTTGTCGATCAGCGCCGGCGGATAGCCTTCTTCGAGCAAGGCCATGCCTTCCGAGACATAGGTGCCGAACACGCGGCTGGTGTAGAAGCCACGCGCATCGCTGACCACGATGGGGGTCTTGCCGATGGCCTTGACGAAGTCCATGGCGCGCGCCAGCGTGGCGTCCGAGGTTTGCTGGCCGACAATGATTTCGACCAACGGCATCTTCTCCGCCGGCGAGAAGAAATGCAGGCCGATGAAGTTGGCAGGGCGGACCGAAGCTTCAGCGAGGCCGGTAATCGGTAGGGTCGAGGTGTTGGAAGCGAAAATGGCATCGTTGGCGATCATCGCTTCGGCCTTCTGCGTCACGTCGGCCTTGATTTCGCGCTTTTCGAACACGGCTTCGACCACCAGTTCGCAACCGTTCAGGTCGGCGTAATCTGCGGTCGGGTGAATGCGTGCGGCCAAGGCGGCAGCTTGGTCGGCCGACATGCGCCCGCGCTCGACCTGTTTGTTCCACTGCTTCACGGCGTAGGCCTTGCCCTTGTCGGCCGCTTCCTGCGTCGTATCGAGCAGCACGACGTCGATTCCGGCGACGGAGGTGCTCATTGCAATCCCGGCGCCCATCATGCCGGCACCGAGCATGCCGATCCGGGAGTACTTCTGCACCGGAACATCTGCAGGACGCGAGGCCAGTTTGTTGGCATCCTGCATGCCGAAGAACAGGCTGCGGATCATGTTCTTGGCTTCCGCGCTGGCAACCAGGCTGGCGAAGTAGCGCGTCTCGATCTTGAGCCCGGTGTCGATGTCGACCTGTAGCCCTTCGAACAGGCAGGAAAGGATGTGCTTCGGCGCCGGGTAGTTGCCGTAGGTCTTTTCACGCAGCATGGCGTTGGCGCCGGTAAAGAACTGCATGCCGGCGGGCGTCATCACGCCACCGCCAGGAATCTTAAATCCCTTTCGATCCCACGGCTGTTGGGCGTTAGTCTGTCCTTCGCCGAGCAGCCAATGGCGAGCGGCATCGCGCTCAGTACCGGCCGCCACGATGGCATGGATCAACCCGGCCTTGTGCGCGTCCGCCGCTTTGAGCCGCTTGCCTTCGAGCAGTAACGGCACCGAGGGCTGGATGCCGATCAGGCGCGGTGTGCGCTGGGTACCGCCAGCGCCGGGCAACAGACCCAACGTCACTTCGGGAAAACCAAAACGCGCCTTGGGGTTGTCGGCCGCGACGCGGTAGTGGCAGAACAGGGCGAGCTCCAGCCCGCCGCCCAGTGCCGAGCCATTCAGCGCGGCAGCCACCGGCTTGCCACCGGTCTCCATCGCGCGAGCCACCTTATGCCACTCGGTGATACCGGCAGCGACATTCGCGGCATCTGGATTGGCAAGCATCTCGGCCAGGTCGCCTCCGGCGACAAAGTCTTTCTTGGCCGAAGCGAGCAGGATGCCTTTGACCGACGGATCGGCCAGCGCTTTCTTTACCGCCTCGCCGATGGCTATCATTGAGGCGGCATTGAGGATGTTCTGTGACTTGCCCGGATAGTCGAATTCAAGTGTGGCAATGCCATTGCCATCGACGGAATAGCTCAGCATCTCAAATCCTTTCGATGACAGTGGCGGTGCCCATGCCGGCGCCAACGCAGAGTGTCACAAGTCCGGTGGATAAATCCCGGCGCTCGAGTTCGTCGAGCACGGTGCCGAGGATCATGGCACCGGTGGCGCCGAGCGGATGACCCATGGCGATGGCGCCGCCATTCACGTTCATCTTGTCGTGGCTGACATCCAGCACCTGCATGAAGCGCATTACCACGGCGGCGAAGGCTTCGTTGAGCTCGAAGAGATCGATATCGCTCACATTCATGCCTGCGCGCTTGAGTGCTTTTTCGGCCGCATAGCTGGGGCCGGTCAGCATGATGGCGGGCTCCGAACCCACCGAGGCAAAGCTGCGGATGCGCGCACGGGGCTTGAGGCCGAGGCGCTCGCCCATCTCCTTCGTGCCGAACAGCACGGCGGCAGCACCATCGACGATCCCGGAGCTGTTGCCTGCGTGATGTACATGATTGATGCGCTCGACTTCCGGATAACGTTGCAGGATGACCGAATCGAAGCCGTACTTTTCGCCTTGTTCCTGGAATGCCGGCTTGAGCGTTGCCAGCGTGTCGAGGGTGGTTTCAGGCCGCATGTATTCGTCGCGATCGAGGATGATCTGGCCATTGATGTCCCACACCGGGACGATGGATCTGGCGAAGCGTTTGTCATCCCAGGCCGCCTTGGCGCGGCGTTGCGATTCGACGGCATAAGCGTCGACGTCCGTGCGCGACATGCCCCACTTGGTGGCGATCAGGTCGGCCGAGATGCCCTGTGGTGTGAAGTAGGTTTTGGCGGCGACTTGCGGATCGGTCGGCCAGGCACCGCCCGAGGAGAACATCGGCACACGCGACATCGATTCCACGCCGCCGCCGACCACCAGATCTGCCTGGCCGGACATCACCTGCGCCGCTGCCTGGTTGCAGGCTTCCAGGCCCGAAGCGCAAAAACGGCTGACCGTCACGCCGGGCGCGCTGATGGCGTAGTCGGCATACAGCGCTGCAACACGCGCGATGCAGGCGCCCTGCTCAGCGACCGGCTCGACGCAACCGAGCACGACATCATCCACAAACGCAGTATCCAGTTGATTGCGGTCACGCAGTGCGCGCAATGCAGTGGCGGCCAGTTCGATGGGTGTCACCGAATGCAGCGCACCGTCCTTGCGGCCCTTGCCGCGCGGCGTACGCACGGCGTCGAAGATGTAGGCATCGGCCATGAGTCTTACAGGCTCCGCGAGATCAGTTCTTTCATGATCTCGTTGGTGCCGCCGTAGATACGCTGCACGCGGGCATCGGCCCAGGCACGGGTAATCGGGTATTCCCACATGTAGCCGTAACCGCCGAAGAGCTGGACGCACTCGTCCATCACCTTGAACTGCAGATCCGAGCACCAGTACTTGGCCATCGAGGCGGTCGCCGGGTCGAGCTTTTCTTCCAGCAGCAGTTCCATGCAACGATCGACGAAAACACGCGCGATCTGCACTTCGGTCTTCATCTCGGCGAGCTTGAAGCGGGTGTTCTGAAACTTCCCGATCTCCTGACCGAAGGCTTTGCGTTCCTGTGTGTATTGCACGGTCCATTCAATCGCCGCTTCGGCCGAGGACACGCTGATCACGGCGATCTGCATGCGCTCCCATGGCAGTTCCTGCATCAGGTAGATGAAGCCGTTGTTTTCCTGGCCGAGCAGGTTGGCGGCGGGCACGCGCACGTTGTCGAAATACAGTTCGCAGGTGTCCTGCGCCTTCATGCCGGCCTTCTTCAGCGGCTTGCCCTTGGTAAAGCCCGGCATCGAGGTATCGACGACAAACAGGCTGGTTCCCTTTGCCCCCTTCTCAGGCGCGGTCTTGGCGACCACGACCGCGAGATCACACATATAGCCATTGGTGATGAAGATCTTGGAACCATTCAGGATGTAGTCGTCACCATCCTTGACGGCCGTGGTGCGGATGCCCTGCAGGTCGGAACCAGCGGCCGGCTCGGTCATGGCAATCGAGCCGATCATCTCGCCGGTAGCCATCTTGGGCAAGTATTTCTGTTTCAGAAAATCACTGCCGTAATGCAGGATGTAGGGCGCGACGATTTCTGAGTGCAGCCCCCAGCCCAGGCCGGTGGCATTGACGCGGGCGCACTCTTCCATGACGATCATCGAGAACAAGCGATCAACGCCGACGCCGCCGTACTCCTCGGGCATCGAGGCACACAAGAAACCGTTTTCGCCGGCCTTGAGCCAGGCTTCGCGGTCGACAAAATGCTGCTCTTCCCAGCGGTCGTGATGCGGTACCACCTCTTGCTCCATGAAGCGACGGACGGTATCGCGGAAAGCTTCGTGATCTTCGGAAAACAGCGTACGGGGGACGGAAAGGGACATGATGGCACCTCGATGGCAGGACGATCGGAGAAAGAAACGGCGCAGAACTGCGGCGTAATTGCGGAGTAAAGCGCAAACGTGTTTTTGATCTTACCAAGCAAGTGCTTGCTTGACTAGGCGACGAACTCTAAACAAGAATACACGGCGCTTACTCCCGGAGCATGTCACCCATGACAACCCAGCACCCGCTTCTGTCCGCCACCCATGAAGTCGTCAACCAGGCGCCACCCCTGGAAAACGTCAACCTCTATGCTGGCAATCTGCCGTTGCAGGAAGCCGTGACGCGCGAAGGCGCGGCCTGGGCCGCAGATGGGTTGCTGGCCCGCGGTGGCGAATTGGGCAGTGCCGAAATGATGGCGCTGGGCGCCGCGGCAAACAGGTATCTGCCGACCTTGAAACTCTTCGACGCCATCGGCAACCGCCGCGACGAAGTCGAGTTTCACCCGGCCTATCACGAACTGATGGCTTACCTGAAGCGCCATGGCGCCTCCGGTGGACCATGGGCCGATTCGCAAGCCGGCGTCCACGTCGCCCGCGCCGCCTTCTACATGATGGTCGCCGAGATTGAAGACGGCACGCTCTGCCCGACCACCATGACCTACGCGGTGGTGCCGGCACTGCGCCGCGAGCCGGCCCTCGCCGCCTGGGTGGAGAAGGTACTGGCCCCCGACTACGACGCACGCTTCATCCCCGGCCTGCAAAAGCGCGGCGTGACCATGGGCATGGGCATGACCGAGAAGCAGGGCGGATCGGATGTACGCGCCAACACGACGCGAGCGGAACTGGTCGGCGCATCGGAATGGGGCGACGAGTACCGCATTACGGGCCACAAGTGGTTCTTTTCGGCGCCGATGTGCGACGCCTTCCTGATTCTGGCGCAGGCGCCCGGCGGCCTGACTTGCTTTTTCCTGCCGCGCTTCACGCCCGAAGGCCAGTTGAACGAGATCCGTATCCAGCGCCTTAAAGACAAGATGGGTGATCGCTCCAACGCGGGATCGGAGGTCGAATTCTGGGGCGCGCGCGCCTGGCGCGTCGGTGCCGAGGGCCGTGGCGTGCCGACCATACTCGAAATGGGCACCTACACGCGCCTGGATTGTGCGCTCGGCACTGCCGGACTAATGCGTGCTGCGGTGACGCAAGCGATCCATCATGCTCGCCACCGCAGCGCATTCGGCAAGCGCCTGATCGACCAGCCGCTAATGCGGAATGTCCTTGCCGATCTGGCGCTCGAATCCGAGGCGGCTACGGCGCTGGCACTGCGTCTGGCGCGCGCGTTCGACCAACAAGACAACGAAGAGCAGAGCCTGCTCGCCCGCATCCTCACTCCGGCGGCGAAGTATTGGATCTGCAAGCGCGGCACTATCCTTGGCGGCGAGGCGATGGAAGTCTGGGGCGGCAACGGTTATGTCGAAGACGGCCCGATGGCACGCATCTACCGCCAGATGCCATTGAACTCGATCTGGGAAGGTTCCGGCAACGTCATGGGGCTGGATGTGTTGCGCGCCCTGGCGAAACATCCGCGCTGTGGCGACGCTTTGATCGCCGAAATCGCGCCGGCCCTCGGATGCAATACGGCCTTTGATGCTTACGTTGAACGACTCAAGAATGCCTTGCGCACCCCCACCGAAGCCGATGCGCGCACCCTGACGCAAGGCATCGCGCTGGCAGTGCAAGCCGCGCTGCTCTTGCAACACGCGCCGGAGCCGGTCGCGCAGGCATTCTGCGCCTCACGTCTGGTGCCCGGCCACTGGGGCGCCGCCTTCGGTACGCTGAATGTGGCCACGGACTTCGCCACGATTCTGCAGCGCTCGCTACCGGAGCAAAGCTGATGGCGCGCGTCGTCAAGAAGGCACCTGTCTCCGTATCACCAGAACCGACTTTTCAAGGCGAAGAGACCAATCGCCGTAGCGAGCTCGTGCGTGCAGCCGGTCGCCTGTTCCGCGAAAAGGGCTACTCGGCAACCACCATCCGCGACATCGCCGATGCCGTCAACATGCGCTCCGGCTCGCCGTTTTATCACTTCAAATCCAAGCAGGATATCCTGCGTACGGTAGCCCTTGACGGCATCGCCACCATCCATGCCGCTGTGGCGAAGCCGGCTGCCAGCAACAAGGCGCCACGGGCGCGTTTTGAAGCCATGCTGACGGCACATCTTAATGTCCTGCTCGGCGACGAAGGCCGCGACATCGCTGCCACGCTACTGCACGAAAGCCGCCATCTGGACGCCGAGGCACAGGACGAAGTGATCCGCCTCAAGGACGCCTATGAAGGACTTTGGCAGGCCGTGCTGAAAGAACTGAAAACGGACGGCGCACTTACCGACGACAGCGCGTTAACCCGCCTTTTCCTGATGGGTGCGATGAACTGGACAACCCAGTGGTATCGGCACGACGGCGGGCGCTCGCCCCGGCAAATTGCCCGCCAGCTTGCAAAGTTGCTATTGCGGGATTAGCTGACCTGATCCCGCTGCGGAGTCACCCGAGGCTAACGCACCACCCGTAGCCACGCGATCCCGAAAACACCGGCCGTCACTGATGCCATCAGAATCGCCATTTTGGACGCATTGATGATCTCCGCCTGTCCGACAAAGGCCAGATTGGTGATGAAGATCGACATGGTGAAACCGATACCACCGAGCATGCCCACACCGAGGACATGCCGCCAACTTATCCCGGCCGGAAGCTGACACACGCCAATCGCGACCGCCAACCAGCTCAACAAGAAAATCCCGAGCGGCTTGCCCAGGACCAGGCCGGCGATGATGCCGATGCTATTTGTCCCGGCAAGATGCTGTTGCCATTGCGGCTCGAACACGACCCCGGTATTAGCCAGGGCAAACAGCGGCAGGACGAGGAAGGCCACGGGCTTATGCAACCAGTGTTCCAGTCGGTGCGAGGGCGATTTCTCATCATCCGTACGGCCGTTGAAAGGGATTGCGAATGCCAGCAACACGCCCGCTATCGTGGCATGTACGCCGGATTTCAGCATCAGAAACCACATGAGCGCGCCGCCGACAAGATACGGTGTCAACGCCATCACCCGGAAGCGATTGGCCGCGACGAGCAATAGCCAGACCCCCAGCGCGCCCATCAGATAGGCGAGCGAGAACTGCGTGGCATAGAACACCGCGATGACGATGATGGCACCCAGGTCATCCATCACGGCGAGTGCGGTGAGGAAGATCTTCAACGACACCGGAACTCGCTTGCCGAGCAAGGACAATGCGCCCAACGCAAAGGCAATGTCCGTCGCCATGGGAATGCCGGCGCCAGCCTGCGTCGGCGTACCGCCATTCAGGGCGTAGTGAATCCCTGCTGGCACGGCAATGCCGCCGATAGCCGCAAAGATCGGTAGCAGCGCGTTCTTCAGACTGGAGAGTTCGCCGACATACAGCTCACGTTCCAGCTCGAGGCCAATCAGCAGGAAGAACACCGCCATCAAGCCATCATTCACCCAATGCTCGATGCTGAGCCCGCCCAGCTTGAATTGCCAAAGTTGTTGGTAGGCGGGGCCGAAGATTGAATTCGCAATGACGAGACACGCAAGCGTGCAGGCCATCAAGACGATGGCGCTGGCTTTTTCGGATTCGAAGAATTCAGAGAAGGTCCGCGAGAGCATGGTCGCCGATTAACCGCTTAGCCCAATACTTTGCCTATCGTTCCGGCTACCTCGCCGAATATGGCGATCAGCACAGCCCGGACCTTTGGTGGCGTCCGTGACCGACTAATGCCTAGCGAACTTCTGCGCCAACTGCTGCAGCTTTTCCTGGCGCTCTTTTTCGAGCGCGGCGGCGCGTTCCTCTTCCTGCTTGGCCTTGATCTCTTCACGGCGACGGTCGGCACCCTTCTTGAAGCGCTCGCGCAATGCGTCGGCCGCTTGCTGTTTTTGCTCGGCCGTTATCTTGCCGTCCACTTGACCTTCCAGTCCATAGCGGTCGTCGCCCGTCGCCACCGCTTTCAGGTAACGCGTCGAGCCGGTATGCCGCCGCATGGCGACGCGTACCTTGCCGGCGTCAAGCTCGGGCATAAGCTTCATCAAGCCCTTGTGAATGCCGATCGCCAGGGGCCTGGCTTCACGAAAAACGGCAAAGCGCTGGCCAAGAAGTTTGAGCACGTCACCCGTCGGGCCGGGCTTGGCCGATTCGCTCGCCGCAAGTGCTTCCGGCGAAGCTGGGAGGGTGTTGTTCGGTTCGATATCTGACATGGTCGAATTATGCGACAGAATTGTGAGTGATGAGACGTGACCACCTGAGCCCAGGGGGTTGGCGTATTGAACCATCGACACCTTGACCCCTTGAACCCTTGGCCTATTGACCCATTTAAGCTTTCAATTACAAAATTTTGGTGCGCGCTCAGAATAGCCGCACACTGAACAGGGAGCTTAACCCATGAAGACTGTAGCGCAACTTTTGGATGAAAAGGGACATGACGTCATCTCGGTGTCGCCCACCGAGCCCGTAATGGCTGCACTATCGAAGATGTCCGACAAGAATGTAGGCGCCTTGCTGGTCATGGAAGGCGACACCCTGGTGGGGATTTTTTCGGAGCGTGACTACGCTCGCAAAATGATTATCTACGGCCGTACCACCAACGCCTCGGTCAGCGATCTGATGACCAAAGACGTCATTCATGCCACCCCAGAGCAGCGACTTGAAGAGTGCATGACCATCATGACCGCGAAGCACTTCCGGCATATGCCGGTGCTCGATAACGGCAAACTCATCGGCATCATCTCCGCTACCGACCTGATTCGCGATTCGATCACGACCCAGGACCTGGCCGCCGAACAGCTCCGCTGATCGGTCGCGCTCAGCGCGCCTAGTCAAAGTAAGTGCGCGCCTCTTCGAAGTGCGCGGCAAACCAACCGTTCGCCAGACTCTCCGCACGCACCTTGCCACGACTGTTCGGGGCGTGAATGAAGCGCGCATCGCCGATGTAGATCCCAACATGGGAATACGAGCGCTTGTTGGTGTTGAAAAACACCAGGTCACCGGGCCGTAACTGTTCTACCGACACCGGCTTGCCCTGCCGCGCCAGATCGGCGGCCGAGCCCCCCAGCCGGCGGTCGGCGGCTTTGTCGAAAACGTAGTTCACCATGCCGCTGCAATCCAGGCCGGCCTCCGGGTTCTTGCCACCAAATCGATAACCGGTTTCGATCAGGCCCAGCGCGAACAGCACCACGTCATGCGCCTTGCCGTCCGCCGCAGTAGCCGCCGAGCCGAAGGCTGCTGCCGTCCTGCCAGCACCGACTTTTTTGCTGCCGCTAATTGGCGCTGGCGTCGACTGCGTCCACGACGAAAGCACCCCGCACCCGGACAGCGCGATCAGCGAGCTGGCGAGCAGAATCGAGACGGAATATCGACGACAGGTCATGGGTGGCAATCTAATCTGCCGGGCAGTCTCACAGTGCGTCAAGCAACGAAGAAAAGCGTCGGTAAATCCGCAACCGGGGGCTTATCTGCGACGCCTACCTTCGGCGCTTGTGGCTTGGAGATTCGCCGCGAAACTCACGCCGCAAATAGCCCGTCATGCCCATCAGGAAACGCACCGCCGCATAGGCGATCCGGCTGACCACCCGCGCGTACCACGGGCGCCGCGCCAGCTCTGCCGCATCGATTTCTTCGCCGCCCTGTGTCATCGCCTGTTGTAGACTGGCCTGCAATTCCGTGGCAAAGCCCCGGTCGCGCACGACAATATTCGCTTCGCGCGCCAGCAACAAGCTGAACGGATCAATGTTCGATGAGCCCACAGTCGCCCATTCGCCATCGATCACCGCCACCTTGGCATGCAGAAAACTGATCCGATACTCGACGATATGCACGCCAGCAGCTAGCAGCAGTCCGTAAAGCGAAAAACTGGCGTAGTGCAACAGCACGTATTCGATTCGCCCCTGCAACAGCAGGGTCACCCGAACGCCACGCTTCGCCGCGCGGATCAAGGTGCTACGAAACCGAAATCCGGGCAAAAAGTAGGCGTTGGCGATCAACACCTCGTGCTGTGCCGCATCGATCGCGGCCAGATAGGCCAACTCGATGTCATGCCGGTGACGCAGGTTGTCACGAATCAGGAAGCCCGCCATTACCTCACCGGATTTGAGGTTGGGCAAATGCAGCGGCACCGGCGGTGGCGGACGTCGTCCGAGCACACTCCAGCGCACCAGACGCCAAAGATGGCGCAAGGCGTAATGGACGCGTCGCACCAGCGGGCCTTCGATGCGCACCGCGTAGTCGAAGCGCGGCGGTACCTGATGCGGGGTATTCATGTCGTCGATGACATTGATGCCGCCGACAAAGGCGACGCGGCCATCGAACACCGACAGCTTGCGGTGCAGCCGTCGCAAGCGATGGCGACGCAGCATCACGCGCCCCATTTCCGGCCGATAAACCAACAACTCGACGCCGGCAGCGACGAGGTCTGCACCGAGGCCGACTTCAAAACCACGGGCACCGAAACCATCCACCAGCAGTCGCACCGCCACGCCGCGCCGCGAGGCATTTGCCAGGGCGGCCGCCACCACTTGTCCGGTCAGGTCGTCCTCGAAAATATAGGTTTCAAGATGAATCTCCTGCTGCGCGGAATCGATCTCGGCCAATAGCGCCGGGAAATACTCGGCGCCGGATTCGAGCAACGTCAACTGGTTGCCAGGCAAAAAGTCGGTGCTCACGGTACGGCGATCAACTCGGCGGAAAGTACGGCGTGGTCGGACAACGACGCCCATGCCGCGCCGGAATGCAGGCTGGCGTCATGGACCACAAATCCGCGCGCATAGATGCGATCGAGGCGCAAGAGCGGCAGCGCGGCGGGAAAACTGCGGCTTGGGCGCAGTCCAGCAGCGGAAAATACCTCGGTCATATTAAGCCGACGTGCCAGCAGGTCATGCGCCTGATTGCGCCAGTCATTGAAATCCCCGGCAATCAAGAGCGGCGCATCCGGCGGCACCATCTCTTCGATGCGCGCGGCTAGCGCATCAAGCTGACGCCGACGCGAGCGCGCAAATAGCGACAGATGGACGCTGACACAATGTAGTGGCTGGCTCAATCCGTCAACATCGAGCGCGCAATGCAACAGGCCGCGCTTCTCGAAGCGGAAATGCGTGACATCCTGATTGTGCTGATTCAGGATCGGAAAGCGCGACAGGATGGCGTTGCCATGATGCCCATGGTCGTACACCATGTTGCGGCCGTAAGCATGGTTTTGCCAGACCTCGGCGGCGAGAAACTCGTGCTGTGGCTGCGCCGGCCAATCGGCGTGGCGGGCGGCGTGTTGCAAATGGGCACCCTGGACTTCCTGCAGAAAAACGATATCGGCATCCAGCTCGCGCAGCCGTTCACGCAGCTCATGCACCACCATCCGGCGATTGGATGGCGAGAAGCCTTTGTGGATATTCCAGGTAGCGATCGAGAGCATGGTGTGAGGAAAACGGCGCTGAGGCAACGCGTATCATGCAGCAAAACACAGGAGGCTTCCATGAGCAACAAGGCGTTCCAGGATTATTACCCCGACGAACTTAGCCATTGCTACGGCTGCGGCAAGAACAACCCCGATGGGCATCAGTTAAAAAGCTACTGGGATGGCGATGAAAGTGTCGCCCGCTACACACCCAAGCCCTATCACATGGCGATTCCGGGCTTTGTCTATGGCGGGCTGATCGCCTCGCTGATCGATTGTCACGGCACCGGCACTGCGTCCGCCGCCGCCTACCGTGCGGCGGGGCGTGAGATGGGCAGCTTGCCCAGCTTGCGCTTCGTCACTGGCTCGCTTAAGGTCGACTACGTCGCGCCGACACCGCAGGGCGTCGAACTGGAACTGCGCGGTGTCGCCGTGGAAGTGAAGGAAAAGAAAGTCGTGGTCGATATCACGCTGTCAGCCAACGGCAAGCTCTGCGCCAAAGGGCAAGTCATCGCCGTGCGCATGCCGGAGACGATGGCGCCGAAGTAAGGTCGGCAACAGGCAGCAAGAATTTAGCGGTCAGACGAAGGGGTTGCTGATTCTCGTACCCGTGCTACGAAAATCGTCAATGTTGCGGGTTACCACCGTCAAGTCATGAATCAGTGCAATCGCTGCAATCTGTTTGTCGATTGGATGTTCATGGTGTGGTGACATCAACCACCCCCACACCTGAGCACATTCTTCATCAAAGTCCAATATCCGATCGCCATAGTCAGTCAGGATCAGATCGAGCCATTTTTCAAGCTTCCTTGCCTGAGGAAGATCGCCGCGACGGCGAATATTCTCCAGTCCTCGTCGAATTTCTCCGATGGTTTGCACTGACAGATAGAGATCTTCCGCTTCGCTCGTCCGAAAAAACTGTTGAACACCGGAGTTTGCCTTCACCCCTTTTCGGGCCTCGCTGATGACATTGGTGTCCACCAGGTACATGTCCACTCCGATCAGCTACGGCAATTGAAGTCGGCGTCTTCACCAACATTGGGCATGCTCGAGAGAACTTCGGCAACAGACCGACGCTTCGGGCGCTGCAAAACGGTTTTTAATATCTCACGATGCTCTGCTTCCGCGCTTCTACCATGAGTCGCTGCCAGTTGCTTCAGTGCCAAGGCAATGCCCTCATCCACATTTCGAACCACAAGATTAGTCGCCATAGCCACTCCATAAATTGGAATCATTGATAGCAGCATACCCAAGGAGTGATTGCAATGCAATCACTTAACGACGCCCCGTTGGCGGCGGCCTGCCCTACCGAACTAAACGCAAACCGCCCGAACTTCCTGGAGTGTCGTCAAACCCTGGAGAATTTTGTCGATCCCATCCTGTTTGAGAGTCCTCATGCCGCGTGCGAGGGCCTTCGCCTGCAAGGTCTCAGCAGAGGCGCGGGAGCGAACCAACTGACGCATTTCCGGATCATTGGCGCCGAGCAACTCGTGCACCCCAACCCGGCCATGGTAGCCAGTACCCATGCACTTTTCGCAGCCATGCGGTCGGGCTAATTGCAGCTTGCCAGCGGCGGCGAACTTCTCGCGCCAGCGGCCGATCACCTGATCACGTTGTGCTGCCGTCGGTTTCTTGTGCAAGCCGGAAAAGTAGAATTCCTCGGCCAAGGCATTCAGTTCCTCTCCGGTCGGCTCAAGCATTTCGCAACAGTCCTTGCAAACCCGCCGTACCAGACGCTGGGCCAGAACGGACAGCAGAGCATCGGAAAAATTGAACTGATCGATGCCCATGTCGAGCACCCGCGCGACCGTTTCGGCGGCCGAATTGGTGTGCAGGGTCGACAGGACGAGATGACCGGTCATGGCTGATTCGACTGCGATTTGAGCGGTTTCGGTATCGCGCATTTCGCCGATCATGATCACATCGGGATCGGCGCGCAGGAACGAGCGCAGAACCTGAGCGAAGCCCAGCCCGATCTTGTGGTTGATCTGCACCTGATTGATGTTGCGCTGAGTGATTTCGACCGGATCTTCGGCGGTCCATATCTTGCGATGCGGGGTATTGAGAAATTTAAGTGCCGAGTGGAGTGTGGTCGTTTTGCCACTGCCGGTCGGGCCGCAGACCAGTACCAGACCGTGGGGATTCGATAGATGACTCTTGAATTCGAGCAGGAGATCACTGGCAAGTCCAATTTCGCCCAGCGGCAAGGGGCCCGCCTGTGACAGCAGGCGTATCACCACCGCTTCAACCCCGGCCACCGTCGGCAGGGTGGCGACGCGCAGTTCGAGACGTTTGCGATTGCTGGTGGCAAAGCTAATACGGCCGTCCTGGGGACGACGTCGTTCCGATATATCGATCCCCGCCATGATCTTGATGCGCGAAACGATCGCCGGGTAGTAGCCGCCGGGGATCTCCGAATACGGTTCCATGATGCCGTCACGACGAAGGCGAACCTGGCCATTCTTGGCGCGCGGAAAGATCTCGATGTGGACATCGGAAGCACCGAGGCGCGCCGCATCGTTGAGGATACGATTGACGAGGCCAATCACTGACGAGTCGCTTTGATCCACTGCTTCATCGGGAAGTTCAAGACTGGAATAGAAGCCTTCGCCGCCGTCATCATCGTCCGCTGGTTCAGTGTCGGCGGAACTCTCATCCTTGCTCTCTTCCCCGTCTTCGTCTGCGTCCTTGCTCAAAATGAGGTGACGGTTCTTGGGCAACTCCTCCTCCGACTGCGACATCGATTCGATTGAACGCAGAATTCGTTCCCGATCCGCCTGAACCAGCTGGATGCGCTTGCCGGTGAGGAACTTGAAGTAATCAGTCCATTGAAAGATGAACGGATTGGGTACGGCAAGGTAAATCGTGCGGTCGAACATCAGTAGCGGTGCGACACACTTTTCGGTTGCCTCGTGGAGCGGAATCAACTTGAGTAATTCCGGCGAAGAGATAATGGCGGCAGGGTCGGTCAGAAGAATATGTTGCTGCAGACAGAGTGCCTTGATGACGTTGGCGACAGTCGCCAACTTGGCATTGCTGAGCACCTTGCCGAGCATTGCGCGAGGGCTACTTTCGCCCTGCAGGGTCAAGGCGTACTTCAGGTCGTCCTCTGTGATGACCGAGAACTGCAGCAGGATTTCGCCCAGTCGGCGCCTTTGGGTCGCGGCGGCGCTGTCAAGCTTGGCCTTGCCCTGTATCCGTTTCAGGAGTTCTTCGGCGCTACTGGCAATCGGCCACGGTATCTTGGCGTCGGCATCGCTGCTGGCTTCGCTGGCCGTTGGTAATGGGTCAGCGCCTATCGCCTCCGATTTCGTTTGGGCGAGCCGGAAACCCGCCGGCGGCGTGGGCTTGATCGCTTCATTGGGGAAGGCCAGGATGGCCGCTGCCTTTTTGGCCTGCTCGGCGCCGTAGATGAACTGGTCAAGCTCGCGCAGAAACAGGATCTCGTGCAGTACCGCACGAGGAAAACCCTGGCGGCTCGTTCGATCCGAAAAAATCAGATTTCGCAGATGCTCAGAACAGTCGGGCGTCGACCACGTTCTTTCGATCTCATCGAGGATACGTACGTACTTCGTCGACGTGTCGATCGGAAAATGATCGTAGGGCTCGAGATCTTTGAGCAGTTTGGGGAAACGTTTTTCCAGTTCGGAATACTTGATCACCGCGCCCTCGCTTTCTGTTTCGTCTGCAACCGCCGTCCCGCCAGCACCGACTTATTACGATGCCGCCAACATTCGCTCCAAAGAAATCTTCGCCAGCTTGGCCTCATGCTCGGGCACCGTAATCTGATTCACCACCTTGCCTTGAACCAGATTTTCCAGCGTCCAGGCCAGGTGTTGCGGATCGATACGCTGCATGGTTGAACACATGCAAATGGTGCTGGCCATAAACTGCACGATCTTGCCTTCGTGCTTGACTTCGTGCGCCAGACGCTCGACCAGGTTGAGCTCGGTACCGACCAGCCAGCGCGTGTTCGCCGGGGCTTCCTTGACCACTTTGAGGATGGTTTCGGTGCTGCCGATGTAGTCGGACTCTTTGCAAATCTCGAAGCTGCATTCCGGATGCGAAATGACCTTGCCTTCGGGATATTGCGCACGAAACTTGGCAATATCGCGTGGCTGGAACATCTGGTGCACGGAACAGTAGCCGTGCCAGAGGATGATCTTCGCCTTCTCGATCTGCTCGCGGGTCAGCCCGCCCTGTTCGAGATCCGGATTCCAGATCACCATCTGATCAAGCGGTATGCCCATCTTGTAGCCGCTCCAGCGGCCCAGATGCTGGTCGGGGAAGAACAGCACTTTCTCCCGCTGCGCAAACGACCATTCAAGAATCTTCGGCGCATTGGACGAGGTGCAAACAATGCCACCATGCTCTCCACAGAAGGCCTTGAGGTCGGCAGCGGAGTTGATGTAGGTGACGGGCGTGATCTTCTCGTCGGGATTGAGCACCGCCTTCAATTCACGCCAGGCACGTTCAACCTTGGCCAAACTGGCCATGTCGGCCATCGAACAACCGGCCGCCAGATCGGGCAGAATCGAAATCTGCTCGGGGCGAGAAAGAATGTCAGCCACCTCGGCCATGAAATGCACGCCGCAAAAGACGATGTGCTTCGCTTCCGCTTGCGAGGCCAAACGCGAGAGCTTCAGTGAATCGCCGGTGATGTCGGCGTGGGCATAGACGTCGGCGCGCTGGTAGTGGTGGCAGAGCATGACCACATCCTTGCCGAGTGCGGCTTTGGCGGCGCGGATGCGGTCACCGGCGTCATTGTCGGCGAGGGAGTTGAAGCGATCGAATGAAATGGTGGCGGTTTGCATGAGGGACCTGACGTAACAAGTGCGGTCGACATGGCGACCACGGGCTAAAATCAATGCAGTTCAGTATATCGCCAGCCCATGAGCAACGAAACCCACCACGCCAAGCCGTTGGCCTCTGCCCACGAACATAGCCACACCCACCACCATGCGGCGCTGGATCGGCACGTCGAGGGGCGTCGCATCACGTGGATCAGCGTTGTCGTCAATCTGGTGCTGACCGCAATGCAGATCGCCATCGGCTGGATCGCCCATTCCCAGGCCCTGATCGCCGACGCAATGCACACCTTGTCCGACATCGTCGCCGATGCCTTCGTCCTTTACGCCAACCGCAAAGGCGCCGAAGCGGCCGATGCCGACCACCCCTACGGTCATGGTCGCTACGAGACCGCCGCCTCACTGGTGCTGGGCATTCTGTTGGCCGGCACCGGCACCGGCATCCTGATTACCGCTGCGGAACGCCTGTCCGATATTGGCACGCTGCCGCCAGTCGGCGTCGTCGCCATATGGGCGGCGCTATTCACCCTGGTTGCCAAGGAAGGTTTGTTTCGCTACATGCTGGGGATCGCCGAGCGTCTGCGTTCGCCAATGTTGGTGGCCAACGCCTGGCATGCCCGAGCCGATGCGCTGTCGTCTCTGGTCGTGGCGATTGGTATCGGCGGCGCGCTTCTGGGTTTTTCTTTTGCCGACGCGGTCGCCGCCATTCTAGTCGGGGCCATGATTGTGCGTACCGGCTTGCGCTTCGCCTGGGACGCCATGCAGGAACTCATGGATGCCGGCCTATCGCCCGAAGAAGTCGCCGCCATCCGCGCCACCATCGAAGGCACGCCGGGTGTGGTCGATCTGCACGATCTGCGCACCCGCCGCATGGCACATCAGGTTCTGGTCGATGCCCACGTGCAGGTCAATCCGCGCATCAGTGTCTCGGAAGGACATCGCATCGCCGAGCAATCGCGGGCGCGGGTGCTGGCCAAGCATGAAGAAGTGCTCGACGTGCTGGTGCATATCGATGCCGAAGACGATCTGCTGCCCCCGGCCGGTGCCATCAAGATTCCTGGCCGCGAAGAATTGCTGCGCCATCTCGACAGTCTGCTCGGCGAGACCTTGCCCGATGGACTGAGGGTCATCTTTCACTACTTGGGCAATCGTGTCGAAGCCGAGATTTTCCTGCCTCAGGAACTCGCCGCCGATCTGCAACGGCTAGCCAAGATGCAGGCCCATCTGGAAATGCACCTGGTGAACGACCCCTGGTTCTCTTCAATTAGCCTGAACAGGCGAATTGCACCAGAATAGGGCATGAAAGATTCACTCAGCACCGACTTGGTGCGCCGCTGCCGCCATACCGGCACTCAAGCTCTTGTGGCAGAATACTTTTCTTCCGAAACGCCAATGGCACGCAAACTGCTTTTTGCTTCCGGTCAGATTTCAGACGAACATCGCACATCAGTTTCCACTTTTAGGAGAGCACGCTTATGACACCCCAAGAAGTTCTGAAAATGGTCGAGGACAAGGAAGTCAAATTCGTCGACTTCCGCTTCACCGATACCCGTGGCAAAGAGCAGCACGTCGGCGTGCCAATCTCTGCGTTTGGCATGGAAAAATTCGAAGACGGTCACGCCTTCGACGGTTCCTCGATTGCCGGTTGGAAAGGCATTCAAGCTTCCGACATGTTGCTGATGCCGGATGCCGGCTCCGCCTACATCGACCCCTTCTTCGACGAAACCACCCTGGTCCTGACCTGCGACGTGGTCGAGCCGTCCGATGGCAAGGGTTACGACCGCTGCCCGCGTTCGATCGCCAAGCGCGCCGAGGCTTATCTCAAGTCCTCCGGCATCGGCGACACCGCCTACTTTGGCCCGGAACCCGAGTTCTTCATTTTTGACAGCGTTGAGTGGGGCATTGATATGTCCGGCGCCCACGTCAAGATCAACTCGGAAGAGGCCGCCTGGTCGTCGTCCGAGAAGTTCGAAGGCGGCAACACCGGCCACCGTCCCGGCGTCAAGGGCGGTTATTTCCCGGTCCCCCCGGTTGATTCGTTCAACGATATCCGCGCCCAGATGTGTATCGCCCTGGAAGCCTGCGGCGTACCCGTCGAAGTGCATCACCACGAAGTTGCCACCGCCGGCCAGAACGAAATCGGCACCGTGTTCAACACCCTGGTGCGCCGCGCTGACCAGACCCAGGTGCTGAAGTACATCGTACATAACGTCGCCCACAGCTACGGCAAGACCGCGACCTTCATGCCCAAGCCCATCGTTGGCGACAACGGTTCCGGCATGCACGTGCACCAGTCGATCTGGAAAGACGGCAAGAACCTGTTCGCTGGCAACGGCTACGCCGGCATGTCCGATTTCGCCCTGTACTACATCGGCGGCATCATCAAGCACGCCCGCGCGCTGAACGCCATCACCAACCCGCTGACCAACTCCTACAAGCGTCTGGTTCCCGGCTACGAAGCTCCGGTCAAGCTGGCCTACTCGGCCCGCAACCGTTCCGCCTCGATCCGTATTCCTTACGTGCAGTCTGACAAGGCCCGCCGTATCGAAACCCGCTTCCCGGATCCGGGTGCCAACCCCTACCTGTGCTTCGCCGCGCTGATGATGGCCGGTCTCGATGGCGTGCAGAACAAGATGCACCCTGGCGATCCTGCTGACAAGAACCTGTACGATCTGCCGCCGGAAGAGGATGCAAAGATCCCCACCGTTTGCTCGTCGCTGGAACAGTCGCTCGAATACTTGAAGAACGATCACGAGTTCCTGACCCGTGGCGGTGTCTTCAGCAAAGAAATGATCGATGCCTATATCGACCTCAAGATGGAAGAAGTCCAGCGTTTCCGCATGACCACCCATCCGATCGAATTCGATATGTACTACTCGATCTAAGCAACTCAGCTGTGCAGGAAAGGACGGGCTTGCCCGTCCTTTTTTTGTTCCTGCGCTACACTCGTCCTCATGAACCAACGCCTGTCTGCCCTACCTTCCCTACTTTTCCTCGCTCTGCTCGCAACGGGGCTACCATTGTGCGCATCCGCCAGCACGCTCTATAAGTGCACCGACGAGTCTGGCGTAGTGCTCTACACCAACCAGAAAACCGAGAAAAAGAACTGCATCATCATTTCCGTGCAGGTGCCGCCAGCCCCCAAAGGGAATGCCGATACCGCCGGCAACCGCCCAGCAAAAGCCTCGGCGACGCCGACCCCGAGCGATTTCCCGCGCGTCTCCAGCACTGAACAGAAATCGCGCGATACCGATCGCCGCGCCATTCTGGAGCGCGAACTAGCCACCGAACAAGCTTCGTTGGAAAAAGCCAAGCAAGCGCTAACTAGCGCCGGAACGAAGCCACCACAAGCGGCACGTGATGCCGTGACCTTGCATGAGCGCAATGTCGAAGCCTTGAATAAGGAACTGGCAAAGCTGCGTTGATTCCGCGCGCAGCGATGGTGCGGTTCTTGCGTTGCAAAACCTCATGAGCCCCATGAGCCCCCCCGACATCTCTTCACCCACCCTATTTGGCGGACTCGATCTGCTTTCGTCCGCCGTGGTCATGCTTGATGACCGACTCGCGATTCGTCACGCTAACCCGGCAGCCGAGAATCTGTTTGCGATCAGCCTGCGTCAGTTGAAGGGCCAGCCACTCAGTCGCCTGGTGGGCGAACCACCCGAGTTGACGCCCGCGCTGGATAACGCGCTGAAGAACAACTGGAGCTATACCGGCCACAATCTCAACGTCGCCAAGCCCGATGCCGAACCGCTGCATGTCGATTGCACCGTGACCCCAATCGAATCGGGTGGGGCGCGACTGCTACTTGAGTTCCGCCCGATCGATCAGCAATTGAAAGCCGCGCGCGAAGAACAACTCGCCCAGCAGCAGCAGGTCAGCCGCGAACTAGTACGCAATCTGGCTCATGAGATCAAGAATCCGCTCGGCGGCATTCGTGGCTCGGCGCAATTGCTGGAACGCGAACTGCTGTCGCCACACCTGCGCGAATACACGCAGGTCATCATCAAGGAAGCCGACCGCCTGCAAAACCTGATGCAACGCCTGCTTTCCTCGCATCGCACGATGCAGCCGGCGCAGGTCAGCATTCATGAGATCCTCGAACGGGTGCGCCGCTTGATCCATGCCGAGTTTACCGGTGTGCGTGTGCGGCGTGATTACGACACCTCGCTGCCCGACATGACCGGCGATCGCGAGCAACTGATTCAGGCGATTCTCAATATCGCGCGCAATGCGGCGCAGGCAATGAAGGGGCATGGCGAGATCACTTTTCGCACCCGCGCCGCGCGCCAGGTAACGCTGGCAAAGAAACATTACCGCCTGGCACTCGAATTGCAAGTAATCGACAACGGCCCCGGCATCCCGGAAGATATCCGCGACAGGATCTTCTATCCGCTGGTCTCGGGACGTGAAACCGGCAGCGGCTTGGGATTGACCCTGGCGCAGAGTTTTGTCCAGCAGCATGGCGGCACCATCGAGGTACGCTCGCGCCCCGGACAAACCTGCTTCATCCTGATCCTGCCATTGAACGCCAACAAGAAGGATAGCCAATGAACCCGGTCTGGATCATCGATGACGACAGCAGCATCCGTTGGGTGCTGGAAAAGGCCCTCGGCCGGGAAAGCATCGCCTGCCGCAGCTTTGACTCGGCCGATGCCGCGCTGGCGGCCCTCAACAAGGGCGAACCCCCGTGCACCTTAGTGTCGGACATCCGCATGCCGGGCAGCAGCGGCCTTGATCTGCTGCGCGAGGTCAAACAGCGCTTCCCGGATCTGCCGGTGATCATCATGACCGCCTATTCGGACCTCGATTCTGCGGTCTCGGCATTCCAGGGCGGCGCGTTCGAATATCTGCCCAAGCCGTTCGACGTCGATCAGGCGGTCGAACTGGTTCAGCGCGCCATCATCCAGTCGAAGCACCAAACTGGTGCATCCGAAGAAATCGGTGCAGTTCCGGAAATCCTCGGCCAAGGCGTGGCCATGCAGGAAGTTTTTCGGGCCATTGGTCGGCTGTCAACCTCGCATGCCACAGTCCTGATCAACGGCGAATCCGGCACCGGCAAGGAACTCGTGGCCCATGCGCTGCACCGCCACAGCCCGCGCAAGGACATGCCCTTTATCGCCATCAATACGGCGGCGATTCCGCGCGACCTGCTCGAATCGGAGCTCTTCGGCCATGAAAAGGGCTCGTTTACCGGCGCTGCCGCGCAACGCCGTGGCCGCTTCGAGCAAGCCGAGAACGGCACCCTGTTCCTCGATGAAATCGGCGACATGCCGGCCGAACTGCAAACGCGTCTTCTGCGCGTGCTCTCCGACGGACATTTCTATCGTGTCGGTGGCCAGCAACCGGTCAAGGCCAATGTCCGAGTGATCGCCGCCACGCACCAAGACCTCGAAACCCGGGTCAAGGAAGGCTTGTTCCGCGAAGACCTGTTCCATCGCCTCAATGTTATCCGTCTGCGCCTGCCCCCGTTGCGCGAACGCCGCGACGACATTCCCTTGCTGGCGCGTCACTTTCTGGCCAAGAGTGCCCTCGAAATCGGTGGCGAAGCCAAGCGCCTGACTGACAACGCGCTACGCTTCATGCAGAATCTGGAATTCCCCGGCAACGTGCGCCAACTCGAAAACCTGTGTCACTGGCTCACCGTCATGGCGCCCGGACAAAGCGTGGATGTTGCCGATCTGCCCTCGGAGTTGCGCGAGGGAACCGCCGCCGCGCGTAGCGACGTACCGCCGGATTGGCTGGGCGCACTGGCCAGCGAAACCGATCAGCTGATCGCGACCCACCCCGGCTCGGTATTCGAGCAACTCACCCACGCCTTCGAATCAACCCTGATCCTGCGCGCTCTTGCAGCCACCGGCGGTCGCCGCATCGAAGCCGCACAACTGCTCGGCATCGGTCGCAACACGATCACGCGCAAGATCCAGGAACTGGGACTCGACGACGACAAAGTGGCGGTCGAACACTAAAAAGTCGGTGCTGGTAGGACGGCGATCGTAATTGATCGCATCCTATAATCAAGGCATGCAAAAAGTCATTTTTCGTCATTCATTGCACGCAAAGCTACGTGACACCGAGTATTGGTTGTCGCGTCCCATATCAGAACGCCTTGATGCAGTAGAGCTCTTGCGACAGGCCTGGTTGGAATCTCATCCCGATGCTATCCAGGGACTTCAAAGAGTTTATCGAATTATTGAACGCGCACAAGGTTGATTACCTTGTGGTCGGCAGAAGCAAACCGGCGACCTCGATGATCTGGAACAATTGCCTGATAAATGAAAAAATCACTCCAACTCCTGGTTTTCCTGTTTGTCCTTGCGTCAACCCTTCCCGCCCACGCCGAAACCATCGGCTGCGTGACCACATCCTGGAAGTTGATCGGCGCCAACCACAAGGTGTGTGTCGAGGCCTTCCATGATCCGCAAGTCGCAGGCGTGACCTGCCATGTCAGCCAGGCCCGCACCGGCGGCGTGGCTGGCTCGTTTGGCCTGGCGCAGGATCCGTCGCAGTTTTCGCTGGCTTGCCGGCAAACTGGGCCGATCACTCTGCCGGCAAGGTTGCCCAGGGATGAAGAAGTATTCTCTGAAGACACCTCGATTTTGTTCAAGGAAACCCGCGTCGTGCGGATGTGGGACGAGGCCAATCGCACGCTGGTCTATTTGGCCATCAGTCGCAAATTGATCGATGGCGCGCCGGCCAACAGCATCTCGACGGTGCCGGTGATGCCCTGGGGTGGGCGCTAGACGCGACCATGCCGACACCGCATCCGATCTGGCATCTGTATCTGGTCGAATGTGCTGACGGCTCGCTCTACGCCGGTATCGCCACCGATGTCGAACGTCGCTTTGCCGAACACGCCGCCGGCAAAGGGGCGCGCTATACCCGTTCTCACAAACCGCTGCGCGTGGTGGCGTCGCGCGCCGTCGGGTCGCGCTCGGACGCATTGAAGGCCGAAATGGCGCTCAAGCGGTTGCCCAAGGAAAGGAAGATTCATGCCCTCACACAAGACCCCTGATGCAGCAAAGTTGGATCGCCTCGTCGCCGATGCCCGCCGCTCGGCCGACGAACGCGAACAGGGTTATCGCGAACAGGCGCTGAAGATCTACCCGTGGGTCTGCGGCCGCTGCACGCGCGAATTCACTCGCGCCAATCTGCGCGAGCTGACCGTGCATCACCGCGACCACAATCACCACAACAACCCCAGTAATGGCAGCAACTGGGAGCTACTTTGCGTGTATTGCCACGACAACGAGCATCAGCGCCAGACCGAAGCGGCGGCCAAGCTGGGCGGCCCGGCCAATACTCTGGCCCCGGCGACACACAATCCGTTCGCGGCGTTGGCCGGGCTGATCAGAAAGCCGGACTAACGACCATGCAGATCTGGGTCGATGCCGATGCCTGCCCCAAGCCGATCAAGGAAATCCTGTTTCGGGCGGCAACGCGCACCGGCATCACCGTGACCTTGGTCGCCAACCAGATGCTCACTGTTCCGCGCTCGCCGCACATTCGCTCCATGCAAGTACCGAAGGGCTTCGATGTCGCTGACAACGAAATCGTGCGACGCCTCAGTGCCGGCGACCTGGTCATTACCGCCGACATTCCGCTGGCTGCCGATGTGATCGCCAAGGGTGGCCGGGTGCTCAGCCCACGTGGTGAACGCTACGACGTGGGCAGCATTGCCGCCGCGCTGACCTTGCGCAATTTCATGGATACCTTGCGCTCGTCAGGGGTTGAAACCGGCGGCCCCGCCGCGTTCAGCGCCAGCGACCAGCACGCCTTTGCGCGACAACTGGATCGCGAGTTGGCCGCGTCGGCAGCGTGATGCTTTCCGCCCTTGCCCGCAGACTCACCTGGCTGATCGCCCTCTGCGTTCTGGCTGTGGCGTCCGCGCCGTCATTCTCGAAAACACTCGCTGTTGCGGTTGACGACAACTACCCGCCTTACATCTTTCGCAATGAACGTGGCGAAATCGAGGGCTATCTGCCCGATCTGTGGCAGCTGTGGGAAAAGCAGACCGGCACGACCGTCCGCCTCATGGCCACCGATTGGGCCTTGGCGCAGAAACGCCTCCACTCTGGGGAGGCGGACGTCATCGACACTATTTTCCGCACCCCGGAACGGGAAAAGCTTCTCGAATTTTCACCGCCCTATGTCAAATTGTCCGTCTCGGTCTATGCCGAGCGTGGAATTGGCGGCATCACGCGCCCCGAATCCCTGCGCGGTTTCGTGGTGGGCGCCAAGGAAGGGGATGCCTGCGTCGATAAGTTGCGACTGGCAGGCGTCGTCAACATTCAAACCTACCCCAGCTACGCTCTGGTCATCGATGCAGCCATTGCCGGCGAGACCAGAATCTTCTGTCTGGACGACCCGCCAGCCAACTATCTGCTCTACAAGAAAGAGGCGGACAAGGCCTTCCACCAAGCGTTCACGCTGTATACCGGCGAGTTTCACCGCGCGGTCAAGCGGGAGAATCAGGCCTTGCTGGCAGAAATCCAGCAGGGATTTGACGCCATTCCCGCTGCGGACATCGAACAGCTACGCAAGAAATGGTTTGGCACGCCCCTCGACCTGGCCCCATGGGGACGCTTCCTCGCCATAGGATCATTGTTGCTCTTGGTACTGGGCACCGGCGGGGCGGTCGCAATCCACATCCTACGCCGCGCCGTCCGTATCAGGACTGAACAACTCGACAACGAACGGGTGCGCCTCGACACCCTGATCCGGACGCTGCCTGACCTCGTCTGGCTTAAGGATCTGGACGGCGTGTATCTCTCTTGTAACCCGCGCTTCGAAGCCTTCTTCGGGGCCAGCGAAAAAAGCATCGTCGGCAAGACCGACTACGATTTCGTGGACAAGGAACTGGCTGACTTTTTCCGCACCAATGACAAGCGCGCGATGGAAGCCTCGGCATCCACCACCAATGAGGAATGGGTGAGCTTCGCCAGCGATGGCCATCGCGAACTTCTGGAAACTACCAAAACGCCGATGCGCGATGCCACGGGCCGTTTGATCGGCATCCTCGGCATTAGTCACGACATCACTGCCCGCAAGGAATCCGAAGCCGAACTCAGGACACATCGCAACCATCTCGAGGAACTGGTCACAACACGCACCAGAGAGCTTGCCCTGGCCAAGGACGCCGCCGAAGCTGCGTCTCGCGCCAAGAGCACCTTCCTCGCCAACATGAGTCACGAACTGCGTACGCCGATGAACGGCATCATGGGCATGCTTGAGCTCGCCCGGCGGCGCATGGCCGACCCGAAAGGAATCGAGCAACTCGGCAAGGCCAAGGGGGCGGCCGACCGCCTGCTCGATCTGCTCAACGACATTCTCGACATATCCAAGATCGAGGCCGAGCGCATGGTGCTCGAAGACGTGCCATTGCAACTGAGCAGCGTGCTGGACAACCTGCGCGGCCTGATCGGCCACAAAGCGGCCGAAAAAGGCCTGGCGCTGGAAACCGATCTGCCCGACACACTGGCCCGACAACCGCTGCGGGGTGACCCGCTGCGGCTCGGCCAGATCCTGCTCAATCTGACAGGCAACGCCATCAAGTTTACCGAGCAGGGGCGAGTCAGCTTGCGTATTCGGCCAGAGGCCGAGACGCCCGAATCAGTCCGGGTGCGCTTCGAGATCATCGACACCGGCATAGGCATCGATCCGGCGGCGCAGGCGCGATTGTTCTCCGCCTTCGAGCAGGCCGACAACAGCATGACCCGAAAGTACGGCGGCTCGGGCCTGGGTTTGGTCATCTGCAAGCGGCTGGTGCAGTTAATGGGTGGCGAGATCGGCCTGGAGAGCATTCCGGGAAAAGGCAGCACCTTCTGGTTCACCGTTCGCCTGTCCCGAAACGCGACCGGCGCCGTCCCGCCAGCACCGACTTTTTCGGCAACCGATGCCGGCATGCGGCTGCGCAATGCCTATTCCGGCACGCGCATCTTGCTGGCGGAGGACGAACCGGTCTCCCAGGAGATATCACGCGGGTTACTGGAGTATGCCGAGCTAGCCGTCGATGTCGCCGAGGACGGCCAGCAGGCGCTGGAGTTGGCCCGCCGCAATTCCTACGCGTTGATCCTGATGGACATGCAAATGCCGGTCATGAATGGCATCGAGGCCACCCGCGCGATCCGCAGCGATTCCATGAACACGATCACGCCAGTCCTGGCGATGACGGCCAACGCCTTCGACGAAGATCGCCAGGTCTGCCTCGCCGCCGGCATGAACGACCATATCGCCAAACCCGTCGATCCGGATCGGCTCTATGAGACCTTGTTGAAGTGGCTGGAGCTGGCCGCTGCCAGAAAGTAGAACCCGCGTTCCGGCATTCAACCCGCAGGTTTTCAATCCAGAGTTCCGCTGGCGCGTAGCGTGTCGAGTACCGCGACCTGGCGAATCAATTGCGTGGTGTTGGCAAGATTGAGCTTCTGCAGGATTTGCGCACGATGGTTTTCAACCGTGCGCGGACTGATGCGCAGATGGGCGCCCACTTTACTGGCGGGATGACCCTGCTCCAGTAAATCCAGGATTTGACGTTCGCGACTGCTCAGGGTATCGCGGCGGGTGCGGTAGGCCAACGCGACTTCGATCAGCTTATGAACCGAGAAATCGCGCCGCAAGGCGTTCTGAACCACCTCCAGAAAATCCATCTGGTGATAGGGCTTTTTTACAAAGCCAAACGCGCCGCGATTCATGGCGGAAGCAATCAAATCCGGATCGACGCGGGTCGACGTAAACACGCAAGGTTGAAAAACATCGGCACGCCGCAACGTCTGCATGAGTTGCAGCCCCGTCATTTCCGGTTGGATGAAGTCGATCAGGACACAGGCCGGCGAAGGCAGGGGTAAAGCCTGCAAAAGTTCGCTGGGTGCCAGGAACTCGCGGGTTTGTATTTGCACCTCGGCCAACATCCGCCGTGGGATCGAATTGGCCACCGTATCGTGGTTAACGATGTAGACCTGCTGCAGATGGAGGCCAACACCTGTGCCCAGAGGGAACGCATTCGGATGACTTTTCAAGATAAGGCCCAGGATTCTGTAGTTTATGAGTATATCTACTTATAAAGCCTAGCTATAACTACCCGTTACAAGCCATCATGCCTGAATTAGAATTTTTCGAACAAGCAACTTCCGAAACGGGACACCCATGAGCACCACGGCAGACAAACCCTCGCTAGCGCCAACCCACTATGTCGGCATCGGTGCATCCGCCGGCGGGCTGGAGGCGATCGACGCGTTTTTCAACAACATGGACCCGGCCAGTGGCTGCGCTTTTATCGTCGTTCAGCATTTGTCACCGGACCACAAGAGCCTGATGACCGAGTTGCTCTCCAAGCGCACGGCGATGACGGCGCAGCGCGCAGAAGAAGGCATGCTGGTGTTGGCCAATAATGTATATCTGATTCCGCCCAACCACGATCTGCGCATCTTTCACGGCAAATTGCTGCTCAACGAGCAAAAGCGCCAGGGCGGCATCAATCTGCCCATCGACATCTTTTTGACCTCGCTAGCCGAGGATCAGGGTGAAAAGGCCGTTGCCATCATCCTCTCCGGCACGGGATCAGACGGCACCCGGGGGGTGCGGGCAATCAAGGAAAAAGTCGGCATGGTGATGGTGCAAAACACCGAATCGGCGGCGTTTGATGGCATGCCGCGCTCGGCCATTGCCACCGGCTTGTCTGACTACATCCTGCCACCGGACGAAATGCCGGAAGAACTGCTGCGCTTCATCAAGCACCCGTACGCCAGTAAGCAGGAAAGCAGCAGCCTGCTCACCGACGAAGGCGGGATGAACCGCATTTTTTCGCTGATGCGCGAAAAAACCACCATCGACTTCACCTACTACAAGCCCAGCACCGTGGTGCGCCGCATCGAGCGGCGCATGACGGTCAACCAGATCATTTCGATTCCCGACTATGTGCGGTACATGGAGGGCTTTCCGAAGGAAATCGATTGCCTCCAGCGCGATTTGCTGATCGGCGTCACGAACTTTTTCCGCGACCCGCAAGCATTCAAAGAGTTGCGCGAAACCTGGCTACCTCAACTAATGCGCGAAAAAGGCGATCAGCCGATCCGCATCTGGATCGCCGCCTGCTCCACCGGCGAGGAAGCTTATTCAGTGGCCATTCTCTGCCATGAAGTCATGGCCAATATTGGCAAACTCGTCGAGATCAAGATTTTCGCCACCGACATCGACAAAGAATCGATCGCCTTTGCCGGTGCCGGCATCTACCCCGAAAGTATTTCCGCCGATGTGCCACCGGAGCTGCTGGCCAAGTATTTTTATCGGCGCAACGACGGTTTCCAGATCGCCCGGCACATCCGCGAGATGGTGGTCTTTGCCCAACACAATCTGGTCAAGGATCCGCCCTTCACCAACCTGGAAATGGTCAGCTGCCGGAATCTCCTGATCTACCTGCAAACGGTATTGCAGCAGCGCGTACTGGAGCTTTTCAACTTTTCGCTCAACCCCGGCGGCCTGCTGTTCCTTGGCTCCAGTGAAACCACCGGCGACATGGCGGAATATTTTGAGTCGCTGCACAACAAATGGCGGATTTATCAGTCGCGGGGACGCAAGCGGCGTGACATGCTGTCGCCGGCAACCGTCAATTTCAGCACCAGCGCCACGCGCCACAATCATCCGCGACTGGAAACCAATCTGCGCGGGCATGTCTATAGCGCGGTGGAAGAGGAGCGCATTGGCGAACGCCTGTTGCAAGGCATCAGCGGCGATTACCTGCCCTTCACCATGGTCTTGAACGAGAACATGGAGCTCCTGCACGTCGTCGGCAACGCCAACGACTACCTGCGCTTTCCGGCCGGCAAGATGCTGAGCGATGCCAGCAAACTGGCCCATCGCGACATGGCCATTCCCTTGGCTACCGGCGTGCAAAAAGTGCTGAATGACGGCAAGGAGGTCAATTACAACAACATTCACCTGCGCGATGAAGGTCAGCCCCAGCGCTTGGTGAATATGCGCATTCAGCTGCTACCCACGCGTAAGGGCCAGGCGCCGCTGCTGGCCGTATTCATCACCGAGCCGCACGTTGTTAGCGAAAACCGTTCGCCGGACGCCATGACCTATGACGTCGGCCTCGATGCCGAACAGCGCATCAGCGATCTGGAACAGGAACTCCAATACACCCGCGAGAACTTGCAAGCCACGGTAGAAGAGCTCGAAACTTCCAACGAGGAACTGCAGGCCACCAACGAAGAGCTGCTGGCCAGCAACGAAGAGCTGCAAAGTACCAACGAAGAACTGCAATCGGTCAACGAAGAACTCTACACGGTCAATGCCGAATTGCAAGGCAAAATCGTCGAGCTGACCGAGGCCAACAACGACCTCGACAACTTGCTGCTGAACACCCACATCGCGACGCTCTTTCTGGATCGCAACCTGGAAATTCGCCGCTTCACGCCTGAAGTCACCCGCTTCATTCGCGTCATCGAGCAAGACGTCGGCCGTCCCTTCGACCATCTGGTGCATGACCTGGTGGACGTCAACCTCGATACGTTGGCCCGTCAGGCCAACGACAGGCACGAAAGTCTGGAGCAGGAAGTCAAAGACAAGGCCGGCCGCAGCTACTTGATGCGAATCTACCCCTACCGCATCAGCCCCAATCTCTACTCGGGCGTGTTGCTCACCTTTATCGATATCGAGTCCACCAAAGATATTCAGAAGCAACTGGAGCTGAGCAAAGAGCGCAGTCGCATCGCCCAGGCCGCCGCCAACCTCGGCGACTGGGACTGGGATATTGAAACCGGCGTCGTGACCTGGTCAGAGAATATTGAAAAACTGTTTGGCTTTGCGCCCGGCCGATTTGATCGCACGTATGAGGCTTTCCTGCGCACCATCCCTGCGGAAGACCGGCCCAAGGTCAAGGTGGAGGTCGATGCCAGTCTGGCCGATCCAAGCCGCCCCTATCAGGTGCAGCACCGCATCATCCGCCCCGATAACGGCGAAATTCGCTGGATGGAAGAACACGGCGCCGTGTATGCCGACACCCACGGCAAGCCGGTACGGATGGTAGGCATCGTCAAGGACATTACGTCAAAGCGGGAAACCGAACGCGCACGGGCCCGGACCGAACGCCTGTTCCGCGCCACGCTCGACAATTTGCACCTGATTGCCCTGCACCTCGACTCCGAAGGACGTGTGCTTTACGTCAACCCTTACATGAACGAGCTGAGTTGCTGGCGTACAGATGATCTGATGGGAAAAAGTTTTGTCGAGCTGTGCATCCCGGAACACGCGCGCGAGGGTGTGCGGGACGTACTCAAAACCTTTGCCAATGGCAATGCCGAACTGGCACGCCATTACAGCAACCCCATTCTTTGCAAGAGTGGCCAGCTGATCAACGTGTTCTGGAACAACACCCCCGTGTTCGACGAAGAGGGACTGCCCATTGGCATCATTACCGTCGGCGAAGTCGAGACGCCTCCAGCATGTCGCGAAGTCGCCTGTGGCATGAAAGCCCCGGCAGCATCCTGAGCTAAACAAACCACATGGACACCTTAAGAAAACTGGCCGAGCAGCGACTCAGACAAGCCTTGGACAGGAGTCGCAGCGAAACCGACACCAGAGATGTTTCGTATTTGCTGCACGACCTGCGCGTCCACCAAATTGAACTGGAGATGCAAAACGACGAGTTGCGCAACACGCAGGCCGTTTTGTCGGCCTCGCGTGATCGTTTCTCGCATCTCTACAATTTCTCTCCAGTCAGCTATTGCACGCTGGACCAGCGCGGCATCGTCATTGAGTGCAACCTTACCCTGTGCCGATTGCTCAACCGCGAACGCAGCGAACTGATCGGCTACCCGCTGGGTCGCAATCTGCCGGCGGAAGACCTGCCGATATTGCAGGACATGTTCAGCCAACGCGATCCTGCCGTCGAGAACACCCTGCGCTTGCGCAGCCATCACGAGGGCGCACCGATTCTCCATGTCCTGCTCAAGCTGCAACGCGTGGAAAAACCGATCGAAGACACGGGTCACTGGCGCGCCGCCATCAGCGACATTACCTCCTTGCATCAGCTGACAGAAGAACTGCGAATCAAAAGCGCCGCCATTGAAAACACACTGGAGGGCGTGCTGATTACGCGGGTCGATGGCACGATCTGTTTCGTCAACGCGGCCTTTGAAAAGACCACGGGCTACAGCCTGCAGAAGGTGGTGGGCAAGAACCCCAATATTCTGCATTCGGGGAAACACACCTCCAGTTTCTATCAGGATATGTGGCAGGCCATTACCCATAACGGCCACTGGCGCGGCGAAATCTGGAACCGTCGCGCCAACGGCGAAATCTATCCCGAGTGGATGAGCATCAGCACGGTTTTCGACGCCAGCAAGAAGCCGGCCTACTACGTGGGCGTTTTCTCCGACATCACGACCGAAGAAAACATGCGGCAGCGGCTGCACAAGCTCGCCTACTACGATGGCGTGACCGACCTGCCCAACCGCCATCTGTTCATGGATCGACTAGGGCAGGCGATTGCCGATGCCCGCCGCAACCACCGCAAGCTTGCCCTGTTGTTTATCGACCTCGACCGTTTTAAGAACATCAACGACACACTGGGCCACAGCACCGGTGATTTGTTACTGATCGAGGTCAGCCGACGCATTGCCGCCAATCTGCGCGAAGTCGATACCGTCGCCCGCATGGGCGGCGACGAATTCATGATCCTGCTGTCGAATATTACTGGCGACAAGGATTCGCTACTTATCGCCAACAAGTTGCTCGGTGCCATGGCCGATCCCTTCGATCTTGAGGGCCGCCAGTACCACATCAGCGCCAGCATTGGCATCAGCCATTTCCCGGCGGACGGAGCGGAAGCCGAAGACATCATCCGCCACGCCGACATCGCCATGTACCAGGCCAAGGCGCAGGGGCGCAATACTTACTATCGCTACACCGGCGCCGCCGACGAAAAGCAGACGGCGCACCTCGACCTCGAAAATGACTTGCGCCATGCCGTGCGCTTGAACAGTCTCGATCTGCACTACCAGTTGCAGAAAAATCTGACCGATGGCCGCTGGAGCGGGGTCGAAGCGCTGTTGCGCTGGCATCACCCGGAACGAGGTTTCATCCCGCCCGCCGATTTCATCCCGATTGCCGAAGAAACCGGTCTCATCGTCGACATTGGCTACTGGGTGCTGCGCCGGGCCTGCAAGCAGTTTCTCGCCTGGCAGCGCGACGGGCTGGATGTCGGGCGCATCTCGATCAATCTGTCGCCGCACCAGTTTTTGCAAAGCAATCTGGTCGAGCGGATGCGCGAGATTCTCGACGAGACCGGCATGTCGCCCCACCACCTCGGCGTTGAAATCACCGAGAGCGCAGCCATGCCCAACTTTCTTTACAGCGTGCGCACGCTCGAAGCCCTGCGGGAAATGGGTGTCGCCATTTACATCGACGACTTTGGCACCGGCTTTTCGTCGCTTAGCCACCTGCGCCGCTTGCCGATCGACATCTTGAAAATCGACCGCAGTTTTGTCGCCGATACCCCGGGGCAAAGCGATGACGTGGCGATTGTTCGCGCCATCATCGCCATGGCGCGCGCCATGAATATCGAGATCGTCGCCGAGGGCATCGAGGCGGACGAACAGCTCGAATTCCTGCGCCAGGAAGGCTGCCATGCCGGCCAGGGCTATCTGTTATCCCGGCCGGTGTCCGCTGTTGAGGTAACCCGGTTGATGCGTGAATTGCCAGCGGAAGGCACGAGCACTGGTGCAAGCAATGGATAAGCTCAGGCAGATGGCTGAGCAACGGATCACCGAATTGGTTAACGAAGAAGGCCTTGCGGGAGGAAGCGAAAATGTCGCCCGCCTGCTCCACGACCTGCGCGTTCATCAGGTCGAGCTGGAGATGCAAAACGAAGAGTTGCGCAATACCCAAGAAGGGCTTTCTGCCTCGCGCGACCGGTTTTCCCATCTGTACAACTTTTCCCCAGTCAGCTTTTGCACTCTCGATGAGCGCGGCATCATCATCGAGTGCAACCTGACCATGTGTCATTTGCTGAATCGGGAGCGTGGCGAACTGCTTGGCTATCCCTTGGGTCGCAACGTGCTGGTAGAAGACGTTCCCATCCTGCAAGACATGCTGATCAACCGCGCATCGGCGGTCGAAGGTCGCCTACGCTTGCGCGATCATGGCGCGGCTCCGCAAATCCTGCATGTTCTGGTCAAGTTACAACGACTGGCCGATTCAGACGCAATCGCCGGTCGCTGGCTGGCTGCCATCAGCGATATCACCTCGCTGCAGTTACTGACCGAGGAACTGCGTATCAAGAGCGCAGCGATAGAGAGCACCCTGGAGGGCGTGGTGATTACCCGGCCCACCGGCGAGATATGCTTTGTCAATGAAGCCTTTGAAACTATTACCGGCTACCGCCGGGCGCACGTGCTGGGCAAAAATCCCCGAATTCTGCAATCGGGCAGACACTCCACGCGGTTCTATCAGGAGATGTGGCAAGCGATTACCGCCAACGGCCATTGGTCAGGTGAACTCTGGAACCGCCGCGCGACTGGCGAGGAGTATCCGCAGTGGATCAGCATCAGCGTCGTCGCCGATGATGCCGCCAGAGTTGCTTACTATGTGGGTGTCTTCTCCAATATTGCCGACCGCAAGCGCACGGAAGCCGAACTTGACCAGCATCGCGACCATCTCGAAGAACTGGTGAAGACACGCACCCAGGAACTGGTCTTGGCGAAAGAAGCTGCCGAAGCGGCCAACCGCGCCAAGAGCACCTTCCTCGCCAACATGAGCCACGAGTTGCGCACACCGATGAACGGCGTGATGGGCATGAT
Organism: Propionivibrio dicarboxylicus; assembly: GCA_945902805.1. Lineage (GTDB taxonomy): Bacteria > Pseudomonadota > Gammaproteobacteria > Burkholderiales > Rhodocyclaceae > CAMDMZ01. The sequence continues at coordinate 17,107 of CAMDMZ010000012.1, read as the reverse complement.
CGATCTCGCAAAACGGCGCATGCATGACGCCACGGGGCTTGATCAGCTCGGCAAGGCGAAGGTTTCTGCCGACAAACTCCTCGCCGTCCTCAACGACATCCTCGACCTGTCCAAGATCGAAGCCGAGCGCATGGTTCTTGAAGACACTCCCTTGCAACTTGCCGACACTTTCACCAACCTGTCTGGCGCGCTCGGCTACAAGTACTCCGAGAAGGGGCTGCGGTTGGTCGCCGACATCCCTGCTGATCTCGCCAAGCGCCCGCTCCTGGGCGATTCCTTACGTCTCGGCCAAATCCTCCTCAACCTTGTCGGCAACGCCATCAAATTCACCGAGCGCGGCGAAATTGTCGTCCGCGTTCGTTCCGCTGAGGAAAACGCCGAGGCAATCCATGTGCGTTTCGAGGTGTGCGATACCGGCATTGGCATCGACATGGAAGCCCAGACGCGCCTGTTCCAGTCATTCGAACAGGCCGACAACAGCATGACCCGAAAATACGGTGGCACCGGGCTGGGGCTGGCGATCAGCAAGCGTCTGGTGGAACTGATGGGTGGCGCGATTGGCCTGGAAAGCATGCCGGGAGCAGGCAGCACCTTCTGGTTTGTCGTCCCGCTAAGAAAGCAAGCTGCAGTCGCCGTCCCGCCAGCACCGACTTTTTCGGCAACCGATGCCGGCATGCGGCTACGCAATGCCTATTCCGGCGTGCGCGTTCTGTTGGCGGAGGACGAACCGGTCTCCCTGGAGATATCACGCGGGTTGCTGGAGTATGCCGAGCTTGCCGTCGATATCGCCGAGGACGGCCAGCTAGCGCTGGACTTGGCCCGCCGCAATTCCTACGCGTTGATCCTGATGGACATGCAGATGCCGGTCATGAATGGCATCGAGGCCACGCGCGCGATCCGCAGCGATTCCCTGAACACGGCCACACCCATTCTGGCGATGACAGCCAACGCCTTCGACGAAGATCGCCAGGTCTGCCTCGCCGCCGGCATGAACGACCATATCGCCAAACCGATCGATCCGGATCGGCTCTACGAGACCTTGTTGAAGTGGCTGGAAACGGCCGCTGGGGAGCGGTAGGAATCAATCGCGTGCCGCCTTCGACGGAACCTTCTACCGGGAATGGGGCCAGTCTGACGACAGTCTGATGGGATCAGGCAAGGTGGTGCAATATTCCCAATACGCACCGTTCGGGTACAACGGCGCGTATTACTACGTGCGCCTAGGCATCGATTTCTGATATCGATCCGCGACGGCGAACTATCCGGCCCGGATGGGCCGTTGCGTTGCCTTAGCCTTGCTTCTTGGCCACCTTGCGTTTGGGTTTTGCCGGCGCATTGGCCTTGGCCTTGGTCTTGGTCTTGGTCTTGGTCTTTGCTTCCAGTTTGATGTCAGCGACCGGCGGCTTGTCGCCGAGCACGCCCTTAAGCGGACAGATCTTGAAAGCCGGGCATTTGGCGCAACCGGCAACAATGGCAATCGGGCAAATCGTCATGATGATTCCTGGGGGAGTAGATAACGCAACGCGAAAACGCCCTGGATGGCGCTGGATGGCGCAGTATGCGCGGCGGCCGGCAGTGGGAGTAGTCGGCGGCGTCTAAACCCGCCGATCCCGCATCAATTTGCTGCCCGCAGAATGTTGTTCAGCAGCGCCTTGACCGTCGCCGGCTCGAAAGGCTTGTCGCAAATCCCCGAGACGCCCGCTTCTTCGACCGCCGCCAATCGACCTTCGTCGCTTTCGCTGGTCACCATCAAGATGGGCACGGAGTTTTGCCAGCTCTTTTGACGAATGTGATCGACCAAGCCTTTGCCGTCCATTTCCGGCATGTTGTAGTCGGTGACAACCAAATCTACCATTGCCTCGGCTAGTACCTCAATGGCCTGGCGGCCATTCTCGGCTTCGAGAAAGTGACGCACGCCGAGATTTTCCAGCACGCGGCGGATGAATTTTCGCGCGCTCGGGCTGTCGTCCACCACCAGCACCTTGATGGCGTCGAGTTCTACCGGATCCACATCCAGATTGGCATCGCTGTCGAGGTAATCGAGCGTGGCGCGCAAGGCCGTGCGCAATTGGGCTTCGCTAAACGGCTTCGGCAAAATGCCGCAAACGCCGGATTGACGCACCGGATCAAGCACCTGCGGCCGCGTTTCGCTGGAGATCAAAATGAAGGGCGTATGTTCGGTGGCGGCATCTGCACGCAGGCGCTGCACCAGATCTGTACCCTGCATGTCAGGCAGGTAGAGCGCGCTGATGACCAGCGAGGGCAGGGATTCCTTGAGCTGGTCAAACATGGCGCCGGCAGTTTCGAAGCGCTGCACATTACGCACATCGAGTTTGCCGAGCAGGGCGGTAACGATCTTCGCCTGCATGGCGGAGGGCTCGACGAGGTACACAATGAGATCAGCAAATCCGGCGAACATGGCCCACTCGCGTTAGCATAATCGGACCTTCAGTATATCCGCCAGTTTCATGCCCGCCAGTTTTGATATTGCTACGATTGCTACCCAGCTCGGCAACGAGGCGCGTCGCTTCGACATCGATGTCGTTGCGGAATGCGATTCGACCAATACGCTGCTCCAGTCGCGCGCCGAGCGTGGCGCTCCGTCCGGATCGGTCCTCATCGCGCAAGCCCAGACATCGGGACGCGGTCGGCGTGGACGCGTGTGGATTTCGGCACCGGGCGATTCGCTGACGTTTTCGTTGTTCTGGCGTTTTGCGCCGCGAACCTCACCCGCCGGCTTGTCACTGGCGGTCGGGCTGGCGGTCGCCCGCGCCATTGAAAAAGTCGGCGTGACCGAAGGAAATCCCCTTTTCGGGACTGGCGAGACGGCGCTTGAGACCACGCTTAGACCTCCTGTGCAGCTCAAATGGCCGAACGACATCCTGATCGACGGCCGCAAGCTCGGCGGAATTTTGATTGAGCTCTTGCCCGGCGCGCCACATGCGGCGGTGATCGGCATCGGCATCAACCGGCGCTTGCCGCCTGACCTGCCCGACGAGATTCGCGCCACGGCTGCCGCGTTGCCCGTCGCCACAGAATCGGATCTGCTGTTGGCCGCGCTCTTACACGAACTGTTGCACACCCTTGGGCAGTTCGCCACATCCGGGTTTGCCGGTCTGCGCGCCGAATGGCTGACGTACCACGCCTTCCAGAATCACCCGATACGCCTGCTTTCTGACTTCGCACCGGCGTGTGACGGCATCTGTCGCGGTGTCGATGTCGATGGCGCTTTGCTGTTCGAATTTGACGGACGCATTGAACGCGTATTGTCCGGCGAAGTGTCTCTCCGGAGCGCGACATGATTCTCTGTCTCGACGCCGGCAACACGCGGCTCAAGTGGGGTCTGCATGATGGCGCCGGTTGGTTGCACCAGGAGGCACTCGATTACGCTGCGCTGGCCGGCATCGCGACACGCTTGTCGCTCCGACCGACGCAAATGGTGGCCTGCAATGTGGCCGGCGACACGATAAGGCGGTCCATCGAAGCGCTTGCCAACGAACTTGGCGCTCCGCTGCACTGGCTGACCAGCAGTGCCGCCATGTGCGGTGTCAGCAACGGATATGCGCGCCCGACACAACTCGGGGCCGACCGCTGGGCGGCGCTGATCGGTGCTCGTGGGCAGCACGCTGGCCACGTCGTCGTCGCGATGGCCGGTACTGCAACGACCATCGATGCTCTCGATGCCAGCGGCCATTTTCGTGGCGGCCTGATCCTGCCCGGCTTGCGCCTGATGCGCGCCGCGCTCGCCCGCGACACCGCCAACTTGCCCGTCGCTCAAGGTCACTACCGTGAAATCCCGGACAACACCGACGACGCCATTGTCAGCGGCAGTCTGCACGCCACCCTGGGCGCCATCGAGCGCATGCGCGTCGCGCTCGATCCCGATGCCACGGTGCTGCTTTCCGGTGGCGCTGCCGCTGAACTGGCGCCACATATTCCATTCCCCTGTCGTTCGGTGGAGAATCTGGTACTCGACGGCCTGGCGCAATATGCCTTACATTGTGCACCCGGCGTACCGCATCACTGAGGAGACCCCATGCCTGCCCACTTCTTTGCCATGCTGCCCAATTTTCTCGCCTACTTCGGCATTTCCGTCGCGCTGCTGGGCTTCTTCCTGCTGATCTACATCAACATTACGCCGTACCAGGAAATCACCCTGATTCGCAGCGGCAATACGGCGGCGGCAATTTCGCTTTCTGGCACGCTGCTCGGCTTTGCCCTGCCGATCGCCAATGTTATTGCCCATAGCGACACCTTGCTTGACCTGGCGGCGTGGGGCGTCGTTGCCGGCGTGGTCCAACTCGCCGCGTACTACATTGCCCGCTTCGCCTTGCCACACCTGACCGACGACATTCCCGCCGGACGTGTCGCGCCGGCCACCTTCCTCGCGGCACTTTCGCTCACCGTCGGCGTGATCAACGCCGCCTGCATGACTTATTAAGGAGACCTCTCATGGCGCTCATGGATTTCATCAAGAAGCAGTTCATCGACATCATCCAATGGACCGAGGATGACGATCAAACCATGGCCTGGCGTTTCCCCATGGCCGAGTTCGAGATCCAGTATGGTGCCAGTCTCACCGTGCGTGAATCGCAGATGGCGGTATTCGTGAACGAGGGCAAGGTGGCTGATGTCTTCGGCCCCGGCATGTACAAGCTGACCACGCAGACGATGCCGGTGCTGACCTACCTGCAAAACTGGGACAAGCTGTTCGAATCTCCGTTCAAGAGCGATGTGTATTTCTTCAGCACGCGCCAGAAGCTCGATCGCAAGTGGGGCACGCCGAATCCGATCACCATCCGCGACAAGGATTTCGGCATGGTGCGTTTGCGCGCCTTTGGCATCTACGCCTATCACATCACCGATCCGCGGCTGTTCCATATGGCGATTTCGGGCACGCTTGAACGCTACTCCAGCGAAGACCTGGAAGGCCAGTTGCGCAACACCATCGTCGGTCACATTGCCGACATCTTCGGCGAATCCGGCACGCCTTTCATCGACATGGCTGCGAACCAGGTTGAATTCGGCGCCGCGCTACGGACCAAGGTCGAGCCCCTGTTTGCCGGTTACGGCCTCGCCCTCGACAGCTTCAACGTGCAGAACATCTCGCTGCCCGAAGAGCTGCAAGCCATGCTAGACAAGCGCATCGGCGTGAACATGATGGGCGGCATGCAAGCCTACACGCAGTTCCAGACCGCCGAAGCGATCCCGCTGGCGGCGCAGAACGAGGGCGGCCTGGCCGGGCTCGGCGCCGGGGTTGGCGTCGGCTTTGGCATGGGACAACAGATCGCCGGCGCCATGGCGGGGGCGTTGAATCCCGCCGCCACACCCGTTGCCGCGCCTGCCGCCGTCCCGCCGGCACCGACTTTTTCTGTACAGGCTCCGGCCGCCGCCGTATCGGCCGACGACATTGTCGCCACGCTGGAAAAACTGCACGGACTGGTCGGCAAGGGCATCCTGTCGCAGGCCGAATTCGACGCCAAGAAAGCCGAGCTGCTGAGCAAACTGGCCTAACACTCCATCATGCCGTTCTCGGCTGCCTGTCCTTCCTGCGGCGCGCCGGTCGACTTCAAATCGACCGCCTCGTTCCATGCCGTGTGTGGCTTCTGCCGCAGCACGCTGGTGCGGCACGGCGCCGATCTGGAGAACCTCGGCCGCATGGCCGACTTGCTGGTCGATGCCTCGCCGCTGCAACTGGGCAGCGAAGGGCGTTACAAGGGCGTGCATTTCGCCCTCATCGGCCGCATCCAGCTCAAGTACGAGGCGGGGCTATGGAACGAATGGCACATCCTGTTCGATGACCAGCGTGGTGCCTGGCTTTCGGACGCCAATGGTGAGTACGTACTAACTTTCCTGACGCCCCCGGCGACCACCATTCCGCCGTATGCGGAGCTGCCACTCGACCAGTCCATCCAACTCGCCAGCCGCGACTGGGTCGTCACCAACCGTGAAGAAGCGCTCTGCATTGCCGGTGAAGGCGAGCTGCCTTTCGCCTTTGGCGCCGGCTATCCGGCCGAATTGATCGATCTACGCACCACCGACGACAGCGGCGGTTTTGCCTCCATCGACTATTCGGAAACAACACCGCTGCTGTTCATCGGCGAATCGGTGAATTTCGCCGAACTCAATCTCACCAATCTGCGCCAAGGTACGCCCACTCGTTCCGCCGGGCCGGTCAAGGCGCTCGCCTGCCCGCAATGCGGCAGCGCGATCACACTGCACGACCAGAGCATCCAGCGCGTCGCTTGCCCGTCCTGTCTGAGTCTGCTTGACGCGAACAACGATAGTCTGAAGGTGCTCAAGCGCGTGCAGGAAAGCGAGCGCGTCCTGCCGCTGATTCCCATTGGCAGTGTTGCCCGCTTCGGAAATCAGGAATGGACGGTGATCGGCTTCCAGCAGCGCGTGATCACGGCAGAAGGCGTCGATTACCCGTGGCAGGAATACCTTCTGCATCACCCTACGGCCGGCTTCCGCTGGCTGGTCGAAGCCGAACGCCACTGGAACTGGGTGACGCCGCTGAGCAAACCGCCCAGTTACAGCAATGGCATGCCCTCGGTACGGCATGACGGCGACACGTTTGTCCGGTTTTCCAGCGGCGAGGCGAAAACCACGTTTGTGCTTGGCGAATTCAACTGGAAAGTGAAGCTCGGCGAAACCTGGGACACGGTCGACTTCGTCGGACCACCGCGCATGCTCTCGCGCGAAAGTGGCAACAATGAGACCACCTGGTCATTAGGCGAATATCTGACCCGCGAAGAGCTCGCAGCCGCCTTCACGTTGCCGGCCGCACTACCGGAACCACGTGGCATTGGCGCCAACCAACCCAATCCGCGGCGCCAGAGTCATGCCCCGATGTTCCGCCGCTTCTGGCAATTCGCCTTACTCGCCATCGTCTTGCAATTGCTCTGGGTGATCGTTGGCGGGCGCACGCTGGTGGAGCAGAAAGTGGTGTATTCGCAGGACAAGGAGGAAGCCATCACCACGCCCAGCTTCCACCTTGACCAGTCGACGCGCAGTCTAGCCCTGCGCCACGACACTGATCTCAGCAACAACTGGGTTGGCCTCAATATTGCGTTGGTGGATCAGGCCACGGGTCGCGCCTGGACCACGAGCACCGAGCTTTCCTACTGGCATGGCGTCGATGGCGGTGAAAGCTGGAGCGAGGGCGATAAGTCGCGCGAACTGGTGTTCCGCGACGTGCCCGCTGGCGATTACTACCTCGTGATCGACCCGGAAATGTCGGACGAAAACCGTGCGGCGGTGGCGGATACCGTGCGCGTGGTGCGCAACCCGACGCCGTGGAGCAACTTCTTCTTCTTGCTGGTCTTCCTGCTGGTCTTCCCGCTGATCACCCGCTATCGCATCGCCGCTTTTGAAACGGCGCGCTGGGCCAACGCCGACTACGACCAGAACGGATTGATCCCCAGCGTGGACGACAGCTCAGGAGACGACGACTAATGTCACGCGCCTACCTGATCCTTGCCGTCGCTGCCATGGGACTCTTCAACTATGCCCAGTACCAGGGCTGGAGCCTGTTTTCCGACGATGCCAAACCAGAAGCGGTACGCAATCTGAGCGCTGCGCGAGCTTTCCATAAATAGCAATGCAACGACCGCTGCTGTTCTCGGTCTTCATCGTCGCTTCCTGCGGGCTGGCCTATGAGCTGATCGCCGGCGCCCTCGCCAGCTATTTGTTGGGCGATTCGGTGACGCAGTTTTCCACCGTGATCGGTGTCTATCTGTTCGCCATGGGCATCGGCTCGTGGCTATCGAAGCATGTTGGCGGCCAGTTGCTCGTACGGTTCATCCAGATCGAAATGATGGTCGGCTTCATTGGCGGCATGTCGGCCGGTCTGTTGTTCCTGCTATTTACCTTGCACGAAGGCCCGTTCCGTCTGGCACTCTACGGGTTGGTGTTGCTGATCGGCATCCTGGTCGGGCTGGAAATTCCGCTCATCATGCGCATTCTCAAACGCGATGTGGCGTTCAAGGATCTGGTATCGCAAGTGCTGTCGGTCGATTATCTCGGCGCGCTGGCGGTGTCGCTGCTGTTCCCGTTAGTCTTGGCGCCACACCTCGGGTTAGTGCGTTCGGCGTTGCTGTTTGGCTTTCTCAATGTCCTGGTGGCGATCTGGGCTTTATGGCTGTTCCGCGCCCAGATTGGCCCGGCGACAGCGCTGCGCGCGCAGTGCGCCGTAGTCGCTGCACTCCTGATTGCCGGCTTCATCGGCGCCGGTCGTTTCGTCGATATGGCCGAAGCCAACCTCTATGCCGAAAACATCGTCCATGCCGAATCCAGCCCGTATCAGCGCATCGTCGTCACCCGCTGGCGTGACGAGTTGCGCCTGTATCTCAACCACAATCTGCAGCTCAGCTCACGCGACGAATACCGCTACCACGAAGCGCTGGTGCATCCCGGACTGGCAACGCTGCCGCACGCCCGCCGCGTGCTCGTGCTGGGCGGCGGTGACGGCATGGCGGTGCGAGAGATTCTGAAATATCCGCAGATCGACGCCGTGACCCTGGTGGATCTGGATGCGCGCATGACCGAGCTGTTTTCGCAGTCTCCGCTGCTGCGTCAGATCAACGGCGATGCACTGACGAATTCGAAGGTCAAGGTCGTCAATGCCGACGCCTTGCAATGGCTGGAGCAAAACACCGATAGCTTCGATTTCATCATTTCGGACTTTCCCGATCCATCCAATTTCAGCCTTGGCAAACTCTACTCGACCGCCTTCTACCGTCTGCTGCTGCGGCACCTGAATGCCGACGGGCGCCTTGTCGTGCAGGCCACGTCCCCGCTTTACGCCCGGCAATCGTTCTGGACCATCGTCACCACGCTGGAGGCCGCAGGTTGGCAAACGGCACCTTATCACGCACTGGTACCAAGCTTTGGCGAATGGGGCTACATTCTCGCCGGACGCACCGCCTATGAGGCGCCCGCCACCATTGCCGTCCCCACGCGCTTCCTCAACGGCGAAACACTGCCCTCGCTGTTCCAGTTCCCGCCGGACATGGCTCGCGTCGAAGCCGAGCCCAACCGTCTCGACAGCCAAAATCTAGTGCGCGTATTCGAGCGCGAATGGGGTCGTATCCAAACGCAGTAAGCCACCCGCACCGATGAAGGCGCCATCCTCAAAAAGTCGGTGCTGGCGAGACGGCGTGCATACGAACCATAAATCCGCTACAGTGGTCGCAATACAACCCGGCCGGCATGTTGCTACCGGACCAAAGAACAAAAGCTTCACGCCCGACCTGGAGGAGAACCCATGGATCGACGAACGCATCTACGCTGGCTGGCGCGCCTGTTGGCCGCCGCCGCGCTGCCGTCCACTGGCCGCGCCGAGGGCGGCCAGCCCGTACTGGTGCGCCTCAATATCCCGGGGCCACGCTCGCTGCCTTTTCTGCCGATCGAACTGATCACCCCGCTCGGGATCGATCGCGATCTCGGTGCCACGCTCAAGCTGCGCTATTTCACCAGCGGGGTGCTGGCCTTCGAAGATATGGTGGCAGGTAACGCGCACTTCGCCGGCCACGGCTTTGCCATCCTGCCGGGCATGCGCAAGAAGGGCAAATCTGCCGTGGCGATCGCCTCGATTGCCGGTGGTGCGGCCGCACTGGCCTTGCTGGTACGCGCCGACCTGGCCGGCAAAATCAAGCGGGTGGCCGATCTGAAGTCACGCAGCATCGGCGCTTCGAGCGGCAGTGTGAACAGCAAGACCTACCTCCAAATGGTCGGCGAGCAGGTGTTGGCCGACCATGGCGTGGCCGCAAGCGATGTACGCTGGGTGCAAACGGCGCAGAACTGGGAAAGCGTGCGTAGTGCGCTGTCCTCGAAGTCAGTCGATGCCGTGTTGTGCGAAGAGCCGTTCGCAACACGTGCGGTCACTGCCGGTCTGGCGCGCTTTCTCTACAACGCCAATGACATGGCACAGTCGAAGAGCCTGATTGGCGGCGCGCATTTGCGCGCCGTCATCTCGACCCCAACCGAGACGCCCGGTCCCGACGAACAGGCCCGTTTGCTGGTGCAGATGGTACAGCGCTCGCTGCAATGGATGGCCAGCACCAAGCCACAGGACATCGTCAGCAAGTTGCCACTCGACGATGCGACCGAACGCAAGGAACTGCTCACCATCCTGCTCCGTTACCCGGCCATTTTCAGCCGCGACGGGCGCTTCCCGGCAGCGACCATTGCCGCCACGACCAGCTTGCTGCAGGCGCTGGGCAACATCGAAGGCGGGGGAGAGGTCGAGCGTTTGATCGATCCACGCTGGGTCGGGCCGGCGACCTGATGGCGATGACCGAGGCCGAGAGGACCAAGCCGATTGCGCACGATGCCCTGCGCCGGCAGGCCGCCCGTCGCCTGGCCGTCGTCACGCTGCTGTTGGCGGTTGGCATTTTGCTGGTCGGGCTGAATAGCTATTACTCGCGGCAAGCCCGCGAGGTGGAGCAGAAGCAAGCCAGTATCCTTGAGCATTACACGTCAGAGCTACCGCAAATTGATGGCAGCTGGGCGATTCAGGCTGAACAGACCCGTGGCCGCATTGAATTTTTGCGCCTGCTGGAGGACGGTAGTGCCGATCGCTGGGCACGCCTGACCAGCTTCCTGACCGCCCAGGGCGAATACACGCATTTTTCGGATCTGCTGATCTTGAGTGCCAATGGCGAGGTCATCTTCCGCTACGGCCCGGTCGCCAACGAATTGAATGGCGCCGCCACGCTGGCCAAGACGGGCTGGTACGTCGACGCTGGATCACACGAGCTCTATCGCATACTGGCAACGCCAATCTGGCTGGGAGCGGGTGGTAACGGGCAATTGCTCCTGCTGCGGCGACTGGATAACGCCAGCCTGCGCACAATGACCGTACCGGAGGTCCGCCTCGTCCTGCACGCTGGCGGTAGCCCCGTGGCGGCCAGCCACCCGGGGGCGACAGCGGTTGCCGGTGTCGCGGGTTTGCTCAAGGACAAGCAGCCACCGCTGATCCAGACCGAGATGCGCTGGCCCGGCGCAGCCGGTCAAGACCCCGAACGCGCACCCTTGCTGATCATCCAGCGCGAGTTTCGCGATAGCTTCCCATTGCCCGAGTTTCTGCTGCGACCCATCGGTGCCATCGTCCTGGCAGTGGTGCTGGTGCTGCTCGGGCTTGGCGGCTGGTTGCGCAAGACCGTGCTGCGCATCGAGTCGGTGACGACCGCCCTGCACCATTATCGTGATAACGGCACCACGGTAGACGCCGAGCAGGCCATGGAACCGGCACACAGCCGCAAAGACGAGATTCACGAAGTCGGCGATGCCTTGCTCGACCTGATGCAGTCGGTCGACGCCCGTGACCGCGAACAACGCGCCTATCTCGACACACTGGCGCTACTCGACGAAGCGGTGCTCGAACTGGATTGCGATGGCCAGATTCGTCTTGCCAGCCCCGGCTGGCAACGCCTCACCCGGCGCCGCGAAGAGGCCGTCGGCAAAGCCTTGGCAGACTATGTGCATGCCGATGATGTCGACGTCTTGCAGCAGATGTGCATCGCCTTCACCCGGCGCGAAAAGGAACAGGGACAAGCGCGGCTGCGTTTGCGCAGCGAGGTGAGCGGGCAAGAGCAATGGGTGGAGTGTCGTTTCGTGGTCCGCATTGACGAGAACGACGTCGTGGTGGGATCACGTGGCGTGCTGCGCGACATCACACAAACTTACCTGCACGAAAAGCAGATCTCGCACATGGCCTTGCACGATGCCCTGACCGACCTGCCCAACCGAGTGTTGCTCGAAGACCGGATCAAGGTCTCGCTGCGCATGGCGCGCCGTAGCGAACGCAAGGTAGCGGTCTGTTTCATTGATCTCGATCACTTCAAAAACGTCAACGACAACCTCGGCCACAAAGCCGGCGACCGACTGCTGCTCGCGTTTTCGCAGCAGGTACGCAAACTGATGCGCGAAGGCGACACGCTCTCGCGCTGGGGCGGCGACGAGTTCGTGTTGTTGCTGCCCGAACTGAGTTCGGCCAACGATGTGCGTGAGGTGTTGCAGAAGATCATGGAGTCGTTCAAGAAGCCGATACAGCTTGACGACGTCGATTTCGTGCTCACCTTCAGCATCGGCGTAACCATCTTTCCGGAAGATGCACAGGAAGTCGAAACCCTGCTCTCGCAGGCCGACCGCGCGCTGTTCTACGCCAAGGCCCAGGGCCGCAACCAGGCTTGCCTGTTCGGTGAGATCGCGGCCAAGGGCAGTGGACGTTCCGAGCTGTATCTGCAAAACAAACTGGCCGAGGCCGTCGCCAACGAGCGCATCCAGGCCTGGTTCCAGCCCCTGATCGACGCCCGCAACGGCGAATGCGTCGGCGTTGAAGTGCTGGCACGCTGGAACGATTCCGAGCACGGCTGGGTCAGCCCCGCCACCTTTATCCCGATGGCCGAGAGCCTCGGTCTGATTCGCGATCTGGGCCGTCAGATCTGGCTCCAGGCGCTCGATGCAGCACAGGCCTGGAAGGAGGAAGGGCGCAAACTCACGGTCGCGGTGAATGTCTCCAAGCGCCAGTTGTTCGCACCCTATCTGGCCGAACAATTGCTCGGCCAGTTATCCATGCGCGGCCTGGCGCCGGAAGATGTGGTGTTGGAGATCACCGAGAGTGTCGCCGTTCTCGACGCGGCCAATACCGCCGAGCAACTGGCGGCGCTGGACCAGGCCGGTTTCCGCATTGCGGTGGATGACTTCGGCACCGGGTACTCGTCACTTTCCCAATTGCACGAGTTGCCTGCCGACGAACTAAAGATCGACATTTCCTTCGTCCGTCGCATCCACGAGCCGGCAGGGCGCTCGATGGTGCAGGCGATTATCCAGCTGGCCATGGCGCTAAAGCTCAAGACCGTGGCCGAAGGTGTCGAGGACGAGGCGACGGCTGCGATCTTGCGTGAGTTGGGCGCCGATATTTTGCAAGGCTACCACTTTGCCAAACCGATGCCGCGCACCGACTTTTCGGCCTGGATCGAGCGCTACCGCAATTCTTGAGCGATATCAATTTCACGCGTGACAGGCCCGGATCGCAGGCTTATATTGGTGCTTGATAATCTCATCATCAACAAAGTCAACGCGGAGAAAACCATGAAGCTTTCTTTTTCTACCATCGTCCTGTCTGCCGGACTTCTAGCCGCCTCAGTAGCCCATGCTCAGGTGCCTGCCGATCTGCAGGCCAAGGTCGATGCGGCCAAGGTCACTCTGGCCGATCTCGGAAAAAATCCGGCGGTGATTGCTGCCGTCAAGGAATCCAATGCCAAGGGCGGCATCATCGCCGGAATGAGTAATGGCAAGTGGGATGAGGTCGCCGAGAATGATGCCCAGGTGGCAGGAATCAATGGCAGTGCGACAAGCAAGGCGCTGGCGGCATTTTCGGGAAAGCATGCCGAACTGAACAAACTCTATCTGCGCGATGAAAAGGGCAATCTGGTGGCGACAGGTTCCGGTGGCAAACCGCTGCTCTGGAATATCGCCTCGCGTCCCTTCTTCAAGCCGGTGATGGAAGGCAAGGCATGGTCCGACAGCGCAGTCAAACCCGATGCCAGCACCCAGGTCAAAGGCGTGCTGTTCGCCGTTCCGGTCATGGATGGCGGCAAGGCGATAGGCTTGCTGCAAAGCAACTTTACGGCGAAATAGGCAGCGTCCTGACGGTTGCTATCTGTCGCATTGTTTCAAGGACGCCTGTCGACGTCCCGCTTGGAGTTTCATGATGAAATCCTTCTTCTCCAGCGTCGGCGCCCGTCTCGGCGCCGGCTTCGGTTTGCTCATCCTGCTGGCGGTGGTGCTGACAGGAATCGGCTATTTCCGCATGGCGGCGATGCAGCAAGACCTCGAAGGCGTTGTCGGCGATGACATCATCCGCATTCGCCTGACCAACGCCATGCGCGAAGCTGTGGCGATGCAGGGTATCGCCTTGCGCGATGTCGTGTTGCAGATCGACTTCTCGCAAAAGAAAAAGGAACTGGCTCTAGCGCGCGAGGCGCGTAAGCGCTACCAAGCGGCGGTTGCCGATTTGCGCAACCATCTCGCAGCGCACAAGGATGGCAGCATGGAACAGCGTATCGCCAAGACCGAAGCGCTGGATTCGCAGGTGCAAAACGCGAGCACCGAATTAGTCGAATTTGCCCTGGCCGAACAAAACGTCGAGGCTGGCGCCGTGGTGCGCGACAATATCCGCGTTGCCCAGGTTGAATTGCGCGGCGAGATCGAGTCCATGCTAACCGACATGGAAAAACATGCGCAGGAATCGGCCGCCACCGCCACGCGCGCTGGGCAGTTTGCCAAAACACTGATGCTGGGCCTGTGTGCCGCAGCAGTCATCCTCGGTAGCTTGATCGCCGTCCTGATCGTGCGTGGCATTACCCGCCCGCTGGCCGACACAGTGGATGCTTCTCGACGCATTGCCGGCGGTGATCTGACGGTGCGCATCGACGCCCATGGTGACGACGAGATCGGCCGCTTGCAAACGGCATTCGGCGATATGGTGAGCCAGTTGCAGAACCTGATCGGCAACGTCAAGAGCACGGCAGACAAGGCCTCAGGTTTGTCGCAGGGTCTGTATGCCGCAGCGCATCAGATTCTTGGCCAGGCCGACCAGCAGTCGTCGATGGCCGCATCGACTAACGCCAGCATGCAACGCATGGCGCAATCAATCGACGCGGTATCCGGAGCTGTGGAGCGAGTCGGCACGGCGGCGGATCACGCCCGCGAGATCGCCCGGAGCGGCCACGCCAGCATGCGCAATGGTGCCCAAGCCTCGCAGCACATCGTGGTTTCTGTCGACTCGTCGAGCCGTAGCATCGGCGAACTTTCGGACGCCATCAACCGTATTGTCTCGGTGACGCAGGTCATCAGCGAAATCGCCGAGCAGACCAACCTGTTGGCGCTCAACGCCGCCATCGAGGCCGCCCGCGCAGGCGAACAAGGTCGTGGTTTTGCTGTCGTCGCTGACGAAGTGCGCAAACTGGCCGAGCGCACCAGCTCGTCAACAGCCGACATCCAGAAGATCATCGATGGTGTCGCCAACCGGACCCGCGAGACTGTGTCCGCCATGGATGCCGTGAAGCAGGCCGTCGATACCGGTGCCGCACAGAATACCGAGGCACTGGCGAAATTCGAGCAGATTCTCGAGGCCGCCGGTGGCGTGGCGCAGGAGGCCGGAGCCATCCTCGGCGCGAGTCGCGAACAGTCGGCCGCCAGCCAAGAAAGCCAAGCCACTGTGGCGCAAATTGCCAGTATCGCGGCCGAAAGCGTAAACAACATCCGCCACCTTGAAGAGTCAGCACAGACTCTGACCACCACGGCGGAACAACTGCGCGGTCTGGTGGATCGTTTCCGCATTGCTTGAACTCGATCATCTGATTGTTGCCGCCGCCGAACTCGACAGCGGCACACGCTGGCTTGAAGAGCGGCTGGGAGTGCCATTGGCGCCGGGCGGCAAGCACGCCGCAATGGGCACGCACAATCGTCTGCTACGGCTTGGTGAAATGCTGTATCTGGAGGTCATTGCCATTGATCCTGGGGCACCCACGCCTTCGCGTCCGCGTTGGTTTGGTCTGGACGTGCCGACGATGCAGGCGCGACTGGCTGAAAGCCCGCAACTGATTCACTGGGTGGCGCGCAGCAATGATATTGACGTCGACTCCTCGCACGCTGGCTTTGCTGCCGACGAAATCCTCTCCATGGTACGCGGCGACTACCGCTGGCGCATCACCGTGCCGCGCGACGGTCATCTGGCCGGCGATGGCCTGCTGCCGAGCCTGATTCAGTGGGATGTACCCCGTCATCCCGCACAAACCTTGCCCGATAGCGGCTGCCGCCTGATGAAGCTCGAAGCCTACACCACACGCGCGGCAGAACTTCACACAGCACTGGCAACACTGGACCTGAGCGCCGCGATTGATATCCAGCGGATACAAGCTGGTGAAGCCGCAGAATGGCTGGCTTACATCAAGACCCCACGTGGCTTGGTCGAGTTGAGTGCCCCAATCAGTGTTGAGGCAAAAAAACGCCCCCATCAAGTGGGGGCAAAGGGGGAATATTTCTGTTGAGAAAGGGGGATAACTCAACACCAGCAATGCTAGCGTGTAGATGTTGCCAGCCCGTATCAACGACCCATTTAGTGTTACTGAATGTGTTGTAGCCCCTCAAATATCGTCGTCGTAGTCCAAATCATCGTCTTGCTGCTCTAAAAAGTCTTCGCATTCCATTGTGTTGTCTCCATTGTTATTGCTTGTGGAGGCAGTATGGCGAGAGACTGTTGCTGGAATATGACGCGATCTGGGCAAATCGTCTCAGTGTGTAAGCAGACTGACAACCGCAAAAGTGTGTAAGCAGTGTGTAAGCACTTTTGGAAAGAAAAAAGGAGTTAGACTTTCGCCTAACCCCTTGAAT
Source organism: Propionivibrio dicarboxylicus (assembly GCA_945902805.1). Taxonomy (GTDB): domain Bacteria; phylum Pseudomonadota; class Gammaproteobacteria; order Burkholderiales; family Rhodocyclaceae; genus CAMDMZ01. Next base: position 703 of record CAMDMZ010000012.1, on the reverse strand, counting down.
TTACTGCTTTTGTTGGTGGGCCCGCAGAGACTTGAACTCTGGACCAAAGGATTATGAGAAGATACGACTAATAACAGTGCTTTCTAATCAATATGTTACGCAGCATTGCCAATAGTGTGCAGCAAAGTGTGCAAGCACGAATAGCGGATTATTTGTTTATTTACAATGACTTGAGTGCTTAGCTAACTGCGCAACACTTGCTCGATATTGAGTTCTACACCACACTAACATGCGTCGATTTCATCTACGCTGATCTTACGAACTGCTATAGCGCAGCGTCACTACTTTTGTCGTTTCAAACGACAAACTATCGACCAGCTGCCGCAATCCACCTTCGTGCTTCTTCTCGCGTAGAGAAGATACGAGTGATGTATGGGTGCAGAGTCGACTTAGCGTAGGTCTCCGCAACAGCAATGATTTCTGGCATTACGGCAACGACAGCGATTTTGATATTGGGATTGTTGATTGCTGCGGCACCATCAATCGCCTCCATCTCCTCAGCCAATTTCTGATCAATAGTGAGCGTGTAAGACTTTTTGTGTAAACGGTTCTCAGGCAGGAAACTGCCGAATTTGAAGGAGCGATGATGACCGTAGCAAAAAGAGAAGTAAGCAAGGAGTGGGTAGCGGGTTTGCTGGCGGATTACCGCAAGCCGGAAGACCTGATCGGTGAGAACGGTCTACTCAAGCAACTGACCAAAATT
>CAMDMZ010000011.1 GCA_945902805.1 Propionivibrio dicarboxylicus | reverse complement strand
CGGAGCGTTCTTGATGGCGGTTGGACTGGGGTGGCCAACGCATTGTCGTTTTCCGGTGTGGATGCTGGGTTTATGAACTCCCGCGAAATTCAAGCTGGTGGAGATTGCCTTACCTATCTCGCCAAAATTCTCGAAACTCGAAGTACTGCGAGTGACGATCACCCTAAGGTATTGGGACTACTTGCGGGTATGACTTCCTGGATAGAGCAGTCAAAAAAGGGGCGTGTCGAGTTGGTCATCCACGGTATCTCGACATGGATGACGCCCTTCTGCGGTAACCCTCAACAGGTTTCATTGCTGCAAGGCATGGACTCATCGCTTTCAAAGCTGTCGGGTACCTTAAGCCAGCGCCTTCGATTTATCACGTCGGGCGATACCCAACGAAAGGCGACGGGGATCCAACTGATGACGCTCCACTCGTCCAAGGGTTTGGAATTCGACAATGTCTGGATCGTCGGTGTTGAAGAAGGAAACCTACCTCATACCGACTCAACCGAAGAGGAGGAAAGACGCTTGATGTATGTTGGGATGACTAGGGCAAGGAATCAATTGATCCTCAGCAGCGCCATGGAGGAAGGAACAGAATCGCGGTTCCTTGCGGAGGCTGGACTATTTTGAAATGCGCCTCATTTGTGCGCTTTTAAAAGCAATTTGGCGAATCATTTTTTCTAACATCAACGTATAGAAAAGGCCTGCCAACACATTCATCAGTTGCAATGTTCCTTACCCAGCCAGAACTCTCTGAACTAACTGGTTTAAGAAGACCATCTGCGGTTTGTCGATGGTTGGATCGCCAGCGCATCCCCTTCATTGTTCGCACAGATGGTTGGCCACGGGTTCTACGCTCAGTTATTATTGAGAGGCTTGGCGGTCATGACGTCGCCCAGCCCCATGAGCCGGAATTGATCCTTGAGTAGAGCCCTACCTCGCTGGATGCACTTATCCCACGGACGTTATTACCTCGTTCGTGGGAACAAGTGGACACCGCTGTCTCGAGATTTACACGACGCACTGGTCGAATACGCCAGGCTAACAGCTGGAAAAAGCAACAATCAGGAGCTCGCTGACTTAGTTGAACGCACTCTTGGGGACATGAAGGCAACTGTCGCTGCCAGCACATTCAAGAACTATACGTCCTGCTCCCGTAAGGTACTCAAGGCGTTTTCTCAATTCAGTCCATCCCAGGTCAAACCTAAGCACATAGCCGCATTTCTCGATCACCACCGATCACACCCGAGCATGGCGAATCTGCTGCGATCATTTCTTAAGGGAATGTTCCAGCGCGCGGTGCGATGGGGAATTGTCGAATTCAACCCAGTTCGCGATATTGAGCAGTTCAAGACGAGCAAACGCGACCGTTACATAACGGCTGAGGAGTTCAAAGCAATCCGCGAACATGCTACGCCAACGCTCAGATGCCTGATGGACTTGGCCTACATCACTGGTCAGCGTATGGGCGACGTTGTAAAGATCAGATACGCTGATATAAGTGACGAGGGAGTATTCATCAAGCAGCAAAAAACCAGAAATCGAGTGCTAATTAGCATGACACCGGATCTTGATGCCGCCATCAAGGAGGCCAGGTCGATCCATCACTCAGTTAAGGGGCTGACCCTGCTTCACAAGCGCGATGGCAAACCCCTAGCCTATGGCACGATTCACCACCAGTGGGTTAAGGCATGTACGGCCGCGAAGGTTGAAGATGCCCACTTCCACGACATTCGAGCGGCCTCTGCCACTGATGCCAAAAAGCAGGGATTGGACAGTAAAACACTTCTAGGGCATACGACAGACTCCAGCCACAATCGATACCTCCGCAGTAAGGAAGTACCCATCGCATCACCAGTTGCCGCGAGAAAATCTTAGGCAGTGCCTAAGAAATTCGCCTGAAAAGCCCGTGGTTGAGCCATTGAATATAACGCTACATGAATTTCGATCAGATCAAGGAATTCAGCGAGATCGCCGATACCGTAACGGTCTAAATCAGCTCAAGCGCCGTCTTACCAGCGCCGACTTTTGAAAAGCGCCCCCGACGGAAAACTGTCGGGGGCGTTTTGCTGAGTGTGTTGGCGTCGCGGCAGGCGTTTTAGAAACGTTCCGTACCAAGATTCGCTTTTTTTAGTACCCGGATGCAATCCGTATATCGGCCCACTCGTCGATTCTCGTACTGGCCTGCTGGAATTCCTCGACGACTTCCAGATGCACCGGCACAGTGCCAAGTTTCAACATGCCGAGTTCCATCGCCGCTGCGCGCGAAAGGTCGATCACCCGGTTTCTAGCATACGGGCCGCGATCGGTGATTTGAACGATCACGTTACTTCCGTCGTGGTCGTTGGTGACTTTGACCCACGTCCCCAATGGCAAGGATCGGTGTGCGGCCGTCATGGCGTCTTTGATATACGGATGACCGCTAGCCGTCTTGCGACCGTGAAAACGGTTGGCGTAGAAACTGGCCTTGCCTGACAAACCTTTGCGCGCGTCCTTTTTGCCATGTGCCAACGCCACATGGTGGAGCTTTGCGCGTGACGGAGCCGCGTGGTGCCAAGCCGACGAGACCGGTTTGCTCAGCGATTCTGCCTTTGCTCGTGCGTTCGCCGATTTCATCGGCGTGAAAGCGAGCACGAAAATCTGTGTCGCAATCGCGAGGTGAACCAGGAGCGGCTTGAATGATGTCTTTCTCGCGCGGATGACTAATCGGCGTCGATTGTGCGAGTTCAAAATCGCACTCATACCCATCGGTGTCCGCTCAGTCCAATCACACCAATCACGATGAGATAGATCGCGACAATGTAATTGAGCAGCCTGGGCGTAATGAAAATGAGTATTCCCGCGATGAGGGAAACGAGTGGTGCCAAGGGTAAATCTTCAGGCATGTCTGCTCCTCAAAGCGGAAAGGAAGTGATCCTCGCGTCGCGGGTTGCGCGGGTGAGGATCACAGGCAAGCTTAGTGGCGCGTCAGCGCGCTTTGCGGACCTTGTTGCTGTGATTCAAAGGAAGATGTACGCGCCATCATCTGCGCATTCATTCCCTCGTGCAGTTTCTGCACCAACTGATCCGCCATCATGGGATTGAGCTCAGCAACAACCGGCAGCAATTCATCGACGCGATCAAATTCCTTCTTGTCGATCAGAACGTTAGCGGCGTCAAAATAGACTTCTGCGGCTTGTTGATGACGGCCGGTCATGTAATACACGTTACCCAGTTCACCACGGGCATCAACGTCTTTGGCATCGGCTTTAACGATTTCGCTATAGATCGCCACGGCACCATCCACGTCGCCACGCGCGAAGGCTTCACGGGCACTGGCAATTGTCACTGCGGCCGAAGACTTGTCGGAAGAGACGCCCGGAACCTTTGCCACCACGGCTTTAACGCTATCCATCGCCTTGTCAGCGGCGGGCTTGAACCAGTCAGTGTTTTTGTAGGCCAGAACGAGGACGACAACGGTAAGCGCTGTCCATAGTACCCAATTTGCAATTCTGCTAATCATGATTCGCTTGTCTCCTGCGTAGCGCTGTGTCTCACAGCAAAAAAATCCCAGTGAAGATCATCCCAGCCGATCCCCAAGAACCCTTAAATCCCTATCCACCTGTTTCAAATCGGCGAATCGGAGGCAAACGAGAGCCTCCGATTCGCTTCTTTGATTACCACCAACCGCGATTACCCGACCAACGGTTGTTACCGGCACCGTATCCGTCGTAGCGGTTGTCACCATAAACACTGCTGGAGCCATCCATATCGCCACCCATGCTGAAGCTGAAGTTGCCCCGCGCGCGACCGTTACTGTGACCATGACCATGACCATAGCCACGACCATAACCATTGCCATAGGCATCGCCACGTCCGTACTGGTTATAGCCAGAACCATAATTGGCCGGGCCATAGCCCTGATCGTAGGCCACAGGGACAAAACCCTGCGGCTGGCCTTCGGGAGCAACCATCGCAACTTGCTGTCCATTGACGCCAGCAACAGAGTCACCGGACGGTGAACCGTCGTGCAGATACGCATATCCGCCACCGGCAACCAAAAGCGCCGGAACAGTCATGAGAACCCACTTGGGCGCTGCCTTAACGGTGGCCAGCATTGCCGCGATACGGGATTGCTTGGGAGCCACTGCTGCGCTCTCGGTTACCGTACTCACGGTCTCGGGTGTTTCAATGGTTTGGCTTTCCATGTGTCTATCTCCTAAAATTTACCAGCCGTTGTAGCCGTTGTAACGATTGCTGCCGTTGCCCCAGCCGCCGCCGTCGTAGCGGTTGTCGCCCCAACCGGAGCCATTGCCGTCCATGTTGCCGCCCATGTTGAAGCCGAAGTTGCCGCTAGCGCGACCATTGCCACGACCAGCGCCATAGCCACGGCCTGAGCCATAGCCACGACCGTAACCGTCGCCATAGCCGTAGCCATCGTTGTAACCACGATTACCATAGTAGCCAGGGCCGGGGCCGTAGTAGTTAGGCGCGTAGCCGTAAGGGCCTTGCGGAGCGTTGTACTGCTGCTGTTGCGGTTGCTGCTGTTGCGGAGCCTGCTGTTGAGCAAAGGCGAAGCTGCTGGAAACGAGGGCCACGGAAGCGGCCAGAATCTTGATTGTGGTTTTCATTTCAATATCCTCATCGTGGAAACTGTCGTCAAATGGTTTGACCTGATTGGTTGCACCGGGCCATCTTTGCAAACTGCTTAGCGAAAGTCGAAACCGCGAATCTTGTGTGCCCCCCGACCGTCGAATAAACATTAGCAGGTACTAATGTACCCGATAAATGATTCCGTATATTCGAATATTCTTATGCTGTAGCCACCCCTTATTTATGCCCCCTTGCGGGATGGGTATAGGCGGCGGACTACTTCCGGTAGCTGACGCTGATACGGGGGACGAATCTCACCCCCGGTTGTTTTTCGAGAAATTGACTCAGGTGGTCGATCAGTTTTCGTTCACACAGGACACGAACCGCCTCACTATCGGCCAGTGTCCTGGCCTTGGCATCGAACACCGGTTGCAATCGCGCCAGCAAATCAAGACTAGCCGCCTTCTCATCGACTAGCAGCGATTGACTGACGATGTCCCACGATTTCAAGCTGATCGATGCACGCGTCAGCGCAATCGGTTTCCCCAGCTGAATCTCGAGGCCGGAGTGGCTTGCCACAATCTCGTATTGATTTGGGGACAGGTCAAAGCCAAAGGCATATTCGATCGACAGATTCAGAATCAGTGCCCCGGACGACTTGAAAAACATCAGCTTCTTTTCGACGTGCTCGACCCAAACCACTTCCTCGGTCATTTTCGCCGTCAGAAGTTTCGCCTCACCCGCCAGCGACTGCTTTCCCTTGACGATGTAATCGGTATATTTCGAGTAGCCCAGCAACTCGTCTCTGGAGGTCGACAATTGCTCTTCTGCGGTGACGACTCGATTTAACAGCGAGCTGTACTCGTTGTATGCCGCATCGAGGGCCAGAGCGCCGGCAAGGATGACCAGCGCAGCAAGAAGATATTTCAGGAGAGTCAACATTACAGAGTACTTGCTTTGCTCGGGGGCGACGCAACCGGTCAGCTACGTACTTCAAATTTGTAGAAGTAGTTTTCGATACCGTAGCGATAACGGTTAAACAACTCTAGGTCATTGACCTGGTTCTTGATGGTCACGTAGTGCCGGCAATTCTTTTCTTTGCTCAGTTTGTCGATACCCTGCATGAGGGCATTGAATTCCTTGAGCGTATGTGGTTTCGCCACTGTCAGTTTTTCGATGCCCGGTAACGCGAGGGCAATCTCCTTACGCTTGGCTGGCCACGCTGGAGACACTTTAAGGCCTTCGGGAAGAATCTCGATGGCAAGCAAATACTCCACTCGTCCGGTGTCTTCACCGGCCCAGCACGGCGGGAAATCACGGCCGCCTTGAGCCTCCAGCTTGCCTTTGAGGAACGCCACTTGTCCACGCAAATCAGAATTTTCTCCCGTAAGCACGGCATGACCCTCAGCCGCACGGCGCAATACCTGCACTTCCTTGATGGCACCGACCAGATCTTTGGCCAGCGTCGCCTCATAAGCATGCGGATAGCTCAACCCCAATTGCTCGCGCAGTTGCAATTCGATCTGTTTTTTCAAGGCCAGCGCGATCTCGATCTCGGACTTGGCTGGCAAATCGATCAGAGCCTTCTGGGCCTGCTCCGCCAGCGCCTTGGCTTTGTTGGCCGCTTCGGTTTCTGTCTTCACTCTCGTTTCGAGTGCCACTTGACGTTTTTCCGCTTCGTACTGCACCCAACCGGTCAATATCAGTAGGATGAAAACGAGCGTAAACGCAATCTCCATCAAGGAGAGCTGAAACACCTGGTCACGCGAGTTCGACACGATTACACCTTAACGAATTGTCTCGCCCGGCTGGGCACCGGTTTTCATCGCCCCCAAACGCTGGGTCAGCGCCGCCGTCTCACGCACGAAAGCGTGCAAATCCTGCGTCAGACCAGAGAGTTGAGCCGACAGATGCGACACGCCCTGATTGATGGTGGCCGATTCTTGCTGAGTCAGCGCCAGTTTTTGGGCCAAGTCTTCGTCGTGCGGACGAGAACGAAGCGCTTTCTCGAGTTGCTGCAAGCTGGTGGCGATAGTGCTCATGGTGGCGGTCTGCGTCGCAGCCACATTGGCGTTCTGCACAAGTGCGCCTGCCTGGGCCGCAATCTGCGTGCTCAATCCGCTCATGCCTTCTTGCGCCGCACGCACCGTATTCACCAGACCCGTCAGAATATCCACCTGCGCTTGGGCGCCGGTCAGGAGCGCGTTCTGGTTCGCCGTCAGTGTGGCAACGCGATCGACCGCCCCTTCCATATCGGTTGAGCGCGCTTGCAGCGTTGCCAGGCTGGCACACATGGCGTTGGTGGCCTGGCCGACGCTACCAGCGGCGAGTTCTACTTGGCTGGCAATAGCCACAGTACTGTTACCCAGCGTGGCGAGTGGACTCGCTAGGCGTTCAGCAAAGTAATCGTCGGGGAACCGTGTCTGTGCCAACTGGTTGCTCACCGCCGCCCCAAACTCGGCGATCTTGTTTTCCAGATTTGTCAGGCTGGTCTGCATCGCCCCGGAGTAAAGATCGGCCGACTTGGCCAGATTCAAGCTGGCCTGTCGCACTTCGATCAATGAGGCCTGGAACACGGCATGGTTGCGCTCGGTCGCCTCGGTAAAAAAGCCCGTCATCGTTTCGCTGTAAACCTGCGTCATCTGGGCAACCCCGGCCTCCACCTTGGCTAATGAGGCCACTGCGGCCGCATCGACCTTGGTCTCGAACTCGGCCAGTTTGTCGTACGAATCAATGGCCCGTACATGCAATTGCTCATAGGCCTCGATCAGTCGCTCTTCTGCTGAGCGCACGGCATCATCGAAATCCGCCTGGAAGCTGACCAGATACACCCGCACGCCCAGACCAAGCACCGTGCTGATCATGGCGGCACCAAAACGTATCGCGATCAACGCCATGTGGGCGCCAATGTTGGGCAGATCGAACAGACAAAAGATGATCGACGTGATGGTGAAAATAAAGCCGAGGTAATAGCAAGAGTCCGCGAACTTCTCGTCCGATACTTCGCGTTGCCGACGTCGAATGCCCACGGCGATGTAGCCCATCATCACTAACAATGGCAACGTAAAGCCGAAGAACCACGGGTCGTCGATAGCCCAGCCCACCGCCGAAAATCCGATCTTCAGGATCAGGGCGATAACAAAAAGCTCGTGAATGGGAATCTTTAGGGTGCCGCGCATGGATTTGCCCTCAAATTACAACTCGGATCAGGATAAGCCAAGAATGCCGGTTTCGGGCACGCTTCGTCACAACGGTATCCCTCTCACGCCAAACGTCCCGCCCGATAATCGGCGATCGCCTGATGAATTTCGGCCTCGGTATTCATCACAAACGGACCGTATTGAACAATCGTCTCGTTAAGCGGCTGGCCGGCAACCAGGATTAGCCGCGCACCGTGCTCCGACGCTAGCTGCACACCATCGTGCGATGCATCGTTGTCCATAATCGCCATTTGTCGTTCGCCAACCGCCGTCCCGCCAGCACCGACTTTTCCGCGATAGACCACAATGAAGGCGTTATGCCCAACGGGGATGGACTGACTGAAACTGGCACCCGCCGGCAAGGCAATGTCGAGATACAACGGCGCCGTTGCCGCACGCTGCACCGCACCGGCGACCCCATGGCTGGTCCCCGCAATCACCGTCACCGTAACGCCGGCCGCAGTCACAAAACGCGGTAACTCCTCGGCCGAAAAATCCCGGTACCAGGGTGCGCACATTTTCTCTGCCGCCGGCAGATTGAGCCAAAGTTGGAACCCTTCCATCCGGCCATCTTCCTGCTCCGGCAATTCGGAATGAATCACGCCGCGCCCGGCCGTCATCCATTGCACGCCACCGTTTTCCAGCAAGCCCTCATGGCCGGCACTGTCGCGGTGACTCATGCGGCCTTCGAGCATGAAGGTTATGGTCTCGAAACCACGATGCGGATGATCGGGAAAACCGCCGATATAGTCGTCCGGGTTATCGCTACCGAAAAGGTCCAGCATCAAAAATGGATCGAGCCGTTGCTGCAATTCCTGAGTCAGGATGCGCGTCAGGCGCACGCCGTCGCCATCGCTGGTATTCCTGCCGCTGACGATGCGTTCGATTCCGCGCGTTTGATGAACGGCCTGCGCAGCCACTGCTGTCACTTCTTGCATAATGATCTCCGGAGGCTAATGTGGTAATGGTCACAAAATGGTCACAAACAGATACAGATCGCTAGAGCCAAGGGTCTACCCATCGACGCCCAAAAAGGGGAAGATGCAAGACTCGATGCGAGTCCCGATTCGAGACCCCTTTTGTTTCGTTCAAACACCATTTTATAGTGGAGGGCCAAGCCCATGAACCCCGTCGCCGCCCCGCCTCACTACAGTTTTGGCGAAGAAGTTGCCAATAGCCTCACTCACGGCATCGGCATCATCCTTTCCATCGCTGGGCTCGCCGTACTGTCGGCCTTTGCTGCGCGCAACGGTCACGCCGAACATGTGGTGGCCAGCGCCATTTTCGGCGCCACCTTGATTCTTTGCTACACCACATCAACTCTGTATCACAGCATCCCGATTGAGCGGATTCGCCATACCCTGCGCGCCCTCGACCACTCCGCAATTTTCCTGCTCATCGCTGGCACCTACACACCTTTCATGTTGATCAGCCTGGCTGGAACGCTGGGCTGGAGCATTCTTGCTGCAATCTGGAGCCTGGCGGTGTTCGGCATTGTGTTGCGTCTGGCGCTCAAGGGCCGCTACCACGGCTTGGTGGTCGCCACCTACATCGCCATGGGCTGGGCCGTGATTGCCGCCATCCAACCGCTGATCGACAATCTGGGCCGTGGTGGCTTGATCCTCCTTGTCGCCGGTGGATTGGCCTACACCCTGGGCGTGGTTTTCTATAAATGGCGCAGCCTGCCCTACAACCACGCCATCTGGCATGGGTTTGTGCTGGCCGGCAGCGCCTGTCACTTTTTTGCCGTCCTGTTCTACGTCATTCCCTGGCCAGAAACCGCTGCGGGATACCCCGCCTGATTCGGAGTAACACCCGCTAGAATCCGGACCTCTTCAATTCAACTCACTACCATTCCCGTGCCTACTATCACCTTCATCCTCAAGGACGGCAGTCGCCAGACGATCGATGCCGAGATTGGCGACAACATCATGCAAGTCGCCACCTTCAATAGCGTCCCCGGTATCGACGGCGCCTGCGGCGGCTTCTGTTCCTGCGCCACCTGCCATGTCTATGTCGAAAGCGCCCATCAGTTGCCGGCAATCGCCGAGGACGAGGAAACCATGCTTCAGGGAACCGCTGCCGAGCGCAACAAGAAAGCCAGCCGCCTGACTTGCCAGATCATCATGACCGACGCACTCGACGGCCTGGTGCTTCGAATTCCGGAACGTCAATGAGTGCATCGCCGCAACCGCGGCTCACTTCCCTTTCGCACGGCGGCGGCTGTGGCTGCAAGATCGCGCCCGGCGTACTTTCGGAAATGCTCAAAGGCACCGCCGCCCTGCCCGTTCCGCCCGAACTGCTGGTCGGCATCGAAACCGCCGATGACGCCGCCGTCTACAAGCTCAACGACGAGCAGGCGCTGATCGCCACTACCGATTTTTTCATGCCCATCGTCGATGATCCGTTCGACTTCGGACGTATCGCGGCGACCAACGCCATTTCCGACGTCTATGCCATGGGCGGCACGCCGATCATGGCCCTGGCGCTGGTCGCCATGCCGATCAAGGTGCTCTCTGGCGAAACGATCGCCCGCATTCTTGAGGGTGGTGCCGCCGTCTGCCGTGCGGCCGGAATTCCGATTGCTGGTGGTCACACCATCGATTCGGTGGAACCGATCTATGGTCTCGTCGCGCTCGGTCTCGTGCATCCGCAACAGGTCAAACGCAATTCCGATGCCCGCGTCGGTGACCGCTTGATTCTGGGCAAGCCGCTCGGCGTCGGCGTCATGTCCGCCGCCTTGAAAAAGGACGCCCTCAGCACAGCGGGCTATGCGCAAATGATCGCCTCCACGACAAAACTGAATTCGCCCGGCCCCGAACTTGCCGCACTGGATGGCGTTCACGCCTTGACCGACGTCACCGGCTTTGGCCTCGCCGGCCATGCGCTCGAAATCGCCCATGGTGCTGCGGCCACGGTGCACATCGACTGGGCCAAAGTACCGCTGTTGCCGGAGGTCCGCGCCCTGGCTGAAGCCGGCCACATCACCGGTGCCTCAGGACGCAATTGGGCCGGCTATGGACAAGAAATCGCCTTGCCTGCCGGCTTTTCACCGGTCGATCACGCACTACTGACCGATCCGCAAACCAGCGGCGGCCTGTTGGTCAGTTGTACGCCGGAAACCATGACTGCCGTCATCGACATCTTTCACCGCCATGGATTCGATACAGCCGCTGAAATTGGTGAAATTACGGCGCCCGATTCGCGCGGTAGTCTGGTCGTCGAGTAAAAGTTGATATTGACGGGAAAGTGCTTAAACAGAATTCAGACAATTGCCCCTGGTGCGGCACCGACCCGCTCTACGTTGCCTACCACGACGAGGAATGGGGCGTCCCCTGCCATGACGATCGACGCCTGTTCGAATTCCTGATTCTTGAAGGCGCCCAGGCCGGATTATCCTGGATCACCATCCTGCGTAAGCGCGAGAACTACCGCCGCGCATTTGACGATTTCGACCCGGAAAAGATCGCCCGTTATGGCGAAGCCGATGTTGTCCGCCTGCTCGCCGACGCCGGCATCGTGCGCAACCGGCTGAAGATCGCATCCGTTATCACCAACGCCCGGGCCTTGCTCGCCTTATACGATACGGGGACGACGTTCGACGACTTGCTATGGAGTTTTGTCGATGGCCAACCGGTGATCAACCAGTTCCGCGCGATGTCCGAAGTCCCGGCGGCGACGCCGGCCTCACAGGCGATGTCGAAGGAACTTTTGCGACGCGGTTTCAAATTCGTCGGCCCCACCATCTGCTACGCCAAGATGCAATCGATGGGAATGGTCAACGATCATCTCGTGACCTGTCCGCGTCACGCTGAGTTGAGTTGAACCCGCCGTCCCGCCAGCACCGAGTTTTTGGGTGCCTTCGTGCGACGGGCGGAGTTTTACATTAGCGCTTGGCCAGATGCTCACGCAGCCAGCCGGCGAATTCGTCTTCGTCAAGTTCGCCGGCAGCGAGGGCGAGCACAGCGACCGTTGCCTCCGCTTGCGTCGTAGCAAGACGATAGCCGTTCAGGGCAAGGAATAGACCTATCGAAAGAAATGCCGCACGCTTGTTGCCGTCAATAAAGGGATGATTGTGCGAAATCCCCGATCCATAGGCGGCTGCCAGGGCCGCGACATCAGGATCCCCGTATGCCGCCAGGTTTTGCGCACGCGCCAAGGCGGAATCGAGTAGCCCATCATCACGCATACCTGCCGCACCACCATGATCGGTCAGACTTTCACCATGCAGTAGCAACAATGCCTGCTTACTGATCCAACGCCAGGCGGTCATTTGGCCAAGGCGTGAAACGTGTCGCGAAACTCACGCATGAATTCACGCCCGGCCTGCATCTCCTCATGCAAGGTAGGATCGTACGGCGTCAGCACATAGCCCTCAGGGGTTTCGGTCATGAATACCGACTCGCCCTTTTCCAGCTTGAGGTTGGCGAGCATCTCCTTGGGCAGGATGACGCCGACGGAATTGCCGATTTGGGTCAGTTTGAGAATATGCATGATCGCCTCGTGATAGCGTTATAACAAGCGTAATACTACGCTACCAGCCGGGCTGATTCAAGCCGCACCGCTTGTGCGGTTTAACTTACACGGGCTCTTCAGCGCACAACCGTCTGCGCCAGGCCTTCGACACGTGCCTCGATGCGGCCAATCCGATGCACGGTCTCGCCCGCTGCACCGAGCATCTGCGTTGCCCGCTCGGCATCGGTTGCGGCGACGATCACCACCATGCCAATGCCGCAATTGAAGACGCGATGCATTTCAGCCGCGGCCACATTGCCTTCGCGCTGCAGCCATTGAAACAGCGGCGGCAGTGTCCACGATGCGCTGTCGATGGTCGCCATGACGTTCTCGGGCAGCACACGTGGAATGTTTTCGGTCAGACCGCCGCCGGTGATGTGCGCCATGCCTTTGACGCCCTCGCCGCCCAGCCCGGCGATCAGCGCCAGCAAGGACTTGACGTAGATGCGCGTCGGCGCCATGACCGCGTCGGCCAGCGGGCGACCGCCCATATCCATGGCCCAATCCGGCTTGGCGCGGTCGAGAATCTTGCGGATCAGCGAGTAACCATTCGAGTGCGCGCCGGAAGAAGCCAACCCCAGGACCACATCGCCCGGCTGGATGGCGCGGCCATCGATGATGGCGGATTTTTCCACCGCGCCGACGGCAAAGCCGGCCAGGTCGTATTCACCATCCGGATACATGCTCGGCATCTCGGCGGTTTCGCCACCAATCAGAGCGCAGCCGGCAAGCTCACAGCCGCGGGCGATGCCTTCGACCACGGTGGCAGCGGTATTGACGTCGAGACGGCCACAGGCAAAGTAATCGAGAAAGAACAGTGGCTCTGCACCCTGCACCAGGATGTCGTTAACACTCATGGCCACCAGGTCCTGGCCCACCGTGTCATGCCGATTCAACTGGAAAGCCAGTTTGACCTTGGTGCCGACTCCATCGGTGCCGGAAACCAGGACCGGCTCCCGGTATTTTTTCGAGAGTTCAAACAGCGCGCCGAAGCCGCCTATCCCGGCCAGCACTTCCGGACGCATGGTGCGTTTGGCTGCCGGTTTGATACGATCAACCAAGGCATCGCCGGCATCGATATCGACTCCGGCATCGCGATAAGTCAGGGCGGAAGGTGTGGAAGAGCCAGAAGAAGGCGTAGCCATGTGAATTCCCAATTGAGTTCCGGGGGAGGCACCGCTAAAGTAGCGGCTTTGAACCAGTGGCTTATTCACCGGGCTTTCGCTCGGCGGGCCGCAAAACGATGCGGCGAAACCGCGCGGAATTCTACCGGAAATGAACCTGCCCCAAACCGACCGCCTGCACGCCGCCCTGTGGCTGGGTCTCGGACTCGCCATCCTGGCACTGCTCTATCTGCTTAAGCCGATACTGATGCCGTTTTTGCTCGCCGGCGTGCTGGCCTACATTGGCAATCCGCTGGTCGACCGCGTGCAGGCGCTGGGCGCACCGCGCACCGTCGGCGTCTTGGCGTTACTGCTGCTGCTGAGTGGAATTCTCATCGGCCTGGTGTTGATCATCCTGCCGCTCTTGATCGACGAAGGCCAGATTCTGGTTGAACGTTTACCCGAAGGCATGGCCCTGGCCAATGAAAAGCTGGCACCGTGGCTGCGTGAGCGTTTTGGTATTCGCCTGCGCCTCGACCCGGCGGCGCTACGCAAGTTTGCCGTGAGCAATTGGGACAGCGTGCAAACCGTGTTGGAGCAACTGCTGCAATCGCTCAAGATTGGCGGTATGGCCTTGCTCGGCATGGCGATCAATCTCCTGCTGACCCCCGTCGTGATGTTCTACCTGTTGCTTGACTGGCACTCAATGCGGCAACGCCTCGCAGCGATCGTGCCGCGACCCTGGCAAGGCAAGATCGTCCAGATGGCAGAAGACATCGATGACGTTCTGTCGCAATTCCTGCGCGGGCAACTGCTGGTCATGCTCGCTCTTGCCGTCTATTACTCGTTTGCCCTATGGCTGGCCGATCTGCCATCCGCTCTCGCCATTGGCCTCCTAACGGGGATGCTGGTCTTCATTCCCTACATCGGCTTCGCCACCGGTTTTCTGCTCGCCTTGTTGGTCGCTGCACTACAATTTTCCGGTTGGGAACCCATACTCGGCGTGCTCGTTGTCTACGGCATCGGCCAGTTCCTCGAGAGCTTTCTCCTCACGCCTTTCCTGGTCGGCGAACGGATAGGCTTACACCCCCTCACCGTGATTTTCGCCTTGATGGCCTTTGGTCAGGTCTTTGGCTTCTTTGGCGTTTTGCTCGCCCTGCCGGCCTCTGCGGCACTGCTGGTTGGTCTGCGCGAGTTGCGCCAGCTCTATGTCGTCAGTGCTTTTTACCAGGGACCGGTATGAGTGCGCCGAAGCAGATGCTGCTGAACCTGCGGGTGGAATGGACGCCAACGCTGGAAAATTATGTCGCCGGCGGCAATCGCGAACTGATCAGCCGCCTGCGTGGGTTGGCCGATCCCCGCTGCTTCGATGCGGTTTACGTCTGGGGTAGCGAAGGTTGCGGCAAGAGTCATCTGCTCAACGCCGTCAGCGTCATGGGGCGCCCGCCACGAACGATACTTTCGTTCACCGGTCTCACGGCGCCGGCCGAGATTCCGGCCAAGCCAGGCGCGCTTTTGCTGATTGACGATGTTCAGGATCTTTCCGCCGAAGCCCAGATTGGACTCTTCCGCCTGTTTAATTCGGCACGCATTCTGGGCCTGTCGTTCCTGCTCACCGGACCCTGTGCCCCCCTGCAATTGACGGTCCGTGAAGACCTGCGCACCCGCATTGGCCAAAGCATGATCTACGAGGTGCAAAACCTCACCGACGACGAAAAGAAATCCGCCCTGCAACGACATGCCCGTTTGCGCGGCATGCGGCTGGACGACAACGTCGTACATTATCTGTTGCGCCATGGCCGCCGCAACCTGCCCTCGCTGATGGCGGTGCTCGACACGCTTGACCGCCTCTCGCTGGAACAAAAGCGTCAGGCCACCGTGCCCTTGCTGCGCGAACTTCTCCAAACCTCGTTCGAACTTGACCCGAAATGAATCCCGCCCTATGAATCTCGCCCTATTTGACCTCGACAATACCCTGCTGACCGGTGACTCCGACTTTGAGTGGGCGCAATTCCTAATCAGCAAAGGTGTGCTGGACAAGGAACTGCATGAAGCGACCAACCTCGAGTTCTTCGAACAGTACAAGGCCGGCACGCTGGATATCTTTGCTTTTCTTGATTTCCAGATGGCTCCGCTGGCCCGCCATAGCCGTACTGAACTCGACGCTTGGCATGCCGAATTTATGTCGACCCGGATTCTCCCCATCATCGGCGAAGCCGCGCGCGCATTGGTCGAACATCACCGCCACCAGGGCGACCTACTGGCCCTGGTCACCGCCACCAACAGCTTTGTCACCGGACCGATCGCCCGTGAATTCCGCATCCCGCACCTGATCGCCACCATCCCGGCGCAGGAAGAAGGAAACTTCACTGGCAAGCCGCGCGGTACGCCATCGTTCCGCGAAGGCAAGATCACGCGCGTCGAAGCCTGGCTTGAATCGCTTGGCTTGTGGTGGGGAAGTTTTCCCGAAACCCGTTTTTTCAGCGACTCGCTCAATGACCTGCCCTTACTTGCCAGGGTCACTCATCCAGTGGCTGTCGATCCCGACCCGACCCTGGAAAAGCATGCCGTCGCCGCCGGCTGGAAACTGATGTCATTGCGTCCATAAGGTACAAGCGCAGATCCCGCACCATACATAATGGATAAGCAAGAATCGGCCACCAAGCGGCCGCTTGCCCAGATCTTTCTGCGCAAGTTGCTGCCAGCCTATGTGGCTTTTGCCGCAGTCATCACCGCCGTCCACATCGGCTTTGAATACCGCGCGGTGCGCCAGGAAATGCGCGAAACCTTGCACGCGCTAGCCGCCACCTTTTCCCCCGGCGCAGCCTCGGCCTTGTGGGAATACCAGGAAGCTCTGATCAAATCGATGGCCAGCGGGATCGGTAACCACCCGGCCGTGGTCAGTGTCGCCATCAGCGATACCGAGGGAAAACTCGGCTCGACCTGGCAGACCAGTTCTGGCGATCCCGCTTCACCGGATTTGACCGTGGCGCAGGTCTTGTTTCACGTCCAAGACGAGCAGAAACGAAATCTGGGCAGTCTGCGCATTGCATCCAGCGAAGCCATTGTTCTGGTCCATGTGCGGGACAGGCTGCTCTCCGTCGCCCTTGTCTCCGCCGTGCAGTTCCTTTTCCTGGGGCTCCTGCTGTGGCTTCTGGTGCGCACGCTGATCGAACGGCCGCTGGCCGGATTTTCCGCCCAGGTCAGCGCCCTGGGTGAAACGGATCTGCACCAACCGGTGATCCTGCCGCAAAATGAAGTGGCCGAAATCGAAACCCTGCAGCAGGGCTTCAACCATCTAATGCGCCAACTGGCGAAGAGCTATACCCACATCGCGGCACAGAACATCGGCTTGGAGCACCGAGTGAGCGAACGGACGCGCGAAGCCGAGGAAGCGCGGCGGGTGGCCGATGCCGCCAACCAGGCGAAATCAGAGTTTCTCGCCAACATGAGTCACGAGATACGTACGCCGATGAATGCCATCATGGGCTTGACGCAACTGGTACTGGAAACAGATCTGCAACCCGAGCAAGAGGAGTTTCTGCGTCAGTCCTATCACTCATCGAAAGCCCTGCTTGGCATCCTCAATGACATTCTCGATTATTCCAAGATCGAGGCCGGACGGATCGAGATCGAGCAGTGGCCGATGCAGGTTGAAACCGTGTTGCGCGAAGTTGCCGACCTGTTTGCCTCGGGCATTGATGAAAAGGGTCTGGAACTGTTCATTGAAATTGCGCCCGATATTCCGCTGATGGTTTCCGGTGATGCGCTGCGTCTGAAACAGGTGCTCAACAATCTGCTCAGCAATGCCATCAAGTTCACCGAACAGGGCGAGATTCATCTACTGGCGACAGTCGCGGCGCAGAAGGGTGAGCAACTCAGTCTGCGCTTTGCCGTGCGTGACACCGGTATCGGGCTCAGTAAGGAACAGGCCGACCGCCTGTTCCAGCCCTTCACCCAGGCTGACGGCTCGATCACCCGAAAATATGGTGGCACCGGGCTCGGCTTGTCGATCAGCCAACGTCTGGTTGAACTCATGGGCGGTGCCCTCGTCCTTTCATCGGCACCCGAGCAAGGCTCGACCTTCAGCTTCACCATCGATGTCACCGCCATCGTGGACAAGGATTTAGTGCTTGATCTGCACAATCTGCGCGACCTCAAGGTGCTGGTGGTCGACGACCAGGAAACCTCGCGCCTGATCCTGCGTCAACTGCTCGATGCCTGGGGCCTCCGCGCCGAGCTTGTCGCCACAGGCGAAAAAGCCCTGGCACGAATCACCACCGCGCAGCACGGCGACCAACCCTTCGATGCCGTGCTGCTGGATTGGCGCATGCCGGGCATGAATGGTCTCGACGTCGCGCAACGCATCGAGGCGGAAACCCGCAGCGGCAAGATTCCGCACCCACTGATCGTGATCATGGTCACCGCCTACGACAAGCAGGCTCTGGTCGCCGAGGCCGGATCGATTCGAATCGATGGCGTGGTCAACAAACCCGTGACGCCCTCGCACCTGTTCGATGTCTTGATCAGCAGCCGCAGCAACCGGCGCGGCAGCCTGCGGCCCGAAAAGTCGGTGCTGGCGGGACGGCGCTTCGACGGTGCCAAGGTGTTGCTGGCCGAAGATAATTCGACCAACCAGCTGGTGGCGAGCAAAATTCTCACGGCGCGCGGAATCGAGGTCACGCTCGCCAATCATGGTGGCGAAGCCGTAGCCTGGGTCCAGCGCCAGCACTTTGATTTGATCCTGATGGACCTGCACATGCCGGTCATGGACGGCCTCGAAGCCACCCGCCAGATCAAGTCCCTGGCCGCCGGCAAGGAGATCCCGATTGTCGCCATGACCGCAGCCGTGATGCCGGAAGACCGCGAGCGCTGCAGCAACGCGGGCATGGTCGATTTCGTCGCCAAGCCAGTCGATGTAGACGAACTGATGCAAACGCTGGCGCGCTGGCTCACGCTCGCTTCGCCACCGCAAACCGTGCGGACGCCCGCTGCCACCACCAGCAACGCGCTGCCGGCCTGGCCTGGCTTCGATCTCGCCGGCGGGCTGCGCCGACTCGACGGCGACCAGGAACTGCTTTTCCGCCTTCTGCGTAGCTTCGCCAGAGAGCAGGCGAACGTCCAGGAGGAGGTCGAGCAACTGCTCGCTGCGGGCGACGCCACTGCCGCCGCAGCACGCCTGCATGGGCTCAAGGGCGCCGCCGGCAATCTCGGCGTGGCCGAGCTCGCGCACGCTGCGGCGCAGATGGAGCAGCAGATCAAACATCCGCCGCTGACCGGACCCGCCTTGCCGTCCCACAACGCATTCGTCAAGGCACTGCACAACGCGCTGAGCTCAATTGCCCGCCTGGCGACGCCAACAACGCCGGAGCAAGGTGATCATGACAATCAAGCGGATGACGCCCCCGCTGCCCTGGGCCATGTCTTGACGGCGCTCAAACCCTATCTCGCCCAGCACGAACTGGTGCCGGACGAGCTGATCACTGCCTTGCGCCGAATGACGACGCCGGCCGAATCGCTGCTGGACGAGCTGCTGACGCGGATCGACAACTTCGACTACACCGGCGCGCTCACCATCGTCGCGTTGCTGGCCCGCAAACATGGAATCGACTTGGCATGATGCCATCCACCTCAGCATCTACAGCCACCACAGCCACGTCAGCCACCTTCGCTACCAAACCAATGATCCTGCTGGTCGACGACATGGCGGCCAACCTGCATGTCCTGGCCGCTGCGCTGAAGGCAGACTATCGCCTCAAGACCGCGACCAATGGCCAGGCAGCGCTCGACATTGCCGCCCAAGCCGACCGACCCGACCTGATCCTACTCGATGTGATCATGCCCGGCATGAGCGGCATCGACGTACTACAACGCCTGCGGAGCAACCCGACTACCCGCGACATTCCGGTCATCATCATCTCGGCCGATACGTCCGAACAGAGCCAGCTCGACGGCCTGGACCTGGGCGCCGACGATTACCTGACCAAGCCAGTGATCGGTACGATCTTGCGTGCCCGCGTGCGTAACCTGCTGGCGCGCAAGCGCACCGAACGCCAGTTGCGCCTCGCTGCGCATGTGTTCGAATTCAGCGGTGAGGCCATCATCATCACCGACCATGAGAACCGAATCATCGAGGTCAATCCCGCCTTTACACGCATGACGGGCTACAGCGCCGAGGAGGTTCACGGCAAAAACCCGAGCCTCCTTTCATCCGGCCGCGCCGGACCGGAGCTCTACCACGACCTGTGGCAAGCGCTCCTGACGCACGGCTTCTGGCAGGGTGAGATGTGGGACCGGCACAAGGACGGCAGCGTTTACCCCAAGCTGATGACGATATCGGTGGTAAAAAATACCCAGGATCAGATCGAGTACTACATCGCCAGCTTCTCCAATATCAGCGACCAAAAGGCCACCGAGGAACGCATTCGCCATGTCGCCCACCACGATGCGCTGACCGGGCTGCCCAACCGCCTGCATCTGATGATCGCCCTCGAACGCGCACTCGCCATGGCCCATCGCCAACAGACGAAAGTGGCCCTGCTGTTCCTTGACCTTGACCGCTTCAAGCTCATCAACGACACGCTTGGCCATCACATTGGCGACCTGCTGTTGGTTGAGATCGCGCAGCGTCTGCGCCAGTGTGTTCGCGAATCCGACATCCTGGCGCGCCTCGGTGGCGACGAATTCATCATCAGCCTGACCGACATGACGGACGACGCCAGCGGCAAGGAAATCACGGCCGTCGCCAGCAAGTTGCTGCACACGCTCGGTCTGCCCTACCAGATCAATGAGCACACGGTTCATTCCAGTCCAAGCATCGGCATCAGCATCTATCCCGATGATGGCACCGACATTGCCACGTTGATGAAGAATGCCGATGCCGCGATGTATCACGCCAAAGAACTGGGGCGCAACAACGTCCAGTACTTCACCGCGCGCTGAATTTGATCAGCGCCGTAACCACCACGCCATCCAGCGTGTCAAACGCGGCATGATGACGTAGGACATCAGCCCGGCCACCATCGCAGTTAGCAAGGCGGTGCGTAACAGGAAGGGCAATGGCGCCAGCAGCGGCGCGACAAACGCCAGCAGAAACGCCACAGTGGGAAAGATTCCCATCCAGCTCACCACGGTCATGCGCCAGCGCGGTGGTGGTTTGTGCGCCAGCAAGGCCGTTGGTGCAAACCAAGCATCGAGGCCATTGAGCAAACGATATTCGGGATCACCTTCGGCGACCGGACGCAGGCGTTCATGCCATTCCACACGTTGTGCCGAATTGTTCCAGCGCTCAAGATCTGCTTCGTTGGCGAAGCGCTGGATGATCTGATACTCGCCACCCAAATCGGCCGGAGGAATCAGTTCCGCCGCCAGATAGCCGGGGAACTTCTTCGCATCGGCAAACATCGCCTGGATCAGTTCTTCATACGCCCGTTCGCAACCGGGTTTGGCCCGGCGGCGCACGATGCGAAATACTGGAGAATCGCTCATTCAAGCCCGATCGCTTTCACGCCTTCACGGGCACACTCTTCGTCTTCCGACTCCGAGGCGCCAGAAACGCCGATACCGCCAATCCAGTCGTCACCGGTTCTGATCGGCAAACCACCGCCAAACACGATCAGGCGCGGCTGGTTTGAAAATCCAAACTTCATCCCCTCGTCGTGACCAATCGCGCTCATCCAGGCTTTGGTCGGAAAACCAAAACTGGCTGCGGTGTAGGCTTTGTCGATGGCGATGTCGATCGAGTGAATGAAGGCACCCGGCATACGCAGGAAGCTCACCAAATTGCCACCGCGATCGACCACGGCGACATTGATTTTCCAGCCTTTGGATTCAGCAAAGCGCACCGCCGCCTGAACGGCGGTGCTCGCAGCCTCCCAGCTGATGCCCGGCTGATTGACTGCCACTTGCATCAGGTCACCACGCTCAGGAAACGATCGTTGAGCTTGCGGTCGTGATAGAAAATGCCACGGCCAACTTCTTCCCAGGTCCAGGTTACCGGCTCGGTATCGGGATACCACTGGTAGCCGCCGCTGAAGGTCTCCAGACGGTTGCCGGACGGATCGAAGAAATAGATCGTGGTGCCTCGGGTGATGCCGTGACGGGTCGGGCCGATGTCGATCGAGACACGGTTCATCGACATGATGTCGGCGGCGCGTAGCACTTTTTCCCAACTGTCAAGCAGGAAGGAGACGTGGTGCAGCTTGCCGTCCTCGGCATGACGCACGAAGGCGATGTCGTGCGCTTTGATCGAGGTAGTAAGCCAGATGGCGAGGTCGGTGGTGCCGTCTTCCAGCTTGACGCGCTCGACCAGGTCGAAGCCCAGCACTTCCTTGAACAGCTTCTGATTGCCGTCGATATCGCCACCGTAGAGCAGGCAGTGGTCCATGCGCGTCGGCGCGATGCCCTTTTCGGCGGCAGCACACCAGGCTTCTGGATTAACGTTGGACATGCCGTTGCCGACTTCCTTCTTCTCGGCGTAGAGCTCGATCAGGTGGCCGGTCGGAATCTTGAAACGCACCCGCTCGCCGGTTTCCAGCAGATCGCCGGCGGCGACGCGCTCGGTCGGACAGCCATAGGCGCGCAGATCGGAATCGAACTTCTCGAGATCTGCCTTGGTGCGGACCTTGAAGGCGAAGGCTTCGATGCCAGCGCTGGGGGCTTGTTGAATCACGAAGCTGTTGTGGTCACGTTCGTCCCAGCACTTGAAGTAGACGCGGCCAAGTTTGTCGCGGCCGGTTTCCACCAAGCCCATTACGTTGGTGTAGAAGTCGATCGATTCTTCCAGATCCAGGACGCGCACGATTGCGTGGCCGGGGCGCAAAACGCCAGTCATTGCCATTTTTGTTCCTCCTTCGGGTTAGACAACACAAACAACATTCAAACTTCCACTGGTTGCTCGGCAACCTTGCAGACGTTTTTCTTCATCTTGCCCAGCACGCGCACCGTCATTTCGCCGAGCGGTTTGACCCGACAGGCGAGCACCATGCCCTTTGCCTCTTCTTCCTCGCTCACATGATCGCGGCTCATCACGCGCTTTTTGTAGTTGCCGGAGACAATCTCGATCTTGCACACGCCGCAGCCACCGCCACGGCAACCCACCGGGATACCTTTCTTGCCGAGGTTTTCCATACCTTCGAGCACCGAGATGCGTTCGTCACACTTGTAGGTCTCGCCGGTATCTTCGATGGTAATGACGTGATAAACCATGGTTCAGATCTTCTTGAAGAGCGGCGAGCGCACCTGTTGCGCATCGGCTGCAGAGAAAAACTTCTCGGTAAAAATGTCGCGTTCGAACAGGCGGCCTTGCATCAGCGTCGTGATGCAGGCATCGATCATCACCGGCGGGCCGCACAGATAGGCCTGATGACCGCGAAAATCGTTGTTGAAGTGCGCCTTGGCGGCATCATGCACAAAGCCACGGAAGCCGTCCCAGTCCGTTCCTTCGGGTTCGCTGGAAAGCGCCGGCACATAAGTGAAATTGGCATGCTTCGCGGCCAGAGCGAGAAACTCGTCGTGGTAGTAAAGCTCGTCGCGGCTACGTGCGCCGTAGGCGAGGATGATGGGCTTGTCGAAACCTTCTTCGAGCAAGTCGAGGATCATGGAACGCGGGCTGGAAAGCCCGGAACCGCCAGCGAAAAAGAGCACCGGCGTTGCCGCTGACTTGCGCACAAAGAAACGGCCGTAGGGGCCGGAAATCTTGATGGCATCGCCCACCTTGAGCGATTCATGTATCCAGGTCGTCGCAGCGCCGCCCGGGACCTGGCGGATATTGAGTTCGACCTCGCGCTTGTTCGATGGCGCGCTGGCCAGCGAAAAGGCGCGCGACTGGCTTTGGCCGGGAATATGTAGATTGACGTACTGTCCGGCCTGGAAATCGATCTCGTGGTCGAGCTCGACGAAAATGCCCTTGATCGTGGGTGTCAGTTTTTCGATACGTGAAACGCGGCCGGCGAAGTCTTGCACCGGAATTACGCGGGCGTCGGGGTCTTCCTCGATCTCGGCTTCGATCACCGCGTCCGAATTCAGGGTGGCGCAGCAGGCCAGGCATTTGCCTTCCTCGCGCTCGTAATCCATCAGGGCGAAAGTGGTCGCCTCGCCGTGGTCGAAATCGCCATCCAGCACTTGCACCCGGCAGGTGGAGCACAGACCGTGGCAGCACGCATGCGGCAAATAGATGCCGGCGCGCAGACTGGCGTCCAGAATGGTCTGGCCTTCCTCGACCTCAATGGTCTGGCCCAGCGGTTCGATAGTCAGTTGGTAGCTCATGGGTTCGATTCAAAAAGTCGGTGCTGGCGATACGGCGTTGATCTGCCGTATCGCCGTGTTTTACATCAGTGACAGCTACCCTTGAGCCCGGTGAGGCCCGGCGTGCGGAAGCGGATGACATCCTTGTGCCCGAGGCCATTCTCGGCCAGGCTCTTGGAATAATCCGGCTGCCACGGCTGGCCCGACTTGAACCATTCCACCTTGTCCCAGTCGATCTTGGCAAAGTCCGGATGCGCACCATAGATGCCCGCAAACGGTCCCTTGCACATGTCGCCAAAACCCAGAGTGGGCGGGAACGGAACGCAGTAAGGCGCGCAGAACATCAGGTGGTCTTCCCAGCCGAAGTACAGCAGTGGTGCGGGAAACTTTTCCACCGTATCCATCGGGGCAAACTCGTATTTACCGATTGCAGCAGTCGTCATTTGGTCATCCTCCTTACATGTTGCCCGTGGACATCGCTCGCCACTTCTCGAAGTTGTTCTTGTCCTCCGAGCCCTTGCCGTATTCGATGCCATTAAAGTCGAAATTGTCGCGCCCGATGTTCATGTGATACCACTGCAACACAGCGATCAGCGGATCGAAACCTTCGGCCGTGGGGTCGGTACCCCGCTCGAAACAATTGCCCTGATAGATCTGATGCACCGGCAACCAGGACTGCACGTATTTCTCCGGCTCGTAGTCGAAGATGTCCTTGCAGCCGTCTGAACAGGTATGGTACTTGTCGCCCTTGTACTCCGACTCGCGGTAGCAAATCTTGGTCGGATCGCCCGGTTCGGTGAAAAACATCGGGATCTGGCAGACCTGGCACAGCATCGGCAGCGTCTTGCTGTAGAAGCGGTTGCCCTTCTCGGCCATCTCGGTGTAGTTCTCCCACAGCGGACGGTAGTGCTTGTCGAAGCTGTCCGGGTACTTGGCGGCCAGCCAGTCCATGTCCTGTGCCGACGGCGTCCAGGTATGGAAGGGCGCGGCGGCGCCGTAGTTGTAGAACACGTTCCAGGCTTGATGCGACAGATAATCCTTGTCGGCGCAGGCTTGCGCCCAGCCCTTGGGCGGCTTGATGCCGTAGCGGGCCAGATCGGCGAACAGGGCACCACCGTTTTCCTCGGCGTAAATCTCCCAGGCTTCTTTCCAGCTCATCACGCGCTTGGGCAGCATGTAGTCCATCATCATCGCCACCAGAGTCAGCACGCGGTAGCCGCGCCAGAACCACTTGTCGATCCAGCGCTGGACGATGGGCACATTGTCCGGGTCCTGCTCAAGGATGAACTTGATCATCTCCAGACCCAGCGTCATGTGCCGCGATTCGTCGGATTGGGCCGAGAAGCCGAAGGCCATGGCGCCCATGTCGCCGTTGTAGGCCGCGCCGGAAATGAAGGGCACGAACAGCAGGTTGGTCAACACGTACTCGAACGCGAAACCGATGGCGATCATGAATTCGAACGGGCCAGCGGTGAAGGCATCGTCGAAGAAGGACTTCGGCACCGACAGATACCAGACGCGGTCATGCATGTGCTGCCAGTCGTGGAAGCCGTTGTAATGCTTGTTGTACACCGACATCGAATGAATCTGCGTCTGGAAGTGACGGATTTCATCCAGCGATTGCATCTGGCAGGCCACCCGCGCACCGGCGCCAGGGAAGGCGCGGCCGACGTGGGCGAAGCCGCGATGAGCCATGTATTCCAGCGGCGAGACGCCGGTGAGGAACAGTTTCAGGGTATTGATGTAGCGCGCGTCGGTGACGCCCAGGTGGCCGTTGTTCTGGGCGAAGGCATCCATGATCGCGTAGAGCTTGCGCTCCTTTTCCGCCTGGTATTTCCAGTAGGCGTCCATGGTCAGGCGGAAGGGATCTTCCCATTTCGACCAATCGTGAATCTTGATGCCTTCATACGAAGCGTAAGGAAACACCTTGTCCATCGGCTGGTAGGTGGTGTCCCAGTGCAGGTCGCGGGTCAGGAGGCCGTAGCGTTCCTTGAGGCCCAGTTTCTTGGCTGGCATATCCATGATTTCTTCTCCTGATCTTCTTAATGTTTCCAGGCGAGGACGAACTCGTCGTCGTCTTCGTCGATATTCCCCGAGAGGGTGACCAGATGCACATGCATCTCCTGCAGGTCGAAGTCGCGGCCGAGCTTTTCTTCGATACTGGCGCGCTTGATGACCAAACGGCCGGCGGCGTTGATCTTGACCATCCCTGGCTGCATGTCGATCACGGCGTGCGGGTTGTCGTCCATGATGGCCTCGACAATGCCGCGCACTTCGTCGGTGTTCTGGAAGGCGATAAATACGGTAGACATGTCTTCTCCTTAAACCGAGACGCCGGCCTTGGCGCAGCGAGCCTTGAACTGGGTCATGGCCTCGTCGATCGCACCGGCAGCAGCATCGCCCAGGGCATGGGTAACGAGGGGTGTGAGCGCCTTGACGGCACGCGCGGCATAGGCCGTAGCCCAGGCTTCAAGTTGGGCCTTGTTCTCGGCGGATTCGGTGGCGGCGGTCTTCATCGTGGCATCGACCCACTTCGACGAGTCGACAAACCACTCGGCCTGGAAGCGCGTCAGCATTGCCACCACCGGACCGGCCTGGCTGGTCATGAAGTCATCGACGCGACGGAACAACAATGGGTACATCAGGCCATCGAGCACCAGGTTTTGTGCGACGTAAAGTTCGAACCAGTCCTGCACCACGAAGCTGTCTTCGACGTAGCGACGCAGATCCTGCCACTTGGCGTCGTTCAACCAGGCTTCTTTGGCGGCGACCAGATCATCCTGACTGCCCAACAAGAGGCCGACGCGGGATAGATACTGTGCGGACCCAAGGCGATCCATGGCCTGGAACTGCGCCGGGGCGGTCACGGCCGTGCCAAACCCGTAGGCACAGATCGAGGCGTTGTTCATGTTCGCGCCCCATTCGACATGGCGCAAGGGCACGTAGAGTTCAAGTGCGAGCTTCCGGATAGTGGCCGGCAGATTGGCGACCAGACCACGCTGCTCAACAAAATCGAAGTCCGCTTCCGCCGTTTCCTGCAGACGGGCGCGGGACTGGGTCCAGGAGCCGTAGTAGAACTGGCGCGGGTCCTTGAAGCTGTACCAATCCTTCATCTTGATCGCCGTGCGCGACTCGTCAAACATCTTGTGCGCCGGGTCCCACGTCGGGCGGTAGTGATAGTTGGCCCGGGCCTGCACGTCCCAGGTGCCTTCCTGGTAACGACTGGCCGGCTTGTCTCCTCCCAGACGCTTGGCAACGTTGTCAAACGTCTGCCGCAGCGGGGTGATGCTGACGGTCCGCAGATCAATTTGCATTAGCTACTCCTCCTTATGGTGCGGCCCGGACGGACCGCGGTTATCGCTCCGGTCATCACGTTGACCGGCCCGTTGAATTATTCGTGTGACTTGAATCGCTGGTGTGTTGCGTCATGCAGGCTCCAGTTCCATTCGGCACGCTCGGCCGCCTCTTCGTTCGCGTCCAGCTTCAGGCGCGAGTTGTCAGCAACGAAACTCACCTTGTTGAGTGCGCAGAACTCGTCAAATGCCGCCGCTGGCAAAATCATCTCGACGAACAACTCGGGTTCGCCGATAGCAAACTCGAACTCGACGAAACCGTCGTGGCGCAATTCGGTCACGCGGACATATTTACGGCTCGGATCAAAGCTCGAGTTTGGGTTCATGGCAGTCTCAATTTGCTGATGGTGGCGTAGCCCTTAATACAAGAGACGTGCCAGTTCGACGACGTGCCTGTTTTTTCTCGAGATTTTGCTTTTTTGATGATTTCAGCGAAAGAGGAAACCGCTTTAGACTTGATCAATTCATTCATTGATCAATCAAGCAATTGATCAATTCATCACGATGCAGCGCAGCAAACATTCCTGTGGAAACAGGTAGAATCTCGAGAATTCATAAAACCTCCGATCCTTCGCATCTAGCCCACCTCCACTCTCGCGATGCCCATCAAGTACCCGCAAAATGCCGACCTGCGCCGCCTGGTGCGATTTTCAGAAGAAGACGGCACTATCTGGCTGGCGGAAAACCGAATGCTGCTGCTGCATGTCGCTGCACTCGCCGGATTGCGCAAGGAATTGATGAGTTCGGTCGGCCACGAACAGGCGCGCCGCATCATGACGCGCATGGGTTACGCCTCGGGGGTGCGCGATGCCGATCTGGCGAAGAAAATTCGCGGCCACCAGAATCCGATTGACGCGTTTGTTGTCGGTCCGCAATTGCACATGCTGGAGGGCAGTGTCCGTGTTACCCCGGTGAAGATCGATATGGACATTCCGTCGGGGAAGTTTTACGGCGAGTTCATCTGGGACAATTCCTGGGAAGCAGAAGCGCACGTCAAGGAATTCGGGCCGCAAACCGATCCAATCTGCTGGATGCTGATCGGCTACGCCTCGGGCTACACCACCGCCTTCATGGGGCGCTTTATCCTGTTCAAGGAAACCCAATGCGCCGCGTGTGGTCCCGCTCACTGCCGCATCGTTGGACGCCCGGTGGACGAATGGGACGACGCCGGCGAACACACGCCGTATTACGAGGAAGACTCCATCGTTAATCGCCTGCTCGAACTGCGCACCCAGGTCGATGCCTTGCGCTCATCCCTTGAGCAGCAACATCAGATCGAAAACCTGATCGGCGTTTCGCCAGCCTTTAAGCGCGCCTACGAGTTGGTACGCAAAGCTGCGGCAACCCATGTCACCGTGTTGCTGACTGGCGAAACCGGTGTCGGCAAAGAGCGCTTTGCCCGTGCCCTGCACGACACCAGCGCGCGCCGCAGCGCGGCCTTCGTCGCCGTGAATTGCGCCGCCTTGCCCAATGATCTAATTGAGTCCGAACTTTTTGGTGTCGAAAAGGGGGCATTTACTGGCGCGCAAACACAGCGCGCCGGACGCTTCGAACGGGCCGAAGGTGGCACGCTCTTCCTCGATGAAATTGGCGAATTACCGCTGTCCGCACAAGCGAAACTGCTGCGCGTACTACAAGAAGGCGAACTTGAGCGCCTGGGCGACGATCGCACACGCAAAATAAATGTCCGCATCGTGGCCGCGACCAATGTCGATCTGCAAGCCGCCGTCAAGGCCGGGCGCTTCCGCTCCGACCTGTTCTATCGACTCAATGTCTATCCGATCAACATTCCGCCACTGCGCGAGCGCACGCTCGACATCCCGCCCCTGGTCGAAGCGCTGCTCGCCAAGTTTTGCGCCCTGCACGGCAAGCGCATCGCCGGACTGACCGACAAAGCGATGAAATCGCTGAAGCTCTATCCCTGGCCGGGCAACGTGCGCGAACTGGAAAACATGATCGAGCGCGGCGTCATCCTGGCGCCGCCTGATGGCCAGATCGAGCTGGATGATCTGTTCCCCACCATCGAGTGCCCCGACCAGAGCGAATCCGGGATTACCTCCAGTGGCGGTCTCGAAGAAAAGCACGCACCGGGAGAGCAGAACTTGTGCGCGACCATCCTTGCCAGCGGCTTGTCACTCGATGCCATCGAAGCCATGGTGCTGCGCGAAGCAGTGAATCGCTCAGAGGGCAACCTCGCCGGCGCGGCACGCCTGCTGGGCATGACCCGGCCCCAACTCAATTACCGGTTAAAGCGCAACGAGCAGAATCCTCAGCGATAATCGTCCCACTATGTTGCCATCGCAAAAATTCACGGCGGCCTTTTCCGCAGCCGAGGAAACACCCCGAACTCTGGTCGAAAACGCCTACCTCGCGTTGCGTCAGGACATTATCGAAGGCAAGCATTTGCCCGGAACCCGGTTGCGAGTCGAGCACTTAAAGGACGACTACGGCGTCGGTGCCGGCACGCTACGCGAGGCCCTGTCACTGCTCGTGTCGGACGCCTTGGTCTACAGCGAAGGACAGCGCGGCTTCTGGGTCTCGTCCATTTCGCCGGAAGACCTCGAAGACATCACTCGCAATCGAATCTTGCTCGAAACCGAGGCCTTGCGCATTTCGATTCGCACGGGCACCGACGAATGGGAAGCCGGCCTGATGGCGGCCTTTCATCGCCTGACCAAGGTCGAAGAAAAACTGAATAATTCGGCGCAGCAATTCCGCGAATGGGAAGAACGGAATCGTGGTTTCCACGAAGCATTGATCGCCGCTTGCGACTCGCGCTGGCTGCGCTACCTGATCGGAATTCTTTACCGGCAATCGGAACGTTATCGGCGTTTCGCGTTGGGCAGCGACAGCAAACGAAACGTGCATGCGGAACATCAAGAGATTTACGACGCAGCGATGAGTCGCGACGAAAAACGTGCCTGCGCGGCACTCGAACTTCACATCAGCACCACACTGTTCGTGCTGCGCGAAGCACCCAGTTCACCCAGTCCACCCACGCAGCCGCCGCGCCGCAGCAAGCGGGACGACTTGCCGCCAAAATAGTGCGCCAGGCGTAAGCCATCGGACGCCATGCGAGGCCGCATCCCAGCTATGCCGCACTGCAACATTTTGGCGCTAAACTACGGGTCAAGCACGCCAGTGCAGACAATTCAAGGATGCCACGCATGACCCATTTCAACGACGCCGATTCAAACTTCATCGAGAACCGTACTTACGATGAGATCCAGGTTGGCGACACCGCGACCCTGGTACGCACTCTGCGACCGGAAGATATCCAAATGTTCGCCATCATGTCGGGCGACATCAACCCGGCCCATGTCGATCCTGAATACGCACGATCGTCGATGTTCCGTGAGGTCATCGCCCACGGTATGTGGGGCGGTGCCCTGATCTCCACGGTTCTGGGAACCCAGTTTCCCGGGCCCGGCACTCTCTATATTGATCAAACGCTGCATTTCTCGCAGCCGGTGCGGGTCGGCGACACCTTGACGGTGACGGTCAGGTGCGAACGCAAGTTCGACCATAACAAGCACATGATTCTCGATTGCCAATGTGCCAATCAGGACGGACAGAAAGTCATTCATGGCACGGCCGAGGTGCAGGCTCCGGTCGAGAAGATCAAGCGGGCGAAGGCCAATCTGCCGGAATTCAAGCTTTCCGAAACCAAGAAAACCCGCTTTGAACATCTGCTCACCATCACCGACGGACTCGATCTGGTGCAGATGGCCGTGGTCCACCCCTGTGATGCCGAATCACTCAAGGGCGCCCTGCTCGCACGCGATCACAACTTGATCATCCCGACTCTAGTCGGCCCGGAAGACAAGATTCGCCAGGTTGCCGCCGCCAACCATCTCGACCTTACCGGCTGCCGGATTGTCAATGTGCCACACAGCCATGCCGCCGCCGAAGTCGCCGTGGCCTTGGCCCGTGAAGGCGAAGTCGAGGCGCTGATGAAGGGCTCGCTGCACACCGACGAACTGATGATGGCCGTGATCGACAAGAACGTCGGCCTACGTACCGAACGCCGCATCAGTCATGTGTTCCTGATGGATGTACCCACCTACCCGCGCTTCCTGATGATCACCGATGCGGCCGTTAACGTCGCACCCAGCCTCGAAGACAAGGTGCACATCGTGCAAAACGCGATCGATCTGGCGCACATGCTGCACATTCCCGAACCCAAGGTCGCGCTGTTAGCCGCCGTTGAGACTGTGAATCCAAAAATGATGGCAACCCTGGATGCGGCCGCGCTGTGCAAGATGGCGGATCGCGGTCAGATCAAGGGCGGCCTGCTCGATGGTCCGCTGGCCTTCGACAACGCCATCTCCTTGGTGGCTGCCCGCACCAAAGGCATCAAGTCAGCGGTCGCCGGCCAGGCCGATATTCTGCTAGTGCCAGATATCGAATCCGGCAACATGCTGGCCAAGCAGTTGGAGTATCTCGCCGAAGCGCTCGCGGCCGGCATTGTGCTCGGGGCCAAGGTGCCCATCGTGCTGACCAGCCGCGCCGATTCGGCGCAAACCCGCACCGCTTCGACCGCCGTTGCGGTGGTCATGGCGCACGCCAAACGACATGCCATAGTGAGGAACTGAATCATGGCCGACGCACTCCTGACTCTTAATGCCGGTTCCAGCTCAATCAAGTTTGCCCTCTTCGCCCGCTCCGCGAACGGTGACGGCGTCCCGCAACAACCCGAACTGGTCGGCCAGATCGACGGCATCGGTGCCGCCGGTCAACGCGCTCACCTCAAGGCCAAGGATGGCCGAGGTAACAAACTCGACGATGTCGATCTGCCGCTGGATGAAGCCGCCGAATCGCAGCACAAAGCCGCGCTGGCCTTCCTCGTCGATTGGCTGCATCAACACGAGGCCGGCTGGAGCATCGTTGCCGTCGGCCATCGCGTGGTGCATGGCGGGCAATTGTTCTCTGCGCCCACGGTGTTGACGCCGGAAACACTGACCACGCTGCGCGGCTTCATTCCGCTGGCGCCTCTGCATCAGCCGCATAATCTGGCCGGCATCGATGCCATGATCACCGCCCTGCCCGGCTTGCCGCAGATTGCCTGCTTCGATACCGCCTACCACCGTACACAGCCGGAACTCGCCCAATTGTTTGCTCTACCACGCAAATACACCGCCGAAGGCGTGCGTCGCTACGGCTTCCATGGTCTTTCCTACGAGTACATCGCCGACGTCTTGCCACAGCATTTGCCCGCCGCGCAGGCCAACGGTCGTGTGATCGTCGCCCATCTGGGCAACGGCGCCTCGATGTGCGGCATGAAGGCCCGCCAGAGCCAATGCACCACCATGGGCTTTACCGCCGTCGACGGCCTAATGATGGGCACACGAACCGGCAACCTCGATCCCGGCGTGATGCTCTACCTGATTGAAACCCATGGCATGGACGCCAAGGCGCTGACCAAGTTGCTGTACAAGGAATCCGGATTGCTCGGCGTCTCCGGACTGTCGCAAGACATGCGCACCTTGCTTGAAGCTGGCACCGCCGATGCGTTGCAAGCAGTGGATCTGTTCTGCTACCGCGTGGTACGCGAAATCGGCTCCCTGGCGGCCGCACTCGGCGGCCTCGACGCCCTGATCTTCACGGGCGGCATCGGCGAACATGCGGCAGCGGTGCGGCAAAAGATTTGCCTGCAACTCGGCTGGATGGGACTGACGCTCGACGTGGAGGCAAACGCCAAGGACGCCTTACGCATCAGCACCGCCAATAGCCAAGTTGCCGCCTGTGTGATTCCGACCAATGAAGAGTGGATGATAGCCCGGCACGTCGCCGAGCTTGTGTAGGGCGAGAACGCAACTGCGCTGCGAGTTCCGGCCAGCAATTGAAAGCTGATACACCGAGTTGAGAGAAGATCGGTGGACCTGATGCACCAGTGTCGCGAGCGAGGTATCATCGACGGGCAAGTCCATTGTTTTTGACTCCTTCATGATTGTCTTTCCTTCTCTATCGCAACTCTTGGCAGTGATTGCCATCCTGGTCTGCCTTACACCGGCAGCCGCAGCCGCAGAGCCAATAAGGCTGACCAGCGGCGTACGCGCTCCCTACTTCCTGCCGAATCAGAAAGGTTTTCTTGAGCAGTTGATTCCGGAAATCTTTCGACGTATCGGTGTCACAGCCGAGGTCGTGCAGTACGATGCCTCGGCGCGTGCCAATATCAATGCCAACAGCGGCATCGACGACGGCGTGGCGATGCGCGTGAAGGGGCTGGAGAAAAATTTCCCGAACCTGCTGCGGGTCGAGGAAAAAATCATCGACAACGATTTCGTTGCCTACTCGCTCACGGCGGACTTTGCCACCACCAGTTTTGAAACCTTGCGGCCTTACCAGGTTGGCTACATTACCGGCTGGAAAGTGTTTGATGACGCAATTCAGCCTGGGACCGCAGTGACGCATGCCCCCGATGCGGATCACCTGTTTTCGCTGCTGGCCCATGGCCGTGTCGACGTGGTCCTGTTTGAACGCTGGCAGGGCCACTATATTGTGCAAGACCGCAAACTTCCGGCACAATTGCTGCAGCCCCCGCTGGTCAGCACCGAGATGTTCATGTACCTGAACAAGAAACATACACCCCTGCTTATTCCTGCCGCCAAAGCCCTGCAGGCCATGAAGGCCGATGGCAGCTACCAGCGTATTTATGTACGAACCCTGGGCAGCATCAAGGAGTGATCGCCATGCCTGAACTCATCGCTTTCTCATTGACCACCGGATGGTCCAGATTGCGCCGGAGCACCCTGGCGCTTGTACTCATGCTGCTTGCCAGCGTGCCGCTGCATGCGGAAGAACCGGCATGCGAGGTCATCATTGGCTCGTGTCACCGCGCCCCGCTTTCGGCCGAGGGCAACGGCATCATCGACAAATTGGTCGTCGAGGCCTTCCAGCGTATCGGCAAGCGTGCCTGCGTCAGCGCCTTGCCCTGCGAACGCTCCCTGATGAATGCCGACAGCGGCATCATTGACGGCGACATCCTGCGCATACCGGAGGTCATTGCCACGCGCTACCCGCATCTGGTGGGCGTAGCCGAGCCACTCTATTCGTTTCCAATGAGTTGCTTTGCCTTGCGCAAGGATGTCCGCGTCCGTAGTCTCGGCGATCTGCTGCCTTTACGTGTCGGCCATATCCTTGGCTGGAAGATTCTGGAAGACCAGGTCAAGGCAACGCAGGTGCTGCGCGTGCGCGGACCCGAGGAGTTGTTTCCGCTCCTGAATGAAGATCGGGCTGATGTCGTTATCTACGAGCGCCTGACCGGTTTGAAAGCAGCCGACGAGTTGGGCATGAAGCAGATTCGTGTGCTTGATCCGCCGCTGATCGTGGTGCCCCAGTATCTGGTGCTGCACCAACAGCATCGCGCGCTCATCGAGCCGCTGGCTACCGCCCTGCGAGCGATGAAGGCCGATGGCAGCTACGCTCGGGCTTTCCGGAATGCCGGAGTCGATCCGCCCGCAAGTAAGTAATGTCGCTTCGGAACTACCTCTTTTCTTCGCTGGGCAAGAAACTCGCGCTGCTGTCGGTCGGCTTCAGTCTGTTTTTTGCATTCTTGCTGAGCGGTTTGTTTCTCTGGAAAGACTATCGCGACCACGTGGCGCATGAAGAGGAAACCATTGACGCCATTTTGGATTCCAGCCTACCGGCATTGCAGGAAGCGATGTGGCTGGGCGATGCGGCGCTGGTCGCGGAGCACCTCCAAGGAATCAAGCACTTCAAGGACATGGCACAGGTCAAGCTGGTCTGGACCGAGTCCACTAAGCCGCCGCTCGTATTCGGCAGCCTACCGGCGCCAAGTGTTACGGTCATCGAACGAGAACGGTCGATCACGCGGGAATTCAAAGGGCGCAAGGTCAGCTTGGGCACGCTGAGCATGACCTTCAGTCTCGCGCGGATCGGTTCGCTGGTTCGGGAAGATGCCTGGTTGATTGTGATCACGCAGATCCTGCAGGTGCTGGCAGTCGCCATGATGATCCTGGCTGCCTACCATAGTGTGGCAGGTAGCAAATTGCATCGCATGAGTGAATTCCTCAGCCGTTACAGCTCCGCTCGGGATGGCGAGCGCATACCGACAGGCAAAACAGGCAAGACCGATGGGCCGGTGCCCGACGAGCTCGATCGACTGGCTGACGCATTCAATAATCTGCTCGATACACAGGAGTCGAACCTCCAGCAACTACGCAAATCGAATACGGAACTATCGCAGGCACGGGAAGCGGCCGAAGCCGCCAACCGCGCCAAAAGCGCCTTCCTGGCCAACATGAGCCACGAGTTGCGCACCCCGATGAATGGCGTGATGGGCATGATCGACATGGCCCGGCGACGGATGGCCGATGCCAAAGGGCTGGATCAGCTCGACAAGGCAAAGTTTTCCGCTGAACGCCTGCTCGGCGTACTCAACGACATCCTCGACATCTCCAAGATCGAAGCCGAGCGCATGGTTTTCGAGAGCGTTCCCTTGCAGATCTCCGCCGTCATCGAAAATCTCACCAGCACTCTGGGCAACAAAGCCAGCGAGAAAGGCCTGGGCCTGGCCATTGACTTACCCGCCAGAATCGCTAATACCTCCCTCCAGGGCGACCCGCTGCGCCTCGGTCAGATCCTCTTTAACCTGGTTGGCAACGCCATCAAATTCACCGAAAAAGGTGCGGTCACCCTGCGTGCTCGTGCGGTAGAAGAAACCCGGGAAGTCGTGCAAGTACGCTTCGAAGTCGCCGACACCGGCATCGGCATCGCGCCGGAGGCGCAGTCGCGGCTGTTCCAGTCCTTCGAACAGGCCGACAACAGCATGACTCGCAGGTATGGCGGCACCGGACTCGGGCTGGCCATCAGTAAACGGCTGGTCCAACTCATGGGCGGCGAAATCGGTGTCGAGAGTACGCCAGGCCAAGGCAGCACCTTCTGGTTCGTCGTTCTTCTCAAGAAAGGGAAACAGGATGCCGTCCCGCCAGCACCGACTTTTTCGGCGCTGACGGCCGAACAACGCCTGCAAGCGGACTACACGGGCACACGCATCCTGCTGGCGGAAGACGAGCCGATCACGCAGGAAGTTTCACGCGGCTTGCTGGAGTATGCCGGTATGGTCGTCGATATTGCCGACGACGGGAAACACGCCCTGACGCTGGCCCGGCAGAATCCTTACGCCCTGATTCTGATGGACATGCAGATGCCCAACATGAACGGTGTGGAGGCTACCAAACGCATCCGCGCCGATTCACTGAACCAGAGCACGCCCATCCTGGCCATGACCGCCAACGCATTCGAAGAAGATCGTCAACTCTGCCTCGATGCCGGTATGAACGATCACATCGCCAAACCGGTCGATCCGGAACGCTTGTTTGCCACTTTGCTGGCGTGGCTGGAGCAACGCGGGAACTGATTCCTTGCCTGACTCGGCTTAAGCCGTTGAACGGAAGCCAGTGAACACTGCGAACCGTCTCTTCCGGGAAGGCGCCGTCCGATCAGCACCGACTTTTTCCAAGCCGGCCACACATCGATTGGCGCGGCAGACAACGGCCGCCTCTGCCGCCAAAAATCGTTCTGAAGTAGCCGCTTCGCCTCTTTCCCTTGTCATTATGGGATGTCAAGCCCCCACGCTGGCCGGCACGGTTCTGGCATAGCAAAAATCGCCGCCAGGACGGCTGAGAGAAAATCTCGAAAAGAGACGCCATCCCACTGTTTTTTAGTCTATTTCTAAACTAAAAAACACACAATATGTAGTGGTTGAAAAAACGTCGACCCACTACTACGATTCCCAACCGCATGTTTTTAAACATAAAATATTTTCTGCTTGGAAGCGCCCAGCGGCAAGCGTATTCTTCACGCCTTCCGCTGCTTAAAACGGGCTGCAAAGACCAGCCGACGGAACCGATTTTGTCCTTTGAATAAACATCTTCTCTTCGGAAAAACGACATGACGACAACAACTGAGACAACCGAGGATTCAACTAGTTACGTGCATACCGGGCAGATGGGCTTACCCCTGCCGCAAGAGATTTCAGGTGAGGTGCTGCTAGAGAAATACGCCAAGGGCAACGAACGGGACGTGCGCGAGGTGCGCCTGCGTGTTGCCCGTGCTCTGGCGTCCATCGAAACCGAAGACAAGCGCGCCTTTTGGGAAGCCCGCTTCCTCGAAGCCCAGGAGAACGGTTTCGTCCCCGCCGGCCGCATCAATTCAGCCGCCGGCACCGACCTGTGCGCGACGCTGATCAACTGCTTCGTGCAGCCGGTGGGCGATTCGATCTCCGAAATCGTCGATGACCGTCCCGGCATCTACACTGCCCTGCTGCAAGCCGCCGAAACCATGCGTCGTGGCGGTGGCGTCGGCTATGACTTTTCCTCGATTCGCCCGATCGGTGCCCGCGTCAAAGGCACCCAATCGCGTGCCTCGGGCCCGGTTTCGTATATGCGTGTGTTCGACCGCTCCTGCGAAACCGTCGAATCCGCTGGCAGCCGTCGCGGTGCCCAGATGGGCGTTCTGCGCTGCGATCACCCCGATATCGAGGCCTTCATCCACGCCAAGGATCACGGCGACCTGACCAACTTCAATATTTCGATTGGCGTCACCGACGCCTTCATGCAGGCGGTTGAGGTCGACGGCGATACTGAACTCGTCCATCGCGCCATGCCGGCCAATGACATCAAGGCCGACGGCGCCTACCAGCGCGACGATGGCATGTGGGTCTATCGCAAGGTCAAGGCGCGCACGCTGTGGGATCAGGTCATGCGCTCGACCTACGATCATGCCGAGCCCGGCATCCTGTTCCTCGACCGCATGAACAAGGACAACAATCTCTACTACTGTGAAACCATTGAGGCCACCAACCCCTGCGCCGAACAGCCACTGCCGCCGTATGGCTGCTGCTGCCTGGGCTCCATCAACCTCACCCTGTTTGTGCGTGACGCCTTCAGCGAGAAAGCCCGTTTCGACTACGAGGCGTTTGGCAAGGTGATCGATACGTCGGTACGCATGCTCGACAATGTCCTCGACGCCACCCACTGGCCGCTCGACCAGCAGTCCAAGGAAGCCCAGAGCAAGCGTCGCGTCGGTCTCGGTTTCACGGGTCTTGGCGATGCCTTGATCATGCTGCGCGAGCGCTATGACACCCAGAGCGCACAAGACACCGCCACCGCCATTTCGGCCTACATGCGCGATAGGTCCTATCTGGCCTCGGTCGAACTGGCCAAGGAACGTGGTGCCTTCCCGCTGTTCAACCGCGATATGTATCTCTCTGGCGGCAACTTCGCCTCGCGCCTGCCGACCGAGATCAAGGACCAGATCCGCAAACATGGCCTGCGCAACTCGCATCTGCTCTCCATCGCCCCCACCGGCACCATCAGCCTGGCTTTCGCCGATAACGCCTCGAACGGTATCGAGCCGCCCTTCTCCTGGACCTATACGCGCAAAAAGCGCATGGCCGACGGTACGCACAAGGAATACGCAGTCGAGGACTACGCCTGGCGCTTGTACAAGCACCAGGGTGGCGATGTCAGCAAGTTGCCCGACTACTTCATCACGGCGCTGGAAATTTCGGCTCAGGCGCATGAGCAAATGGTCGCTGCCGTCGCCCCGTATGTCGACACCTCGATTTCAAAAACCGTGAACGTCCCGGCCGACTATCCGTATTCGGAATTCGAAGACCTCTACATGACGGCGTGGAAATCGGGCCTCAAAGGTCTCGCCACCTATCGGCCGAATTCGGTACTCGGCAGTGTGCTGTCGGTTGAGCCGCAGGCCAATGCCACTACGGTCGTCCCCGCCAACGCGCAGAAGCAACCTCAGGACGTAAAACTCGATTACGCCAACAAGCGACTTTCCATTGGCAGTCTGCCCGCCCCAGTGCTGGCCTCGCTGCGCTGGCCGGGACGACCTAAGATGTCCGCCGGCAATACCTCCTGGACCTATATGGTAGAGGCTCCGCATGGCGAATTCGCCTTGTTCGTCGGTCAGGTCGAAAACGATATGGGCCGCGATGTGCCCTTCGAAATCTGGGTCAATGGCACCGAACAGCCGCGCGGTATCGGTGCTGTCGCCAAGACCCTGTCGATGGACATGCGCACCAACGACAAGGCCTGGCTCAAACTCAAGCTTGACGCCCTTGCCCGCACCCAGGACGACGATCCCTTCGACCTGCCCTTCCCGCCCAATGGCGAATTGAAGCGCGTGCCCGGCGTCGTTGCCGCGATGGCGCAGGTCATCCGCTACCGTTGCGAAAAGCTCGGTGCGCTGGATGGCGCCGAAGCGACGCCGGTGATCGATTGCATGTTCAGCCGCGACGAGCCGAAGACCGGCACCGACGGCACATTGTCATGGACCGTCGATGTCGTGAATCCCGCCGCTGGCGAGGAGTTCATCCTCGGCTTGAAGGAAATCACCCTGCCCGACGGCGTCACCCGCCCTTACTCGGTCTGGCTCTCCGGCCACTACCCGCGTGCGCTCGACGGCCTCACCCGTTTGCTGGCGCTCGATATGCGCGTCATGGACCCGGCCTGGATAGGCATGAAATTGCGCAAGCTGCTCAATTACGCCGAGCCGCTCGGCGATTTCATGGCCCGCGTCCCCGGCAGCAACAAGCAGCAAAACTGGCCCTCGACCGTCGCCTACATCGCACGCCTGATCATGCACCGCTACGCCATGCTCGGTATCCTCGACGAGAATGGCTATCCGACCCGTGAAATGGGCATCCTCGAATCACCCAACGCCAAACAGCCGGGCGGTGGCGTCAAGGTCATGCAAGGCTCGCTCTGTGCCGAATGCGGCAACATGACGGTCATTCGCAAAGATGGCTGCGATTTCTGTTCAGCGTGCGGTGCCGTGGGGAGTTGCGGCTGAGTTAGAAGACCTGCTTTGCCTGTGAGAATGCAGCCATAGCGGTACTTTTATGGCTGCGATAAACAGTACAATGTTGCAATGCAGCATTGTACTGTTTAAGGATTTTTTGCCATGGACGAGAAGTGGAAGGACGATGTTCATCGCAAGCGGGCGGAATTGGCGCAACGTCTGCATGAACCGATGGCGCAGCTGGCCGCTCTCTGCGGGCAAGCTTTCGGCGACCGATTACGCCTCAACGACGTGCTTGCCGCTGGTTTCGCTACCGTTCCTCATTCCACGCACCTTTACGTTCTCAATGACAAGGGCGTGCAGATCAGCGACAACGTCGGCGCGGGGCGTATCGGGCTAGGCTATTTTCAGCGTGATCGTTCGCAGCGGCCCTACATGCGCGAGCCGGTGCCGGCGTGGGGATTCCTGCTATCAGATGCCTACGTAAGCCTGTCGGGGCGACCGTCGCTCACGGCCCTGCACGTGGTGCGCGATGGTGCGACGTTGCTGGGTTACCTCGGCGCCGATTTCGATCTGCGTGATCTGCCCGCCGCGACGGAGCCACATGGCGAGCCGAGCGAATGGCGGCAGATCAAAGGCGATCCGTCAATACGAGGCACGGTGTTCCTGCAAAAGCGCATCGAAAGCCCGATGGATCGTCACATCGCGCAGGCCATGTCGATTCTTGAGGAGCTGATTACCGAGCGCGGTATGTTTCAGGTGATCATCCATTTCTCCAGTAGCCGCGCCACGGGATGGTTTGTTGACGATCCCTTCCGCTACCAACTCCTTGAACATGAAGCGCTGGCCGATCCCGACGTCTGCATGCTGTACCCGCCGCAACCGTGGCCGGACGATGCCGCCATGCGGCGCGAGGCGGTGAAGCCGATCCTCGACGCCATGGGCGAATTACGTCTTACCGACCAGAATATCTATCTGCGTTCGGCAT
Organism: Propionivibrio dicarboxylicus; assembly: GCA_945902805.1. Lineage (GTDB taxonomy): Bacteria > Pseudomonadota > Gammaproteobacteria > Burkholderiales > Rhodocyclaceae > CAMDMZ01. The sequence goes on along the minus strand of CAMDMZ010000011.1, from coordinate 69,518 downwards.
CGATCAACATCTTCAATGGTATGGTCAGTCTGACCTTTTCCTGCGATGGCTCGCATTACATGGGCTCGGAAGAATTTCTAAACCGCCAGAGCGATTTCTGGTCGGCTATCGGCGGCTGATCGCGCCCGGCATCGTCGGTTACAGTTTGCTGACACGTTGACCGAAAGCCTCAACGCTCTGCCAGTCGGTGAATTCGATCACGGTAGCAGGATCGGTTGGCCCTTTCGTCATCCACATAATGAAGCGGATCATTTCACGGTCAAAGAAACCATAACTCGGATAGTCCAACTTGCCGGCAAAAACGCCAAGTAGTTGCGGACGCCAGGCAATCTGCTTGAGAAACCGCATCAGGTAAGGACTAGTTTCCGGCTGATTCTTCTCAGGCTTGCGAGCAACAATATTGACCGAGAAAAAGGCGTTCGCCTTGCTTTCCAGCAAATCCCGATGGTTCTTGATGAAGTCGTAGATTTGCCGACTGTGCTTGCCATAACGAATGCTGGCGCCCACCACGATCGTGTCGAAACGCTGCAAATCGCCCGGAAGAGGATCGGCAACCGAGACCAGCGACACCCGATGGGCATTCGATTCGATAACCCGCTGAAGAAAATTGCAAATGCGGAGGGTATGACCGTCCGTCGTGGAATACACGATCAGAATGTTCGCCATGACTATGACTTGTTATTCACTACCGCGATATCAGGAATGAGCTTGACGTCTTTCTGTTGCTGAAAGAAAGCACGGAGGTGCTCGATCAGTTTCTTTTCAACGATGATGCGAGCAGCCTCGTTACGCGCGAGCACCTTGCCCTTTTCCTGGAGTGCGGGAACGACTTTCTGCAGAATTTCCTGCGTCGCGGCCTCGTCGGCCACCGCCAGCACCTTCGGCGGGTACTCGGCGGATAGCACCGTCACCTCAGGTGCGCCAATAAGCTGGGTTTGCCCGAGTTTGATCTGAATACCTTTGTCGGCCACGACGAGATCAAACTTGTCAGCGGCCAGATCAAAACCAAAGGTGTATCCCACGGACAACTTCAGGATCGCCGTACCTTCTATCTTGAAGGGACTGACGCCACGCTCGCCACGCTCAATCCAGGTCACCTCCTCTTCGACGGCAGTGCTCAGTTTTGCCGATGCCTCCGTCAAGGACTGCTTGGCTTGCGGCAAGTAATCGATGTACTTGCGGAAGGCGCCAAGTTCGTCCTTGGTGCTAGCGAGTTGTTCTTCGAGTTCAAGCGCATGCCCGGACGCTTTCGACACCTTGAAATAACCGATCCCCGCAACAACCAGCACCAGCACTAAGGCGCCAGCAGCAATGGCGATAAGTTTGATGTGATCCTTTGTCATGACTTTTCCCTCTGGCTAAAGGCTTCGAGTTCGCGCATTAAGCTTGGCATGGAGGCTTCTCCAAGCACGGGCCCGGCGCCAAACCGAATACGTTGCCGGCCCGTCGCCGTCTGCAAATCCGCTCCATAGCTGTCAATGCCGAGTAGCGTGATTCCTGGCGGTAACAGGCCCTCACTCTGTTGAATTTCCTTGGCTTCACTTTCCAGCGCAAAGAACGGCGCGTCAAACAGTCGCTGACCATCCAACCAGTTGGCCTTGGCAAAGCCACCCACAGTTAGAACCCGCACCGGCACAAAACGGTGAAAGTGAAAATCGCCCAGTTGCAAGAATCGTTCGGCCGCCGGGTGATATCGCAGATAGCGCGCCACCAGCAGCGGCGCGGGAGCTATCGGCTTGATGTCGCCGACGAGCGAAACGCGGGCCATTTCACCATCACCCAGCGATCTTGCGATCAACAAGCTGGCCTTCTGGTTCGCAAGTAGGTTCTTCGTATGTTCGGCGAGTGATGAAATCAGGAAAAGCGGACAGTGATGTTCGTCAGTCACAAACGGCACCATGCTGGCGAACGGGTAGCCCGGCACGGCGACTGAAAGCGTGGCTAGTGACGCTTCAGCGGCAGAATGGAGCAGATCGACGAGGAGTTCTAGGCGGGAAAGCACAGCCTGATTCTACAGTCCATTGATTCCGGTACGAACCGATCGGCAATGATCACCAACGATCACTATGGCGGCGCCGCATCCACCCATCAGCCGTTCAAACTGGCGCCGACAAGTTTGGCACCAAAGCCAATGAAGAGCGCACCGACACTTCCGGTGGCCGTGGCAGAAAGACGCCGATGACGACGGAACTGTCGCGCTAGATGAACGCCACCAAATATCAGGATCGACAAATACACGGCGCTGCAAATCTGAACGATCACGCCAAGAATCAGAAATGAAAGCTCCGGATAAGCATAGCCGGGTGCCACAAATTGAATGAAGAAGGAAACGAAGAACAAAATCGCCTTCGGGTTCATCAAACTGATCAGCAACGCCGTTCGGAACGGGCGGCTATCGTCAATCCGCGCCGGCGTCGCGTTTTCGGATACGCGTTCTGAAACTTTGCCGCGCCATGAATCGAACGCGGAACGCAGGAGCGCAATCCCGAGCCAGGCCAGATACGCCGCCCCGGCATACTTGATCGCCATGAACAGCGGTGGCGTAGTTTTCAATAACGAGGCCGCACCCGATGCCGACAGCACCATGAGAATGAAATCCCCTAGAAAGATGCCAAATGCGCCGCGATACCCCGCTGCCACACCCCAGCGCGAGGCTACCGCCATGACGTACAAGGAATTCGGGCCGGGCAACAGGACGATGAAAATCGTGCCGAGAATGAATGTGCTTAAGTCAGTGATGCCGTAATCCATGTTAGTCCGCTAAGGTTTTGGTAAATTGTCAGATCAATATTGTGCTGCATTTTGAGGCACAAAGGCTGCCGGAAATTTTCGACATATAATAAAAGAAACCGGTTTCTTTTAAACAAACACTCGGCGTTCGCAGAAATCTCTATGTTGCCAAAACCTCAAAAAGCCATCTCAGATCTTTTTCCGATGCCGGATGTGCTTAATGATCAATCTCTCATTGACACGAAGCCAACCGCGCCCAAAACAACGCGGACCAGCAAACCAAAGTCAGTCACCGTCAAAGGCCAGGCCTACCTACCGGGGCTTTCGCGTCGCGGTCGGCCACGTAAAAAGAACGCGCTTGAACCTTCGGCGCGCGCTGCGGAAAGTCGCAAGAAGCGTCAGGCGACCGGGGCAAAACGGATCGAGATGATGCTCCCGCCTGAAATCGCAATCGCACTCGATGCGTTAGCCAGTCACTTCAAGGAAAGTCGCGTCGACGTGGTGAGTCGTCTCATCACCAAGGCCGCCAAACGCACGCTGACAACGCCGGGATAGCCAGCTCGATGCGATCTTGCGCCGTCTCGCCAGGACCGACTTTTTATGCGGGCACTGCCCCCCCCCCACGGCTCAGTCCAGCCAGAGTTTCCGCCACCCCTCGTGACCCAGTCGATTCATCGTGTCGATGTTGCGTTCAAAGATATCAGCAGCATCGGGGAAGGCGGCGACCGCACGATCGATGCTCGATTCGCGCAGCAAATGCAGCGTTGGATACGGTGAACGATTGGTGAAGTTTTCCACATCATCCGGGCTGCTGCCAGCGAACTCGTAGGCCGGATGCAGGCTGGCAATCTGCAGAATGCCGTCGAGTTCGAGGCGCCGAACGGCGGCATCGGCTTCCGCAAGGAAGAAATGGAAGTCGAGAAAATCGACCATCGCCTGCGGATGAATCAGTAGCGTGGTATCCAGCTCCGCCGGATCGGACTGGCCCAGGTGCTGCAATTCCCGTTCGAGTTCGACGAGCAATTCGTCGGGCGTCTGCGCCGCCGTCAGCGCATAGCGAATCTGTTTTTTGACATGCACGGCCTTGGCGAACGGGCACAGGTTAAGGCCGATAACCGCGCGCTCCAGCCAGGTCTGCGTTGCGGCGATCACCTCGCCTGCCGCCGCCTGATCAGCGTACGGCATCGCGACCGGGCGAGAAATCGCATCACTCATCGTCGTCACCCTCTTCCCCGGCCGCTACCACCGGCAAACTCGCCGCCGCCAGCATGGCCGCGCGACTCTGCGGCGTTTCGAGGCTGATCCGCCCCAATGTGCCGTCGCGATACTCGTTGAGCAGAATGATGGCCGCCTTCTCCATATCCAACTCGCCCGCATGTTTCCCCTTGAGCATGCAGCCGCGCTTCCTGGCAATCGCCTCGACCACGCCAACGCCATCCATACCGCCAGTGTTGACGCCATAGCGCGCCGTGAGCATAGCCGGATAGCGTTCAAGCATAAGGTCGGCCAGGAAGATCGCGACGGTATCTTCGATCACGGCATTGACACCGATGGCGTGACTGGCGGCGAGCATGAAGCCGTCGCTGTCGTGGGCGATCTTCGGCCACATCAGGCCAGGCGTGTCGGTCAGCGTCTGACGCGTGCTGAGATCAAGCGTCTGCTGGCTCTTGGTCACTGCCGGCTCGTCACCGACGGCCGCCACTTTGCGCTTGAGCAAGGCATTCATCAGCGTCGATTTGCCGACGTTGGGAATGCCCATGATCATCATCCGCAGCGGTTTCAGATTGTCTTTGCGATGCGGTGCCAGGGTTTGGCAAGACGCCGGAATCCGCGCCACGTCACCCGCCTTCTTGCTGGAAATGGCCACCGCCTTCACGCCCGGCTGCCGGTTGTAGTACTCGATCCAGGCTTGGGTGGCGGCAGGGTCGGCGAGGTCCGATTTATTCAGCACCTTGAGGCATGGGCGCTGCCGATGCAGTCGCAAATCGCGGATCATCGGATTGCTGCTGGCCTCGGGCAGGCGGGCATCGACAACCTCGATCACGACGTCGATCTTGGCCATGGTCTCGGCGGCCTTGCGGCGCGCCGAGGTCATGTGGCCGGGGAACCAATTGATGGCCATCAGAGGGGCTCCGGTCCGGTAATCACGATGCGCGCATCGAAACATTCGACCACCTGCCCCGGCCGAATCTTGGCGCGCTTGCGTTGCTCGCGCTTGCCATCGACGCGAACCATGCCGTCGGCCACCATCAACTGGCCTTGGCCGCCACTGTTGGCGAGGCCGGTCAGTTTGAGCAACTGACATAGTTCGACGAAATCCTCACGTACCGCAAATTCAATTTTATTCATGCCGCTGACTCCATGGCTATGCCGGTCTTGTGCGCTTGCTGCCAGGCAATCGTCGCCCGGTTGGCGTGAGCGAAGATGGCTTCCGATTGATCGCGCGGCAAACTCTGGCGTAGCGACTGAAAAAACTGTTCGTTGCTTTCCTGCGCCAAGCCAACCGCCGCAGCACCGTCCGCAAGGCAACGAATCTGGATGTGGGCCAGAGCATCGGCCACCAGCCGCCAGCCGAGTTGCGGCATGCGCTCTACCAACACACGCATCAGAGCGCCGAGCGTTTTCTGGATCGGCACGGCTTCATCCATCGATTCGCAGGCAATCATGGCGTGCCACAAAGCGAGATGAATGTTGCGGCGCAATTCCATTTTGAAATCCACCGCGTCGCTCTCGGCCGCTTCGATCGCGGCGAACTGCTGCTGGAAACGCGCATCGGCCGTGACGTCGAGGCTATTGCGCAAGGTACCAAGCAAGGCGGTCAGACCCGGAATTGCCGTCAAACCAAAAGCCTGGCTGTAGGCCAGCCCCCACTGATCCATACCTGCCACCAAAAGCGCCAGGCGCAACGCGCGCGATTCGTCGTCGGTCGCCACGCGCGCCCAATTGCGGCAAAGCGGCTCCATGTTGGCGACACCAAGGTCGACGGCGGCGGGATCGCCAGAAAGGGTGAGGCGAAAAATCTGGGTGAACGCATCCTGGGCCATGCGTGCCGCGTGGCGCTGCATATCCGGCGGAATACGGGCGGCGAGACGGTCGGGTGGAATTACGTTGGCGTCGGTCATGGCTGGCTGAGCATTGGGGGGCTAGGGACTCGGAACAAACAAGGCGTGCATTATCCTCGCCGTACGGGCCACCGCGCCCACACACGCAGAAAAGCGCCACCAAAGAACGCCGCCCACGGTTCCCGTTCACCGCTGCGATAGGACTCTGTAATTGAAAAGCGGTCCGAGTCGCAAGCGCCGTTTCACCAGCACCGACTTTTCCATCATCGCAATAAGAAAGTCCTGACTGGCCGGCTGCGGCTTCAGAGGTCACGGCCGTTGCCAGCTTCCTCAAACCCTGTCGCCAAACCCGTATTTTTCGATCAGACGATAGATGTGTCGTTCGCTGATACCCAAAACGGCAGCGGTCTTCAGCCGATTTCCACCATGCTTGGCCATCACCTGGCGCAGGTATTCGCGTTCGATCTGCTCAAGGTTCGGATCCTGACCGAAACGCAATACAACCTCACCCTGGTTGCGTGAAATAAACGAGAGATGTTCGATGCGGACGGGATTCCCTGGCCGCGCGAGGATGACGGCACGCTCGATGGCATTCCTCAGTTCGCGCACATTGCCCGGCCAATCGTAGGCCAAGAGGAGTTTGAGCGCCTCAGCCGACATGCTGGTGGGCGCATTTCGTGTCAACAGGGCAAGAAAATGCCGCGCCAATGGTTCGATGTCTTCCCGCCGCTCACGCAAGGGCGGAATGGTGATGACAAAACGCGAGAGCCGAAAGTACAGATCACTGCGGAAGGTACCGGCACGGCTCATGGCTTCAATGTCGCGATTCGTTGCCGTGACAAAACGGGCGTCGGAACTGAGCGTCTTGTTGCCGCCCAGACGCCGGAAGCTGCTGGTCTCGAGCACACGCAACAACTTGGCTTGAATGGCGGCACCGATGTCACCGATTTCATCAAGAAAGAGCGTGCTGCCGGCCGCCTCCTCGATCAGGCCCTTTTTTTGCCGGTCTGCGCCGGTAAAGGCGCCGCGTTCGTGGCCAAAGAGCTCCGACTCGAACAGGCTTTCCTGCAGACCGCTGCCGTCGATGGGTACCAGTTCCCGTTGCGCGCGCGAACTGCTTTCATGAATCGCCTGGGCAACCATTTCCTTGCCAGTACCGGATTCGCCGAGGATTAGGACCGTCGTGTCGGTCGGCCCGACGGCGTCGATCATCTCCTGCACATTGCGCATTGCCTGGCTTTCGAACACCATCGGCCCCGGTCGGTGGGATGCCAGTTGGGTTCGGTAGAAACGATTCGACTCCCGAAGTTCGGCCGTTTCGAGTACCCGCCGCACGGTCAGTTCCAGTTCATCGAGATTCACCGGCTTGGTCAGGAAGTCAGCCGCGCCCTCGCGGATGGCGCTGACGGCATTCGGGATCGAGCCGTAACCGGTCAGGACAATCACCGGATACTGGTTGCGCAATTCTCCGAGCACCCGTGCGGCATCGCTATCCGGCAGCCGGTAGTCGAGAATGATGGCGTTCGGCTCGATTTCGCTCAACCGCTGCTGCGCTTCACTCCATGAACCGGCCCCGAGTGTGGCAAAGCCCATGGATTCGATCTGACGACGCAGAAGACCATTGAAGACCGCATCATCATCAACGATGAGCAGGGTTTTCTTCTTCATCGCTTGCTCTCCAGCGCAGTTTCCGCAAGCGGTAGCCGAACGCGAAACTGCGTACCATGACCCATGGTGCTATCGACGCTCACCGTGCCGCCCATGCGCTCGACAAAATTTTTGACGATGGTCAGGCCCAACCCGGTACCGGTAACGCCATCGGCGCGCCGACTAAAGAAAGGATCGAAAATACGCGCCAGGATGTCCGTTGGAATCCCCGCACCGGAATCGGAAATCTCGATTACCGCATGACCGTCGGCGGCAAACAGGCGAGCGATGAGCGTACCGCCTTCCGTCATCGCGTGATGGGCATTCTGAATCAGGTTGAGGAAAATCATGCGGATATCGGCTTCGTCGGTCAACAGGCGCAGTGGCTGATCGGGCAACTCCAGCCGCTGGGTGATTCCATGCGTATGCGCATCGAACGCCAGCAGTTTCAGGGTGTCGGCCAAGGCCTCATTTACCACCACCAGTTGCAGGCTGCTGATGGGAGGGCGCGAAAGCAGCAGCATACGCCGGGTCACGGCAATGCACTTGTCGATCTCCTGATCGATCAGTTCCATGTAGTCGACGATCTGACCGTGAGTAATGTGTCCAGCGTGCAATTCGCGCACCAGGCCTTGTACACCGAGACGAACCGAACCGAGCGGGTTGTGGATTTCATGGGCAATACCCGCTGCCAGCAATCCGAGCTCGGAGAGACGCTGTTCATGCGAAATCTGGGAGATTCGACCCAGATCGCGGAGCGATTCGACGATGTAACGCTCGCGTCCCTGCTCATCATCAAGTTCGACCAGCACGGCATGGATCTCCGCATGGAATACGCTGCCATCCGGTCGTTTCAGGTAGTGACTGGCTTTAAGGTTATCTCCCGGCTCTTTCAGCTCCGCGAGCGGACAGACCACCAAGGTCGGCACACAAGGTTCGGTACGCCCATAGCCGGGCTCGAAGCATGGCCGCTTGAGGATGTTCTGGGCCGACTGGCCAACCTGTTGACAGAAAGTGTGATTGGCCAGCACCACCTGCTTGTCTGCAACGCGGATCAGTCGGACCCCATCGGGAAGTCCATCCAGCAGTGTCTGCAAGAACTGCTGCTGCGCCTCGGACCGCGACAGTTGATTGGACAACTGCAGTGCCATCGAATTGAAACTGAGGACCGCACGCCCGATCTCGTCGTTGTCCTGCGCTTGGGCCCGCACCGTAAAGTCGCCCGCCGCCAATGCACGGGTCGCCGCATCAAGACCCGCCAGAGGGGCGATGACATGCCGGCGTAACAGGAACCACAAAGTCAGCAGCGTCAGGGCAATAACTGCAGTGCCGGCGAGCATGAGCAGAATCGCGCTGCGCCACGCACTGTCGCGAATCGGTGCGGCGTCGTAATCCACCACCAGCACACCGTTGATCGGCATTGTCTCCACCGGGCCATGGCACGGCGTGCAGGCCGCCCGGTTTGGTACCGGATTGATGGAACGCAGAACTTCTCCGCCGCTGGAATAGGTCTCGAAGCGGGTCACGGGGCTTCCGAGGCTTGTGGCTTGCGCAATTTCCGCAAGCTGCCGCCCGATCTTCTCCGGGTCAGAGGCAAAACGTACTTCGCCGGCAGGTGAGAGGATCACCACATCGCGTATGCCGCTCAAGCCACCGAGCTTGGCAACAATGTCGCGCAAGCCTTCGACATCGCGCTTTAGCATCGCATTTTCCCAGGTGACCTGCAGCATGCGGTTGAGCTGCATCGACACTTCGGCCCGCTCATGGATCAGTTGATCCCGGTACAAGCCCAGGAACAACACCCCCAACACCAGCGACGCCCCACCCGCGACGAGCAGCACGCCCCTTAGCAGGCGATGACTCAAGTAACGAACGTGGGTTTGCATCAAGAACGACGTTTCTTGATCAATGATGGATCAGAAGCCCATGGCCCCGACAGTCGCCGCCAGGTCGCCAACACTGGCTGCTTCGAGCTGGGCCGACAGTGCGTTCTTGAGTAGTTGCGTTTTTCGATTCACGTTATTTGCCAGCGACCGAAACAGAAACCGGAAATCGGTCGACCCATGCTATCGACCCTCCGGACGTTGGAAGATAGCACCATCCCGAAACCTGCGTTGCCCGGATCATCCTCAGTGACGCGCGGAGTCATGATGCCGACGCTCATGGTCGGCCGTCTTCATGCCCTTCGGTAACGCGGGCGCAACTTCCGGCTGATGCTGGGCAATTCCCCGGTTGCGCTCGCCATGCTGGACATTGTGGGGATTGTGGCACTCCGTGCAGACAAACCAGCGCTTGGTACCGGTACTGGCCCATTCACCAATCCGCTTGCCGTGGATTCCTTCTCGCCAGTCCCGATAAACTTCGCCGTGGCATTTGCCGCACAGCTTCTGCGGCTGGTCGAAACTGATCGGATTGTCACGATGATCAACCAGCTTGTTGCGTTCCTTGGGATGATGACAGTCAAGGCACCAGATAGCACTGCGGCCATGCGGCAATTTGGTGGCATCAAGTACGATGGCCTGATGCATCATGATGAGCTGCCGGCTATCCTTGTTTTGCGGGAAGCCACTCGGCAGCACCCCGGTATGGCAGGTGTTGCCGCACAACGGCAGCAGGCCAACCTTGTCCGAACGTGGCTTGACTAAGGCCTTGCCGCGCGTGTAATCGGCATCGGCAATAGGCATGTCGCCCATGGGGACGGTACCGTCGAAGGGATCGCCCCACCACAGTACGGCACCCGTCTTGGGGGAGCATTTCACGTTGGGCAGGTTTTCCCCGATCATCCGCTGGGTCACCTCCGACGCACCCTTGCGACTTTCGAAACACTTGACCTCATCGGCCAGCGCACTGGTCCAGCCGGCACACCAAAGCAAAAAGAATGTCGGCAGGAAAACATTGTTTTTCATGACGACTCCTTTATGTCAGCTCGGCTGCAGTGGCCATGCCGGTAGTTCCGACGGGAACCTTGCCTTGGGTGGGCGGGGCATAGCCGATATCGCCCAGCTGGATGCCGATGGCACCTTTTAGCAACACCGTCAGCACCAAAAGGCCCACTGCCCAGTTACCGAGAGTGACGAAAATTTCAAGCGTGGTCGGCAAGTACTGGGTGAATTCGCCGATTGGCGTCGGTATGAAACCGGGGACCAGCAGGCCCATGCCCTTTTCCACCCATATCCCACAGAAAGCCAGGATGCAGGCCAGCGCCAGCAAACGATAATTGCTGCGCCAATACGGCGTCAGCAGGATCATGAAAGCGGCAATACTGGCGATCAGCGAGCCCCAGAACCAAGGTACCAGATCGGTAAAGCCGTGCAGGCCAAACATCAGGTAGTTGAGCCCCAGAGCGTGCTCCGTATTGGCATACAGTTCGGTAACGACTTCAGACAGGGTGAGGAAGAGCGCCAGGCCAAGACAATATGTGATGATCGTCGCCAACTGATCGATGGCGGCATTCTCGATCCAGAGCTTGGTCCTCGAACGCACGATCAGAAATATCAGGATGATCATCGAGGGTCCCGCCGCAAAGGCCGTCGAGATGAAGCGGATCGGCATCATGCTGTGGTGCCACATCGGCCGCGATGGCATGGTGTTGAGGAGAAATGCCGTCACTGTATGGATACTTAGTGCCCAGACAATCGAGACATAAATCAGCGGCAGGTAGAACTTGTTATTCAACGGCTGGCCGGTGTATTTCCTGTAAAGATAGTAGAAGCCACCGACAAAATTGAGGAATAGATAGCCCAGAAGCACCAGGGTGTCCCAGGCCAGCATCGAATGGGGAATGTTGTAGATTCCGATGATCGGCAGCATGTGCCACAGACGATCGGGCCGTCCCATGTGAGAGACGATGAACAGCATGCACATCAGCACCGCCGATATGGCCAGCATCTCGCCCAGCACCGCTACCGCGTGAAGTGCCTTATGGTGATACACGTAGGCGGGGAAAACGATGGTCACTGCTCCGGCCGCAATACCGACCAGAAAGACGAAATTTGCCAGGTACAAACCGTCATGTACCTGATTGGTGAGACCGGTATAACCCAAACCGTCGGCAGCATGCAGGTAGGTACCGTACAACAAGCCCAGAATGAGCAGGCACAGGAAGGCGATCCAGGCATAGAACGCCGGGCTGCCTTTCACCACGTAAGTCACGTAATCGACGACGAACCGCTTCAGCTTGTCCATGTTCTCGCGTCTCAATCCATGAAATAGAAAAACTTCGGAAAGGTGTTTTGTTCCGCCTTCAGGCGAAACACATGCTTGCGCGCGATGATCCGGCTGACTTCGCTTTCGGGATCGAGCAGATTGCCAAACTTTCGGGCGCCCACCGGGCATACTTCAACGCAAGCCGGATAGCGCCCCTTGCGTGTACGCTGGATGCAGAACGTACACTTTTCGACCACGCCCTTCATACGCGGCCGGTTGCCAAGGTAATGGGTGACTGGATTCATGGCTTCCTTGGGCAGGTTAGGGTCGCTCCAATTGAAGCGACGCGCCCAGTAGGGGCATGCCGACATGCACATGCGGCAACCAATGCACCAGTTGTAGTCGATGACGACCGGACCATCGGCCTCGCGGTAGGTGGTGCGCACCGGGCAGACTTTCACGCAGGGTGGCTTTTCGCACTGCATGCAGGCGATCGGCATATAGACCGAATCCTTTTCCGGCACCGCATCGGCCTGGTAGTAATGCTCGCCCTCGAGCACTACGCCGGCCGGGGAATAGGCATTGCCGCCCACCTGTATTCCCAGGCCCTCGGGATAACCCTGATTCATCTTTTCCTTGCTGAATTCGCCTTTCTCCATCTTGAGAACGCGAATCCACTCCATATCCTGATCTTTGCCCCGCGACTGATTGTTCTCCTCCACGCAGGCCTTTGCACAGCGACGACAACCGATGCACTTCTTGATGTTCAAGGCATAGCCCATGAGAACGCCTTCCTGCGCCGGCGTGCCGTCGACGATCACGGTCTTGGCATACTCGCGGGAATAGCGACGTTCGAGCCGCCCTCTTGCCAGAGCCTTCTCCTCATCGCTCATCAACCGGTAGTTGCCCTGAAACCATTCCGCCCATTCCGTGTTTGCCCGCGCATCGTCGGACATGGTCATCAAGGCCGCAGTACCGAGCAAAGAGTTGACACTCAACATGCTCGCGCTCTTCAGAAAATTGCGCCGGGAACTGACGCTTTCGACCGGGGCTGCCTCCGCTTTCTTCCCTGAGCAGGCACATCCTCCCTCAGGGTTACAACTCATATCTTTGCTCATCACGTGCTTTCTCCGTGCCTGACCGGGAGCGGCCATTCAAATGAAATTGAGAATTGAAGCGGGATCATTGATATAGCCCTTACCAGCTGGGTCCGCCGATACCAGGCATGAATCGGATGGGCTCCGCCTTCACCTCGTCTGCGGGATGCGACCGCAGGATGGCCTCGATTTCCTCTTTGCTTGGCCGCAGTTCGCCCAGATGCAACGCAACCAGGTCGCGCAACTGCTCGCACCAGGCTTCGGTCAACAAGACCAGTGCGGCGTAGAGCCCTGTGTCGCACCGTGCGGAAACGCGGCTGGCGAAATCTGGTAGCCAACGCAGCAAGTGATGATCGAGCAGCATCGCCAGCGACCGCCACTGGTTATCGATCGTCAGGCCATTGTCAACCAGGCTTTTGGTACCGAGCCGCTCCAGTCGCCTGGCCACGAACTGAAGCTGGAAAACCAGATGATCGTCTGGACGCATGCGCCAGTCGGGAACGGCCAGACCGTCGGCCGCATACAGCTTGCGCATGTCGAACATGGGCTCCTGGCAAACCAGACGCTCATCAGAAAGCCAGAACGATTCGGATGGTGAGACATCGAGAGCACCGGTCAGATAGATGGCGGCGAAATCGGCTGCCAGATCATCCATGAACGCCATGTCCGGCGCTTCTGGAAGATCCGCAACAAGTTGCCGCATCCCCTCGAAAACCTGGAGTTGCCGCTCATCCTTCGGCAGCATGCTGAGATTGTCTGGAAAACCAATGAGTTTCAATTCCGCCAGCACAGCCGGCGTCAACTCCCGATCCTGTAGCAGAGCAAGGGTGACCAGATCCTCCGACCACGCCAGCGCGACTTCCGCACTCGGCATCATTTGATCTTGCCCTTGCGATGCGGAACAAAGGCAATCGACGGCATGGTTAGCTCGGGATTCGCCATGTTCTTCACCTGGCGCACGGTTTCGTCATGCGGACCTACCGCCGTGGTCTTGTGCTTGCCTGCCCAAATTTTGTCTATCGGCCCAATATCCAGCACACGCATCATGCAGGCCATCACGCAATACGGCTTGCGACCAGCGTCGATCTCATCGACGCACAGGTTGCACTTTTGAATGATCTGCTCTTTCGGATTCCACTGCGGCGCGCCATAAGGACATGCCGCCTCGCATTTGCGGCAACCAATACACAAGGTGGAATCGATATCCACGATGCCGTCCTTGGCCCGCTTCCAGATCGCCCCGGTCGGGCAGGTGGGCAGGCAGGCAGGCTCGGCGCAGTGGTTGCAGGACATGTTGACCTTGTAGGCAAACACCTCCGGATAGGTTCCTCCTTCGACGTACATCACGCGACGGAAGCGCGGGCCTGGCGGCAGACCGTTCTTGTCCTTGCAGGCGATCTCGCAGGCGCGGCAACCGATGCAGTCTACGTTGTGATGCACGAAGCCAAACTGCATGGCTGGCTTGAGGGGTTCGTAGGTCTGGGCCACCTTGCGTTCCAGGGCGACCTTGACTTTCTTCATGTCGAGCTTGTTGGTCATGGTCGGCTCCTCACGCGTCGCGCCGGAAGATGAAGGAACGCGATGTCGCCACGCTATCCCAACCCGGCCGATGGGCCATGGTTGTCTTCTTCAGGTTGACCAGGATGGTGTTGTACGCAAAGGCGCCGGCCGGGCTGGGTTCGTCCGCCGTCAGGAAGTCCGGATTTCCGGAGCGATCGACACCCTGCTTGTCGAGATCCATCCATGACCCTTCATAAACGATAACCACGCCGGGCATGCAACGTTCGGTGACATAGACCGGCACCACGATTCTGCCGCGCGCATTCCAGACTTCCACCATATCGCCAGTCACCAGACTCAGGCGCCGCGCATCGCTGGCATTGATCGTGATCTCTTGCTGGAAGGTTTCGCGCAGCCATGGGATGTTGTGGAAGATCGAATGGGTGCGGTGCCGCGGATGCGGCGTGATCATGTGGAATGGATATTCCTTGATCTTTGGATGGCCCATCCATTCGAAGGGCTCGATCCATTTTGGGATCGCGGGAATCGGATAGCCCCACTGGGTCTTGGTCCAGTCAGTAACCTTGGCCAGTGTGGTGGAAAAAATCTCTATCCGCCCCGACGATGTATCGAATGGCACGCCATTTTCAATCTGCTCACGGAAGGCAACATGCGGCTTGTCAAAGGTAAATTTATATACCCCGCGCCGCTTGAACTCCTCCCAGGACATGGTGACGCCCTGATGGTGCTGTACCTTTTTCCACCACTCGACCAGATAGGCTTCGTCCGTTGCGTCGGGGTTCTGGAAGTAGCTGCGGTCGGCACGCGGGTTGTAGCGCTTACCGAAATCCTTGAGGGTCGGATCAAGCTTTTCCAGCCGGTAGGCCAGTTCCGTATAGACCTGAAAATCGGTCCGGGATTCGCCCATCGGCTCGATCACTTTCGGCCGGTGGATGTAGTAGTGGCCCTTGTACCAGGGCAGACCGACGTCATGGCGTTCAAAGTGAGTCGCAATGGGCAACAGCACATCGGCCCACAAGCCGGACGGCGTGATCGTCGAATCCGAACAGACCACCAGCTCCAGCTTCTTGATGGCCTCGATTTCCTTGTTGATGTTGGTCAGCTGGTTGAACCAGTCTGAACCGTGCCAGAAGATGGCTTTGATATTCGGAATCTTGCCGTCGAGTTCGTCTTCGCGAGGCCAGCAGCCGATTTCCTCGCGCTTGACGTTCGGGTAGTTCAACACGCAGTGCGCCCAGCGGTCCGACTTGATCGAAGCCCACCACAGATTGGCGTTGTCGTCATAGGGATAGGCGACGGACTCCGCATGCCAGCCCTTGCCGACGCCTTCGGCGCAACCACCGAGGATGCCGATGTTGCCGGTCATCGCCTGCACGGCGGCTGCCATGCGGTTGTACTGTTCGCCGAACGCGGCGCGCCCCGGACCCCAGGAGGCTTTCAGGGCGGCCGGCTTGGTGCGCGCATACATGTCGGCCAGCTTCTTGATGTCAGCCGCCGGCACGCCGCAGATCTTTGCCGCCCACTCCGGGGTCTTGGGCGTC
Source organism: Propionivibrio dicarboxylicus (assembly GCA_945902805.1). GTDB lineage: Bacteria > Pseudomonadota > Gammaproteobacteria > Burkholderiales > Rhodocyclaceae > CAMDMZ01. The sequence continues at coordinate 53,774 of CAMDMZ010000011.1, read as the reverse complement.
TTGTCGCGCACGCCCATGATGTAGTCCTTGAAGCTTTCCTGCCCCTTCGCCCAGTCCGGCATGGTGCCGGCATCCATGCCCTGGACGAACTTGTCAATGAAGGCCTGGTCTTGGAGATTGTTCTGGAAGATGTAATGTGCCATGCCGGCCAGCATGGCGGCATCGGTATTCGGCTTGATCGGTATCCACCATGCATCGTAGGCGGCGGCGGAGTCGGTGTATTGCGGATCGATGACGACGAACTTGCAGCCGTTCTGCTTTGCCATCCGCATGTAGTAGAAGGTGTTGCCGCCGTGGAAGGTATAGGCGGGATTCCAGCCCCACATGATGATCAGCTTGCTGTGGGCGAAGGCATCGTCTTCGTTGCCATCCTGGATGGTGCCGAAGGTCATGTTGGACGAGAAGGTAGTCCCCTGGTAGCTCGGTACCGACCACGAGTTGGTACGGCAGCCGAACATGCCGAGGAAGCGCGCCAGCAGACCCTCGATCTGGTCGGATTTGTGCAGCACACCGTAGCTGGTGCCGGCATAGGCCTGGTCGAGAATGGCGGTCGGCCCATACTTGGTCTTCAGCTCGACCATCTTCTTCGCGACATGGTCCAGCGCTTCATCCCAGGAAACGCGCTTGAACTTTCCCTCGCCGCGCTCGCCGACGCGCATCATCGGATACAGCAGGCGCTCCGGGGAGTACAGGCGCGAGCGATACGAGCGGCCCCTCAGGCAGGCGCGCAGTTGCGGCTCGGCGACCGTGTCCTTTCCGAACTCCCCGCCAGCCTGGTAACGGCCGTCATCCGACGAAAGGCGCACGATGACGTTGCCTTTCTTGTGCGCCACCAGCATGTGGCGCGAGCCGCAGTTGTGATCGCACGAGGTAACGACCGTCGTCAGCTGGTCATCGCGGTAATACGGCTCATAGGCGAATGCCTGGGCATCCTTCTGCCCCAGCGCGATCTCGAGCAAGCCGCCGGAAGTTGCCAGCGCTGTTCCCGCCGCCGTGGTCTTCAGAAAGCTGCGGCGTGCCGGATTAAGGATGGTGACGTCGGGCTTCTTCATGATTTCGGCTCGGTTTTGGTGAATCGCGGATCGGAATGCGTCGGCCGGTCCTTGGCCCAGTCGGGCGTACCTTCCGGCATTTCGGGCCAGGGATTGCGGGCATACGGGTAGGGAATGCGATACCAGGCTCGGCCACCATGGCAGCCCATGCAGACGTCTGCGCTGTTACCGGACTCCATCGCCTTCATTGCTGCCACTTCGATGGCATCGGCTTTCAGGTAGTTGACTAGATGCCGCTGCGTGCGTGTCGAAACGTGGCACGCCAGGCAATCGTTCTTGAAGAAGTGTTTGACCTCGTCCCATGTGCCGGGCAAGCGCATCAGTTCCCAGCCTGGAAACTGGCCATGACACTTAAGGCAGGTGGTTTCCGGATTTACCTGCTTGCGCAGTGTGAAGCCACGATCGTCCTGCGCCGCTCCAGTTGCCGAACTGCCAGGTGCCTCTTCGCGCGGGTCGTGGCCTTCGTGACAGGTATTGCACTGTAGGCTCATCAACTCCTTGGCCATTGGCGTTGCAAGATGACGACGATGGAAGGTGTCCTGCTCCCCCTGATAGGTGGAGACCTGCTGGTACCAGGCCCGTGTATCCACGGCCTTGACGCCGGCCGGCGACGCGGGCCGGACACGGTCTTCGAGTGCTTCACGATGGCAGGCGAGACACTGCTCGTTGCTGGCGCTCAGAATGGCCGGCTTGAAGTGGATTGGATCATAGCTGGCACGCAGATGACTCTTGCTGTCCATGTCCTCTTGTGCCTGTTGTTCCGGAGTGCCTGGTTTGCCACAGCCAGCCAGAAGCACAACGAGGGATATCCATGCGGCCGTGACAACCCTCAGGATCGCAAACCGTTTGTTCATTTTTTGTCTGCCGCAGGAAGTGAAACCGGGGCCGTGTGCCATCCGCGCAGATCGTAGGGGCCTGTCATGCCCGGACGCGTAAATGGATTGAACCAACCGCCCTGGTCATTGAGAAACTTCAGACTCTCCGGAATCGGCGACGAAACGCCGTGCAACGCCTGCTTGGCGTCCGCTACCAGATTTGCCGTCAGGGTTGGCGCATTCACCGGTCGCTGATAAGGTGCCAGACCGGCCACCGGATAGGAATAGGAAGAAGCCGCCTGTACCGTGCCCGCATCGTATTGGACCGCCAGTGCAATCAGTACCAGCGCGAAGCTTTGTCGCTGTGTTTTCATGATGAATGTAAGTGGAAGCAGAAAACGGATGGGAGACGAATCCCCCATCCGCCGGATTGCTGAAGGGTTACTTCTTGCCTTCCATGCCGCTCATCCCCGACATGCCAGACATACCCTTCTGACCTTCCATGCCGCTCATGCCCGACATACCGGACATGCCCTTCTGACCTTCCATGCCGCTCATCCCCGACATGCCCTTCTGCTTCTTGCCTTCCATGCCAGACATACCGGACATGCCAGACATACCCTTCTGACCTTCCATGCCGCTCATCCCCGACATACCCTTCTGCTTCTTGCCTTCCATGCCCGACATACCGGACATGCCAGACATACCTTTCTGACCTTCCATGCCGCTCATGCCCGACATACCCTTCTGACCTTCCATGCCACTCATGCCCGACATGCCCTTCTGACCTTCCATGCCACTCATGCCCGACATACCCTTCTGGTCAGCAGCAACTGCAGCACCAGCGATACCCATGGAAAGAACGGAAGCGATAACGATGAACTTGGATTTCATAAAATCTCCTTCGAAGTGAGATGGTGGTTGATGCCCCGCTAAATGCAAGACTTGGAAACAAACCGCTAGAACGGCGTGTTCAAGCATTCATTAGCACACCCCATGCCACCATCAATGAAATCAAGTTACCTGTTGTTTTTAAAGGGGAACTTTGATTCTTTGAAAACTAGTGATTTTCCGTTGAACTGACATCCTGGCATGTCAAATACTGGCAATTCATTGAATTCCCAGTCAATGACAGGGAATGGGCACATGCCAAAATGTCACCGAATGGAAATCATCCATTCCCAAGACGCGCCACGCCGTCTTGCCAGCACCGACTTTTCAGCAAATGGCTCGATCAAAAGAAATCGGGATTGGACAAGACCTTCGTAGATTTCGGCCCGTTACAGACCTGAAGATCGTCGCCGGCGGGAGGAAATGCCCCGAACCTGATCGGGGACCGCGAAATCTAACGCGCGCTGCCGCGATACCTTGGTGCGGCGTAAGGATGGGCATTGCGGAACGCTTCAAAGAGCTTCCAACGCACCACTGGAATTCTGGCCACGACATCAAGCGGCAACGAGAACACTTCGCTACCATCGAGCGCTATGACCACCGGGGCGGTGTCGAGGGCAGCCTCCTTCGGTGGCAGGCCTTCTGCCATCGACTGGAACAGGACATCTGCGCCCCAGCACTCGTCCTTGCCTCGCACGGGTGCTTTCTCGTCATCACCAAGCGCAATCCGCCCCCGCGCCACGAGATGGACACAATCGGGCGCAGCAACGAAACGTTGGCCCGGATGGAGACTGGTGATGCGGCATACCGTGGCCAGATGGTGCAACGTGATGCTGGTGACGGCATCGCTAAACAGATAGGTGTGGCGCAGGCGGCGCTCGATCTTGCGAATCTCCAGCAACTCAAAACTGGAATGGAAACGCTCGACGAAGTGACGGTAAAGATCGACCGGCAGACGCAAGGCCTGGACGAAACCGGCGGAACGATAGGTTTCTTCACTCTCGCAATCGTTCAACGCCGCCGCTTCCGCGATCAGCGAACCGCTAAAGAGAAAGTGCGTGGTCGGCATTTCGCGCATCAGCATTTCGACCTTGCCGGCCAGGATCAGGTAGATCTCGGCGGGCACACGACCGGCCGGAATGATGATGGTTTCCGGATTGAAGGTGACGATCCGGTTGTTGAGCAACATGTGCAGGCGCTCATCCGAGACCGTCGGAAAATAGCTCTGGAGAAATTCGCTGGCGTCGCGCAGCAGGAAATTCTGCTGCCCGGGAATCAGCACATCCAGCGTGCCAAAGGGCGCCCCGGAACCAATACGGCGCTCGTCGTCACTCAAGGGACGCGCGGTATGTGCTAACAGCAGTCGGCGCGATGGATCATTGGCAAAATCTTTGGCATCACCATGGATCATGTTGCCGCCAATATCGATCTTCTTCAGATCGGCCGGTTCCAGATAGGCGGTTTTCACCGACGCCACGGCGGATGGTGACAAGCCCGGCGCCACGCGGTCGGTAGTTTGCATCGCATCGAGGACATCGAACGAGGCGATGTCGGCGAGGTGGGCATAGGTGCGATAGCCGCCTTCCCACAGCACGCGGAAGGTGAAGATCGAGGTTTCCACCGGATGCGGCGACGAGACCGGTTTCACTTCAAGGCCCATGATGTCGTTCCACTCGTCTTCAACCAAGTCATGGACCTCGAAATAGCGTGCGAACTCGCTTTCGGGAATCGACAATAGCGCGCAGAATTTGCGCGTCACCGACGCCCGCACCAACGGCGTCGCGTAATACTCCAGCGGTTGATCGCGCTGCAAGAGTGTGGTCAAACCGGCGAAATGGTCGTCGTGGCAATGAGTGTGAAAGATACCGACGACTTCCTTGCGTCCGATCCCGAGTGCATCCAGGCTGTAATGACTGTTCGGACCGGCATCGACCAAGTAGACGCGGCCTTGATGAATCAGCACGCTGGCCATCGCCGGGCGGTTGAAATCCCAGCCGTCGCCATCGCCGGAATGGACCACGGCAAAGTAATGCCGATCAACGGAAACGTGGGTCAGCGGATAGGGGCACGGGTAGGTCTCGTGCCGCTCGAGATTGAGGTCGACCTGAACACTGTCGCCACCATGACGAATCTCGAACAGGTTATGCGCCAGACGCTCGATCATCACGCCGGAACCAATATCGATGGCCTCCGTCGTTAATGCGTGACATTCCATGAATTCCTCCGGTCGCACAATCTCGCCGAAGGCAAACTTCAATTTGAGCCTCATGCGCTCGTCTGCCTCGGCCTCGCTGGCACCGGCAGCGACCATCTCGGCCGCAGAGATCAGACCATAGTTGCCGCGATGGATGTAACGCAACTGTGCCGCGAGTTGTTCCGGCGTACCGATCAACTTGGGCATGCGCCCAGTATTGTTGGGATGCTTGGGTACCAGCATGCCCTGCCGATAGAGCATCTGCAGGATGGGGAACTCGGCCAGGTTGCACAGGTGACCATTCTGGATCATGGAATCCGACAGCAGGATGGCGTTAGGACCATTTTCGTAACCCACACCGGCCTGCTCATGCGACTGGATGATGCCGCGCCGCAGCAAGTGCTTGACGCTGTCACCGGGCGCGCCGCACAGGATCTGGATTCCCGCCTCGGGAATCTCAACGTAATGGACGCCGGGAGTGACGAGCAGTTTTCGGATGGTCACGATTTGCTTCCTTCGCCTGTTGGCGTATCCGGTTGGAAATTTGTTGAGGATTGTATGCCTGCGGGCTTTCCTTTGCTTGCAAGTGGTGGGTTGGGGGTGGTTCGGCGTCCGGAGGTCCCGGACGCCGTGATCAACGGTTCAAGTCGACTACTTTGCCGTACCTACAAAGGCAAAGCTGGTATTGGCGGCGATACTATTGACGGCCATTGAGGTTGGCACAAAGGTGACCCGCTTGCCGTTCATGGTCACACTGGTCGGCATTGCAACTTTGGGCGAATAGCTCTTGGGCATGCGGCACTCGATCGTCGTATTGGCGGCGGCCACGCAAGAGAATTTCGACGGATCGTTAGCTGCCGCCAATTGCACAGAGAAGGGAATACTGAACGTCTTCTGGCCATTCACCGAGATGGAAATCGAGAGTACGTACGTGGTCGCCGTCGCGACCTGTGGCACAGTCAGCTTGCCGGTGAAATTCTGGACCTGATTCGCGCTCAATTTGCTAACCGTGACATTCGCTGGAGCCCAGGTCAGCGTACTTCCGACGGGTGCTCCCGAATAGACGGGGGTGAGGGTGAAGCTATACCCGGCGGGCGCCTTGCACGAATACTGTCCCGTCGACGTACTGTTGGTGCAGGAGACCTTCGACGCATCGCTGCCCGCAGGTACGGCAACCTTGAAGCTGACGCCACTGGCCACCTTGCCATCGATACTGACCGCGCCACCCACGGAATAGGAGACGACGGTGGTCTTCGATGTTCCACTGAAATTGCTCGTCTTGTTGGCTGCGATTGCGCTGATGGTCGCCGAGGCCGGAGTCCAGGTGATAGCCGTTCCTGCTGGTGCTGACGGGTAGCTTGGGCTCAAGGTGAAGGAATACCCGGCTGGCGCCGAGCAGGAAAAAACGCCCGTGCTTCCTGACGACTGGCAGGCGACCAGGGAGGCATTGGCGGTACCCGAACTCGCCGTCACTCCACTGGCAGTGATCGCCACGCCGGCCGTCGGCGTTCCATTCAGCGTCACTACACCAGTGACGCTATAGGTCTGCGCTGCTCCAGCACTGGGTCGAAAACCCGCAACCAAGGGCATGCTTTGTGCCAAAGCCTTGACGTTATTGGCACTGGTCGGGCTGCTTTCCGGTACACCGCAACGCTCTTTGGTGCCACAGGTGTAGTCGTCCGGATTGGAAAATTTGATTTGACGTGGCGAGGTGTAGCTCATGATCGTTCCCCACCGCCCGGCCACGGCAAAACCAAAAGCGTAAGGCGTTACACCAACACCACCGCCCTGCTGCGCTACGGTGCTGCGGTCATGCATGAGTCCCATGTTGTGACCGAGTTCGTGAGTCATGGTTAGCGGGTCGCAATAGTAATTCTGGCCAGTGCGATCATTGCCGTCGCCCAGCACCGACAATCCGTAGTCCGCATATTGGCTGACATTGGACCCGCCGTAACCGGAGACATAGCCGACGCCACAACTCCCTTGCACCTGTGCGTAAAGCGGACGAATCACGGTCACCAAGTCAGCACCTAACTGATCACGCCGCGAGCCCATCGTCGCAAATGCCCCGGTACGTGCCTTCATTTGATTCAGGAGACTGTCGTTCGAGGTCTTGTCGTCAACGCTGACCATCTCAAGGCCAACCCGCCGTACTTGATACGCCAATCCACCGGCTACATAGGCCTGATTTGCAGCGGCGATCAAGGCATCAACGCGTGTGGCCACTTTGTCGGCGCTGCCATATACGGAGAGCATCCCGGGGCTGTAAAGAACCAGCAAATCCACGGTTTGGGTCGCCGTTGCGGCTGCCTTGGCTGTCGTCGCAGTAATGGCAGAGGGTGTGCCCGTAGTCGCGGTAGCTGCGGCGGCAGCGGAGAACATCTGCATCCCGGCTGTTGCTGGAATCGCGGCACATGACTCCCCGTCCCCAGTCATGTTCTTGTAGCCGGCGGCACCCGGATTGAACTGATAGAGTTCGCCAGAAGCATTGCTCATCAGGTTGATCTCGCCTTTCGGCGTGAGAATGAAGCCTTCCGTTGCATCGGGCGAATAGGTCAGCAGAACCTTGTAGTTGTCGCCAAAGTCCTTGAGATGACCAATCCATGTCGCGGAGCCATCACCCGGGCGGATTTCTTCAAAACTGACCCGTGTCGCCCCCATTCCCGCCAGTTGCATGATGACGTCCTCGCCTTGCTGCATGCCAGTGAGAACACCAAAGTCGAGCGATATCGGCTCTGCACCAGGCGCCGGCAGATGCTCGCCCTTCGCCGGTTGGCGCAGATGCATTGCCGTTTTCTCGGTGGCCAGAGCCTGGCTCATCCATTGCGAACTGGCAACTCCCGCCATCTGCACCCGATCGGCGTAGCCCAGTGCATACGTCAAATTCGGGGTCTCAATCAGCCCGCTGACGCCGTCACTGCGCAAACCGAGCGTAATCTTCTGAGCCGGATTGCCGACGATGTGACCACCAATCGCCAACACCTCGGCATCCTGGTTCACATAGTCGATGATGTATTCAAATTGCCCAACACCGGCAATCGAAACCAGCACCGGCTTGTCCTTGCTCAGACGCGAGATGGCCTCTGAATCGACGGCCACTTCGAGCGCCTGCAGATTTATCGAAATTTGTGGTCTGGCGACTTTCACTGCCACCAGTGCAAGGGCAGCAGGATCAATGTGAAGACTATGGAGAGCGGGTGTTGCTGCAAAGACGGGCAAAACAGCCAAATTGGCCGCAATGGTCGAAGCAAGGAGTAGATGGCGAGGCCAACGCATGGTCGGAATCCTTCAAGAACAAACTTCAAAGGCGGAAACGGCCCGCCACCGAGTTCATTCACATGAAAAGCCGACATGCGAAACTCATTCGGCAACCCTGCTACCGTTGGCAACCGCGTTTGCGGCTATGCCTTTAGGCCAGAAGTTTTGCGACCTCACCTTTCGATGAGTGTGCCATTTATCAAATGAACTAGAGCCAAACTAGCCTATTCCAAGCCTATTGTCAAGGATGAGTTGGCCCAATTGGCTTCAAATCGTACTGAGCATCAAGGCCGAATTCGAAGACTCCAACCAATCGTTTCGAGCTAAATTCCGCCAAACGCCATGTACTTGATTTCGAGATATTCGTCGATCCCGTACTTGGAACCCTCGCGACCAAGACCGGATTGCTTGACACCACCAAAGGGAGCAACTTCGTTCGAAATCAAGCCTGAGTTGATCCCGACCATTCCATAGTCAAGCGCTTCACCAACCCGCCAGGCACGACCAATGTCGCGGGTGAAGAAGTAGGCGGCGAGGCCGAACTCCGTGTCGTTGGCCATGCGGATTGCCTCGGCCTCCGTCTTGAACTTGAACAGCGGCGCCACCGGGCCAAAGATTTCCTCCCGTGAGATGCGCATATCCGCGCTGACGTCGCAAACGATCGTCGGTTCGAAGAAGGTTCGGCCGAGGCCGTGTGGCTTGCCACCACAAACGATTTTGGCGCCCTTGGCCAGCGCATCGCCAAGCAATTCCTGCACCTTGGCCAAGGCCGGGACGTCGATCAGCGGCCCTTGATTGACACCATCGGCCATGCCATCACCGACCTTGAGTGACTTGACCGCCTCCGCCAGTTTGGCGGCAAAGGCATCATAGATGCCCTCCTGGACCAACAGTCGGTTGGCGCAAACGCAGGTCTGGCCCGCGTTGCGGTATTTCGAAAGCATGGCGCCGGCCACCGCCGCATCCAGATCGGCGTCGTCGAAAACGATGAACGGCGCGTTGCCACCGAGTTCAAGGGACATCTTCTTCAAGGTTGGCGCGCATTGCTTCATCAGCAGGCGGCCGATTTCAGTGGATCCGGTAAACGATAACTTCATGACCTGCTGGCTGGACGTCAATTCGCCACCAATGGTGACCGGATCGCCGGTGACAACATTGAGCACGCCTGGGGGTACGCCGGCCTCGACAGCCAGAAAAGCCAAGGCCAGCGCTGACAACGGCGTCTGCTCGGCTGGCTTGACGATCATGGTGCAGCCAGCCGCCAAGGCCGGTGCCGCCTTGCGCGTGATCATCGCGGCGGGGAAGTTCCATGGCGTGATCGCAGCACAGACGCCGACCGGCTGTTTGATCACCACCAAGCGACGATCAGCCCACGGCGAGGGAATGGTGTCGCCATAGACGCGCTTGCCTTCTTCGGCAAACCAGTCAATGAAACTAGCCGAATAGGCAATCTCGCCGCGTGCCTCGGCCAACGGCTTGCCCTGCTCTGCCGTCATCAGGCGAGCAAGGTCTTCCTGATTTTCCATCATCAATTCGTACCAGCGGCGCATGATGCGTCCCCGCTCGGCGGCGGTCTTCGCCCGCCAGGCCGGCAATGCTGATTCGGCTGCCACGATGGCTTGCCGGGTCTCGGCGACACCGAGGCTGGGCACGCTACCGACGAACTCGCCTGTCGCTGGATTGGTGATGTCGAGGGTAGCGCCCGAAATGCCAACCCAGTCGTTACCGATCAGGCAGGTGTTGCGCAGCAAGGCGGGATTAGTCAGTTTCATGGTCATTCCCTGGAAAAAGTCGGTGCTGGCGGGACGGCGTCAGATGCAGGCGTTTGCACGAAACCGCTTGTAACAAACTCGCGATGAATTGTAGAGGGAACCCGGCCTTACAATTCGGGTCCAACCCGCTTTTCGGAGAACACAGAATGAAACGTGCCTTGTTGCTGCTCTTGTCCTGGACGCTTGCTGCATTCGCGCTCGGCGCCCATGCCGCCGACCCCCAGGTCGGCAAACATTACACATTGGTCAATCCACCACAAAACACCTCGACCGCCGGCAAGGTCGAAGTCTTGGAGTTCTTTTCCTACGGTTGCCCGCATTGCAAGGATATCAATCCGCTGCTGCACGAATGGACTGCCAAGCAGCCGAAGGACGTCGTGGTGCGCCGAGTCCCGGTGAGCTTCGGCCGTCCGGCGTGGGCGCGCCTGGCCAAGATCTACTACGCCCTGGAAGCAACCGGCAATCTGGAAAAGCTCGATAACGAAGTATTCAAAGCCTTGCATGACCAGCGCATCAACTTTGCCACGGACGAATCCGTGGTTCAGTGGGTCGCCAGCAAAGGTGTCGACGCCAAGAAATTCGCTGACGCGATGAACGGTTTCAGCATCCAGAGCCAGGTCCAACGCGGAGATCAGGCCGTCGTCGCGTATCGTATCGGCGGCGTTCCATCGCTCGCGGTCGATGGCCGTTTCCTGCTTAAGAACGAAGCGGCCGCCAATAGCGTCGAACTCTTGCAGTTCACGGACGCACTGATCAATCAGGCACGCAACGAGCAGCGCAAGAAATGATCCTCCTGGACCGCTTGCTGGCCATCTCGACGACCTATCCGCGTCTGCAACTTGCGGGCGTTGGAGTGGTTGGCGTGGCGCTGGTCGGCGGTGGCGTATTTCTGGCGCGGACCATGAATCTCGCCGCCTGTCCGCTGTGCATCCTGCAACGCATGCTCTATTTGCTGCTGGCGCTTGAAGCACTGGTGATGCTGCCCTGGGCGCGCGGCATGGGGATTCGTTTCGTCGCCCTGATCATGGCCGGCACCGCCGCTACCGGCGTCTGGATCGCCGCCTACCAGACCTGGCTGCAACGTTTCGCGCGTGGCGTGAGTTGCACAGCCGATCAGCCGTGGTGGGAGCAGTTCGTCAATTGGGCGGGCACGCAATCCCCCGCCCTGTTCGAAGCCACCAGCATGTGCGACGAGGCAGGCTGGGTATTTCTGGGTCTTTCGATTGCCGAATGGTCGCTGGTTGCGTTTTCATCAATGACCGTGGTTTCAATCCACGCGATTTTTCGGCGCACGCAGCAGACAACAATAGAACGCGCGGGTCTGGCAAGTCGATTTTGACCGGTGTAGGATATAAGTTCATTTACAAGGAGAACTGACATGGATGTGTCTTCCGTCAGCAGCAGTAGCTACTCCCCGGCGACGCAAACGCAGGCCAAGGTGCAATCGCAACCGACAGAGCCACCGAAAAAGGCCGAGCCAAAGCCGCCGGCCCAGGAAACTCAGGCAGCAAGCAATGAGCAGCGCAAGCCGCCACCTGTGGTCAACACCCAAGGCCAGACAACCGGTCGTATCGTCAATACATCGGCCTGAACAGGAGTGGATCAGCCGGTGTTGATGGTGAACAAGTTCACTCCGACACCCGCTTGACCATCATCCATGCCACCGGTTTCTGCAACTTCTGGCAGCCAGACCGCTATCCAATCGGGCTGGCAGCAGCTAAAACTTCAGCAGGCGCAGCGTAGCGCAGCGCAGGCCGAGCAAAACGCGCGCGCGCTTCAAGCTCAAGCGGGCAACGCCCAGCGTTCAGCCGATCAAGCTCAGGAAAACGCGCGTGCACTCGAAGTTCAGTCAAGTCAGGCAAGTGATATTGCAGGACGCGCCCGACAAGGCTTGGCCGTAATAAAGTCCGCACAGGAGGCCCAGTCTAGCCTTGGCGCCACAGCCGATCGGGTCGTCAAGGCCCAGCAAAGCACAGAAACGGCCACCACTTCGAAAGTGACTCCCGCTGTACCCGCCGCCGTATCAACCCCAACTGCAACTCCGTTCGTGCCCTCTTCCACCGCTTCGCCAGTCGTCAATACTCAAGGCGAAACCACCGGCCGATTTATCAATACCACCGCGTGATACGACATTGCCGCTTGCACACGGCAATGCGGTAGCGGACAACGCGAGTGCATGGAGTGCTTAACCCCATTTATTGTTCAATACACTTCGTGGTCCGCCCGACAGGACTCGAACCTGTTACCCCCGGCTTAGAAGGGCAAATCTCATCTAATTTCAGCGGGTTACTTATTATTACTAACACGCACTAATCGATTGCTTTTAAAGGGTTTCGGCCTTACCATTCACTCCGTTCGCGTTACTTATGTTATCAACTTTTTACCATCTACCGCTTACCCGGCGCTTACCCGAAGATGAAAAAGGACAAAAAGAACCCCCCTGTCGAGTTTACGACGCCCTTCGTCGCCAAGTTCCCACCCGACCCCGACAAGCGGGTAATGAAGTGGGATGCCAACGTTCCCGGGTTTGGACTGCTGATAACTCCGCAAGGTGCAAAGAGTTTCATCCTCCAATATAGATTCGAAGGACGCCCCCGGCGTTTCACCATAGGGGCGCCATCAGACGTCCTGACGCTTACCCAAGCTCGCAACCGCGCAAAAGACTTGCAAGCCGACATCCGCCATGGCATCGACCCGATGGCGTCAAAGATTATCCGACGCCAGGCCATGACCGTCGGCGCCCTGCTCGACGCGTACTTGGGGAGTGCGGCCTATGCCGGAAAGTCGGCGGACACCCAAGACACCGACCGAGGCCGCGCTAACAATCACATTCGACCGTTACTTGGCCGCGAGATTGCGGACAAATTGACAAAGGACCGTGTCGCACGCGCTCGCGCTGATATTGAGGCCGGCAAGACCGCACGCGCCAAAGTGCCGACCGGCAAGCCCCGTGGTTTTTCCGTGGTGCGCGGCGGCGAAGGTGCGGCGCGAAAATCTATCAAGTTGCTGGCGACAATTTACGAATGGGCGAAGGGCGAGAAATTGCTGACCTGTGACAACCCGGCCGCCGATGTCGCTGTCGGGCAGGATGGGCAACGCGAGCAGCGGCTCGAAATCGACCAGTATGGCGCCCTGCTCGACGCGCTGGACGCACTCGAAAATCAAAAACAGATTGCTGGACCTGCCGCCGCCGCGATCAGGATGATCGCATTGACCGGCGCCAGGCGCGGCGAAGTGATCGGCCTACGCTGGCGGCACGTCGACCTCACAATCGGCCGCCTGGTAATCGACAAACACAAGACCGCCAAATCATCCGGCAAGCCCCGCGTGATCAACTTATCACCGCAAGCGGCCGAAATTATCGAGCGCCAAGAGCGGCGCCAACCTGACGATCTGGTATTCGAACCTGGGCGCGGCGAAGGAGGTATTGACCTGCGGCGCCCGTGGCGCCTGGCGCGTAAAACGGCCGGCTTACCGGAAAACTTCATCCTGCACGGCTTAAGGCACTCGATTGCCTCGCACCTGGCGATGAGTGGTGCGGGCGCCGCCGAAATTATGACCGCGCTAGGGCACAAGCAAATTTCAACCAGTCAGCGATACATACATTCAATCGAATCCGAACGGCAGGCACTGGCCGCGAAAGCAGCCGCCCCCATAGCGGCGGCGATGGCACTGCGGGCAGCGAGAAAGGGCAACACCGACGCCTGACGGACTCAGGCAAAGTCGGGCCGGGAAGGCGCAGCAACGCCCCCCGCCCTAATCACAATTTGAAATGGAGCTTCAAATCATGACTACCCTCGATTCTAAACATGGCGTGTTTGAAATATCACCGGAGGCCACCCCGGGCGAAATCGCCGAGCAAATGGCGATGAGTATCGACAACCTGCGGGCGTTGTTATCGGCGGCGGCAGAACCTGACATCCAACCGAGTCGGCAATACATGTTCGCATGCTTGGCTATTGCGAACGAGCTAAAGGCGACGGGATGGAAACTCGCCCGCATGACGCGGGATTAGCGATGAAAATCACGTCGAGAGGGGACTACATCGCGGCGCTTGAATGTCAGAGGCAGCGTTTCGATATTGACGAACTAAAGTGGCTATATCGAGACCCAGCACCAGAAAGCAAAGCAATTCGAGGCTATCTGCGGGATCTTACCTACTTGCAAAAGGCCGGGATAGATGAACATTTGAGCGATAACCTTGAGTTGCGGGCATTTCACCGCGCCAATGTCGAGCACCTAGACTTCGAATACCAGGTTGAGTTAGTGCAAGAGAGCGGTGAAACGGGCATGCGCTACAGTGCCGAAGACTTCAAGCGGCATGCCGTAGCCGCCGTTTTGCTGGCAAACGATGCCGAACTCAAGAGAAAGGCACTGGTGAAGGCGAAAGGCCGGATGGTCCAGTGCAAGTATTGCGGCCAAGAGTTACATGCGAGCGAAACCGAGCGAGTAAAGCCGCGAGGCTCTACGCGGTACGAACGCCTATGTAAACCATGCGCAGCAAAAGTGAAGATTGCGAAGATTCTCTAAAAAGATTGGGAAATACGCACACCGAAACAGTAGTTATGGTAAAGTGACCTTATGATAGGGGTTGCGCTATGTAGATAGCCAACAACATCAAGAGAAGACCCGCCCAACAGCGGGTTTTTTTTTCGCCCGAAGGCCGGACCTCTTAATCGAGGACTCCGGCCTTTTTTCGTTCACGACCCGCCCATGAGGCGGGTTTTTCGTTTGGAGATTCGAAGATGACAGACAAATACTTAGACCGCAGTGAATCGGCCGAGTACCTGCGGGCGAAAGGGCTGAAGGTCGCAAAGACCTATTTGCAGAAAATGGTGACGACGGGTGGCGGCCCGACCTTTCGTAAATTCGGGTCGCGCGTCGTTTATTCGGCGACCGACCTCGACGCCTGGGCGGCAGCCCGTCTCAGCGCGCCGCGCTGCACCAACTACGCCGCATCCAAATAGGAGCAGCGACCATGAGACTCAAGTCACCCACGGCCATGAAAAAAGGCGCCCGCCCCGGCGCCCCTGGTACAACTAAAGCATACAGCGGTTATTTTACGCATCCGGTTTCTACTATTCAAGCGCGCCATGCAGCAAGCCAACTCATGCGCGCTTTGATTCAGTTGCTGACCGTCGACCACACACCGCGCGAAGTGATGGATACGGTTTCCGGCGCCAGCAATGGGCCTGCCCTGGTACATGCCGCGCGCAAGCTCGGCATCGGTATCGTGACCGAGCGTGAAAGCGTTTTCGGTGGTGCGACTAACCGTGGCGTCTACTCGTTAGAACCCGGCTCGCGAGCGGCGGCGTTGCAGTTGTTGCGTCAAATGGAGGCGCGCCATGGATAAGTTACCTCGACGCCTTCGCCCCGAGGAAGTGAACCGCTTTCGTTGGGACTGGATAGACAACATGCCGGACTCCCATCCGGTTCTCGGCGACATCAAGCGATTGAACAGCATCCCCGGCCTGCCTTCCATGGTTGTTTCCTGGCGAGATGGGGCTTGCATAGTCGTGCGAGGCATCCCCGATCCCGAATACCTCGACCAGAGCGCACTAGAGGCCGGCTACGCCATCGCCCGCAACCAATTGGAACGGATATATCGGAACGAATGCGAGGCGACGCCATGAGGCCGAACCTCAACGAAGCCGAGCGCTTTCTGACCTACTTGGATGAAGGCGCCGAGGGATTCACATTCCAGACCTTCGATGACTCGGATCAAAAGCGCCCCCACCTGATCAGCGTCAAGCATGGCACGATCGAGCAACACGCCGATGCGCTCATGGAACTAAACCGCCAAGGGGCTGGCATATTCGTCACAATCAACCAAACCACGCTAAACGGGCGCAGGACAGGCGACAACATCGTCGCCGTTAGGTCGGTATTTGTTGACCTCGACGGGGCGCCTCTGTCGCCTGTGTTGGCCTCGGTGGACACGCCAGACTTGGTAATCGAGACCAGTCCGAGCAAGTGGCATTGCTACTGGCTGGCCGATTGCCCACTAGACCGCTTCGAAGCCATTCAGAAGGCGTTAGCCGTCAAGTTCAATAGTGACGGCAAGGTCTGCGACTTGAATCGGGTTATGCGCCTGCCTGGGTTCTACCATCAGAAGGCGGCACCGTTCATGGTGCGGATTGTCGATGAGCATGATGGCAGTTGCTGGTCAATAAAGCGCCCGTGGCAGGAGTTTGCCAAATCGATGGGGCTGGAATTTGGTGCGGCGCCTGGGGCAGGAACGAGCCACAAATTGACGAAGAGCGAGCGGTTCAATAAACGGACTGCCAACGATCCGATTGTTCAACGCCTGCGTGAGCTTGGGGCGATTCGTTCAGAGTATCCGGCCGATGGCAAACTTGGCATTGAATGCCCATTCAAGGGTGAACACGGCAGCGACACTGGCGACCGCGAGACGGTCCTGTTCTTGGCCGGCTACAACGGATTCATGGAAAGCCGAATCAGTTGTTTTCACGATCATTGCGATGGCCGGACGCAGAATGATTTTCTCGAGGCACTTGGCCTGGGAGAGACCGCCGGCAACGATGCGCACCCACTGGCGCGGTTTGTCGAATTCGATCTGACGAATCTGCGCCCGCAAGAGTTCGTTCTCGACGATCTGATCGTCAGTGGCGTTGTACTGATTGGCGGATCCGCCGGCGTCGGTAAGACAACCGCGATTGTGCCAACGATGTGCCGTGCGGCGCACCTGTGCCGTGTAGATGATCCGCTAAAGCCCTTGCTGCGCCGCCGCGTCGTGTATGTGGCAGAGGATGCGTTGCAGGTTGAACACGTCCTGGCTTCGATGCACGCCTCTGGCGAGTTCAGCGATTTTACGATGGCGGACGTCCGCGACCGATTCAAGATCGTGGAAGCCAAACGGCTTGATGCGTCCGAAATCGTCCGGGTGCGATCAGCATACGAAGCCCTGGCCGTCGAAAACATCGGGCACGAAACCGGCGTGATATTCGATGCGCGTCCGGTTGTCGTGTTCGATACGGCAGCCGCAACCATCAATCTCGAGAACGAAAACGACAACGCCGAAGTGAGCCGATCAGTTGCCTTGATCAAGCAGGAGTTCTCCGGCGTTTCTGTCGTGATCGTGGCGCACTTGGCGAAAGCCTTGAAGCGGGCGGATGTCGGCAACTTGTCGGCGCGAGGCGCCAATGCCTGGGAAGGCGACGTCAATCAGGTTTGTTATCTGACGCACTACGATGATGATGAGCCGAACAAGCGCTGGCTCGAGATACGTGGCGCCAAGCATCGCTTTGTTGCCAAGGCAGACGGCCTGCGCTTCTCACTGGTCCGCAATACCTACTCTGGCCTGGACATCCTGGGCAACGACAAATGGACCACCATTGTTCACGGGTCACCGGAGCTTTCCACCGAAGGTGAGCGGGATGGCCTCAAGGCGCAGAAGGCGGCAGATCAGCGGGATGGCGAATTGCTCTCGTTGCGCTTGCAGATTGCCGACAAGCTGCGGAAGCTGACCGCACGCGATGGGTACGCCACCAAAAACGAGCTTTGCCTCGCCGTTGGTGGTAAGCGCGTCACGGTATGGCGTCAGGTCGATGCAATGCTCGAGGAAGAGGCAATCAGCGAGCGCGAGATAGCCAAGGAAGAGCGCCGAAGCCCTAACCATAAACGCGGACTTTTTGCGATTACAGATGGTGGGGAACATGTTCCCGACGATTTCCACACCGACGATGAAATGGAGGCCGCCATATGAGCCAACGAGACATCCTCAAAAGTGGTGTTCCCGTTCCCGCCCTATATATAAAAACATCGGGAACATGTCAGGTAGTGGGTTTTTTACCCACCCACTACCTTGACCATGTACCTGTTCCCATTCCGCCGGGAACAGGTCGGGAACATGTGGGAACAGGTGGGAACACGTCACCCCAAGAGGCTGAATCGAACCCGCAGCAAATACGGCAAAAAGCCGCATTTACGTCGCACTGTCCCCGGGGCAGCGGTGCGGCCTTTCACACACCTGCCCGAATGGAGAAATCGATGAAAACTGCATCTGTACCTACCCACATGCGCGCCATGGTATCGGCCGCGATGCGGCTTACCTCCGTCCAGCCAATTGCCGCGATGTTTGGCGGCGATATGGATAAGGCCGCCGAGAAGTTGCTGAACCTACCGACCATCAGTGAGCGCCGCTTCCAGTGGTCGAAGCTAACCGCGATGGCGACCAGCGTCAAACCCAAAGCAGCACGTCAACTTAATTTAAGGAAATGAAAATGAAATCGATCAACGACTATCAAGGATTCACCGAAGTCTCGGAAACGCTCGGCAAGCTCACGGCCAGCGTCTCGACGATGCGGCAGCAACACGCCGCGATGATTGCCCAACTGGCGCAAGGCGTGCCGCCGACCGGCGCAAGCAAGGACGAGTCCGACATCGCCCGCGCCAAGGGACTCTTGGCCGGCGAATTCAAAGCGAATCCGTTGAGCGCATTCGAACAGTTGCGCATCGATGAGCTTGAGTTGCGGCAGCGTCTGGCCGCCGGCGAGGAACTGCTGATCAAGCTGATTGACGAGGCCGAACATCAACGCGTTAAGGCATCGTTCGAATTGCGTCGCCAGCTTGATGCCGAGTTCGAAGGGGTGCGCAGTCAGTTCGATGCGGCCGCCCGGGCGATGGTCGATGCCTGCCAGGCAGAGAAGGCGTTGATTGGTCGATTCATCAGCGGCGGATTCGGCGTGCGAGATGCCGAGGTGAGCCGAGCGGATTGGCTTGACCGGCAAGCGTTGCTCGCCAGCTAGGGGGCCGAGGGGGGTCCGGGGGCCGAAAAGTTCCCGCCTGCCCGGACCTAACCGCACGGTTCCATTCGCTTTATTGCAAACGTCACCCGTTATGGGCGGCAAATCGAAAGAAAGACTATGGAAAACAAGATTAGCCCACCGAATCACCTGGAAAGCCCGGAAAGTGCCTTTTATGCGCAGATGATTAGCGAGTACGGCATCGCCGATAGTGGCGGCCTGGCGTTGCTGCTGGCGGCCTGCGAGAGTGCCGCCCGCGCTCGCAAATGCCGTGAGCGCATCGACGCCGATGGCGAGCTTAGCGAAAGCGGCAAGGTGCATCAGTTGATGAATGCCGAGCGCGACAACCGAAAAGCATTTGTCAGCACAATAAATTCAATGGGCTTGGACATTGAAACCACGACCGCCAGCGTAGGCCGCCCCGTTGCTTCGCCGGCCGTTAGGAGGGTGCGGTAATGGCTCAGCGCAGATACCGAAGGCTGAGAACCAGCGGCCAGGATGCCGTACCGTTCACCCTGCCCTTGGCGAGCGCCCTGGGATTGGGCATAGACCTGCTCGGCGGATCGTCGGACTTGACCAACGCTTCGAACCACGAGCTAGACCTTGACCAGGCCCGGGCGGCCTGGGAAGCGCACCGGCCGCATGTTCTCGCTGCCTGGCAAGAGCGATGGGCCTGTTTCGATTTCCTGCCGACCCCATGGGCCGCGAGGGTATTCGATGGCACTGAGCAGATACCCCGCCCACGACCTGCCGCCGATCTCAATGGGTGGGCGCGCGAACAGATTGCCAACATTGAGCGCGAAGTGAGCGATGCCCGCCAGCGTCTCAAATCACAAATAGACCAAGGATAAGACCATGCCCCAAGACCTGAAGTATTTCCCGTCCGTTGCCTACGATCAGGCAGCATTCCGCCAGGCACTCGCCAACGCCTTGCACTCGCCCTGGCAATCGGCGGCCGTCGAGTCGATATGGCTCGGCACCGACGCCTACATAGAAAACTGCGTTAAGCGCGACGGCCTGCGCGAGCAACGCCGCGTCCTGGGCGAACTCCGATGGGCGCGTCAGAGAGAGGTGCAAAGCGTTGCACACTGCCAAGGCAAGCTCGCCAGCGACTGCGAGGCCGACGAGCGCGCCGAGTTAGAGCGCAACCTAGCGGCACATAGCAGACAGTTGGACGCGCTCAACCTTGCCGATGAGCGCATGGTTGTGGCGCTACTGCACGCAATCGAGCGTGGTGTATCGAACTACCCCGCCGAGCGCGATTCGCCGACCGTGAATCTGATCAACAACGTCGAGCAGGCGCCTATTGAGGTTTCGGTGCAACTACCTGCCCGCAAGACTGATACGACGATTCAGCGTGACAAGAACGGCAACATCGTCAAAGCCACACAGCATGAGGTGGACGCATGATGGCGGCCTCATCGCGTGACAGGCATCGGCAGCGGGTGCTTGATGAGGCGACTCGCCTGGGGCTAACGGTTGAGGCACTGCCCGGCGGCTTATTTCACGTTTGCGGCCCCGGCATATCGGTCAAATGCACGGATGTTGCAAATTTGGCATTGGCGGAGTTAAGACCGGCGCGCGTTGGCAAGAACGGCGGGCGGTAAATTCTCGCCTTAATGTCCGCTCAACGGACATTTACAAAACGGGAGAGGCCAGCGTGATTGCTGGCCTTTCGCTTACCCGGCGCTTACCCGACTATTTTTTGTTAGTGGTCACTCTCGCTGTAACCCTTGCCATCTGGTCCGCCCGACAGGACTCGAACCTGTTACCCCCGGCTTAGAAGGCCGGTGCTCTATCCAGATGAGCTACGGGCGGAGAGGTTTTCCTCTGTTCGCGGCACCGACGTTGCCACTATGCTTCCGGGCGTGAAAGTCGTTATCGGATGGAAATGGTCGGGGTGATAGGATTCGAACCTACGACATCTTGCTCCCAAAGCAAGCGCGCTACCGGACTGCGCTACACCCCGAACTGACCAACCCGTATTCTAACGAAGCCAGGCCGTTCCGGTCAAATCTCAGCCGCTTCCAATGGACTTTGAGTCTGAGCATATTGGACCGAAAAACAAGAAAGCGCCCCGAAAGGCGCTTTCTTGAAACGTACTTGGCGGAAGGTGTGAGATTCGAACTCACGGATATCTTACGACATCGCCGGTTTTCCTTACCTCTATGGCTTTCGCCACCAGACGCGGATCTGTCTGTTTGAAAGTCTGGACTTTGCCTTCGCCCTAGCCTTTTGGCCTTAGGCGGGAGCCGTCAAGTCTCTACACGTTCCTGGCCGAGGCCAGGCTTCGCTCGGCGTTACCTCGAATAATCAGGGGCTTCACCGAATTTGACTCCTTACATCTGCTGTGTTTCCACAACAGCGCTCGATTAAACAAGACCGGTGCATTCAACCGCTCTGCCAACCTTCCTTGGAAAAAAATTATACAGCAAACGTCAGTTGTCCCTTGCTCGCGCCGATCTTGATCTGATCCTTTGGTCCGAACTTGCCTTCGAGAATTAGCCGTGACAAGGGATTCTCGATGCGTTCCTGAATCGCCCGTTTCAGCGGACGTGCGCCGAACACCGGATCGAAACCCGCCTCTGCGATGCTCGCCAGCGCCGCGTCGGAAATCGTCATCGTCATGTCCAGTTTCGCCAAGCGCTTCTCCAGATACTGCAACTGAATCTTGGCGATTCCCGCGATGTGTTTCTGATCTAGCGCATGGAAGACCACGATCTCGTCGATGCGGTTAACAAACTCCGGCCTGAAATGCGTCTTGACCTCGCCCATGACTGCCATCTTCACCACTTGGTAATCGGACCCGGCCATCTGCTGGATCATCTGCGAACCAAGATTGGAAGTCATCACGATCACGGTATTCTTGAAGTCCACCGTACGCCCCTGGCCGTCGGTCATGCGACCGTCGTCCAGCACTTGCAGGAGCACGTTGAACACGTCCGGATGCGCTTTTTCGACCTCGTCAAACAGAATCACGCTATACGGTTTGCGGCGTACCGCTTCGGTCAGATAGCCACCCTCGTCATAGCCCACGTACCCCGGCGGCGCGCCGATCAGGCGCGAGACGGAATGCTTTTCCATGAATTCACTCATGTCGATGCGGATCAGATGATCCTCGGCATCAAACATGAATTCGGCCAAAGCCTTGCAAAGCTCGGTCTTGCCCACACCGGTCGGCCCGAGGAAGAGGAAGCTGCCATACGGCCGGTTTTCGTCGGACAAACCAGCGCGCGAACGACGAATCGCATCCGCCACCAGCCGAACGGCCTCGTCCTGCCCGACCACGCGGGTGTGCAATTTCTCTTCCATCTTGAGCAACTTCTCGCGTTCGCCTTGCATCATCTTGCTCACCGGGATCCCGGTCGCACGCGAGACCACTTCGGCGATTTCTTCCGTGCCCACCTGGGTGCGCAGCAATCGATTCGCCGTCCCGCCAGCACCGACTTTTTGGCTCGCGGCCTCGGCCGCCTTGAGTTGCGCTTCGAGTTGCGGCAACTTGCCGTATTGCAACTCGGCTACTTTGTCGAGTTGGCCTTTGCGCTGAAAATCCGCCATCGCCGCACGCAGCTTGTCGATCTCTTCCTTCACGTGTGCCGAACCCTGCACCTGGGCCTTTTCGGCGCGCCAGATTTCGTCAAGGTTGGCCAGTTCGCGCTCGAGCTTGTCGATTTCGTCCTTGATCAGCACCAAGCGTCGCTGTGACGCCTCATCCTTTTCCTTCTTCACCGCCTCGACCTCGATCTTGAGCTGGATCAGACGCCGGTCGAGCTTGTCCATGACTTCCGGTTTCGAGTCGATTTCCATCTTGATGCGCGCCGCCGCTTCGTCGATCAAATCGATCGCCTTATCGGGCAAAAAGCGGTCGGTGATGTAGCGATGGCTCAACTCGGCCGCCGCGACAATCGCCGGGTCGGTGATTTCGACGCCATGGTGAATCTCGTACTTTTCCTTCAATCCACGCAGGATCGCCACGGTCGACTCGACCGACGGCTCGTCTACCAACACCTTCTGGAAACGGCGCTCCAATGCGGCATCTTTTTCGATGTATTTGCGGTATTCGTCCAGCGTGGTGGCGCCGATGCAGTGCAACTCACCACGCGCCAACGCCGGCTTCAGCATGTTGCCCGCATCCATCGCGCCCTCAGCCTTGCCGGCGCCCACCATGGTGTGAAGTTCGTCGATAAAGACGATGATCTGGCCATGTTCCTGGGCGATTTCCTTCAACACCGCCTTGAGTCGTTCCTCAAACTCGCCACGATACTTCGCCCCCGCCAGGAGCGCCGCCATATCGAGCGACAGCACCTTTTTGTTCTTCAGCGTTTCCGGCACTTCGCCATTCACGATACGCTGCGCCAGGCCCTCGACGATCGCCGTCTTGCCCACGCCCGGCTCGCCAATCAGCACCGGGTTGTTCTTGGTGCGGCGTTGCAGAATCTGGATCGCACGGCGAATCTCGTCGTCGCGCCCGATCACCGGATCGAGCTTGCCCAGGCGGGCGCGTTCGGTCAGGTCCATGCAGTATTTCTTCAGCGATTCACGCTGACCTTCACCTTCCTGCGAATTGACGCTTTCGCCACCGCGTACCGCCTTGACCGCATCTTCCAGCGCCTTACGCTGTAGTCCGGCGTCTTTCAACAGACGGCCACTTTCGCCCTTGTCCTGAGTCAGCGCCAGCAAGAACATTTCCGAGGCGATGAACTGGTCGCCGGCCTTCTGCGCTTCCTTGTCCGTAATATTCAGCAGATTGGTCAGGTCGCGCCCGATCGACACGTCGCCGCCGTGACCTTCAACCTTGGGCAGACGCTCGAGCGCCTTGGTCAGCGCCATTTTCAGGCCGCCAACATTAACCCCTGCCCGCGCCAGCAAGGATGTCGTACCGCCATCATCCTGATTGACCAGCGCCAGCAGCAGGTGCTGTGGCTCGATGAACTGCTGATCATGACCGACCGCCAGACTCTGAGCGTCGGCCAGCGCCTGTTGAAACTTGGTAGTGAATTTGTCGATGCGCATGGCAGCAACCCTTTCCATAAAATTGTTATGGACTAGGTGAGGCGAACCCGTGCGATTTCAAGCAAGACAGCAACTTCCATGATTCGAATGGTATCTTTCGCCAAAAGCTACCCCGTTTTGACGACACGACATGCCCGCCACCTCCGCTGCCCCACCCGTTCCATCCCGCAAACACAGAGACCACGGCACTCTTCCCATCTCACTGATTGCGTTGCTACTTGTGGCGAGCTTCACCACTTGGGATGGCTGGCGCCAGCGTCAAGTGGTCATCGACCAACACTTCGAAACCCTGGATGTCCGCACCCAGGTGGCGCAGACATCGATCGCCACCACGGTGCAGCAAATCGATGCCCAACTGAAGGCTATCGCCGCGCAACGCCTTGCCACTGAGCCGGCGAATCTGGCCGCACTTTCTGCTGACCTCCAACGTCGTCGCGAATTGATACCCGCCGCCATCGTACTGAGTACTCTCAACGAGGATGGCACCGTTGACGCCCATACCGATGTTCAGGTGGTCGGCTTCGATGCCTCGCAGCGCGAGCATTTCAAAGTTCATGCCAGCCGCACGACGCCGCAGGAAGCAATGCAGCTTTCGCGCCCCTTCCTTTCGGCGATCAAGGTGCCAATGCTGATCGCCTCGCGGCCGATCATCGACGCCGAGGGTAAATTTCGCGGCGTCGCCGCTGCCGGAATTTCGCTGGATCAGCTCGCCGCCTTGGCCAAGCCGGCGATGCCCGCACTTGGCGGCACCCTGACCATCACCGGCCCGGATGGCAGTCTTTACATTCACCTTCCGCGCATCGATTCTCCTCTAGGTCAAGCGACGGACGATATTGCAGCCATTACCGATCATCGCCGCAGTTCGCAAGACGTTTCGCATGCCGAACGTGCGCTGCTCTGGCAAGCGGAAAAGCCCGTGCTCCTGGCCTCCCGCCGCATCGGCAATATTGGGCTCGATATCAATGTGGGCATTGACAAAGAGACCGCGCTGACCGACTGGACGGCGCAAACACATAGCCGGATCGGCATGGTGATCCTGTTTGCGCTCTTCCTGTCCGCACTGGAATGGCGCGGCGTTCGCCAGCGCACCGTGCTACGGGCCGCCAATGCGCGATTTGCCGCGCTGGTCGAGCACGCTGACGACATGACCGTCATCCTCGACCAGGACGGCCATGCGACCTATATCAGTCCTGCCGCCTGGCGCATCGGTGGTCTGCCGGCCGCAAATGGTCTCGGTCGGCATTTCCGTGAGTTTATTCACCGCGACGACCAGACGCGAATGGAGTCCGTCTGGCAGCGCCTCAAGAGCACGCCGGGACACATCGAACGTGCACGCTACCGGACCTACCATGCCACGCGCGGCTGGGTGACTGTCGAAACCACCGCCCTCGCCCATTTCGATACGCCCGGCATCGATGGCGCCATGCTGCTGGTCCGGGATATCAGCGAGCGCGTGGCCGCCGAAGAACAATTGCGCCGCAGCGAAGAAACTCTGAAGAAAGCCCAGCAAGTCGCTCACATCGGCAGCTGGTTTCTCGACATCAAGGCCAACCAGTTGATCTGGTCGGATGAAACCTATCGCATTTTCGGCATCCCGATCGGCACACCGATGAGCATGGAACGCTTCGTCGCCGCCATCCATCCGGACGATCGCGAAATGGTCCTGGCCGAATGGAACGCGGCGCTCAGCGGTGAAACCTACGATATTGGGCATCGTATCGTGGTCGGCGATGAAACTCTCTGGGTGCAGGAAAAGGCCGATCTCGTCTTCGACGCCGATGGCATGTTGCTCGGCGGCACCGGCACCGTGCAGGACGTGACGGCGCAGACCAATGCCGCCACGCAGCTTTCGGAATTGCTTGAGTTCACCGAAAAGATCATCGCCGAATCGCCCGTCGGCATCGTCGTCTATCGCGCCGACGGCCCCTGCGTCCTCGCCAACGAGGCCATGGCCACCATCATCGGCGGCGCCCTAGAGGACATCCGGGTATTCAGCTTCCACCAGTTGCCCACCTTCCGTACGCTGGGCCTGCTCGACGCCGCGACAGAGGCCTTGCAGTCCGGACGACCGATACGGCGCACGATCACGGGTACCTCGAGCTTTGGCAAGGAACTGGCGCTCGACTGCGAGTTCGTCACCATCATGCGCCAGGGCGAACCTCACCTGATGCTTCTGGCAAAAGATATTTCCGAATTCCGTGCGGCGGAGAAGGCGCTCAAACAGGCAACCCAACTGGCCGAGGATGCCAACCGTACCAAAAGCGAATTCCTCGCCAACATGAGCCATGAAATCCGCACGCCGATGAACGCCGTCATCGGCCTCGCTCAACTCGCGCTTGATCACGCCCAGGACGCCACCTTGCGCGACTATCTGCAACAGATGTATGGCTCGGCATCCGCCTTGCTCGACCTGATCAACGACATTCTCGATTATTCAAAGATCGAAGCCGGGCAACTACAGATCGACGCCCATGAATTCAATACCCGCGACATTTCTGCCAGCCTCCTCGGCATGTTCCGCCTCGCCTGTCAAAACAAGGGGCTGACCCTGACCGTGACGATCGCCGATGAGGTTCCGCTCCGTCTCATTGGGGATTCGCTGCGTATCCGCCAAGTGCTGACCAACTTGGTCGGCAACGCCATCAAGTTCACCGCCGATGGCGCGATCAACATCGATATCCAGCGGCTGACCGACGTCGAACTGCCCTCCGGCCGGGTTCGCCTGCGCTTTGTGGTACGCGATACGGGGATCGGCATGGAGTTGGAGGCCTTGGGCCGACTGTTTCAGCCCTTTGTCCAGGCCGATGGCTCGATCACTCGCCGCTACGGCGGGACCGGGCTCGGCCTCACCATTTCGCGCAAGCTGGTACTTTTGCTGGGGGGCGATATTGCTGTCGATTCGATGCCTGGCCATGGCAGTCAGTTCCAGTTCGATCTTGACTTCGGGGTTCCGGCGCATCTGACAAATCACGCACAGCTAACGTCTCGGCTCGACACCGCGCCCGCTTCGCTGTCTACGCCGCCCGATGGCCGTCCCATCCACAACGAAAACACCCTGGTCGTCAGTGCCATGCCGATTGCTGGTGCCCATATTCTGGTTGTCGAGGATGATCCGATCAATCAACGCGTAGCGAGCGGTCTGCTCCAGCGCGCCGGCTTGAAGATCACGGTCGCAGCCCATGGCGCCGAAGCCCTCGAACGTTTGGAGCAGTGCCCCGTCGACGCCATCCTCATGGATCTGCAAATGCCCGTCATGGACGGATTCGAAGCAACCAAACGAATCCGTGCCGACGCACGCTGGAAAAACGTGCCGATCATCGCCTTGACGGCGGCGGTACTGGTTCATGGCCGGGAAGAATGCGTTGACGCTGGTATGAACGATTTTTGTGCCAAACCGGTACAACCCCACGAGCTGATCGCCACGTTGTTGCGCCTGATTCCTCATCATCCGGATGTGCCAATAGCCTCTACCGCCGTCTCGCCAGCACCGACTTTTGCCGCGCTCGATCGCATCCGCCTGAAGCAAGTGCTCGACGAACTCAGCCGCCGCCTGCTCGACAACGACTTCATTGCCGTGCCTGAACTGGCCGAATTGCGCAGCTTGTTGCTGCCACTCAAAATCACCATGGATGACCGGGATATCCGCCTCGAAGCCGCCATTTCACGTTACGATTACAGCATGGCAAAGTCGCTCATCACCGAGATCCGAACCACACTCGACACCGCTCGCGACACTACCGCCCGCCCAACCGGGGAAATCACGACATGAGCCCGCTGTCCCACTGTTCGATATTGATCGTCGACGACGTACCGACCAACATCCAGGTTCTGGCCGAAGCGTTGCGCCAGGACCATCGCGTCAAGGTGGCCACCAATGGCCCGGACGCCCTAGCCATCGCCCGCACCACCTTGCCGGATTTGATTCTGCTCGATGTGATGATGCCGGACATGGACGGCTTCGAGGTCTGTCGCCAGCTCAAATCCGATTCCGTCACACAGGGCATTCCGGTGATTTTCGTCACTGCCAAAGACGACTTCCGCGATGAAGAACGGGGTCTCAATCTCGGTGCCGTGGACTACATCACCAAACCTTTCCACCTGCCGGTGATCCGCGCCCGCGTCCGCAATCACCTGCAACTCAAGCAGCGTGCCGACTTGCTCGAACGCATGGCCCATATCGATGCCCTGACCGGCATTGCTAACCGGCGGCGTTTCGATGAAGCGCTGGAGATCGAACTCCGCCGCTGCCAGCGTGAACAAGAACCGATCTCGCTGCTACTTCTGGATATCGACTACTTCAAACAGTACAACGATCACTTTGGTCATGGCATGGGCGATCTTTGCTTGGTTCAAGTTGCTGGCTCGCTGCAACACAATGCCGCCCGTGCCGGCGACCTAGTGGCGCGTTATGGCGGCGAAGAATTTGCCGTAGTCCTGCCGCAAACGGATCGCGACGCCGCTTTGCAAATTGCCGAGCGCCTGCGCGAACGTATCCTCGCCCTGAAACTGCCTCATGCGCCAACCAGCGGCCTGCCATTCGTCAGCATCAGCATTGGACTGGCGACGGTGGTGCCAGACGCCAATGCGGCTCCTATCGATCTGATCGAAGCCGCCGATACCATGTTGTATCAAGCCAAATCGACCGGCCGCAATCGCGTATGCGCGTAAATCCGATATTTTTTGTGGTCTTTCTGGTGTTTGATTGACCTGCATCAGTCTCCGGAAAGCGCACTGGTGGTAGAGTAGGACAAAATTCGGAGACAACATACGGGGACCACCCCGTCACTAACACCACATAAAGGAGCAGGGAAATGACTTTTAAGACCGAGCAATTCAGCGAGTTACACCGCAAGAACATGGAAGCTGCCATGCGTCTGGCGCAGCTTTCGATCGAGAATTCGCAGCGCGTGATGGCCCTTCAATCGGAACTGGCAAAGGCTCTGTTTGAAGACGGTGTTGCCAACGCCAAGGCCCAGACCGGCGCCAAGGATCCGTCTGAACTGATGAAGCTGCGTGCCGACTATGCGCAGGGCACCACCAAGAAAATGGTCGCCGCCGCACAAGAAATGGCTGCCATCGGCAACGAAGCCCGCTCCGAGTTTTCCCACCTGTTGACCGAGCAACTCGCTTCCGGCAGCAAGGACATGACCGAATCCTTCCAGTCATTCTTCAAGACCCTGCCCGGCGGTAGCCCCAACATGATGGAAGCCATGCAGCAAGCCATCGCCACCGCCAATTCGGCGTTCGAGCAAATCGCCAGCGTTTCGTCGGCAGCCATGAACAGTGCCGGCGATATGGTAAAAAAAGCGACTGGCACCACCAAGCGTAAGTAAGTAAAGCGAAGGCTGCCTCGTTTCCGGAGCGGCCTGCGACAAAAGGGGTCGGCGATCACTCGTCGGCCCTTTTCCGTTTTTTCTGTCACCCACTGATGGAGACGGCCCATGGCCGAGCCCGATATCTACTACGAGATGCTGTGGGACTGCGAGGTTTGCGACGCGCGCGGTCTGCTTGGTATCAGCCACCGTCATTGCCCCATGTGCGGCGCAACGCAAGATCCGGCCCGGCGCTATTTCCCCTTGGCCGGACAGGAAGTCGCGGCCAAGGATCACCGTTATGCCGGCATCGACTGGACCTGCGCCTATTGCGAGTCACCGAACTCGGTAGCCGCCAAGTTTTGCGTCAATTGTGGTGCCGGCCAGGACGGCTCAAAGCCGGTAGCTCTCATTGTCGATGCCGCATCTGCGTCCAATCCGGCCGCCAAGCCCACGCCCAACCCAGCAACCACAACGCCGCCCCGGATAATGGCGGCCAGCTCGCCATCGCCAGCAAGCGACCCGCGTACCGGCAAACGCGCATTCGGACTCTGGCTGCTGGCCGGCATGGTTGGCTTGGTTGGCGTGATTGCGGTGCTGATATTTCTGGTCAACCTGCTCTTCACCACTCACGAGACCGAAGCCGAGATTACCGGCCACACCTGGCAACGAAGCATCGCAATCGAACGCTTCAGCGCCGTCAATGACAGCGCTTGGTGCGACAGCCTTCCGTCCGGCGCCTATTCCATTAGCCGCAGCCAGGAAGTACGCTCGCACCGCGATGTTGAGGCTGGGCAAGATTGTAGTGAACGACGCGTCGATATGGGTGACGGCAGTTTCACCCGCAAGAAGGAATGCGTTCCCCGTTACACCAAGGAACCGATCTACGACGAACGCTGTCGATTTCGTATTAATCGCTGGCAGTTCGCGCGCTCGGTCGTGGCCAACCAGGAAGGCTTTCGACAGCCCATGTGGCCAGCCGTCGGCACCTTGCAAGGCAATCTCAGCACCGCCAGCAAGTCGATCGCTCTGGGTTACGAACGAGAAGGATCTCGGCTCGAGCGCTATACGCTAACCCTCGCAAATGGCGACAAAACCTGGCACTGTGATGTCGATCAATCACAGTGGCAAAAACTGCTCGATGGCACCCGCGTGCCACTCCGGGTGCGTACGATCTTTGGTGCAGATTGCAGTAGTCTGCGCTGACGGATGCGGCGACCCGATGTGGGACCGAATGCGGGACCGAATGTTTCGACATGTTTCATCCCACCACCGCGTGATGGACTCGCCTATCATGTAGGGCTACCCAATTTGTTTGTACAGCATGAGGAAATCACCGTGAACTGGACCTTCGGACGTATCGCCACTACCGCACTTTCCTCGCTGGCACTGCCGCTCATTCTTGCCGGTTGCCTCGGCACCGAATCGGCACCGAGCGTGGCACCGTCGGGCTTTTCCGTTACTCCCGGCGAAAACGCCGTAACCCTTAGCTGGACAACAGAAGCCGGTCACGAATACTGGCTCAACTACAAGTTGGGCACCACGATCGCCCTGTACGAATCCGGCAACACGACGATCATGAACGCCACCTCGCCGCGAATTCTGACCGGCCTGACGAATGACACCGCGTATGCCTTCATTCTGACATCTAGCCAGAATGGCAGCCCGGTCGGCCCGGCCACTGCCCCCCTGACCGCCACACCGCGCATCGCCGGCGCGAGCTGGACAGCCAATTCCGCTCTTGGCAGCAAAGCCCTGCGCAATGTAGCCACCGGATCGAACGGCACCGTTGCCACACTCGTCGCGGTCGGTGACGGCGGCACACTGTTCTCCGGTCCGTTCAGTTACGCCTCGGCCAGCGCCGCAACCTGGACCGCCGTGGCATCCAGCCCGACCACCCAGGATCTGACTGCGGCAATCTACGCCGCCAGCCAGTTCGTCGCCGTAGGTGCCGCCGGCACGGTAATCACCAGCACCGACGCGAGCACCTGGACGCTGAAGAATAACGTGGCAGCTAATGGCACCCCGGTCGATTTGAACGGCATCGCCTACATCAGTCGCTACGTCGCCGTCGGCAAAGGTGGTGCCATCGTGACCAGCACGGATCTCACCACCTGGACACCAGCCACCTCGGGCACCACACAAGATTTGCTCGGCGTTGCGGTGCTCAATGGCAATTACTTCGCTTTCGGTGCGGCCGGCACTCTGCTGCGAAGCACCGATGGTCTGACCTGGACAACGCTGGCCAGCAACACCGCGTCGGCCTTACGTGGCGCGTATTACGGCGCATCAACCTATGTTGTCGTCGGTGACAACGGTGCCGTATTGACCAGCACCGATGGTACGACCTGGACGACACGCGCGGCGGGAACTACGAGCAACCTGAATGCGGTTTCCTACGGCACCCGGTTTATCGCCGTTGGCCAAAGTGGAACAATCATCCAGAGCGCCGACAGTGGTGTGACCTGGACCGCGACGACCGGGGCAAGCACCGAGAACCTCTACGGAATGCTCTCCGCGCTGGCTCCCACGCTGTATCTGGCGGTTGGCGCCAACGGTAGCAACCAGGTCGCGAAGTAAGCTCGATCAAACCCCGGTCACCCTGGCGGTGACCGGCGAGCCCTGGCGTTAAGGGCGCTCCCAGCGCGCCGCCGCCGTATCGTCGGTCTCGCGCGCATCGACCCATCGGCCACCCTGCTCAGACTCTTCCTTCTTCCAGAACGGGGCACGGGTCTTCAGGTAGTCCATGATGAACTCGCAGGCGGCAAAGGCATCGCCGCGATGCGACGCAGAAACCGCGACAAACACGATGCGATCGCCCGGCACCAGTCGCCCGACGCGGTGAATCACCCGCACACCGAGCAATTGCCACCGCGTCTGGGCCTGTTCGACGATGTCGCCCAGCGCCTTCTCGGTCATGCCCGGGTAATGCTCCAGAGTCATGACCTGTACCGCACTATCGGAACTGGCCTTGTCGGCGCGGACCAAGCCAACAAAACTGGCAATGGCCCCCACATCGTCGCGCCCGGCAGATAGTCCAGCCACTTCAGCACCGACATCGAAATCGGGTTCCTGGACGCGAATAACGACCATCATCAGCCGCCGGTCACGGGCGGGAAGAAGGCCACTTCGTCGTCATCTGTCAATGGCGCATCGGCGCCGACCATGGTCTGATTGACGGCAAAACGCAAATTTTTGGTGCTCGCCAACGCCGTCCAGGGCTCGCCTCGCGTGGCGAGAAAAGCACGCAATTCGCCCACCGTGGTCATGCCGGGTGGCAAAGATAAATCTTCTGACGATAGTCCGAGCGCCTCGCGCAACCCGGCAAAAAACAGTATTTTCATAGCAACTCGCTGAAGGGTAGGAAGCGCACCATTTCGCCGACGGCGATCGGCATTCCAGCCGGGTTATCGACCAGCCCATCGGCCCAGGCGCACGAGGTCAAGACACCCGAACTCTGGTTGGGAAACAGTTCAAGACCGTCGGCATCGTTCCAGCGCACACGTAAGAATTCACGCCGTGGATCACCCTTCCAGTCAAAGTCGGCCCGCACTTGAAGCGTGCGTGGCGGTTTGAAGCCAGCGCCCTGCGCCTGGAGCACAAACGGCCGAACCAACATCAGGAACGTGACGAAGGACGACACCGGATTGCCGGGCAAACCAATGAACGCCGCCGTCTCACCGGCACCGACTTTTCTGATCGCACCAAACGCCAGCGGTTTGCCCGGCTTGATGGCGATCTTCCACATGGCCAGTTCACCCTCGGCCTCAACTGCCGGCTTGACGTGATCTTCTTCGCCGACCGAAACACCGCCACTGGTCAGGATCAGATCATGACCTGCCGCCGCCTCGCGCAGCACGGCACGCGTCGCGTCAAGTTGATCGGGCACGATACCCATGTCCGTCACCGCGCAGCCCAAGCCTTCGAGCAGGACTTTCAAGGTGTAACGATTCGAGTTGTAAATACCGCCCGGTTTGAGCGCTTCGCCCGGCATAGCAAGTTCATCACCGGTCGAGAACAGCGCCACCCGCAAGCGGCGCAACACCGGCAGCTGTGCCGCCCCAATCGACGCCGCCACACCCAGTTCCGCTGCCCCGAGCTTTTGCCCGGCGACCAGCACCGCTTGCCCGACGGCAATGTCTTCACCGCGCCGCCGTATCCATTCGCCATCGTGCGGCACATGATTGATGGTCAGCGTCGAACCATCCAGCGCGCAAAGTTCCTGCATCACCAC
Organism: Propionivibrio dicarboxylicus; assembly: GCA_945902805.1. Classification (GTDB taxonomy): domain Bacteria; phylum Pseudomonadota; class Gammaproteobacteria; order Burkholderiales; family Rhodocyclaceae; genus CAMDMZ01. Next base: position 20,468 of record CAMDMZ010000011.1, on the reverse strand, counting down.
CGCATCGGCCCCGGCTGGCACGGGCGCACCGGTAAAAATGCGCGCCGCCGTACCCGGCGCCAGAGTGTGGCCCACCGAACCGGCGGCAATACGCTGTGCCACCTGTAACTGACCACCGGCGACGGTGACATCGGCACAACGCACGGCGTAGCCATCCATCGATGTGTTATCCAGCGGTGGCACATCGAAAGCCGAGACCAAATTGCGCGCCAGCACCCTGCCCGCCGCATCCTGAGTGGCGATCATTTCGACCTCGTCGATCACCACAGCCCCCGCCAGCAAACGCGCCAGCGCTTCGTCATAGCTCAACATGCCCTTGCTCATTGCAGTCCCTCGTGCCGGAGTATGAAATCGACGATGCCGGCATGGTCGTCAAGGGCCAAGACCGGCAACGGCACATCCACAGTGGCATCGCTGGCAATCGCCACGATGTGCTCGGGATTCGACGCCCAGAACAGTGGCTTGCCATTGGCCGGGCGATGCACTTCCAGCTTTGGAATCGGGGCGTATTTGTAGCCTTCGACCAGCACCAGATCACAAGCCGAGAAACGCGCCAGTTGCTCTTCAAGCGACGGCGGCTCGGCTCCACGCAGCTCGTGCATCAAGACCCAGCGACTATCTGAAAGCAACATCACCTCGCTGCACCCGGCCTCGCGCAAACGCCACGAATCCTTGCCCGGCTGATCAATGTCGAACTTGTGATGCGTATGCTTGATCAGCGAGATCTTGAGGCCCTGCGCGACGAAGCGCGGAATCAGGGCTTCCAGCAAGGTGGTCTTGCCCGATCCGGAAAAACCGGTGATACCGAAAGCTCTCATGACGAAGGGATCTCCTGGCAGGGCACGGCCAGGACCGGCGCAAAACCGCCGCCCGGCGTGCGGAAATTGGTGGTCTGGCCCTGCCAGAGCCGGGCGATGACCAGCTGCACATGGCCGTCATAGACGTAGTTGCGCAGGTCGAGCTTGAGTTCCACCACGTCGCCATCGACCGCGAGAGTGCGTATGGTTGGCGGCACCAGCGCCTGGGCGATGTAATTGCCGGCCAGAATTTCCTCGAACACACGCTTGGTCAGCTTGTCGCCACGGTACGTAGCTTTGGAACCATATCCGGCCGCCGGCTTGAAGAACAACTGCTTGCGCCGCGCCCAAAGTTGATCGCCATCCTCGCGCCGAACCAGCTCGGTGCGTGGAATGCCAGCCGCCAGAACTGCGCGCGTGGCGACATCCACACCCCATGAAAGCAGCAAGCCATCGTCACTCAAAGCCACCAGATTGCGCTTGTCGGCATACAGCGCGTGGGCACGCGGATGCGGCGTCACCACCACGCCGCCGGCCAGATAGGCCTCGCGCAGGGCGGCGCTACCGGGTGCCTCCAGGGCGAAATCGGTGAGCCGGTTGTAAACCAGATCAATCCGGTCCTCGCCGTGCCACAAGGTGCCGTGACAAAATAGCAGATCCTGCGGATCGCAAATCACCGTATCGATGCCGGCACTGGCAAACAGGCGCTGGAAAAGGACGAACTCGGGTTGCAGGTACTGCGTTTCGGGCGTCTCATCGACGATCGCAATTCGCCGTGGCAAAGGCAAAAAGTCGGCTCTGGCGACACGGCACACGGACTCGCCACCACGCTGCCATTCTGTCCTGAACATGGCCAGGAAGAGATGCTCGGGACTGTCGTCGCCCAAATCGCCGGTCAAATGCGCGGAGACATCGTCGCAACAGGCAAACTGCGCCCGCGCCAACAGCGCATTAAGCAAACCACCACCGGCATTGGTATTGATCTCGATCAGCTGCGGTGGCGTGTTCGTCGCCGGATCACCGACATGAAAGTCGTAGCCGAGAAACACTCCGCCCGGCGACGTCGCCATCACCGTCGGAGAAAGTCGCTGCGCGATCACTGGTGCCCAGGCCAGGACATGCTCCTGATACGCGGGCAAGCGGACAACGCGATCGATCGCCGTAATCAGAGTCGCCATTTCCCGCAAATCCGGTTCGCTGACATACACCACCGAACTAGCGAACAAGTGCGGCCGTCCATTCATCACAGCGTCGTGAAAACCCGGACTCACGGTTTCGAGTTCGCGCTCCAGTTGTGCGCGATCGAGCGAGGCGCACTGGCATCCGGCATTGAGGTGATGGGCGCGAAGGGTGCAATCAGGGTTGGCGGTGGAAGTCATGGCAACAATTCTACCGGCACGCACTCAAGGCTTTCACCGGCACCCGTTTCGCGCGCAAAGAAGGCTTCGACGTCGGCGATCTCGCGCGTCCGCCGCATTGCAGGAAGCGAACGCCAGATTGCCTTGCCATAGGGTTTGTCGATCAGGCGCGGGTCACAAATCATCAACACGCCACGATCGCTTTCGTCGCGAATCAGGCGCCCGGCGCCCTGCTTCATACTGATCACCGCGCGCGGCAACTGATAGTCCATGAAGGGATTGCGCCCGGCCGCACGCAGCTTGTCGATACGTGCCGCCAATACCGGATCGTCGGGCGGGGCAAATGGCAGCTTGTCGATCACCACCAGCGAAAGCGCCTCGCCGCGCACGTCGACGCCTTCCCAGAAACTCTGGCTGGCAACCAGGATGGCATTGCCAAGATAACGAAACCGATCCAGTAGCGCGGTTTTCGTGCCATCCCCTTGCATCAGTAGCGGAAAATCCAGACCTTCGCCCTCGAGCTTTTCCTGCAACAGTTCGCGGATACGGCGCATGGCACGCAAGGAGGTGCACAAAACGAAAGCGCGCCCGGCCGAAGCTCGGATCGCCGGCCAGGCCGCAGCAACGACTGCCTCCTGATAGAGAGCACTATTCGGATCGGGCATGCCCTGTGGCGCGCACAGCAGCGAATTCTTTTCGTAATCAAACGGGCTGCCCCAACTTGCGGTCTCGGCATTGTCGAGACCGAGTTCGCCACAGTAGTGCGAGAAGTTGTTCCCCACCGCCAGCGTCGCCGAGGCAAAAATCCAGGCGCGTGGATGGCCCTCCATCTGGCGCTGGAAAATCGGTGCGATATCGAGTGGCGTGAGGTTCAGCGATAGCGCCTGCGAATAGACTTCAACCCATTGCACGACCTCGTCGCCCTCACCTTTATCGCCACCACGCCAGCGCTTCAGGGCCAATTGCATCTCCTGCGTGCGGCGTAGGCAATTGGCCAGACCTTCAGCACGCGCGGCCTGGGATTCGAGATGCTTATCGAGATCAACCAGCGACTCCTGCAAACCGTCCAGCGCCGCATCGAAGGCCGTGTCTTCGGCCGCGCGAGTGGCGGTCAGACGAAGGTTTTCGCCTTTCACAGCCAGACGCAGGTCGCGCGCGGCTTTGTCCAGACGGGCCGCAGAATCCTGCAACGGCGCGTAATCCTTGGCCGCTGCCAGCCCTTCCATGCGCGTATCGCGGGCCAGATCGATGATCTGCGAGGTCGACACCGATTCGCCAAAAAACAGGCCGGCGACCTCGGGCAACTGGTGCGCCTCATCAAAAATCACCGTGTTGCACGCCGGCAGCAACTCACCCATGCCATCGTCCTTGAGCATCACGTCGGCGAAAAACAAGTGGTGGTTGACCACTACGACATCGGCCACCAGCGCCTCCTGGCGCGCCGCAATCACAAAACAGCTCTTGACGTGCGGACACTCCTGGCCGAGACAGTTTTCACGCGTCGAGGTCGCCACCATCCAGGCCGCCGAATCTTCCGGCACATCAATGCACTCGGCCTTGTCGCCAGAATGCGTGCGCTCGGCAAACCGGGCAATCTTGCGTAGATGCGCAGCCTCTTCGCGACTGGCCAGTCGTGCCGCCGACAGCGAACGCTCAAGGTGATAGGGACACAGATAATTGGCCCGCCCCTTGAGCAGGGCAATGCTGGCCCCGACCCCGAGCGCATCACGCACGGTCGGCAAGTCGCGCTTGAAGAGTTGATCCTGCAAGGTCTTGGTGCCGGTGGAAATAATCACCTTGCCACCCGAAAGCAGCGCCGGCACCAGGTAGGCAAAAGTCTTGCCCGTCCCCGTGCCGGCTTCGGCCACCAGCACACCGTTGGTCCCGATCGCAGTCGCGATCCGGGCCGCCATCGCCACTTGTTGCGGACGCGCCCGAAAGCCCTCGATGGCAACCGCCAGAGGGCCTTCAGTGGAAAAGATACGTTCGAGATCGGTCACGGCAAATAGTGGGGCGGGCGCGGCATCTTACCGTGTCCGTCCATTCGCCAAACCGTGATCAGCTTGGTTATCTGATCGGTCAAGCTCCGCTGGACGGCTCAGAGACTGGCTTGCCTTTAATCAAACTGTAGGCGAATAGCAAGACAATGCTGCCCACCACGGCAGCAATCCAGCCAGCGGTATCTCCTTGTTTGTACCAACCCAACGCGAATCCGGCGTAGTTGGCCAGAAATGACCCAGCCACACCGAGTACCGCTGTCATGATCAAGCCCAATTTATCGTCGCCGGGTTTGATCGCACGGGCGATAAAGCCGACCACCAAGCCAACAAGAAGCGTTCCTAAAATGTCAAACATAAGTCGATTTTCCTATCCGTATTTCAAACAATTGCCGACCATCGAATCGCCGGATGGAGTCTGCTCAAGGTAACTCGTCAACCTTGAGCAACACTCGCCTTTGACTACTCGCCGAACGCGTGCCCCAGGAATTTCCGGTCCCCTGCTCGGCGCCATCCAGAATGCTACCACCCAGCACAATCCACTCGGCGAGGGGACCGCTAATCGTGGTCACAAGGCGCTCAATGCGCGTATCAAACGGCGTCGCGCCGGGCGTGTCATGACGCGGACTGACTTCAATGCTGACGCGATTCCCAGACACGTGCGGCACCGCGACAAAGCCAGTGCCGAGATCACGCTGGACAAGCGTCTCGGACACTACGGCGCCACCCGGCCCCATCACAATCTGGCGTAGCGGCACCCAGAGCGACTGCCCCACCACGATGGAAGCGTGGCCACCGTCGATGGTTTGCACCTGTTGGCTGACGCGATCGTTGCCAGCACGCGACGATGAGAAAACCTGCGCCGTCCCGCCAGCACCGACTTTTCCATCGCGGAATGTCACTGAACCGTTGATCCGGCCGCCGCGTACAGAGTCCTCGCCTTCGCCTTCCTGCCGCACACTGATCATCAAACGCCGCAGCGGCACATCAAGTTCGGCCACCAGCCGCCTGATCTCCGCCTGATTACGGCTTGAAGCCCGCAGAAAAAGCTTGTCGTTGCTGCCACTCAACGCACCGCCGCGCTCGACAAAGGGCAGCAAGGAAGGCAACAACTGGTCGGCCATGCGGTACTGCAAGGGGATGATTTCAAGCGCCTGGGCCCACGCGAGGGCCGGCAGACAAAGCAGTAGGAGCAGAATTCGTTTCATAATCGGCACATGATGAACCAACCCTCGGATTCACTCAACAGCACATTGCCCAGCGCGTCGTTCAAAACGCTACTGGTCGTGTATCACTCAGTCACCGGTGCCACCGAACAGATGGCGCGGGCCGTGGTTCGTGGCGCGAGTAGCGAAGTGCAGGTCATCACTCTGCTGCGCCATGCACTTGTCACGAATGTGGACGATTTGCTCCGGGCCGATGGTTTCATTTTCGCCACGCCCGAGAATCTGGCGGGCATCGCCGGTTTGATGAAGGATTTCTTCGACCGCTGCTATTACCCGATGCTGGAGCACCTGAATGGGCGCCCGTATGCGACGCTGGTTTGCGCTGGCAGCGACGGCCACAATGCCGCGCGGCAGATTGAGCGCATCGCCACGGGCTGGCGCCTCCGCGCCATTGCTGCCCCGCTGATTGTCTGTACTAACGCCCAAAGCACCGAACAAATCCTGGCGCCAAAAATCGTCCAGCCTGCCGATCTGACGCGGGGTGAAGAATTGGGTGCCGCCTTTGCGACGGGCTTAAGCAGCGGGATTTTCTAGCGACGACGGCAATCGCCAGCGCCGATCAAGGCGCCGGTCGCACCACGCGGATGCCGAGCAACTGGCTGCGATAATTCGCCGCATTGCCATTCCGTACCGCCGCACGAGGAAAGGCTGGTCCGCTCCAGCCACCGCCGCGATAGACGCGCTTTGGGCAATCGTCGCCGAGTCTGGCCGAACCGTTGGTCGGGGCGCCGATGTAATTGACGTTCTGACAATCCTCAACCCACTCCCATGCATTGCCCAGCATGTCGTACAGACCAAACGGATTCGGTTTGAACTTGCCCACCGGAGCGGTCTCGACCACATCGTCATGGCACTCGTGGTGCTCCCAGGAGAAATTGCGGCTCGACTGCGCGGTGGCATCGTGCACGTTGGCGTAGTCGCAAGCGAGTGCCGAGTCGTCGCCCCAGTAGCGCGAAGTGCGGGTGCCACCACGCGCCGCATATTCCCATTCCGATTCGGACAGCAGGCGATAGGGCTTGCCGGTACGCATCGACAACCAGGCCACGTAGGCCTTGGCATCGTTCCAGTTGACGCAGACCACGGGATGATTGTCATCCTGCGAAAAATCGGGATTGCGCCAATGGCGCCCGGGCTGATTGGTCCACTCGTTGCCAACCCAGATGTTGCAAGATGTCTCGGCCGCATAACTGGTCGCTTTGACGAAGGCGGCGAACTGCCCAAGGGTGATTTCGTAGCGCCCAACCGCTAGCGGCTTCGGTATGTGCACCTCATGGCGCGGCCGTTCGTTCTCGCCACTGCCGGCTTCGCGCGCGCTGCCGCCCATCATGAACTTGCCGGCAGGAATGACCGTCAATTCGGGGCATTCCGGGCAGTCACGGAGAACCGGAGAAGTAGTCACAGGAGTAGTCGTCGTCGTACGGTCGGCAACGCCCTCGGCATCGGCCGGTTTCGACGGCACAAGGCGCCGCAAGCGGGCTTCCGCCAGTGGGGCGAACTGGCCCTGCGGATACTTGCCCAGGTAAGCGCGATAGTCATCAACACTGTCGCTGGTTTTGATGCTGTCCCAGAAACTCAACTCGAAGCTCGCCGACTCACCGATGCCGCTAACGACTACAGGGGCTGCGGTAGCAGCACTCGCCACCGGCCCGCCAACGAAGTAGAAATCGCCATCCAGACTGCCTTCCATCCATGGCTCCTGCGCGCCTTCAGATGCCTTCTTGACGCCCGCGACGACACGCTTGAGATTCTGCTCGATGGGCTGATTGGGGATTTCGATCTGGGTCAGCAGGTGCTGGGTGTAGAGGCCATGATCGCCATCGCCGTCCGACGCCACACTGCCGGGACGTGTTGCAAAAGAGATCAGCGTCCCGGATGGGGCATTAATCCGCGCCAAACCACCGTCGGCGGAACGAAAGCGGCGGGTAAAAGGGTTGTTACGACAGGCATCAAGGAAAACCAGATTGAGGCGCGTCTTGGCGTCGTCCATGATGTCGAGCAACTGGTTGATGTTGATGCTGTTAAGCGGCACATCATCTTCGTTCGAGATGTTCGCATCCACCGTCGGCAGGTAGTTGATGCCCTTGAGCTGCAAGCCGTGCCCAGCGTAGAAAAACAGCGCCACAGCACCCGGTTGCAGGCGGCTACGGAAATCACGCAAGGTGGTACCGATATCACGAGTGCGTAGATTTTCGCGGGCAACCACATCAAAGCCGAGGCGCTTCAACTTTACGGCCATGGCCCGGGCATCGTTCGATGGATTCTTCAGTGGCGAGCCAGAGTAAGTGGAATTGCCAATGACCAGGGCGATCCGTTTTTCGGCCGCGTGCGCAGACATGGACAACGCGCCGAAAGCTACAGCGAGGAAGAATAGCCAGGAACGAAATAGGGACGGATAGCGCATGGTGACAGATGTTATTATGAATTGATCCGGCTACCTATTCTCTCTATCCGCCTCCGTGGCCGCTACATCACCTAAATCTTCGCAAACCCCTGGCACTGCCAATACTGTACCCTGGGTTCGTTTGGGTCTGATCCTGATCGCCGCCCAGTGTTTGGCGCTTGGTTTGCTTGGTGTGATGTTGCTGAACAAGCACCACCACTTGCTGACCGACTTGACCCTGTCGCGTATCGAGGTCATGGCCGCAGGCGTCGAATCGACACTGCAAACGGGCCAACGCACCGGCCTGCAGGCCGACGAAATGACTGGGCTGGACGCCACACTGACGGCAATCAGGCAAGCTGATGATGGGCTCGCCGCGATTGCCGTGTTTGTCACCGACAACTCCAGTCCGCGTATCGTGCATGCCGACGAGGCATCGCGAATCGGGGAAGTGCTCCCTGCCCCGGAATGGCAGCCCCTGCAAAAATCTCGTGGCTTTCTGCATGGCAGCGGCGAGCAAGGGCCGTGGTTGGGTGTGGTGATTCGCGACGAAGCCGACGAAGTTACGGCCGGACTGATTGCCTATGCGGCGCCGGGCCCACTGGAAGTCCAGGCCACCCGCATGGCTGCTACGCTATGGCCACGTATTGGTATGGCCATGCTGGCCACGATGCTTGCCACGTCGGGCTTACTGGTCTGGCTGGGACGCCACACGCTGACCCAAACTGCCCTGCGCCGCACCGTGATGAGCGCGACCTTGCTGACCACAGTAGTTGCTGGCGCATCGGTTGCCTGGAACGCGCAGAGCATGTTCGCCACCGCACTCGCGCCGGCGATTGAGGCCAAGGTGGAGCGCACCGCCGATTTCCTGGCGAGCAAGATCGTGCGCGCCACGGAGCTCGGTATCCCGCTCGAAAAATTGCCGGGCGTCGCCGATTCCTTCACTACCTTTATGGCGCGCAATCCTGAAGTGGCGGCACTGCGCCTAACCGACAACAGTAACCAAGCACTGGCTGAGCGTGTCACCGAAGCGCGACCAGGTCACAATGTACAGCGGACAATCGGAAACCACGGCCGGCTCGAAGCGATTGCCGACGCCGGCTTCATCGCTCGTCGCCTAAGTGAATTGAGCGCCGACGTCGCCGTCGTCCTGCTGGTCGCCGTACTCATCTTCCGCGAAATGTTGGGAGCGTTGCTCGGCACCTTGTCTGGCCCCGGCCATGCCGCACCAAGCACCGCCGAACGTCTGCAAGCCTTACGTCTGCCGTTGTTCCTGTTGATTCTGACGGAAGAAATGTCGCGCGCTTTTTTGCCGCTGTACATCAAGGGCTTTGCCACCGGCACCTCGGGGCTCAGCCCGGAAACCGAAGTTGGACTGCCAATTGCCGTCTATATGCTTTGCTTCGCCCTGGCGACCCCATTTGCCGGGCGCTGGGCCGATCGGTGGGGCGTCAGCCGTGTATTTACCGCCGGAGTGGGGCTCGCCTTGGTGGGATTTTCCTGGACGGCACTGGCCGCCGATTATTGGCAGCTCTTGCCGGCCCGCGCGCTCTGTGCCTGGGGCTACGCCACGGGCACTATGGCCTGCCAGCGGCAGTTGATTCTGCTTTCCGGCCCCGGCAATCGTGCGCGCGGATTGGCCTTGTTCGTCGGTGCGGTCGGCATCGCGGCGATTTGTGGCACTGCGCTGGGCGGTGTACTAGCCGATCAATTCGGCTTCCGGCCGGTGTTTGGCATCTCGGCTTTGCTGGCGCTGCTGGCCTGGGTCAGCTTCCGCCTCAGCGCCAGGACGCAGCGATCAGGTCGCGGCCGGCCGGACGATTCCGGACCGGAACTGAACCTGGCTGAGGTCATCCGCTTGCTGCGTATCGGTCGCTTCCGCCTGTTGATGCTCGGCGCCGCAATTCCGGCCAAGATCGCCCTCGCCGGCTTCCTGTTTTACCTGGCTCCGCTGGCCTTGCACCAGGAAAACTATGGCCCGGCTGCGATTGGCCGGGCGCTGACGCTTTACTTCGTACTCGTCGCCGCGATCAATCCGGTCGCCTCACACCTGTCTGATCGCTACGGCTGGCGGCTCTCGCTGACCATCGTTGGCGGCCTTCTGATCGGCATTGGCGGCTTCGCCGGCCTGCTCGGTGGTGAAACCGCCTTGTGGCTCGGGATTGCCAGTCTCGGCGCTGGCACCGGTCTCGCCGCTGCGCCGATGCAAGCCCTCGCCACTGAAATCGGAGCCGCCGCAGGTGCCACGTCGGTTGCCGTAGTTTTACGCACGGTGGAACGACTGGGCAGCATGATCGGTCCGCTGTGGGCCGGGCTTTGGCTGGCGACGATGGGCTGGCCGGGTGCCATGATCGCCATTGGCACGGTTATGCTGGTCGGCACGTTGCTCTGTATCCCGATCAGGGAAGCGCAGCGGTCATGAGATTGACGCTGGCTCTGATGGCAACTCTTTGGGCGCTGTCGGCCCATACGGCAACCGGCACGAAGGCCACTGAGGTCGCGCCCTATCACGTCATGATGCTGCTCTACCGTGGTTGTGAGGAAGCTTGTCAGGGATTCCAGGACTACTTCCGCCGCCAGCATATTCCCGTCCGTTTCACGCTGCGCGATGCCGCACAAGATGCCACGCGGATTCCCGGTTTTATCACCGAGGCCAAGCGTCTGCGCCCGGATCTTCTGGTCACCTGGGGCACCACGGTCACACTGGCCACCGTGGGGCGCTGGGATAAAGTAGATCCAGCGCGACACATCACCGATCTGCCGGTCATGTTCATGATCGTCTCGCAACCCGTGGATCTTGGTGTGGTGCCGACACTCGCCTCGTCCAAGCGCAATGTGACCGGCACCCTGTATCTGCTGCCAGTCGAGGAACAGATCCGGGCGGCGCGTACCTATTTTGATTTCCGTCGTATCGGTTTTCTGCTCAACCCCGCCGAACCGAACTCCAAGGCCAGCCGCGATGAACTGCAAGCCCTGGCGCCACGTTTCGGCTACACGTTGGTTGAAGAAAGCCTTGATCTGGATGCCGCCGGTAAACCTGCAGTCGCGTCCTTGACACCGCGAATCGACGCCCTGGCCAAAGCTGGCGTCGACCTCATCTACATGTCACCGGACACCTTTCTCAACACCCATCGACAGATCGTCACGGGGGCAGCTGTTGCACACGGCATTCCGGTTTTCGCGGCGGCAGAAGCACCGGTTGTGCGTGGGGATGCATTGTTCGGGGTGGTCAATCGCTATGATCAGGTGGGCCGCTTCAGCGCCCGCCAGGCCTTGCGCATCCTGCGTGATGGCACAGTGGCAGCGAACATTCCCATCGAACTGCCGCGCCGCTTCTCATATCTGATCAATCTGCGCATCGCTCAGCGTCTTGGCCGCTACCCGCCACTACCGCTGTTGGATGTCGCCGAAATCATCAATAGCTGTCCGGAAGGAAGCAAGTGCGACTGACTCTTTGCATCAAACGTGATCTACATGGCGCGATTTTTCTCAATCACTTGTTGCCTCAACTCACTGGGCATGTAATACAGGTCCTGCTCTCGAACAAGGTCCGCCCGGCCGAAACAGCAATCCCGGTGCTTGCCGAAATCGCCTTCCTGGAGCGCACTCTGCCTCTCGAGCGGATCTTTCCGCTCATCGATCGCTCCACTGACACCGGCGAGTGGCTAAGTTTCGCGGCACTGGCTCGCACGCATGGCTACGACTACAGCGTGATCGACGACATCAACAGCGCTGAATCCATCGCCAACCTGAAAACGTTTGCCCCCGATCTGATCATTTCCGCGCGCTTCAGTCACATCTTCAAACTGCCGGCGATCAGCATCCCGCGCCATGGCATCGTCAACATCCACCCCGGTGTTCTGCCCGAATTCGCCGGCCTGTTTGCTCCGATGCGCAGTATCGCCGCTGGACGTCGCGAACTGAGTTGTAGTCTGCACTTCATCGATGCGGGAATAGACACTGGGCCTCTAATCGCCACGGCCTGCCTCCCCTACGGCGACGATGATGACTTGCTGAGCAAGATTGCCGAGCTCTACCCGTGCGCCATTCCACCCTTGCTGGACGCAATCTCCACGCTCGAACGTGGCGGTAGTTTGCACACCATCATTCAGGACAAGACCCAACGACACTATCGCTCCATGCCCGACAACAATGAAATCGAAGCATTCCTTGCCCAGGGTCACCGCTTCTGGCGACCGGAAACCTACAATGCCCTGCTCGGACGCTTTCTGCCCGACTGTAGTGCCACTACAATCGCCACACCCTAAACGCCCAGGAGGAAACCCATGAAAATAGAAACGATCGCCGTCCACGGCGGCTTCAGCCCCGACCCCACGACCAAGGCCGTAGCGGTGCCGATCTACCAGACCACGTCCTACGCCTTTGACGACACGCAACACGGTGCCGACCTGTTCGACCTGAAGGTCGCCGGCAATATCTACACGCGGATCATGAACCCCACCACCGCCGTGCTCGAACAGCGCATGGCCGAACTTGAGGGCGGCATCGGTGGCCTTGGTCTTGCCTCCGGCATGGCGGCGATTACCTACGCGATCCAGACGATTTCGGAAGCCGGCGACAACATCGTCTCGGCTGGAACACTCTACGGCGGCACCTACAACCTGTTCGCCCACACGCTGCCGCAATACGGCATCGAGGTACGTTTTGCCGACTACCGCAATCCGGACTCCTTCAAGCCGCTGATCGATGGCCGCACCAAGGCCATATTTTGCGAGTCGATTGGCAATCCGCTCGGCAACGTGGTCGATATCGGCGCTCTCGCCAAGATTGCGCACGATGCTGGCATCCCGCTGATCGTGGACAACACGGTGCCGACGCCCTATCTGTGCCGGCCGTTCGAGCACGGCGCCGACATCGTCGTGCATGCCCTGACCAAGTATCTCGGCGGCCACGGCACTAGCATTGGCGGTGTCATTGTCGATTCCGGCAAGTTTCCCTGGGCCGAGCACAAGGAGCGTTTCAAGCGTCTCAACACGCCCGACGTTTCCTATCATGGCGTGGTCTACACTGAAGCCCTTGGTGCTGCCGCCTACATTGGCCGTGCCCGCGTGGTGCCACTACGCAACATGGGCGCCTGCATCTCGCCCTTCAATTCCTTCCAGATTCTGCAGGGCATTGAAACGCTGGCGGTGCGCATGGACCGCATCTGCGACAACACGCTAGCCGTGGCGAATTACCTCAAGAACCACCCGAAAGCCAGTTGGGTCAATTACGCCGGCCTGCCCGATCATGCCGACAACGCATTGATCCAGAAATACTGCGGTGGCCGCGCCTCAGGGATCCTGTCTTTCGGCGTCAAGGGCGGACGCGACGGCGGCGCGAAATTCCAGGACGCATTGAAATTGATCACGCGTCTGGTCAATATCGGCGATGCCAAGAGCCTGGCCTGCCACCCGGCGACCACGACCCACCGTCAGTTAGGCCCCGAGGAAATGAAGAAAGCCGGAGTGTCGGAAGACATGGTGCGCCTGTCGATTGGTCTCGAGCACATCGACGACATCAAGGCGGACCTGGATCAAGCGCTGGCCGCCGTTTGAGTTGATCGCAAAAAGTCGGCGCTGGCGAGACGGCGCCGCAGTGCTTATGAGCAAGGACTACGGGCGGAACTTTCCGCCCGTAGTGCGTTTACAGCCGCTGGCCTACTGCTTCGTCGCAAGTTCTTGCCGAATCACCCATTCGCCCGCCTCACGAACCCATTTCAGGGTTTTCCGGGAGGTGTCGCTATAGACATCCGAGACGTACTTCTGCAAAAACATGATGTCGGCCGACTCGCCATTTACGGTAGTTTGCAGTTCAGACAGTTCAAGCTTGATCTGGCCGGGACGAGTCAAGCGAGCCTGACGTTGTGCCTTCCAGGCGTCACGACTGCCACCCTTTTCTGGCGTGAATCCGTTGCCATAGAAGGCCAGGTAGGCGTTGATATCTCGCGCCGACCAGGCTGCCGCCCACGCCGTCAGGCGATCGCGCAAGGATTGTTCGGCGGCTTGTGCCGCGCTCACTGAATTCACTGGCGCAGCAACCACCGTACCAGCTCCGGCAGCACCGACGACCACGGGTTTGGCCGCAGGTTTGAGTTTTTCGAGTTGCTGCAGCGCGCGCGCGGTGAGCGCCGTGTTGTCGATTTCAATCACTGATGGTGCCTGCGCACCACAAATCTCGGCCAGCGGGACGACGCTGAAATCATCTTCCGTCGGCAGATTGTCGCGCTCGGTGTGCTTCAGGCCGAACTCAGAAAGCAAACGCCCCATGCCGGCGTAGGTGCGCAAATGGGCAAAGGAATAATCGATTTCGGCATTGACCTCGGCGCGTCGCGCGTTGAGCACTTCGTTTTCGGTATCCAGCATATCCAGCAAGGAGCGCTGGCCGATGTTGAACTGGGCGCGATACGCTTCGCGCGTCTTTTCGACCGCCTTGACCTGAATGCCAAGGAAGACAAGCTGAGACTTCAACCGGCGCACATCGTTATAGGCAATCACCAGCGTCTGGCGAATATCGCGACAGGCTTTGTCGCGCAAATCGATGGCCTGGCTACGCCGTTCGGCGTATTGCCGCGTCCGCGCAACGTCCGAACCACCGTTGAAGATGTTGTAGTTGAGAATGAGTTCGGCGACCTGCTGGCTGCGAGTTCCCGGCGTGCCCTGGTAGTTTTCGTTATGTTCGGACCGAACCCGGAAATCCAAGCGTGGATGGTAGGCACCACGTCGCGCATCAAGATCATATTGCGCTGCTTCAATGTTTTCGACGGCAGCGCGCAGGGTCGGATTGTGTTTGAACGAGAGTTCCAGTGCCGCCTTGACGGTGTCCGGATAACCCTTGTCGTGACCCGTCAGGGCGGCAATCGCCGCCGCCGGCGGTTCGTTCACGATGCGCATATAGCGCGCTGTAACGTCGTGCAAATTGGCCTGCTCGGTGGTGAGGTTGATGTCGGCAAGAGCGAGTCGACTTTCGGCATGTTCAAGATCGACGCGACGACCAGCACCGGACGCTGTGCGCTGCTTGAGTTGCTCGAAGACCGCCCGATGCTCGACGTAGTTATTTTCGGCCAGCGTCATCAGGGCGCGATAACGCATCACGTCGTGATAGGCGCGGGCGGCCTCCAAGGCGGTCGCTTCGGCCACATCAAGCAGTTCGAAATAGCGCGTCAATTTGGCTTTGCCCAGACGCTTCACATCACCAATCGCCGTGAATCCGTCATACAGCATCTGGTTCAAAGTGATGGTAACGCCGTCACGCCGATACCGCAGCTCATCGACCGTGGGTTGGCGCAAGATTTCACGGCCAATTCCGGCGGTCACATCTACCTTGGGCAGCAAGGCACCGCGTGCGACATCCACTTCGGCTTCGGCAGCGGTGAAAGCATGCCATTTAGCGAGCACTTCCGGACTATTCAGCGCCGCCTTCTGCATCACATCTTTCAACGCTTGCTGGCCATTGCTCGATTCGTTTGCCCACAGCGAGCCCGAAAGCAGGAAAATGCTCGCTGTGATGACCGCTATTTTTGTTTGTTTGAACATAAATAAATCGACGCCAAGGCCTTGAAAAGTTGGTGATTATAGGCATGATTTCAGACTTCTTCCGCCACCTTGAAGTGCGTCGAACACGGTCGGCTTTCAGCCTCGTGTCGATGCCGCAGCAATTTGTGCTCGCACTTCTATTACTTTGGTGTGGCGTCGTGGTGGCCTTCAATTTCGAACAATTGCAGCAACAATTGTCGGCACGATTTAGTGCGGCACGCCTGCCTGTGTTCAAGGAATGGCAGCAAACCCTGGTCGCGGCAAAGAACCTGAAAGAACCTGACAAGCTAAAACGTATCAACGATTATTTCAACAAGAACGTCACCTTTGACGACGACCAGTCGATCTGGGAGCAAAGCGACTATTGGGCGACGCTAGTCGAAACGATCGGTCAGGGGCGTGGCGATTGCGAAGATTTCGCCATTGCCAAGTACTACTCGCTGAAGGAGGTCGGCGTCCCCCTGGCAAAGTTGCGTCTGGTTTACGTCAAGGCGAAACTGGAAGGCACGAGCGGCCCAATCCTGCAGGCACACATGGTGCTCGCCTATTACCCGGCGCCGAATGCCGATCCATTGGTGCTCGACAATCTGGTGCCGGACATCCGCCCGGCGTCACAACGCACTGACCTGCATCCGGTGTTCAGTTTTAACAGTGAGGCCATCTGGACCGGCGTTGCCGAAAACTCGGCCAAGAAGGCCGGCACCGGCCAACTCTCGCGTTGGCAGGATCTGCTCCAGCGCGCCCGCAACGAAGGTTTCGAATAATCCCATGCAAGCGATCCATTCTCGCTTTGCACAGCAAACAAGCTAGGAGACTTCCCATGTCGATGTATCGCCAACTTTGGCTTGCCATCATCATCAGCACACTGCTGGCGCTCACCGGCAGCCTGCTCGCCTCGCTGCTCTCGGCCCGTGCCTACCTCGAACAGCAACTGACGATGAAGAACGAGGACAACGCCTCGGCACTGGCGCTCTCGCTCAGCCAGCAGCAACCGGACGCGGTGACGGTTGAGCTGGCGGTAGCGGCACTCTTCGATAGCGGCCATTACGAATCGATCGATGTTTTCGATCCGATGAACAAACCACTGGTACATCGCGCCGCCAGCGAGCAAACGCACGCCGTGCCAGCATGGTTCATCCAGCGCCTGCCCATCAACGCGGCGCCGGGGCAAGCACAAATCTCGAGTGGCTGGACCCAGTTCGGCACCGTGGTGCTCAAAAGCAACAGCAGTTTTGCCTACGAGGCGCTGTGGAAAAGCGCGCTGGAAATGGTCCTTGCCGTCTCGATCGCCGGGTTGATTGGCGGTTATCTCGGGAGCCTGATCCTGCGCCGTCTGAAACGCCCTTTGCAAGCGGTCATTGACCAGGCGCAAGCGATCACCGAGCGCCGCTTCACGACGATCGACGAACCCGAGGTTCCCGAACTGCGGCAATTGGCGGTCGCCATGAATGCCACCGTGAATCGACTGAAAACCATGTTCGCCGACGAAGCCGCGCGTCTCGAAGCCGTCCGCCTTGAAGCCAATTGCGACCCCCTGACGGGATTGGCGAATCGGGATTTTTTCATGGCCCAGCTGCGTATGGCATTGGAAGGTGATGATTCATCGGGCGGCACCCTGATGCTGATCCGCATCCCCGATCTGGTTGGGATAAATCGTCGCCTCGGCCGCGCCGCCACCGATGATTTGCTCAGGCGCGTCGGCACAGGGTTGAGCACCCAGCTTGACGAACATGCCGAGGGCGTGGCCGCGCGGCTGAATGGTGCCGATTTCGCCTTGCTGCTGCTCGGCCAGGTCGACGCCCAGACCGCATCCAGTGCGCTGAGCGGAACCATCGCCACGGGCACGGCCGGTTTCTTTGAATCGGGTTCGAGCGCCTACATCGCCTATACCAAGTTTCCGCGCGGTTTATCACTCGGCGCCTTGATGTCGCAACTTGACTCGGCATTGGCGGGCGCGGAAGCCGACAACAGCACGACCCCACGCGAGGCCGTCATTGCTGGCCACGGCGATGCTCCGTTGAGTACCAAAGAATGGACCGGCTTGATCCAGGAAGCCATTGCGCAACAGTGGGTCACCTTGGGCGCTTTTGCGGTGACGACCGCGAGCGGCACCCTGCTTCACCGCGAATGCCCGCTACGAATCAAGCTGAATGCCAGCGGCGAATGGTTACCGGCTGGCCGCTTCTTACCGATGGCGGAACGCCTGAACCTGACCCATGAACTGGATCTGGCCGCAGTGACGCAGGGCTTGGTCGTGTTGTCTGCAGAACCGAGCCTGCCCGGATTGGCCATCAACCTCTCGGCCAGTTCTATTGAAGTACCCGGTTTCCGCGAGCGATTGGTCAGCATGATCCGCAAGCACGGCCACGCCGGACGTCGCCTGTGGCTGGAACTTTCCGAACCCGGTGCCTTGCGTCATTTCGAAGAATTCCGCGCCCTGTGCCGGGAACTCAAAAGCCTGCACTGCCGAGTCGGCATCGAGCACTTCGGGCGTCAGTTCAGCCAGGTCGGGCTATTACACGACATCGGCCTCGATTACCTGAAGGTCGACGCCAGTTTCGTCCGTGGCATCGAGAACAACCCGGGCAACCAGGCGTTCCTGCGCGGCGTTTCATCCATTGGACACGGCATTGGCGTACTGGTACTGGCCGAAGGCGTAACCACGGACGAAGAACTTGCCGCCTTGATCGAACTGGGCTTTGACGGCGCGACGGGGCCGGGGATCAAGAATCCATTGTGAGTCGCTCACGATTGCACGACTGAACCGCCGTCTCGCCAGCACCGACTTTTTAAGGGTCGGTACGGGTGGGACGGAAACTTTCAAGTTCAGTCAACGATGAGCTTGCCCTTGGTCAGCAGATCCTGGATCACCTGCTGGTCACTGGTGAAACTACCGATCAGATTTACACCCTGAAGAACAATCTGTTGGTCGTCACGGTTGCTCACGTTTGACGGCGGCCCACCAACGTTATTGTTGTCGTTGAACTGACCCGTCGTACTGATATCGATCACCGTATTCCCACTTCCATCGAGACGGAAATGCAGGAAGTTGTCTAGCCCGGAAGCTGTACCGCCTGTTGGACTCAACAAATCACGCAAATCGAGAGTGTCGCCCCCGGCACCTGGTAACGCGGTATTGAAGTCTTTGATGGTATCGACGGTAACGGAACTCGTCGACCCACCGTCGTTCAGCTCCCATCGGAAGATATCTGAACCGGCGCCACCATACAAAGTATCGTTCCCCTTACCGCCAATCAGCAGATCGTTGCCGTCATTGCCGTACAAATTATCATTTCCGGAGAGTCCGCGGATCGTATCGGCACCTGCCCCGCCCGCCATCGTTTCGCTGCTGCTTGTTCCCGTCAACGAAAGATTGGAGAAAGGATCGGCGATATCCACGACCTGCAGACCGGACGCCACAATGTGCACATCCATGGTTTGTACCGCAGTCGTTGCGACGTCACCATTGGCACCTTCGGTTGCCGTGGCCGACACTTGGGCGTGCAGATCACCCGTAAACGAACTGTTGATGCGTAAAACCGCCGTGCTCAGTTCAACGCCGGGAATCGTGATACTGCCACTGACGATGTCATAGGTGTTGCCAGACGAAATAATCTGTGCGCCGACGGGAAGACTGGAGAAGGTCACTTTCAAGGATTCCGAGGTATCCGCATCAACCAATGCAGCTGTTACATACGACGCCAGGTTGATATCTGTCTTCGCTCCACTCGACGCATTACCGGCAATCACGCCCTGGTACTTGGTGACACTAAAATCGTCAAGCATTGCACCCCGCCCACCGCTGTTGAAGGACGTTGGGGAGGTCAACAATGAAATCGTATGCGCTGAACCATCACCGACGAAGCTGTACTTCAGATTCTTCCAATCCAGGCTATTTTGTGGGCTTGTACCGGCATGCGTAGCCACGGTAACACCATCCACCTGAAGACTAATCGCAGTATATGTACCGTCAAAACCAGGGCGTCCGGCCGTGTCAAACGAAATCTCATACAGCTTTCCGGCCTCGGTCGGCAATGATCGCTGGATGCCCAGTGTCTGCACCAACGTTCCCGCCGAATCATTCAATTCCAGCCAGTTGGAACCATTTCCAGAGGCAGAAAACAAGGCGTTGTATCCACCGTCCTGACGCTGCTGCACATCACCTTGGGTCCAAACCTCAAAGCCATTGACGCCGCCGCCCTGTCCTTCCGGCGATGTCAATAAAGTCCACCCTTCGACTGACCCAGTTCCTGCATTGGTTGACGAGCTATCCACGTTCGCCAGCGTTTCCCAGCTGTTACTCACCACAACAACAGAAGCGGCATTTGTGACAGTCAATAGTGGTTTGTCTGCTACCGGTGTGATATCGATGTTCATATCGGCGCTTGTGCTATTCGCAACACCGTCGTAGCCCTGATAAATAAACTTAGCGTAGTCCTGCTGGAGATTCCCGGTTCCCGTGTTCGCATATGCGTCAATACCCGATTCATTCAAATCGGGAACGAATCGTAGGTTCCCGGCGTCAATTGAAGCCTTACTAATCACTTGATTCGCCGTTACCACCGTCCAAGAAGAAGTCCCTGTGTTGTAAAACTCCAAAATACCGTCCGTCGGAAGTACCGTGACCCGAATATTGAGATTTGCCGTTGGCGTATCGACATCGGAGATGTTGAATTGTGACCAGTTGAAGACTAGGGGTGAGTCCTCGGTACCAGTAGCAGTGCCACCGAGAGATGCCGGGGCGTCATTGACGGCGGTGACTGTCAAACTCAGCGTACCAGTATCGGTCCTAGTGCCATCAGTGACGGTATAGACGAAACTATCGGTGCCAACAAAGTTCGCTGGCGGTGTGTAACTGTAGCTACCGTCGACATTTAAAGTGATGCTGCCGCCTGCAATCGTAACAAAGGTGCCGATGCTAATGGCATCCACACTGAGAGTATCGCCGTCAAGATCAGTATCGTTACTGAGGACGCCGTTGGACCCATTCACCGTTAGGACCGTGTCCTCCAATGTGCCATTAGTGTCATCTACAGCCACAGGAACTGCCGTGGTATGGACGTCTTCGGTATCCGGGCTCGCGGCGTTGCCGGCGACATCAGAGACGCTGGCGCTGGCCGTGTAGGTCGTGTTGTCCGCCAACAGCGCAACATCGGCAGCCGGTACGGTGACGCT
>CAMDMZ010000010.1 GCA_945902805.1 Propionivibrio dicarboxylicus | reverse complement strand
AACTGGCTTCGTCAAAGGTTTGGCCCTGACCAAGTATCGTGAACACACGTTCGATGCCTCCTCGAGAAGGGAAGGCGAGCTTTAGTTGCCCGGTCACGATGATGTAAAGACCGATACATGCGGTGCCTTTTTGGAAGACCATGTTGCCTCGCTCGGCACGTATTTGATGTGTCGACCGCGCGAGGCGCGCAATACTTGGGTGCGGCAAGTCGCATAGCAGTGGAGAACGCGCTATGTATTTTTCAATATCAATAGCGCTTTTGGGATTGACCGAATTAACGGGATCCCGTTCGCTGTTGCCGGTCACGATGGGTACAACATTACTTGCGGTTTCTATCTTAGGGGGCATTCCGAGGCTCCATGTAGCATCTCTGCCTGATCAATACTACAGTTTTCTGGAGTCCGTGTATGTGCGCTACCGAACATTGGACTGAAATCCGCTCAAGTGGCCTCCAGTCTGCTTGGCAGTTCAAGGTCGACATCGCGGTAGGATTGCTCAACGCTTACAGCCTGCCAGAAGCTACCACCAGTTCTTCAAAACTCAACCAGTCGTCAGGAATTGAGTAATCATCGAACCCCGAAGTCATGCAATAGGCACACCGCAGGTCGCATCGATCGGTAACCGATAAACGAAGGTAATCGATTTTCCGGCCAAAGGTATCAGTCAGCGCCATTTCAATTTTTCCAGAAAAAACGGCGCGACTACTGCCGCGCCGAAGTTCCTTGGGGGGGGATAGTTACTTGAGCGTCAGGACAAAAGCGACGAGAGTCTTGATATCGGCATCCTTGACAGTGGCGTTAGGCGGCATCGGAATGGCGCCCCACGTACCCTTGGTGCCTTTCTTGACCTTCACTGCCAGTTGCTCAGCAGCGGCGGCATCACCGGCGTATTTCTTGCCAACTTCGTTCCAGGCCGGACCGACCAATTTCTTGTCCAAGGAATGACAGGCCAGGCAACCATTTTTCTTGGCAATGTCCATCGCCTCGGCTTCGGTTGCGGCAGAGGCGGTCCCTGATAACAGGCAACCGGCTGCCAACATCCATGCAATAGCTTTCATTTTGCTTCCTTTCTGAATCAGACAATGGGACGTGGCTTGAGGCTCATGCGAGTCAGGTCAGTCTTGTATTCCGATTCCCCGACCTTGGTCAGCGTGCCACGACCGAGTTTGTAGCGATAGTTGTTAACCACCTTGCAGGATGCGGACATTCTCATACCCTGCAATACGCAAGGCGAACCCTGCCTGGGCCGACAGCGAACCGGTATTGCAGTAGATCAGTACCGCTTTGTCTTTGGGAATTGAGCTACGCTGAGCCAACACCTGGCGCCATTCGATATTGACGGCCCCGGGTATGTGATCCTTGCCAAACTGGTCCTTGTCGCGTGCATCAATTACATGGAAGCGCTTCCAGTCGTCTTTCGGAATCTGCTCGGGCAGGATGGTCGCGCCGCCGTAATCCACGAAGTCGAGGTATTCCTCCATCACTTTTACAGCAGCCTCATTCGCCGAGGCCGGGGTAAATGGCACGCTCAACAGTGTCAAGACAGCGAATGCGGAGACCTTTGCCCGCATCCTTGACTCTGGCAAGCTGCTGCTGACCATCATCAACGATATTCTGGACTTCTCGAAGATAGAGGCCGGCAAGCTCAACATCGAGTCGGTTCCCATCGATCCAGCCTTCCTGGTGGATGAAGCAATCAGTACCCTTGAAGGGCCAGCTGCGGCGAAGAACATCAAACTGACCGGCGAGAAAGCCATTGACTTGCCGACCGCCTGCCTTGGCGATCCGGTCCGTATTTCCCAGATTCTCCTCAATCTGCTCTCAAACGCCGTCAAATTCACGAAACAAGGCGAAGCACGTCTTGTGGCCTGTCTCGAGGGAGACCGCTTGATCTTCCGCGTGAAGGACAGCGGTATCGGCATCCCCCCGGAACATATCGACCGCCTGTTCATGCCCTTTGAACAGGCCGACGGTACGACCACCCGAAATTTCGGGGGGACGGGGCTGGGACTAGCCATCAGCCGCAAGTTGGCAGATATGATGGGTGGTACGTTGACGCTTACCAGTGAACTAGGACAGGGCAGCACCTTTACCTTAACCCTGCCATTGCGGGTTACCAACCAGGTGGTGACCAGAGGCATCCGGTCACAATCGATTGGGCAACGGCGCCTAATCGGGCTGCGCATCCTGGCTGTTGAAGACAATTCCGTGAATCAAATCGTTCTGGAAGACTTTCTCCAACGGGAAGGCGCCGCAGTCACGATGGTGGGTGACGGACAGCAGGCCGTCGACGCCGTCGAGCAGGGTGACGCATTCGATGCCGTGCTGATGGATATCCAGATGCCGGTGATGGATGGCGTCGAAGCTACCCGCAGGCTGCGGGAGATTGCCCCAACACTGCCGATCATCGGCCAGACCGCCCACGCTATGAAGGAAGAGCACGACAAATGTCTGGCAGCCGGCATGGTGGCGACAATCACCAAGCCGATTGATATCGAAATACTGGTGGCAACCGTACTGGATCATGCCAGAACCCCGGACGGCAAGCCGACCGTACCGCCGCTGGTGTTAGATGCCACACCCAAGTCAGCAAACAATCTGGTGGTCGACTGGGCGGCATTGGCCAGTCGCTACCATTCACGACCGGAGTTCATCGACCGTCTGGTGACGATGACTATCCAGAGTCACGGAAATGATGCTGAACTTTTGCGCGATTTGATCGTTGCTGGTGACATTGCCGCAATAGGCAAGATCGCCCATGTCCTCAAGGGGCTGGCCGGAAATATCAATGCGCCGGAACTGGAAAAGGCCGCGCTCCGGGTCATGCATGCCGGGAAAGCCAACCCCTCCGAGGTTCTGGCACAAGCCGAGTCTCTGGAAGATGCGGTAGAAAGGTTTCTTGCCGCGCTCAAGCAGAGGCAGACCGGATAGGGCGACAATATGGTGGCTTTGGCCGAGGGGCCGTCGGTGGGGGGCAGTCCGTTTGGTTTGATACAGGGCATCAACTGCTTGTTGATGCCCCATCCATCAGTGGCGCTTAGCGGCCTCTACCGCCACCCATCCCGCCACCCATTCCACCACCGGGTCCCATGCCCTGACGCATACCGGCACCTTGGGCAGGCGGCGTATCCGGCAAAGTAACGCCACGCTCTTTCGCACGCAGCTGCATCTGCTCATGGTGCTCCAATCGAAGCTGCTCGCGCTCCTGAGCTGTTTTCGCAGCATTCATTTTCGTGCGCTGTTCCATCCGCTCTTGGTTAGTCATCATCTGACTGCCGTAAATGGGTTCATCGGCGGCAATAGCACCAGAAGTCATCAAGCCTAGTGCGATGGCAGATAACATGATTTTTACGGTGTTCTTGGTCATTTTTTTCTCCACATCAAACAAAAGTAACTCGAAACAACCTCTGAGTTTGAATTGCCACATCGTGCCCACTTCAAACCTCCACTTCTCTTATAGCCCCGATTTTCGGTAAAACTGACCCAGCAACAAATACTTGCAATTGGAGCAATGATATGCGACAAATCTAAAATAACCCGCCTATACTTGTAAGTGAGGCTTACAACCCCCAATAACCAAACTCAATCAGTTGAACTCTTTTGAACTACCTGAGCACACTGCAAAAGCAAGGGTAGTATGGGGTCGGTTGCAATAACAGTTGACACTGAGCCAACTGAAAATATGTACGAAGCCATCGTAGAAGCCATCCCGCTGCCCTGTGCAGTGATTGATCGGCAGGAAACAATTACCTACCTGAATACATCATTTTCGGGATTGTTCGGCTATACACATGCAGACCTCCCGACCATGAAGCAATGGTGGTCAAAGTTGTTTCCAGAGGCCCACTATCGTCGTCAAATAAAAGATAGCTGGCAACAATGCCTTCAGGCGCATAAGGCAAACCTCAAGGATGCAGCCCCCAAGCAGGTCGACATCTCGGCTAAAGATGGACAAAAACGGATCGTGCTGCTGACGATCTCCCCACTTGGCGCCGATTTTGGCAATCTGTATCTGGTATCGCTATACGATGCCACTGAACGCATCTCGATTGAGCAAGCCCTGAAACATGCTCACGAGCTGGTTCATGTCGGCAGTTGGAGTTGGCAACCGGCGACAGGCCAGAATGTCTGGTCAGCGGAACAATATCGGATATTTGGCGTATCCCCCGAGAGCTTCACACCCAGCTACGACTCGTTTATGGCGGCAGTACACCCCGATGATTGTCATCGCATTGAGGAATATCTCAAGGGAGTGCTCGGTGGCGAGCACCAGTTTTCCGGCATGGAACACCGCATTGTCAGGCCCGATGGCGCGGTGCGGTATGTTTGTTCCGCTGCTGAAGTCGTCAGGAACAGCAAAGGAGAAATTCTGGAACTGTTTGGTACAAATCAAGATATTACGGATCGCAAGCTCATGGAACTCGCGCTGCAGGAAAGCAAGGAGCGCCTCGAACTTGCCCTGAGCGGATCCAATCTGGCCTTATGGGACTGGCACATTCCCACTGGAACCGTTGTATATGACAAGCGCTGGTATGCGATTCTTGGCTATGGTGACCAGGATTTCGCTCCGCACATGAAGACTTGGGAAAGCCTGACAAACCCGCATGACAAACTGAAGCTCCGGTCTGATCTGATAGCTCACCTGAATGGAGAAACCCCGGCCATACAAAACGAGCATCGCTTGCGGCATAAGGATGGGCACTGGATCTGGATATCCACCCGGGGGCGGGTCATGGAGCGCGATGCGGAAAGCAAGGCCATTCGCGTGGTAGGCACCGTGCTCGATATTACTGGCCGGAAACGCTTGGGCAATGAAGGTATCAGCCTGCTGCAGCGAATCGAATCTTTGATGCGTGAAGCCGCATCAGATGGCGATATAGACAACCCAGCGGCCACGTCCTCCAAGGACGAGACATTCGAGAGCCTTACCCGCCGGCAACGTCAGATGCTGGAACTTATCGCCACGGGCCTCACCTCCGCAGAAATCGCCAAAAGCTTGCAGATTGCTACAGCGACGGCCATATCTCACCGCCGCGCAATGATGCAGAAACTGAATCTGCACACAGCGGCCGAGGTCACCCGATACGCCATTGATCACGATCTGCTCGGTGATTGACGCGGATCCGCATGCAAGCATGAGGATTCAGTCAGAGGAACAGTATTATCCGATAGATTTATTATGGTATCTGCCATATATATGTCAGCCTTCTAACATATACGGCGGATTTCGTTTCCACTGGATTATTGCTATCGTCTTTACATAGACATAGCCCTCGATATTGCCTGACTGATTGGCAAGAGGAAGCGATGAACCACACGCGATATCGACCATGAAAAACTGCCCGCTGATACATTTCCTCCGGAAAGAATCCTCTGAAAATGGCAAGTCGGGGGTGTTTGCTTCAGTGTGGTTGTCCTATCTCCAAAAGATGGATCCGGCCATCACGAATACTTCTGACGAAATGGCGCTTCGTGACCTGGCCGTGATGTTGCATCAAGAAGGTTGCACTCGTCTTATCGAAAAAATCTACGCATTTGCCGATAACTGCAAAGCTGCAAAGATTATGGCGAACCAACTTGACGGACTGGTTGCCCCGGACGATTAACCGTTGCAGCTCGATATTGATTTGGATTAGTTATTGACCACCAAGGTCTTAAACAAGATGATGCTTTGCATCAAGATTGGCCGCACCGGATGTTCCAGGTGCGCCTCGACAATCTGTTGCTCACTTCATTAGAAAACGAAGGTGCCTGGCTGATCATGCGCGCAAAGGGCAACGATAACGCCAGTGCAACCATGGTCTTGCCAGACTATCAGGCTGTGTTCGCCCCCGAATTTCTGGAGGCAGCGCGGCCACAGTCAGTGACTGTAGCGAAACCCCGCAGAGGCGGAACATGAGCTATAGCGCCTGGCGGTCGGGTAGTGTGGCCACCAACGTCTTGCTACCCTGGTTCATGCTCATTATTTTCGTGGTCGGTTTGACCGCCTTTCGTTTCTATCAAACGCATGAAAATGAAGCGTTGGAGGAACACAGCAACTTGCATCGCAACGCTGTTCGCTTGGCCAGCGACCTGCGTTATCTGGCTCAGCAACGTTGGTCGAATGCGCTTGCTTACCAAGCGACCATGGACACGTTGAACATTACCCAATTGCAGCGCAGTGAAATTGAAACGCAAAGTAAGCTCGACGAATTGGCGCATCTATTTCCAACCAACGATGATCATTACGACGCCATGATTGCCAATCAGGCATCGGCCTTGCTGGAGAGTTATCGTGTCATTCGTGAAGGGCATCCTGAGCTTTACAGAAACTTTATCGCAGCAGTCAATGCAGGTAATCGCGACCACCAGTTGAAGCTCATTTCCTTATTGAGCGACAAGATTCGGCTGGTGCGAGCTAGTGTAGATGACCTGGCGGCATATCACCTTATCGTTGTTCCGGAACGATGGCGCCGGTATCGGATGCCTTCAGTTGGATCCAGGTTACGCCGTAACGAGCATGCTTGGCCGACTACTGCGGGGAGACCTGGCTTCCACCGACGGCTATGGCTGCATTGACGTAATTGCGAATAACCTGGATGCCACTGGGATGGGTCATGCCTTCTTTGGCGGTATAGGCCACAAAGGTGCGTCGCCCTTCCACTTTTCCGTTTTGGTCGCCCCCGTCTTGAATTCATACTGGTCAAATTCCAGGGCCTCGTAACTGGAAATGTGAAAGCCGGGCATACGGGAAAAAATGTCCGGGTCCTTGCTGCCCGGCCGGTCATTGCGGTCGCTTGCGGCCAAAGCCAGGCTGAACGGGATCAGAGCAAACATCAACAACAAAGAAAATATGCTGCGGCGGCTTGGGTTCTCCTTTTGGGGTGGAAATTCTAACCGGCCTCTGCAGTATGGCCGACGCAGGACGCAACCATCAATCGCCGATTGTTGGCGTGGAATATCGTGAACTGCATCACCAATGTTCCCTTGAATCCGGAATGACTTCGATCAGCCAGTCACTCATCCACCGCCGGTAAACTGCAATTCCGGCGCATCACCGGTCGCTTCGTAATACCCCGCGATGAGGTCGTTCTCCATTTCATGCAGGTGACCCTGCACACACCATCCGGATTCAAGTTGGTACTCCACTGAAAACAAAATCAACTGACCAAGTTTGCCGATTGAGCAATACGCTGCCGTCGGGTGGGTTGGGAGTACGTATTGAGGATTGTGTCGGCGATCGAGTGCGTATTGCTTGCAGTGAGGGCGGGGCAAGATCACCTTACAACGCAATCGGCTTCAGGGGTACGTATTGGTCAAAGTAAAACATATTGTGCGCACCGATATTGCAGAGTAGTAGTTATTGTGGAACGCCACTCGAACAATTGATTTGGAATACCCTGGATTGGTCAGCTGCGTCAGCCACAAACCCGCATGGCTATGTTGTAGGTGTTGGAAATACTGGGTTTGGATTCAGCGGTTCGTGAAGGTAGAGGCAGTGACCGAGTGTTCAGGATGATGCGAAGGGCATTTTTATTATATTAAATTGATTTGCTGATCTGGAGTTTAAAGTGCCGTCAATGGCGATATTTAATACATCTAATAATCAATGGGATAGGCATATGGAGTAGTACTATTTGTATGTCTTTGACGTCTGAGCATTCGTTAGGGGAGTAATACTGTTTGGGCGAAATCGTTCAAAGTAGAACTATTTAGTGGAGAGTAGAACTTATTAGTTGAAAGCCAGGATGGCCGATGCTTTGCCGGCGGCGGTGGAAGGTCAGGATGTCGTCGTCACCGGGGTCGTCGTGGGCCTGCCGCAGGCGATGGAGCGCGGCGTGCGTTTCGAGTTGGCTGTGGAAAGTTCGAGCCAGTCGGTACCGTCGCGAATTTCGCTGGCCTGGTATCGAAGCGCACAGGATGACGCGACGCTGGATGTCTCGCTCGGCCTCGGTGGTCTGGGTGTGGGGCGGGGCATCGCGCCGATGCTGCCGGTGCGGGCGGGTGAAACCTGGCGCTTTACAGTGCGTCTTAAACGTCCGCATGGCAATCTGAATCCGCAGGGTTTCGACTACGAAGCCTGGTTGCTGGAACGCGGTATCCGCGCCACGGGCTATGTGCGCCCGCGTGCGGAAAGCACGCCGTTGCATCTCGCCGAACGCGATCTGGCGCCAACTTACTGGGTCGATGCGGCACGCGAAGCATTGCGTGATCGCTATCGCGCCAGTTTGAGCGACGCGCCCTTTGCCGGCATCCTGATTGCGCTGGCGATTGGCGATCAACAGGCCATCGATCCCGAGCTGTGGCAGGTATTCGCCAAAACGGGCATTACCCATTTGATGAGCATCTCCGGGCTCCATGTGACTATGCTGGCCGGCCTCGCCTATGGCGCGATGAACTGGCTCTGGCGTCGCTCGTCGCGCTTGCCTTTGTACTTGCCGGCGCAGCAAGCAGCGGCCATCGCGGGCTTTTTGGCGGCGTTCGGCTATAGCGTGCTGGCCGGGTTCGCGGTGCCGGCGCAGCGCACGCTGTATATGCTCGGTGTCGTGGCTTTTAGCATGCTGTTGCGGCGCGAGTTGGCGGCCAGTCGGATTCTGGCGTTGGCGCTCTTGCTAGTGTTGTTGCTCGATCCGTGGGCGGTCTTGGCGGCCGGTTTCTGGTTGTCGTTTGGCGCCGTGGGCTTGCTGTTTTATGTGGGTAGCGGCCGTCTTGGCCGCGTGCATTGGTTGCGTGATTGGGGCCGCGCGCAGTGGGCTGTGACGATTGGCATGTTGCCCGCGCTATTGGCCTTGTTCCAGCAGTTTTCGCTGGTCTCGCCGCTGGCGAATGCGGTAGCGATACCGGTGGTGAGTTTCGCCGTGACGCCGCTGGCTCTGGCTGGCGCGTTGCCCGGTTTGGACTTGTTGCTGCATCTGGCGCATGGCATTACGGTTGCATTGATGAGCGTGATGGATTACCTGGCGCGACAGCCGTGGGCTGTGTGGCAGCAGGCAGCGCCGCCGGTTTGGGCGGTTTTACTGGCACTGACGGGCGGTGCCTGGTTGCTGTTGCCGCGTGGCTTTCCCGCGCGCTGGTTGGGCGCAGTCTGCTTTCTGCCTTTGCTGACGGTGACGCCGGAACGGCCTTTGGAAGGCGCGGCGCAGGTGGTCGTGCTCGATGTTGGGCAGGGCTTGGCGATTCATGTCCAGACCGCGCGGCATGATCTGCTGTTCGATGCCGGTCCGGCGTTTTCGGCCGAGGCGAATAGCGGCAATCGCATCATCGTGCCGTATTTGCGCGCCCGTGGTGTGCGGTGGTTGGATCGCATGATTGTGAGCCACGCCGATAAGGATCACGAAGGCGGGGCGGCGGCCGTGTTGGGTATGGTTCCGGTGGCCGAGCTGATGACCTCGTTGCCCTTCGAACATCCCCTTTCGGCGCAACCGGTACCGCATCGTCCCTGCGTGGCGGGCGAGAGCTGGGAATGGGATGGCGTGCGTTTCGATATGCTGCATCCGCCGCAGGACTTGCGTGCGCGCAAGACGAATGCCGTGTCCTGCGTGCTCGCCATCGAAGCAGCGGGCAAGCGCATGTTGCTCACCTCGGATATCGAAGCCGAGCAAGAAGGGATGCTGTTGGCGCAACGTCCGGCGTCGCTCAAGGCGGATATCGTCACCCTGCCGCATCACGGCAGTAGCACCTCGTCTACCGCCGAATTCATCGCTGCCACCGGGGCTGCCGAGGCCATCATTCCGGTTGGCTATCGCAGCCGTTTCGGCCATCCCCGGCCGGAGGTGGTGGCGCGTTGGCAGGCGAGCGGGGCACACCTGCATCGCACGGATCTGGACGGCGCAGTCAGCGTAAATCTCAGTGCGGCGGGCGTGACATTCGCGCATGAACGCGAGCGCCGCCATCGTTACTGGCATGGGCAGTAAGATGGTGCTGTGAACGATCCCATCCCCTTTGCCGGACTCAGCCCGGAAACCATCCTCGATGCGGTCGAATCGCTCGGCATCGCCTGCGATGGCCGCTTGATGGCGATGAATAGCTACGAAAACCGCGTCTGGCAAATTGGTCGCGACGAGGCCGAACCGCTGATTGCCAAGTTTTACCGGCCGGCGCGCTGGAGTGATGCGCAGATCGACGAAGAACACCAGTTTGTGGCCGAGATGGCGGCGGCCGAATTGCCGGTGGTTGCGCCTTTGTCCTTCGACGGAGCAACGCTGCATCGGCATGGTGGCTTTCGCTTCGCCTTGTATCCGCGTCGTGGCGGTCGCGCGCCGGAACTGGAAGACCCGGCAGTGTTGGAATGGATGGGACGCCTGCTGGCACGCCTGCACAATATCGGCGCGGTGCGCCCATTCGTGACGCGGCCGCTGCTGGATTCAGAGACTTTCGGTTACGACACCTGCGAGTGGCTGTTCGAGCACGCGGCGATTGCCGAGGATGTGATCGAGACCTGGGCTGGCGTCGCCGAGCAGGCGCTGGTCGAGATCGATGCCTGTTACGAGCGCGCGGGCGATGTCACGCTATTGCGGCTGCATGGTGATTGCCATTCGGGCAATGTCTTGTGGTCGCCAGAGGCGTCGGGCGGGCCGCACTTTGTCGATTTCGACGATGCCCGCACCGGTCCGGCGGTGCAGGATTTGTGGATGCTGTTGTCGGGCGAAGCGGCGGAAATGAATATTCAGATGCAGCATGTGGTGCGCGGCTACGAACTGTTCCGTCCGTTTGATCGGCGCGAACTGTACCTGATCGAGGCCTTGCGCACACTGCGTTTGCTGCACCATTCGGCATGGCTGGCGCAGCGCTGGCAAGATCCGGCCTTCCCGGCAGCGTTTCCGTGGTTTGCCGGCCCGCGTTATTGGGAAGACCGGATTCTGGAACTGCGCGAGCAGATCGCGCGTATGCAGGAGCCGGCGCTGGCGGTGGCTTGAAAAGTCGGCGCTGGCGGGACGGCGCTTTGAGCAGATACTGAGCAAAACGAGGAAATGAAATGACTGATTTTCGCGAACGCCGCGTGCAGTGCTTGAGCGCGGTGGGTTTCCACGACATGGCGTATGTCGAATGGGGTGATCCGAACAATTCCAAGGTGCTGCTCTGCGTGCATGGCCTGACGCGCTGCGGACGTGATTTCGATGATCTGGCCAAAGCCATGTGCGACGAGTATCGGGTGGTTTGCCCGGATGTCGTCGGCCGTGGCCGCAGCGGTCGGCTCAAAGATCCGCGCCTGTACGGCGTGCCGCAGTATTGCGCTGATATGGTGACGCTGTTGGCGCGGCTGGATGCGGCGACGGTGCATTTTGTTGGCACCTCGATGGGCGGCTTGATCGGCATGGTGCTGGCGGGCGGCGAGGGCACACAGATTTCGCGTCTGGTGCTGAACGATGTCGGTCCGGTCGTCAATGGCGCATCCTTGGCTCGTATCGGCGAATTTCTCGGCAAGGCGCCACGTTTCGATTCCATGGCGCAGGCGGAAGCCTTCTTCCGTTTTGTCGCCGCGCCGTTTGGCCCCCTGAGCGACGCGCAGTGGCGGCACCTGGTCGTGCATTCCGTGGTTCAGGCCGCCGATGGCCGCGTCGAGTTTGTCTACGACCCGGGTATCGCCGTCGGCTATCAGGAGATCGTCGCCGCATTGAACGGCAAGGATCAGGAGTTGTGGCCTTTCTATGACGCGGTGTGTTGCCCGACCTTGCTGTTGCATGGCGAGAAATCTGACGTGCTGTCACGGGCTACCGCCGAGGAAATGACCCGTCGCGGACCGCGCGCGCAGTTGGTCGAGTTCGCCGGCATCGGCCATGCGGCGGTGTTGATGGATGCGGACCAGATTGCGCCGGTCAGCGCCTTCTTGCGGGCTGCCTAAACGCGCGAATTTCAGCCAGAATGCCGACTTTGCCGTAGAACAATAACCTAGACAACGGAATCGATCGAGGAGACGCAAATGCAAGTCAAACAGCAGTTGTTGAAATCAGCTCAGGATGCCACGACGAGTTTGGCGTCTCTGGCCGCTACCAAGCCACAACTGGTGACCGTATTTGGGGCGGCAACGTATTTTTCCGATGCTGGTTTCGTTGACACGATCAAACAGATATTTTCAGACGCCACGGTGATTGGCTGTTCCACGGCTGGCGAGATCAGCAGTGCCGGTGTGACCGATGGCACCTGCACCGTGACGGCGGTGACATTTGGCGGTACGACGCTCAAGCCGGCGACCACTGTCCTGACAAACATGGATGATTCGCAGGCGGCCGGTGAGCGGATCGGTGAGCTGCTGAAATCTACCGATCTGCGCGCCGTCATTGTCTTCGGCCCGGGCGTGCAGATCAACGGTAGTGCGCTCGTAGAAGGTATCGCCAGCCGTGTTGGCGCGGCTGTGCCAATTACCGGCGGCCTGGCTGGCGACGGCGGTGCTTTCGTGCGTACCTTTACTCTATCCAGCGCCGGAGCTAGTGACAACGCCATTGTCGCTATCGGTCTGTATGGCGCCGGACTCAGTTTTGCTCATGGTTCCTTCGGCGGCTGGGAGCCGTTCGGCCCGGCCCGCAAAGTCACGCGTTGCGCCGGGAATGTGTTGTTCGAGCTGGATGGCGAACCGGCGCTGGAGGTGTACAAACGTTACCTCGGCGATCACGCCAAGGGTTTGCCCGCCTCCGGGCTGTTGTTCCCGTTTGCGATGGTGGGCGAAGATCACGATGCGTTGGGCCTGATCCGCACCATTCTTGGCGTCGATGAAGCAACGGGCAGTCTGACTCTTGCTGGCGCTATCAATCCGGATGGCTATTTGAAGCTGATGCATGCCAGTACCGACGGGCTGGTGGACGGCGCAGAAGCCGCCGCTGCGGCCGCCGTTCAAATGCACAAGACGGACGGTGATAGTCTGGCGATTCTGGTGAGTTGTGTGGGCCGCAAGTTGGTGATGGGCGACCGGGTCGACGAGGAAGTCGAAGCGGTGGCCGATGTGTTTGGCAGCAAGGCGACACTGACGGGTTTCTATTCCTATGGCGAAATCAGCCCATTTACTCCAGGCAGCAGCTGTCAATTGCACAATCAGACCATGACGATTACCTGGCTTGGCGAGGCGTGAGAACGGTCACTGGTTAGATTCAGGTATGCATCGCGGTCTGCAGCGACAGCTCAAACGCGTTATCGGGGTCAATGATCCCGACGCGCTGGCGGCTTTGCTTGAGGCGACACAGCAGGGAGCGCAGACGCCAGGCCTGGATCCGTTGCTGGCCGGCTTGCTGGCCAATTTTGGCGCCTTGCTCGAACGCGTCGACGCGACTTACGAGCAGTCGGATCGCGATCTGGAGTTACGCACCCGCAGTCTGGAACTGAGCTCAGCCGAACTAAACGACGCCAATAGCAGACTGCGCGCCGATATTCAGGCGCGGGGCAGGGCGGTGCAGGCCCTGCGTGAGACGGTAGCGGGCCTGGTGGGTAATCAGCAGACCGCTGCCGGTGATGGCGACGAGGTCGAAAGTCTGTCGCGCTTGATCAGCGAACTGGTCAATGAACGCGAAAAGCAGCGCAACCAGCTCGATAACCTGAAGTTTGCGCTTGACCAGCACGCGATTGTGAGCATCACCGACACCGTAGGCACCATTCTTTACGCCAACGACAAGTTCTGCGATATCAGTGGCTACTCGCGCGATGAACTGCTGGGGAATAACCACCGCATCGTCAAATCCAGCCGCCACCCGGTGGCTATCTACGAAGCGATGTGGCAGACCATTAGTGGCGGCGAGGTTTGGCATGGCGAACTTTGCAACCGCGCCAAGGGTGGCCGCGAGTACTGGGTTGCGGCGACCATCGTACCTTTCCTTGATGAACACCAGCTACCGTACGAATACATCGCGATTCGGACTGACATCACGGCTCGCAAGGCGGCCGAAGCCGGGCTCGCCGATCAGTTGCACTTCAGCCGGCAATTGATGGACGCGATTCCGATCCCGATCTATTACAAAGACATCCACGGTGCCTATGTCGGCTGCAATCGTAGTTTCGCCGACACCTTTGGCGTCAAGGACGTCCAGGCCTGGTTGGGTAGCACGATTTTCGATTTGCTGCCGCACGATATGGCTTCATTTCACCACGAGCGCGATCAGGAACTCTATCGCGAGGCCGGCACGCAAACCTATGAAGTCAAGGGCATGCGGGTGGGGGGCAGCGAACGATCGTACTTCTATCACAAGGCCAGCCTGACCCGCGCCGATGGCAGCGTCTGGGGTTTGATCGGTGCGATCATTGATCTCACCGAACGCTATCGTTGGGAAGAGGGCTTGATCCAGGCCCGAGATGCGGCGGAGGCAGCGAACCGGGCCAAGAGCGATTTTCTCGCCAACATGAGTCACGAGATCCGCACGCCAATGAACGGCATCATCGGCATGACCGATCTCGCGCTCGATACCGGGCTTGATGACGAGCAGCGCGAGTATCTGCAAATTGTGAAGTCATCGGCCGAGTCCTTGCTGACGGTGATCAACGATATCCTCGATTTTTCAAAGATCGAAGCCGGCAAACTGCTGGTGGAAACCATCAGCTTCGATTTGCAGCGCACAGTCGCCGATACGCTCAGGACCATCGCGCTGCGGGCACATCAAAAGGGCCTCGAGCTGATTTTTGACATTGCCAGCGATGTCCCGCCACGCGTGCTGGGCGATCCCGGGCGGGTGCGACAAATTGTGCTCAATCTGGTGGGCAACGCGATCAAGTTCTCGGATCGTGGCGAGGTGGTGGTGACGGTCGTGGTTGAGTCATCCAACGCCGAGGCGGTGCAGCTTCGGATCTCGGTACGTGATAACGGTATTGGGATTGCGCCCGAAAAACAGGCGCATATTTTTGAGGCATTCACCCAAGAAGACACATCGACAACCCGCAAATTTGGCGGTACCGGACTCGGTTTGACGATTTCCAATCGTCTGGTGCAACTGATGGGTGGACGCATCTGGGTTGAGAGCGTGGTGGGTGAGGGGAGCACATTTCATTTCATCCTGACCTTGGGCATTGATTACCATGCGCCATCGGCGCCCCTCGTACCCGGACATTTGGCGGGACGGCGCGCGTTATTGGTTGATGACAATGCTA
Organism: Propionivibrio dicarboxylicus; assembly: GCA_945902805.1. Lineage (GTDB taxonomy): Bacteria > Pseudomonadota > Gammaproteobacteria > Burkholderiales > Rhodocyclaceae > CAMDMZ01. Next base: position 97,110 of record CAMDMZ010000010.1, on the reverse strand, counting down.
TCAATCGTGAAGTGATTGGGCGTCAGTTGCAACGTTGGGGCATGTACCCACAAAGCGTGGCATCGGGCGAGGCGGCCCAGGCTTGGCTGGCGATCAACGAAATACCCGAGATCATCCTGCTCGACATGCATATGCCGGGTATGGATGGGTTTATGGTCGCCGAATGGCTCAAGTCACAGGCCCGATTGCGTGAGATTCCGGTGCTTGTCTTGTCGTCGGGGGCCATGCGTGGTGATGCGCAACGGTGTCGTGAACTCGGTTTGCAAGGTTATTTCTCCAAACCGGTCGCCGAGGAAGAATTGCATGCGGCCCTGGCCAACGTTTTTGGTCGCACCGAAGAACATGCGGCGGCAGTACCGGAACTGGTTACGCGCCATACCCTGCGCGACCAGCAATCAAGCCTCGATGTTCTGCTGGTCGAGGATAATCCAGTAAATCAGCAACTGGCGATCCGCTTGCTGGAAAAATGGGGTCACGCGGTCACCCTGGCCAAGAACGGCCAGGAAGCATTGGATTTTCTCGAACAGCGCGCCTTTGATGTGGCATTGATGGATATGCAAATGCCAATCATGGGCGGCATCGAGGCAACGCAGCAGATACGCCATCGTGAAAATGATCGTCGTTACGGCGATCGGCCTCGCTTGCGCATCGTTGCCATGACGGCCAATGCCATGCAGGGAGACCGTGAAGCCTGCCTGGCGGCGGGTATGGACGACTATCTCGCCAAACCGATCAAGGCGGCCGACCTCGCCGGCAAGCTGGGTGTTGTCATTTCTGGTTCCGGTCCGGTGGCGGCGTCACCGGCAGCCTTTGGCGATGCGACGCTCTTTGATTACGCCGCAGCGCTATCGGGGATGGATGCCGAGATCATCGAAATCCTTACACCAGCCTTTATCGAACATTATCCAAACGAAATGCGCACGCTGCGCGATGCCATTACAGCTGAAGACATCGCGGTGGTATTGCGCTCGGCCCACGCCCTGCGTGGCACGCTTGCCGCATTTGGCGCCGAACCCGCCTTGCGGCGCTCGGCCGAACTGGAGACTACGGCCCGGCAAGGAAACTTACGGGGTGCGGAAACGCTTTACAACGAGCTTGAGGCAGAGACCGCGCGTCTGGTTTCCGTTCTTCGGGAACGGCTGTCCCACCTTTGAATCGTCCAGCATCCACGGGCAGTAACCGACATATACTCTGGAACAGAGTGGGGCACGCATTAGCGTTGGCTACATCTTGGAAGTTGCACGTTTATCATCAACTAGGAGAAAAGCAATGAGTAACATTTTGCAGCGTCTGACCATGGTGGCCACTACCGCCGTTGCCTGCATCGTACCGGTTATCGCCGAAGCACAGTGGGGTGGGCCGGGATGGAACAATGGCGGGTATGACAACGCTTATGGCAATGCAAATAGCAACGCCAATGGCAGCGGCTATGGCAACGGTTATGGGCGCGGCAACGGCTCGGTTGGTGGCAAGGGGAACTTCTGCTTCCATGCCGATGTTGGTGGCATGATGAACGACATGTTCGGCACCAATGGCTGGGGGCGCGGCAATCAGGGTTATTGGGGCGACGGCTACAACGGCTACGGTGATGGCAATGGTAGCGGTAATGCGAATGGCCGGGGATATGGCCGTGGCTCTGTTCGTGGCCAGGTATGCGTGACGATGGATGCCCGTGGTATGACCGACGATATGTTCGGCGGAAACGGCTGGGGCAACAATGGGTGGGGGAATAATGGCAACGGCTGGGGCGCACCGTGGCGCCGAGGTTGGTGATAAATCAACGGTATCGATAACCTGAGCGCATTCTCCTGAAGCGTAATCGCAGCCACTTCTTCTGCGCTGAAGTGAGTCTGATTTTTCAGCGGTAGGGCCATGAACGGCCAAGGTGGTCAGTTGGAGGATGTCTTGGCCATGATATTCAGGTGGGGGCCGGCTCACTGGCCGGTCGATGCAGCCGGACATGCCAGAGTACCGCACCGAGGATCAGCGCCACGCCGGCGTAGAACGTCCAGCCAAGTTCGGCACCTTCGCCCAGAAAGATCGCCGCCAGGAGAATCGTGTAGATCGGTTCCAGGTTCACAGCAAGTTGCACGCTGAACGCGCTGATCTTTCGCAGGGCGACGTTGGTCAGCGTAAATGGTACGAGCGTACAGGCGATGGCGAGGATGACCAGCCAAAACAGATCCTGCTGCTGCGGCAGACTGAAACTGTCACCGAGCAGAGGCCAGAAGGGAATCAGCAGCCCAAGCATGAGTGTTCCGGTGCTCATTTGTACGGTGGTCAGGCAAAGCGCCGGTACCCGCACGGCCAGTCCTTTGCTGATCAGACTGAAGATGGCGGCGAGCAGAGCTGCCATCACCCCATAGCATAAGCCGGCCATCATTCCAGATGGAACGGCGCCGACCACCAGAGCGACACCCGGCAACGCGATAACCGCAATCAGCAGGTCACGGGCAACGAAAGCCTTTTTGCGCCACAGGGGCTCGATGATAGACAGAAACACCGGGGCCAGCGCCAGACAGGTTGCGGCGACCGATGCATTGGCCGCCTTGATGGCACCGTAGAAGAACAGCCAATGCACGGTGATCACCGCGCCATTGACCACCGTGATGCCGAGATCACGCCAGGTCATTCGGGCTATCTGTCGCCATATCGGTAGCCAAATAAACAGACAGAGGCTGACAATCAGGACACGCCAGAACACCAGTGGGATGGCGCTCAGGGTGATCAATTTGCCGAGGATGGCAGTGAAGCCCCAGAGCAGTACGCAAACGTGGATCAGGAAATAGGGGTTGCGATGCATCAAACGCTACGGGGCAATGTGGAAACGGACTACGCCGACAGCTTGCTCGACTCGCGGGCTCGCTGCTTGGCGGCAACGTAGTCGGCATGCCCAATGTAAAGCAGGTCGGCCAGTTTGCGCATCAGGTGCAGCTCATGGGCATCCAGATGCCCGTCGATCATCGCCACATGCCACAGGTTCTCGATGATCTGCACTTTCTGGGCCTGATCGCAGTGTTTGTTGATCAGCGAGGTGAACTGGTAATAGCCGTTGGCCCCGTGCGCTTCTTGTTCTGCCAGTGCCATCAAGGTATCAATTTGCTCCCGGCCGAGATTGAACTGGGTCTGCAGGGTGCTGGTGATGGCTTGACGTTCCTGGTCCTTGAGTTGGCTGTCCATGCGCATCATTTCCAGTAGCAGGGCGGCCGTTGCGACTTGCAAGGTCGGAGTCCCCGCGTTCTTGGTGGCGGTGCCGGGTTCGATGAATTGGCTGAAAAAATCCTTGATGCTGTTGATCATGCTTGAATGCCTGAGGAAGGGAACGAGATGGTTTAGTCTCGGAATCTAGGGAAAGGACTGGGAGCGCCCCAATGATCAAAGCCACGCTGACACGCACTGCAAATGACGGCGCAGAACTAAACCGGCCGGGGCGATCAGGGCAGAATCCTGATTTGCTCTGGAGTGAGCAGTAAATATCTGGCGAGTCGCCCCTCCTTACGACTGCCGTCATCGCTGACAATGACGATGTGCGGCTTGCCGTCGATAATGGCGGGTGTCACCCCCTCGGCGTGTTCGAAACCCGGAAGGCCCTCGGCTTCGGCGCAATGCGGCTTTGCGTCTGCCTGGCCACTCCAGAACCAAAGCCGGAAATGGGCCTCCTCCTTGGCGACCGGGCCGCTGATCAGAAGATAGCCTTGCAGCGCGGGAATCCAGCTCATACCGCGCAGTCCGTGACCGCCGAGATCGAGCCGTATTAATTCGGGGGCCACGTCCGGTGCGGTTCCGGGTTCGAACATTGTTGCAGGATTTCGGATGACCGCGACGAGTGCCTCTCCGGCATCGAGTGGGCTGCGAAAACCGATCATGAGATGCTGCTGATCCGGTGAGAACTCGAGGGCCTCGATATTCAAGCCGCCGTTGGCCTTGACGTCAGTGATGGCCGCAGCCTGGGCCAGTTCAGAATGACGTCCTGTCAGCGCACGTTTCAAGTCATGGACGATGCGAGGAGCGACCAGTCGATTGCCATCGACTCGAAATCGCACCAGTTTTTCCCGCGACTTCTTCTCCTCGCCCTTACTGTTGCGGAAGTGGGAGGTGATGGTATAGACGAATCCGCCATTGTCGATAGCCAGTCCTTCGAGATCATTTAACTTTCCGGGGTCATCTGTTTCCGCATTGACGATCAATCGTTCCGTCGACGTGGAACCATCGGGACGGATAACCAACAGACTGAACGGTGACTCCTTCTCGTCTTCGCCGACCAGAAAGCGCCCATCCGGAAGTTGCTGGATGGCGGAGGGTTCGTAGAGGCCATTGAGGGTGATGAACATGATGATTCCGGCTAGGGGCATGAAAATTTGCGTAGTGCGTTCAGTACCTCGGCAGCGTGCCCGTCAGCCCTGATACCCCGCCATTCCTGAGTTAGGCAACCTTCAGGGCTAATCAGGAAGGTGCTGCGCTCGATCCCCTTGACCTGCTTGCCATACATGTTTTTCATCTTGATGACGTCGAATAGCCGACAGACCGTTTCGTCGCCATCAGAAATCAGGTCGAACGGCAGGCCCAGCTTTTCTTTGAATCCGGTATGGGATTTCAGGGAATCGCGCGAGACGCCAAGAATTCTCGCGCCGGCCTGAAGAAACTCGGGGTGCAGGTCACGAAACTGCATGGCTTCGGTGGTGCAGCCCGGCGTGTTGTCTTTCGGGTAGAAATAAAGCACCACGGCGGTACCTCGATGAGTGGCAAGTTTGAAATCACCTCCCGTAGTGGCGGCAGTGAAATTGGGAACGGTCAGGCCAAGGGCCGAGGGAGTGGCGTTGGTCGTCATGCGGCTTCCTTCCAGGATGAGAGATATTCCTCGCCTTGCACCATGAGTGTTCCCGGGCGCTCAGGGACATTACCTCGCTGCAGTTCGTGGCGCGGTAGCGAGGCGGGATCTAGCGATTCAGCAAGCTGCCCGAGCGAGATCAGGTCGTAACCTTGTTCACGCCAACCGGTCAATAGCGTTTCGAAAGTCTGGCCGAATTTCAGACCTTCCAATTCGGCGCGCACCGTGAAGACATGATGTTCGCTGAGGTGGTCGGCGGTCAAACGAAGCAGCGGTTGATGGACGTTGTCGGCTGTGACGTCATCGATACCGAGCAATTCATCTAAGGTTGGCAGCGTCGTGGGCAATTGCGGACAATGCACGACTTCGCCGTTCCAGACCGGCATGAACGGATGCGTGCCACGGCAATCGGATGCCCAACGGTATCCCAGGCGTTGTGATAGGCGCAGTGCATGCGGATTCAACTGCCACCCGGCGACGCCACGGCCCGGCGCAGCCGCGCCAAAGATCTCGATGTAACGCTCATGCGCCTTGCGCGCTTCGATTTCTGTCCAGATCGCATCCGCATGTTCAATACCATGTTGCCATTTGACATGATCCCAGCTATGGATTGCGGTCTCAAACCCTGCTTCCCGGGTCGCGCGAAGAATGTCGACACAGCCGCGTCCGATGTCCGGACCGGGCAGCAGCGTGCCATACAAAAGCGTCTTGATGCCGTAGTGTTCAACCACCGACGTGCGTCGCGCCATCGCCATGAAGCCAGGCTGAAAGGCCTGCTTGATGGCACGGCCCGAGTGATCGGGCCCGAGGGAAAACAGAAAACTCGCTGCCGCTCGATTGCGACGCAGAATATCAACGAGTGCTGGCACGCCCTGCAGTGTTCCGCGGTAAGTATTGACGTCGATTTTTAGTGCGATCTTAGGCATGAGTCTCAATGATGATGGCCGCCGCAACTGACCGCCCTTCGGCAACCAGAATATTGTAGGTGCGGCAGGCCGCGTTGCTGTCCATGATCTCAACGCCGATCTGGCTTTCGATCAAAGCGCGTAGAAGTGCGGCGGGAGGAAACTGTTGTCGCTGCCCGGTGCCGAGCAGCACCACCGGACATTCCTGGTCGACCAGTTGCTGCATGTCGGCTTCAGTGATCGTGTTGATCGTGCGCGGCGCCCATGTCGTGATTAAGGTTGCAGGAGTAACGATGAAACTGGTATGAAGCGCCTGGCCGTTGACCGAAACGTGGTCCGCGCCATAGGCGGTGATGATGTTCGATCCGGGAGTAAGCTGGGCGTGCAGTTTCATATCGATGCGAGGGATGCGCGGCAGTAATCGGTTAGACCGGAAGCCCCGCCAAATCTGGCAATCTTGAATTGCGGCGAGTCGTGCGCTTCGGTAAGATTATAACTTTTTATCCGGGCATCGTTCCGGCGGAAAGGAGGGTTGCCCAATGCAGCCCATCAACAAATCGAACAAGTTGCAGAATGTCTGCTATGACATCCGTGGTCCGGTGCTTCAGCGCGCGAAGCAGATGGAGGACGAAGGGCACAAGATTATCCGGTTGAATATCGGCAATCTTGCCGCGTTCGGCTTTGATTCGCCGGAAGAGATCCAGCAGGACATGATCCGCAACTTGCCGCTCGCCGCTGGCTATTCGGATTCCAAAGGTATTTTTTCCGCGCGCAAGGCGGTGATGCACTACACCCAGCAGAAACATATCAAGGGTGTGACGATTGAGGACATCTACATCGGCAATGGCGTTTCGGAGCTGATCGTCATGGCCATGAACGCCTTGCTCAACACGGGCGATGAAGTCCTGGTGCCGGCACCAGACTATCCGCTATGGACAGCTGCTGTGAGCTTGTCTGGTGGCACTCCGCGCCATTATCTGTGCGATGAAGGCGCCGGTTGGTTGCCCGATCTGGATGACATTCGCGCCAAAATCACACCCAGCACGCGTGCGATTGTCATCATCAACCCGAATAACCCGACCGGTGCTGTGTATCCCGATGAGGTTTTGAAGGAAATCATAGAAATTGCTCGCACCAATGACTTGATCATCTATGCGGACGAGGTGTATGACAAAGTTTTGTACGATGGAGTCAAACACACCTCGATCGGCGCGCTGTCGGAAGATGTCCTGACTATCACCTTCAATGGCTTGTCGAAGAACTATCGCTCTTGTGGCTATCGCGCCGGTTGGCTCGTGGTTTCAGGTGACAAGAAACCGGCCAAGGACTATATCGAAGGCCTCGACATGCTGGCCTCGATGCGTTTGTGCGCCAATGTGCCGGGGCAATGGGGCATCCAGACGGCACTCGGTGGCTATCAGAGTATCGACGATCTGGTCTCGCCAGGCGGGCGCATGCTGCGTCAGCGCGATGTTGCTTACGACCTGATCACCGCGATTCCCGGCGTTACCTGTGTCAAGCCCAAGGCCACGCTCTATATGTTCCCTCGGCTGGACCCCAAACTGTATCCGATTACCAATGATCAGGATTTCATCGCCGAATTGCTGGTTGCCGAGAAGGTATTGTTGGTGCAGGGCACAGGCTTCAATTGGCCACATCCTGACCATTTCCGGCTGGTTTTCCTGCCGCATGAAGATGATTTGCGCGAGGCCGTCGGCCGTATTGCGCGCTTCCTTGATTCTTACCGTAGACGTCATGGCAACTAACTCGAACCAACTCGTCAATCCTATGAAACCCATCAACGTTGGCCTGCTTGGCATCGGTACCGTCGGCGGCGGCACCTTCACTGTCCTCAAACGCAACGAGGCCGAGATCACCCGTCGTGCCGGTCGCCCGATTCGCATCACCAAGGTGGCGGACAAAAATCTGGAACTGGCACGCCAAATTACCGGCGGCGGAGTTGCTTTGACCGACGATGCTTTTTCCGTTGTGACTGATCCGGAGATTGACATTGTCATCGAGCTGATCGGTGGCTATGGTATTGCCAAGGAACTGGTTCTCAAGGCTATCGCCAATGGCAAGCATGTCGTTACGGCCAACAAAGCATTGCTCGCGGTGCATGGCAACGAGATCTTCGCTGCTGCCCGTGAGAAGGGCGTCATGGTCGCATTTGAAGCGGCGGTGGCCGGCGGTATCCCGATCATCAAGGCGGTGCGCGAGGGCTTGTCGGCCAACCGCATTCAGTGGGTAGCGGGCATCATCAATGGCACCACCAACTTCATTCTTTCTGAAATGCGTGACAAAGGCTTGCCGTTTGATGTCGTGCTCAAGGAAGCACAACGCCTGGGCTATGCCGAGGCTGATCCGACCTTCGATATCGAAGGCGTCGACGCCGCCCACAAGATCACCATTCTGTCGGCCCTAGCCTTCGGCATCCCAATGCAGTTCGACAAGGCGCATATCGAAGGTATCAGCAAACTGGAAGCCGACGACATCAAGTACGCAGAGCAGCTCGGTTATCGCATCAAGTTGCTTGGCATTACCCGGCGACGTCCAGAAGGCGTCGAGTTGCGTGTGCATCCCACGCTGATCCCGACCAAGAGACTGATCGCGAACGTCGAAGGTGCCATGAATGCCGTCCTGGTGCAGGGCGATGCCGTGGGGGCGACCCTTTATTATGGCAAGGGCGCTGGCGCTGAGCCGACAGCCAGCGCGGTGATCGCCGATCTAGTGGATGTCACCCGCATGGCTACCGCCGATCCAGAAAATCGCGTTCCGCATCTGGCATTTCAACCCGGCGCCGTACAGGACACGCCGATCCTGCCGTTGTCAGAAGTCTCATCCAGCTATTACCTGCGTTTGCGCGTTGAGGACAAACCTGGCGTGCTGGCTGACATCACGCGCATCCTGGCTGATCAGCAGATTTCGATTGACGCCATGATTCAACGCGAGCCCGCAGAAGGCGAATCGCAAACCGACATCATCATGCTGAGCCATGTCACGCTGGAAAAGAATGTCGATGCCGCGATAGCCAAGATTGAGGCGTTGCCGGTGGTGAAGAAGAAAGTGATTCGTTTGCGCATGGAAGAGCTTGGATGAGATACATCTCCACGCGCGGCCTGTCGGCTGCCCAGTCTTTCTCCGACATTCTGCTCGGTGGCCTGGCGCCTGATGGCGGGCTTTACCTGCCCGACACCTATCCACAGATTTCGGCTGCCGAACTGGCAGAGTGGCGCGAATTGCCGTATCACGCGCTGGCATTGAAGATCCTGCTTAAATTTGTGGACGACATTCCCGCCTGCGACCTAAAGGTGATCGCCGATCGTACCTATTCGGCGAATGTTTATCGTCATTGCCGTCCTAATGGAGATGCTGGCGAGATCACGCCACTGACGACACTGGAACCAGATTTTCATCTACTCGAACTTTCCAACGGGCCGACCTTGGCGTTCAAGGATATGGCCATGCAGCTACTCGGCAACCTGTTCGAGTATGTGCTGGATAAACGCGGTGAAACCATCAACATCCTTGGCGCGACCTCGGGCGACACCGGTTCGGCGGCCGAGTACGCAATGCGCGGCAAGCATAACGTCAAGGTGTTCATGCTTTCGCCGGAAGGCAAGATGAGCGCGTTCCAGCGTGCCCAGATGTATTCCTTGCAGGATGCCAACATCTTCAACATTGCCGTTCGTGGCATGTTCGATGACGCGCAGGACATCGTCAAGGCTGTGTCCAACGATGCAGCATTCAAGGCGCAGTACAAGATCGGTGCCGTGAATTCAATCAACTGGGCGCGGGTGATGGCTCAGGTGGTTTATTACTTTAAGGGCTATTTTGCGGCGACCACGAGCAATGATCAAAAGGTCGCCTTTTGTGTGCCATCGGGCAACTTCGGCAATATTTGTGCGGGTCATATTGCACGCATGATGGGCTTACCGATTGCCCACCTGGTGCTGGCGACCAACGAGAACGATGTGCTCGATGAGTTTTTCCGCACCGGCGTCTATCGTCCCCGTGCCACTGCAGAAACGCATGTCACTTCCAGTCCGTCGATGGACATTTCCAAGGCTTCTAACTTCGAGCGCTTTGTCTTCGATCTGGTCGGTCGTGATGCGGCCGTGGTGCGTGAGTTGTGGAAGCAAGTGGATTCTGGGAGCGCTTTTGATCTTCGCGGAACGAAGTATTTTGATGCTTTGCCGAGCTATGGATTTGTCTCCGGTCGCAGTTCGCATGCGGATCGTCTGGCGACGATTCGCGACATCTGGACGACGTATGGCGTGATGATCGATACGCATACTGCGGATGGTGTCAAGGTGGCGCGCGAGCATCGTGAAGAGGGCGTGCCGATGATCGTACTGGAAACGGCGCAGGCCGTGAAGTTTGCTGAAACCATTCAAGCGGCTTTGGGTCGAGATCCGGTTCGGCCGAAGGATATGGACGGCATTGAACAGTTACCGCAAAGGGTGGAAGTCATGGCCGCCGATATGCAGGCGGTAAAGGCGTTTGTTGTCGCCCACTGCGGTTGAAATCCGATGTCACATCCTGATGCCGAAGCGTTCTGGAGCGGGCGTTACCGCGATGTGGGTGACGATTACCTTTTTGGTACGGCGCCCAACCGATTTCTGCTTAAACAACGGCGGCGCTTGACGCCGGGTATGAAGGCGCTCTCGGTGGCAGACGGCGAGGGACGTAACAGCGTGTGGTTGGCGGAGGAAGGGCTAGCGGTTACTGCGACCGAGATATCGTCGGTGGGTCTGCACAAGGCGCAACGTTTAGCCCGAGAGCGCCATGTCGACGTTAATTTCGTGTTGGCCGATATTTTGACGTGGGAGTGGCCCGCACACGAATTTGACCTTGTGGTGGCCGTCTTCATTCAGTTTTTGGCGCCGGCGGAGCGCACCCGCGTGTTCGACTTAATGCAACAGAGCCTGAAACCGGGAGGGCTGTTGTTATTGCATGGCTACCGGCCAGAGCAACTGAAATTCAGAACCGGCGGGCCGTCTGCAGTCGAGAATCTCTATACCGAAGGTTTGCTGGCAAAAGCCTTTGCCAGCATGGAAATCATTGAGCTAAGGGCTTATGAGGATACGATCGAAGAGGGCTGTGGCCATAAAGGCCATTCGGCCCTCATCGATTTGGTGGTACGCCATCCGGTCTGAACTGATCGAGCCGTGGCGTTGAGCGATCACGCTTCTATAGGTAAATAACGGCCGGGAACACGGTGACCGCCAGTACCAAGACTAGCCATTCCAAGTTATTGCGGGCAAGGAAGCCGGTGAAATGGAGAATGAGGATCACGATCGCAACAATGTAATACAAGATAAACAGCATATTATTCTCCGTGTTCGGCGTCGCTTGTTAGAGCGCTACCTTTTTCAGGGTCGAGTGCAATTTCGGGCCGATTTTAGCATCAAACTCCGTTGCTTCTGCCGCTACCAACGGCGATTCCCGTTGGTTTGAATTTAAAGGGAATTTCGTGACCACGGCGTGCCCGTGCGCCTCGGAACAAGGCGATTTCACGGGGCGCAAGCGATTGTTCCTGCACCTTGCCGCTGCGTCCTTGGCCCACAATCCAGATCGATTCGCCTGCACTGGTGGCCACCGCAACCAGTTCGTCGTCCTTGGCCAGGTCGATTAGCATCAGGCCTTTTCCCTTGGCCATTTCTTTGAGGTCGGCGAGCGGGAAAAGCAGTAAGCGACCCGCCAGTGACAGGGCGATCGCCGTATCACCAGCACCGACTTTCCAGGGGACCAAGGGGTGTTCGCCTTTGTCCAGAGTGAGGAAGGCCTTGCCCGCCTTGTTGCGCGAGACCATGTCATTGATACTGGCGATAAAGCCGTAACCGCCGCTGCCGGCGACGAGATATTTTTCTTCCGGAGCGGCGGTGATTGCCCGCGTAAGTTTGCCGCCTTCGTGGAATTCGACGAGGGTGCTTAAGGGCACGCCATCCCCCCGCCCTCCGGGCAAATCGGCGACACGGACGCTGTAGCTGCGGCCATTGCTATCGATGATGACCAAGGGCCAGATAGTGCGTGACTCCGCCACGAACCACGGGAAATCACCCGCTTTGTAGCTGATGCCTGCAACGTCTAGGCCATGACCCTGGCGGGTGCGAACCCAGCCATTTTTCGAAACGATGACGGTGACCGGTTCATCCGGTACCGAAACCTCCATCTGGTTGGTCGCAGCGACGGCCTCGATCAAGGTGCGGCGCTCGTCGCCGAATTTCTTCGCATCGTCGGTGATTTCCTTGACGATCAGCTTGGTCATTTCCTTGCGGGAGTCGAGCAGGGTGCTCAGCTCGCCGTGCTCGACGCGCAGGTCGCCCAGTTCCTTCTCGATGCGGATGCCTTCGAGGCGCGCCAACTGGCGCAGGCGGATTTCGAGGATGTCTTCGGCCTGGATCTCGGTGAGCCCGAAGCGCGCCATCAGGTCGGTCTTCGGTTCGTCCGATTCGCGGATGCACTGGATTACTTCCTCGATCCGCAAGAATACCGTCATGCGGCCTTCGAGGATGTGGATGCGGTGCTCGACTTCCGACAGGCGATGACGGGTGCGTCGTTCGACGGTGGCGAAGCGGAAGCTGATCCACTCGTGCAGCACGGTGAGCAGGTTCTTTTGCTGTGGCTTGCCGTCGGTGCCGACCATGGTCATGTTGATCGAGACGTTGGCTTCCAGGCTGGTGTGGGCCAGCAGCACGGCCATGAATTCGTCCTGCGACAGACGCGAAGACTTCGGCTCCAGCACGATGCGGATCGGCGATCCTTCGCTGGATTCGTCGCGCACGGAATCGAGCACGCCGAGCACCAGGGTCTTGAGGTTCTTCTGTTCCTGGGAGACGTCCTTCTTGCCGGTGCGCGGCTGCGGATTGGTCAGGGCCTCGATTTCCGAGAGCACGTTGGCGGTGGACACACCATGCGGCAGTTCGGTGACGATCACGCGCCACTGGCCGCGCGCCAGTTCGTCGATCTTCCAGCGCGCGCGCATGCGGATGCTGCCGCGACCGTTGGCATAGGCGTCGCGGATGTCCTGCGGACGTGAAATGAGCTGGCCGCCGCCGGGGAAGTCGGGGCCAGGCAATACAGCCAATACTTCTTCCAGCACCGCTTCCGGTTTGCGGATCAATAGCTTGGCGGCTTCAGCCACTTCGCGCAGATTGTGCGGTGGAATCTCGGTGGCCATGCCGACGGCGATGCCCGAGGCACCGTTGAGCAGGACGAAAGGCAGGCGTGCCGGCAGCAGTTGCGGTTCGGTGAAGGCGCCGTCGTAGTTGGGCAAGAAGTCCACCGTGCCGCGATCGATCTCGGCCAGCAGCAGCTCGGCGATGGGCGTTAGGCGGCATTCGGTGTAACGCATGGCGGCGGCGCCGTCGCCGTCGCGCGAACCGAAGTTGCCCTGGCCGTCCACCAGCGGGTAGCGCAGCGAGAAGTCCTGCGCCACGCGCACCATGGCGTCATAGACGCTGGTGTCGCCGTGCGGGTGATATTTGCCGATCACGTCGCCGACCACGCGAGCCGACTTGACGTGCTTGGCACTGGCGGCCAGGCGCATCTCGTTCATGGCGTAGAGGATGCGCCGCTGTACCGGCTTCATGCCGTCCTCGACCTGGGGCAGGGCGCGGGCACGCACCACGCTCATGGCGTAGGCGAGGTAGGCGCGCTCGGCGTAACTCGCTAGCGGCAGGGAAGAACCGTCGCCATTGTCAAAAGTCGGTGCTGGCGGGACGGCGGGGGGAGGCACTTCTGCTGCTTCTGCCTCGAAAAGATCAGGAGTTTCGTCGTTCATGGTCATCACAGGTCGGCCTCAACGAGGTGGCCTTTTTCTTCCATCCAGGCGCGGCGGCCGGAGGCTTCCCCTTTGCCCATCAGCAGGTTGAATAGTTTCAGGGTCATGTCCCGCGCCGCCGGGTCGGTGGTGATTGGCAGGACGCGGCGGGTGGCCGGGTCCATGGCGGTCTCGCGCAACTGTTCGGGATTCATTTCGCCCAGACCCTTGAAGCGACCGACTTCGATCTTGTCAGTAGCGATGCCTTCTTTTTCGATGCGATCCTTGATGGCGGCGAGTTCGCCTTCATCAAGCGCGTAGAGGCGGCGTGCCGGACGTTTCTTGCCGCTGGCGGGAACGTCCACTCGATACAGCGGCGGCTGGGCGATGTAGATGTGGCCGCGCGCGATCAGTGCCGGGAAGTGGCGGTAGAACAGCGTCAGCAGCAGGGTCTGGATGTGGGCGCCATCCACGTCCGCATCGGACATGATCACCACCTTGCCGTAACGCAGGTTGACGAGGTCCGGCGTGTCGTCGGGGACGTGGGGGTCGATGCCCAGGGCTACCGCGATGTCATGAATTTCGTTGTTGGCGAACAGGCGCCCGGCCTCGATTTCCCAGGAGTTCTGCACCTTGCCGCGCAGGGGCAGGATGGCCTGGGTTTCCTTGTTGCGCGCCATCTTGGCACTGCCGCCGGCGGAATCACCCTCGACCAGGAATAACTCGTTTTCGGCGATGTCGGTTGATTCGCAATCGGTCAGTTTGCCGGGTAACACGGCGACGCCAGATTGTTTGCGTTTCTCGACTTTCTGCGAATTCTTCTGCCGCGCCATGGCTTGCTTGATCGACAATTCGGCAATTGCCTTGCCGGCCTCGACGTGTTGGGCGAGCCAGATTTCGAAGGGATCGCGGACCATGCTGGAGACCAGTTTTACGGCTTCGCGAGAGTTTAGTTTTTCCTTCACCTGGCCCTGGAACTGCGGATCGAGCAGGCGCGCCGAGAGGACGAAGGCCATGCGCCCGCAGACGTCTTCCTGTTGCAGCTTGACGCCTCTGGGTAACAAGGCGCGGTGTTCAATGAAGGACTTGACCGCCTCGAAAATGCCAGCGCGCAGACCAGATTCGTGGGTGCCGCCGTTAACCGTTGGGATCAAGTTCACATAGGACTCGGAGGCGGTGGAATCGAGATACCAGCCGAAGGCCCAGGCTGCGCCTTCGCCGGGAGCAAAGTCAGAATGATCGGCATCGGCATATTTCTCAGCGGCGTAAATCGGTGCCACGGGGTCGGACGCCGCCGTTTCGTTGATGTACTGGGCGAGGCCGCCGGGGTAGCTCCAGGTCTTGGTGACCTTGCTGCCATCGGTCTGTTCGAGGTCGAGGCTGACCTTGACGCCGGGCAGCAACACGGCTTTGGAGCGCAGCAAGCGTTCCAGTTCTGCCGGCGACACTTTGGGTGAGTCGAAATATTTCGGATCGGGCCAGACACGAACGCGGGTGCCGGTCTGGCGGCCGCAGGTGCCGAGTTCGTTGAGATTACCAATGACTTCACCGCCGGCGGCGAATTCGATGCCCCAGATCTTGCCTTCGCGACGAACTTCGACCACGACGCGCGTGGATAAAGCGTTGGTTACCGCGACACCAACGCCATGTAGGCCGCCGGAGAAGGCGTACGCGGAGTTGCCGGTCTTCTTGTCGAACTTGCCGCCAGCGTGAAGTCGCGTGTAGGCCAGGACGATGACCGGAATTTGTTCTTCCGGATGCAGGCCAACGGGAATGCCGCGACCATCGTCATTGACGGTCGTTGATCCGTCCATATGCAGCGTGACATGAATATGCTTGGCGAAACCACCCAATGCTTCGTCGGCGGCATTGTCGATGACTTCCTGAATGATGTGGGCCGGCGAGTCGGTGCGGGTGTACATCCCCGGTCGCTCGCGCACGGGCTCCAGGCCCTTGAGAACTCGGAAGGAGGATTCGTCGTAGTTTTTTGATGCCATCTGTTTCAGTGTCAGTGAATTGTGTCGGCCAGACAGTCGCTCAGGCCAACTCGCCAATCAGGTAAGGTGAGGCCGAAGTCTCGTGTAAAGCGGCGACAGTCCAGTCGTGAATTGGCAGGGCGCGTCGCGGGGAGCGGGTAGTCGGCGGTGGTAATGGGGTGCACGACGGGTGCGGCGGCGAGTAAAGCAAGACGGACAGCTTCAGCGAAAATCGCTTCCGCATAGCCATGCCAACTGGTTTCGCCGGCATTGGCGAGGTGATAAAGCCCGCTTGGGCCTTCTTTTCGCGATGCAACCAAAGCGGTGGCATCGGCTAAATGGCGGGTCCATGTCGGTGCACCAATCTGATCCGCCACGACGCGCAGCTCAGGGCGCTCTTTGCCCACGCGCAGCATGGTCTTCATGAAATTCGCGCCGTGCAGGCCAAACACCCAACTGGTACGCAAGATCAGGTAGCGGCAGTCGATTGACTGGATCGCTTGTTCGCCGGCCAGTTTGGTCCGGCCGTAGATCGAAAGCGGAAGCGGCAAGTCGTCTTCGGTCCAGGGCGCGGGCTTGTTGCCGTCGAAGACGTAGTCGGTTGAATAGTGGATTAGTTGTGCGCCGAGACGCCGGGCCTCTTCGGCGAGGATACCGGGGGCGATGCCATTGATGGCATTGGCCGCATCGGGTTCGGTTTCGGCTTTATCGACGGCTGTCCACGCGGCGGCGTTCACGATCAGGTTTGGGGCAATCTGGCGGACTGTTTGGCGTAGCGCGTCGGGATTGCCGAGGTCGAGTTGTTTGCGGTCGCAGGCAATGACTTCACCGAGGCTTGCCAGCGAGCGCTTGAGTTCCCGGCCGAGCTGACCGCCAGCACCCGTAATCAGAATTTTCATGCGTAGGTCTTTGCTTCGGCCAGCGGCTTGCCGGCCGCATCCTTGGCGGCGAGGAGTGGTTCCCCATTCAGCGGCCAATCAATCTTCAAAGCCGGATCGTTCCACAGCAGCGAGTATTCGTCGTTGGGATGCCAGTAATCGGACGTCTTGTAGAGGAATTCCGCGCTGTCTGACATCACACAAAAGCCATGCGCGAAGCCGGGGGGAATCCAGGCCAGACGCTTGTTTTCGGCCGAAAGACCAAAGCCAACTGACTGACCGAAGGTGGGCGAGGAACGGCGCAGGTCGACCGCGACGTCCCAGACTTCACCGGCCACCACTCGCACCAATTTTCCTTGCGGGTGTTCCAATTGATAGTGCAAACCACGCAAGACATTGCGCTGGGATTTGGAATGATTGTCTTGCACGAACTCGACATCGATGCCGAGTTCGGTCAGTGTGCGCTGGTTCCAACTCTCATAGAAGGAGCCGCGAGCATCACCAAACACCTTGGGTTCGATCAGGATTACATCGGGGATTGAAGTTTCAATGCGCTTCATCCGTGCACCTTTTCCTGGAGTAGCCCGAGCATGTACTGGCCGTAGCCGCTCTTGGCCAACGGGGTGGCCAGTTTCTCGAGTTGCACATCGTCGATCCAGCCCTGGCGCCAGGAGACTTCCTCCGGGCAGGCGACCTTCAAGCCTTGCCGTGTCTCGATGGTCTGGATGAACTGGCTGGCGTCGAGCAGCGATTCATGCGTGCCCGTATCTAGCCAGGCCATGCCGCGCCCCATGATCTCAACCGATAGTTGGCCGCGCTCGAGGTAAATGCGATTGACGTCGGTGATCTCGAGTTCGCCGCGCGGCGAAGGCTTCAGGTTGGTCGCAATGTCACAAACTTGGTTGTCGTAGAAGTAGAGCCCGGTGACGGCGTAGCGTGATTTGGGTTGCTTGGGTTTTTCTTCAATGCTGATGGCGCGGCCGTGGGCATCGAATTCGACCACGCCGTAACGTTCTGGATCGCGCACGGCGTAGGCGAACACGGTCGCACCAGCCGGCTCTGTTGCAGGCGCCGTCCCGCCAGCGCCGACTTTTTGGCCGACGGCAGCGGCACTCTGAAGCTGAGTGGCGAAGTCATGGCCGTAGAAGAGGTTGTCGCCCAGCACCAGTGCGGATGGTGCGTTATCAACAAAGTCGCGGCCGATGATGAAGGCCTGTGCGAGTCCGTCCGGGCTGGGCTGGACGGCGTAGCGGATGTTCATGCCCCACTGGCTACCGTCGCCTAGCAGTTGCTCGAAGCGCGGGGTATCCATGGGCGTCGAGATCAGCAGCACATCGCGAATACCTGCCAACATCAGTGTGGTCAGCGGGTAGTAAATCATCGGCTTGTCGTAAACCGGCAGCAACTGCTTGGAGACGGCGAGCGTCACCGGATGCAGTCGGGTGCCGGAACCGCCGGCGAGGATGATGCCCTTGCGCGTTGTGCTCATGTACGTGCTCCGTAGTTGGTGTCCATCCAGTTGCGGTACTCGCCACTCACGACATGGGCGACCCATTCGGTGTTGTCGAGATACCACTGCACGGTCTTGCGTAGGCCAGTCTCGAAGTTTTCCTGCGGGGTCCAGGCGAGTTCGGCTCCGATCTTGGTGGCGTCGATGGCGTAGCGTTTGTCGTGTCCGGGTCGGTCGGCGACGTAGGTCTTGAGTTCGCGATAGGGCTTGCCGTCGGCGCGCGGCTTGAGTTCATCGAGCAGGGCGCACAGTGTATCGACGACTTCCAGGTTGGTCTTTTCATTGTGGCCACCGATGTTGTAGACCTCGCCAAGCTTGCCTTGCTCGAAGACGAGACGCAGGGCGCGGGCGTGATCATCGACATAGAGCCAGTCACGAATGTTGTCGCCCTTGCCGTAAATCGGCAGCGGCTTGCCGGAGACCGCGTTGTGGATCATCAAGGGGATCAACTTCTCGGGGAACTGGCAGGGACCATAATTGTTCGAGCAGTTGGTGGTGACGACCGGGAAGCCGTAGGTGTGGTGCCAGGCACGCACCAGGTGGTCTGAGGCGGCTTTGGAGGCCGAGTACGGCGAGTTTGGCTGGTAGGCGGTGGTTTCGGTAAACAGGCCCGTGTCGCCGAGCGAACCATAGACCTCGTCGGTTGAGACGTGATGGAAGCGGAACCCTGCTTTGGCGGTATCGTCGAGGCTCATCCAGTAGCCACGGGCGGCTTCCAGTAGGGCGAACGTGCCGGTGATGTTGGTTTGAATGAAGTCGCCGGGACCATGAATCGAGCGATCGACATGCGACTCGGCGGCGAGGTGGATGACCCCGGTGGGTTGGAATTCGGCAAACAGGGCATCCAGTGCGGGGCGATCGCAGATATCGATCTGGCGGAAAACGTAGCGCGGATCATTGGCGACCGAACTCAAGGATTCGAGGTTGCCGGCATAGGTCAGCTTGTCGATATTGACGATACGCCAGTCGCTTTCGGCAATCAGCAGGCGGATCAGCGCGGAGCCAATGAAACCGGCGCCACCGGTGATGAACAGGGTTGGATGAGCCATCAAAAAGAGACTTTCGAGGAAATTGGGAGGGAGATCGTAATATTCGCGTTTTAAAAAGAGGCTAAGCTGACATAATTATTCGGGTTCTCGGGGGCTTCCCGCAGGATTCCTCTGGGTACTCTCTGCGCGATATGAGAGCTTGCAGATTTGTAATGGAATGTGATTTTGAACCTTCGCTCAAGCCTGATGGATGATTATAGCGACTGGCTACGCCGCGCAACGTCGGCGCGCTGGTTCTCCAATCTGGTTTTGTTTGCGGCGATCGCGGTGGCTGCCTGGGTGTTGAGTCTGGTGTTCTGGCGTTTCGCATTTCCACCGGAGCAAGCGGTGGCAACGGATACAGCAATGGATGCCAAGGCGGCGCTTGGTCGGGTGGTGGCGCGGCATTGGTTTGGCGTGCCGGTTTCGGTCACAACAGCCAATCCGACGATTAGCACCGACGTGAAATTGCGCGGAGTGGTCGCACAATCTGCGTCACGGAAAAGCGGCATGGCCATTTTTTCGGTACAAGGAGGGCCGGATAAAGTTTTTGCCGTCGGTGAGGAAATTTCTCCCGGGATCAGTTTGATCGGTGTTCAAGCGAAATCCGTAACAATACGAAGGTCAGGGCGCGAAGAGCAGGTCGCGTTGCCGCAGCGTGGTCGATCATGACCAAGGAGATTAAGTGAGCAGTTTCTTTTCAGGTTTGAGGCGCATGAGGTTGATGGCGGTTATTGCCGCCGGGGTGATGAGCACGGTCGTCCATGGCCCGGCAGTTGCCGAGGATAAGGATAAAGTGACCCTGAACTTCGTCAATGCCAACATCGAAACCGTGGTCGAGGCCGTATCGAAGATCACTGGCAAGAGTTTTGTGATCGATCCCCGGGTCAAGGGTACGGTGAACGTTATTTCCGGTAAACCGGTGCAGCCCGAAGCCGCCTATCTCTTTTTGCTGTCCGCTCTACGTATGCAGGGTTTCGCCGCCGTCGGCATTAACGGTATCGTCAAGATTGTTCCAGAAGCCGATGCCAAAACCCATGCCGCACCATCTGGGCGTGGTCCGGCCAAACTTCCGGGCGGCGCGCAGATCATGACGCGCGTTTTTTCTTTACACAACGAATCGGCGACCCAACTGCAAGGCGTAATCCGGCCCTTGGTTGCGCCGGGTAATAGCGTGGTCGCCAATGTCGTCAGTAACACCCTGGTGGTGACTGACTATGCGGACAATCTGGATCGTCTCGCGCAAATCATCGCGGCGCTGGATGAGCCCTCCGGCGAAGATCCCCAAGTCATTCCCTTGCGTCATGCCTCGGTTTTTGATGTGGTGACTGCGGTCACCGGATTGTTTGGGGAGCAGTCTGGCGAGGCCAGCCAGCGCGTTACGGTGACGGCGGATGCGCGTCAGAACAGCCTGTTAGTGAAGACGGATAATCCGGGGAAGCTGTTGCGGATTCGTCGCTTGGTTGAGCAGCTTGATCAACCGACGACGACGGGCGGCAACATTCATGTGGTTTATTTGCGCAATGCCGATGCGACTCGTGTGGCGCAGACCCTACGGGCCGTGGTTTCCGGCGAAACGAGTCCGGTGGCTGCGGCGACGGGGACGTCGTTTGGCGCCGCAACACCCGCTAGTGGCAGTGCGGGTAGCAATATGGTCGCGCCTATCACCACGACGCCGGTTGCAGGACGAAGTGGTGGCGCCGGCGCAGCAGGGCAGACCATGATCCAGGCCGACTCCGGCAGCAATGCCTTGATCATTACCGCGTCCGATGTGGTTTTTAACAACCTGCGACGAGTGATCGATGCCCTCGACAAGCGCCGCGCGCAGGTTTATGTCGAGGCCTTGATCGCCGAAATATCGGCAGATCGTGCGTCCGAATCGGGTGTGCAATGGCAGGATCTTAGCGGTACCCATGTCGTCGCCGGAACCAACTTTGGCACCGGTGGACGTAATCTTGTCGGCTTGCTGGAGAATATCGCCAAGGCTTCGACCACGGGCACCTTGGGCATTGCTCCTGGCTTGAACATCGGCGGAGTGGCGACCCGGAATGGGCGCCCGAGTCTGGGGGTACTAGCCCGCTTCCTCGAAACCGATGCCAAGGCCAATATTCTTTCCACGCCGACCTTGCTGACACTGGACAACGAAGAGGCCAAGATCGTGATCGGTCGCAATGTTCCCTTCATTACCGGCCAGTACGCGCAATCGGCTACAGGAACTACGCCGACACCGTTTCAAACCTATGAGCGCAAGGATGTTGGGCTGACCTTGAAGATCAAGCCGCAGATTTCCGAAGGCGGCCTGGTTCGACTGCAGATATATCAGGAGGCCTCGAGTATTCTTGAATCGACCTTGTCGAGTGTTTCCGGGCCGGTGACCAACAAGCGGTCGATCGAATCGTCAGTTCTGGTGGATGATGGCGGTTTGATCGTGATTGGTGGATTGATCGAGGACAGCTACACCGCCGGCGAGGACAAAGTACCGCTGGCCGGTGATATTCCTATCATTGGCGGCCTGTTTCGCTACGATACCCGTAAGCGAACCAAGACCAATCTGATGGTGTTCCTGCGTCCCCAGATTATTCGCGATGAGGCCGGATATCAGAACATCACGGCCGACCGTTACGACTATGTCATCGGCCAGCAGCGCCAAACGGGCGACAAGGGCGCCTTGATGAATGGCGAGGCAGCGGTTCCTGAGCTGCCGCTTCGTGGTTCGCCGGCTTTGTCACCGCGACGTTGAACCAGCGGCGTCAAAGCCAATCAGAGTCATGCGCTTACCCTACGCGTTTGCGAAACGAAACGGCTCACTTTGTTTGCCCGGCGAAGGCGATACGCTCGACGTCATTGCTCGACCCGGCGCTTCGGTCGATGCGATAGCCGAAATCCGCCGTCAGTCTCCGACTGCGATTCGACTTCGCTTGGTGACAGCGGACGAATTTGAACGGCACATGGTCGAGGTCTTTCGTGATTCTGATGAAAGCATGACGGACATGGCGACCAGTCTCGGTCAGGAAGTTGATCTGACGCGATTTGCGCAGACACTCCCCGCGATCGAGGATCTGCTGGAAAGTACCGACGACGCGCCGGTGATCCGCATGGTGAATGCACTTCTGGCGCAGGCGGTCCGCAGCGGTGCCTCGGACATTCACCTTGAACCCTTCGAGCAGAAGTCGGTGGTACGTTACCGAATCGATGGTGTGCTGCGGGATGTTCTGCAGCCGCATCGGGCTCTGCATGCGGCGCTGGTTTCGCGGATTAAGATCATGGCGCAGATGGACATTGCCGAGAAGCGCATGCCGCAAGATGGACGCGTCGGTGTGCGTCTGGGCGCGCGGGCCATCGATATTCGTATTTCCACGATTCCCACTGGACATGGCGAGCGCGTGGTCATGCGCCTACTGGACAAGAACCCCGGTCGTCTCGCTTTGGATGTGTTGGGCATGGGCGCCGAGACTCTGGTCCGCTTCGATCAACTGATTCGCCGTCCGCATGGCATTGTTCTCGTCACCGGCCCGACCGGATCCGGGAAGACGACGACGCTTTACGGCGCGATTTCACGCCTTGATGCCGTGGCGCAGAACATCATGACGGTAGAAGATCCGATCGAATACGATCTTCCTCATATTGGGCAAACTCAAGTCAATCCGCGTATCGACTTGAGTTTTGCCGCCGCCCTACGTTCGATCTTGCGTCAGGACCCGGACGTGATCATGATCGGCGAGATCCGGGATTTTGAAACGGCTCAAATCGCAGTGCAAGCCAGTTTGACCGGCCATTTGGTGCTGGCCACCCTGCACACCAATGACACCGCCAGCGCCATAACGCGCCTCGTGGATATGGGGATTGAACCCTTTCTGCTTGCATCTGGACTCAGCGGGGTTCTCGCCCAGCGTTTGGTGCGAAGGCTTTGCACTCGCTGCAAGCTGGCACATCCGCTGACGGCGGCCGAGGCAGGTTTTTTCGGCCAGCATCTGGTTCCCGACGTTGTCTATCGCCCGGTCGGGTGTGGCGAATGTTCCCAGACCGGGTATCAGGGTCGTCTAGGTATCTATGAATTACTTGAAGTCGACGATACCGTGTTGCGTTTGATTCACGAGCGCGCCTCGGATCAGGCGATTCGTGATCATGCGGCCGGGCAGATTGCTTCCTATCATCCATTGCGACAGGATGGTTTGCGCTGGGTTGCCGAAGGCGAAACCAGCCTGGAGGAAGTCCTCCGCGTAACCCGGGACTGACCAGGCGAATGGCAGCATTCAGCTACCGCGCTGTTGACCCGAACGGACGCGAACTGACCGGAGTAATTGAGGCCGATAGTCCTCGCTTGGCGCGCTCACTGCTACGTGAGCAGAAACTGTTGCCGGTCACGGTCGATCCGGTGACAAATTCCGGGAAGGATCCTCGTCGCTTAGTACGGAGCCAGATATCGCTCGCGGGACTTGCCGGTGCCACTCGCGAATGGTCGACCCTGCTCGATGCGGGGTTATCGATCGAGCATGCGTTGAACGCGGTCATCGAACAATCAGACGATCCGGTGATTCGAGGGATTCTTGCCGGAGTGCGTGCCGAGACAGTGGCCGGCAATAGTCTGAGTAACTCCCTGACGAAGTTTCAGGGGGCCTTCCCCCCGGTCTACTGTGCCGTCGTCGGTGCCGGGGAACGCTCTGGACAATTGTCGCGTTTGCTGGAGCGTTTGGCGAGCTATCTTGAGGCCGGGCTGGCCTCCCGTCGGCGAGTAATCGGGGCAATGATCTACCCGGCGCTGCTGACCACGGTGGCGCTGGCCGTGATTGGCGCGTTGATGGTGTTTGTCGTGCCCCAGATTGTGGCCGTGTTTGAGCAAGGGAAACAAAGTCTGCCACTCCTGACCCAGGGGCTGATTTGGGTAAGTAATCTGGTTCGGATGCTGGCTCTACCAGTCGCCGTGATGTTGCCACTAGCGATATGGTCATTCGTTCGCCTGTACCGAAACGACGGGTTTCGCCGACGTTGGCAGACTTCGCTACTTGGGCTACCGGTCATTGGTCGCTTGCTGCAATTGCGTGAGACCGAACGCTTCGCCAGTACGCTGGCGATTCTGGTGGGCAGTGGCGTGCCTTTGATCGATGCGTTGCTTGCCAGCCGTCAGGTCATCTCCAGTCTTCCTTTGCAGGACATGATCGACCAGGCCACCCAGCGCGTTCGGGAAGGTGTGCCATTGCATCGTGCGCTGGCGGAGAGCAAGGCGTTTCCGCCGCTGCTGATCCACATGGTGGCGAGTGGTGAGACCAGCGGTCGTCTCGACGAAGCGCTGGGCCGTGCTGCCGTTCAACATCAGGCAGATCTCGATCGACGCGTCGGGATGATGCTGACCTTGATCGAGCCGCTGCTGATTCTTGTCATGGGCGGCGTGGTCATGTTGATCGTGCTGGCCATTCTGTTGCCCATTGTTAATATCAATCTGCTGTTACGATAGTTTTTTTCTTTATAGAAAAATCAATCAAGGAATTTTGATGCCCAAGCTTCTCAATACCGCACGGATTCACTTTGTTCGCGGCTTTACCCTGATCGAAGTGATGGTCGTCATCGTCATTCTGGCGATCATGGCTGCCATGATCGTGCCGAAAGTAATGTCGCGTCCCGATGAGGCGCGAATCGTTGCCGCACGTCAGGATGTGGCAAGTCTTGCTCAGGCAGTCAAACTTTACAAACTCGACAACAAGCAATATCCCCCGGGTGATCAGGGCTTGAACGCATTGCTGGGGCGCTATCTGGACCGTTTGCCTCAAGACCCATGGGGTAAGCCGTATCAGTACCTGTTTCCGGGCGTGCGTGGCGAATTCGATATCTGGAGTTTTGGTGCCGACGGCGTGCCAGGTGGCGAAGCGGGCAATGCCGATATAGGTTCCTGGGCCTTATAGAACGGCCATTAGCTGGTGTTCATCTGCCGCAGGCAATCCAATCGGGGCATGACGCTGCTCGAGTTATTGGTCGTGATCGTGATCATTGCCGTATTGCTTGTCGGAGTGGGCTTGAGCGTTGGCTCAAGCGGACGGGGAACCGTCAAGGAGGAGGCCGAACGGCTGGCCATGAGTCTGGAAACCGTCGCTCTCTCGGCGCGCACTTCGGCGAAGAAATATGCCTGGAGCCATAGCGTCGATGCGTACCAGTTCTGGGAGCAAGCGGCTGATGGTGAATGGACAGTCATCACGCAGAACAGTGATTTTAGAGCCCGAAAGCTTCCTGATGCCATCCGGTTTGCCGATGTTTTTTGGGAAGGTCAGGCGATTCTTCCTGGGCAGCGAATCGTGTTCTCCATGATGCCACCAGTCCTCAATATTGCCATCTTGGGAACAGATGCGCGCTACCGAGTTTTGGCCTCACCTGCCGGAAGTATCAGGACAAGCAAAGAACCCGAGGTCGTTCCGAAGCAATGACCGGTCCGCGCGGATTCACCTTGCTTGGACAAAAAAGTCGGTGCTGGCAAGACGGCAGACCGCAAGCAATGGCCCGTCCACGCGGATTCACCTTGCTTGAGGTTTTGGTCGCCATTGCCGTACTGTCGCTGGCCTTGCTCGCCGCCATACGCTCGACCTCATCGGCGATTCAGACAACCGAAGCGCTTCGCCAGCGAATTGCAGCCGACTGGGTAGCGGCCAATCGTCTGGCCGACCATCGGGCGCGCCGTGCCTGGCCGGCGGTTGGCGAACGAGAAGGTGAAGTCATCCAGGCAGGTGTCCGCTTACTTTGGCGCGAGCGGGTGGCCGCAACACCCAATGCGCGCTTCCGGCGGGTTGAAGTGACCGTATTCGCAGCCGAATCTTCGGCACAACCACTGACGACACTCAGCGGATTTCTGGTCAATCGTCCGAAATGACGATACGGCGTCCAACCCGAGGGATGACCTTGATGGAACTTCTGGTCGCCATGGCCTTGCTAGCGATTGCAGTGCCGCTGGCGTATCGCGGCTTGAACGGCTTACTCCAGACGAATGCGCGAACCGAGGTCGAGATGCTGCGCTGGCAAGGCTTGGCCTTTGTTTTCGAGCGGCTTGAAGTTGATCTCACTCAGGTGCTCAAGCGTCCGGCGCGAAACGGCGACGGAACGTTGTTGGCCCCGCTGGTGGGGGATGTCAACGCGCTCGAGTTTTCCCGTGTGGCAGAAAACCAGCCGCCACGACGGCAACGCTACCAGTTCAAGGATGAGCAACTCTGGTTAGTGCAGTTGCCACAACCAGATCGAGGACAGGGGCGCGATCCGGATCCAGTAGCGATCCTCGACGGGGTTTCCCAACTGCGATTCACGTTTCTGGATGCGAACGGGAGTTTTCTGGCAGGGTGGCAGGATCCCGGGCGTTTGCCGCTAGCGCTAAGCATCGACCTGACTCTGATTTCCGGCGAGCGCATCACGCGCCTGTTTGCCTTGCCATGAGATCGCGCGGTGTTGCTTTGGTGACGGCCTTGGTCGTGGTCGCGATCGCGGCGAGTCTGGCGACCCATCTGCTTTGGCGGAGCAGCATGTGGATCAGTCAGGTCGAGTCCATGCGTGATTTGGCTCAGGCGCGTTTGCTGGCCGATGCGGCCGCTCAGTGGGCCGCCGCCGTGTTGGCGGATGATGCGGCAAATAGCGCGGTCGATCATCCGCAGGAGCCCTGGGCAAGGCAGATTCCCCCCATGGATGCGGAAGGAGGGCAGGTGGGTGGGCAATTGTTTGATGAGCAAGTACGTTGGAATCTGAACAATCTGTTGACAGCAAGCGGAAAGATCAACGAACCGGAACTAATCGTCTATCGACGGCTATTGGCCGAGCTCAACTTGCCGACAGAGCTCGCTGAAACCCTGGCAGACTGGATCGATGTCGATACGGAGGCCCGCCCTGGCGGTGCCGAAGATACTTACTACCTTGCCCACTCTCCAACTACCAGAACTCTGGGGGCATCGCTCAGCGTGATCGAGGATCTGTTGCTCGTCAAAGGCTATGACGTTGTGGTAATGGAACGACTGCGCCCACACGTCACTGTGTTACCGGGAACCACTCAGATCAACGTGAATGGTGCCTCGGCTATCGTGCTTGAAGCGGTTCTGACTGGTCTTTCAAGCGCCGACGCGGAGCAGTTGGTGCTCCAAGGGCAGCGTCTCCCGTTTCGCGATATAGCTGATTTTCGGACACGTTTCGGCAAGGATTTCCCCGGCCAGGGTGAGGGCCGGATTGCGACCCGCTCAAGGTACTTTTCCTTGCGCCTACAGGCGGCATTTGGCAAGAGCCAAGTTCAAATGGTGGCCCTGATTGATCGTGGTCAGGGGTGGCCAGTAGTTGTTTGGAGGCGATTCGGATAATCTGCGCCCGAACTGCTCCTCGACCTCCTATGCTACGTTTATTGATTCCCTCGACCTGGCCGGCCGCCAATACCTCCTGCGGGTGGGCATTGTGCGATGAGGATGGGCGACTGCTGCAGAGCGGATTCAGTGATCCGCGAACCTGGCCCGAGTCCGACGAGTGTGAGGTGGTGCTAACCGCCGAGCAGTGCCTCTGCCTTTATGCTGAGGTGCCGGCGAAGGCACGAAAACTCGACGATGAGGTGATTGTGTTGTCGCTCGAGGATCAATTGCTGGGTGATCTCGCTGACGAGCACTGGGTGGTGGGGCGGTCCGATCAGGCAGGAAAGATTCCGGTCTGGCTGGTTCGTCGGCAACGCTTGACCGACGTTCTGGAGACTTTGCGCCAGCTTGGACGCAAGGTACAACGCCTCGTCTGGGAGGTCCAGTTGCTTCCTATCCAGACTAACCACTTGTCCGTCGCAATACTCGCTGAGCGCGGTGTGGTACGCACGGACGTCAACCGTGGTTATGCAGTTGATTTGACCGGTGACGGTCTTCCGGTTGAACTTTCACTTGATCTTGCTGCGTCTCGGCAGGCCGCGCGATTGCCGCTCGGCGTTGATGTCGTTAGCGATGGTAAACAAGCGCCGGATCTCGCGCGTTGGGGTCAGGAGCTAGGTGTTCCATGTCACAGTTGGGCGGTGTGGGATTGGCGCACGGCATCCTTGGTCAGGGCGAATAACTTGCTGACCGGTCCGTTTGCGCCTAAGGCTCTAGGACGCGCTTTCAGCCGATATCGTCCGGCCCTCTGGGTGCTTGGCGCCGCCTTGGGAATCGCTGGTCTGGCACTGGTGATCGAATCGCTATGGCTGGGGCAACGCGAACATGCGCTACGGCAAGAGATCACCACCATCTATCAACGAAGTTTTCCGGGGAATCGACCGATTCTTGATCCGTTTGCCCAGTTGCAGGCTGATGCGGGACGCTTGGCTAATCTGAGGGGGGATTTCGCAAGCAGCGATTTTCTGCAGTTACTGGCCGCATTGTCCGTAGATGCGCCACCCGTGCTTGGTCAGCCGCTTCGAATTCGTTATGAGAATCGCCAGCTTCGCCTTGAGTTTGCGGCGCCGCCCAAGGATATTGTCGCCCTCGTCGGCGCGTTGCAAAGGCGTGGCTTATCCGCCCAAACATCTATTGAAGAAGGCAAACCGTCCGTGCTCGTGGTGGGAGGCGCGCAATGAGTTGGAGCACTCTCAAGTCGAGGTATCTGGCACTGGCTGAACGCGAACAGCGAGCCTTGCTGATCCTGGCCATCGTCGTTGGTCTTTCAACAGTGATCCAGATCATTTGGAGTTCCTACGAAACGACTATCACGCTCCGCCAAGAGCTGCTCGTTTTGGAGCACAAGGCGGCGCAGGCGCGTGCGATCGAGAAACGCGTGGGGGAATTGCGCGCCAAACCTCTAATTCGGCAGGATGAGGGAGAAATTCTGTTGCGTCGAACCTTGGAGATCGTCCAGCCACGTCTTCCCGGATTGCCGGCAACGGCCTTGACGCTGGAGAGCGCACGAGGAATCAGTTTTGACGCTACGGTCGCGTTTGATTCCTGGCTGGAGTTTGTGGCGGCAGTACAGCGTGAGCTCGCTCTACGTCTTGTTTTCTGTGAAATCAGTCAGGGCGATCAGGCTCAAGTGCGGGTGCGGGCGCGCTTCGCCTTGGCTGATCCCATGCCATGAGCCCGATACGTCGCCTGACCGTATGGGTGACCGTGTTTCTCGTGGCCGTAATGGTGATGTTGGCAGCCACAGCCCCCGCCGCTTTACCGACATCCATGATCGAAATTGCGACAGGCCGGCGTTTGAAGATGGTTTCCAGTTCAGGAAGTGCCTGGCATGGTGGCGGGCTTTTGATTACTGTCGCTCCTTCAACACTGCCAATCGAGCCACTTGCCATCCGCTGGACAACCGATTTTGGTTCGTTGTATCGCGGTGAAGTCGTTTTTCACATCGATCTGGGTGCGCAGCCGGTTCGGATCACGGTGACGCCTCACCGATGGAACATTGATTCTGCCGGTGTTCGTTTGCCCATGGCTTTCTTGCGACCGTTCTTTCCGCGTGTCGTGGCTAACTCGAGTTGGACCGGCGAGGTTCAATTCACTGCCAACGGGCTTGCCCAGACCTGGGCCGGCGGCGATGGCCACGGCACCGCACGCATTGAAGTCAAATCGCTTGCCGTCGCCGAATTTTCGGCGACTCCGCTCGGGAGTTATCGACTGGATCTGAAGCCGGATGAAAACTCCATGAGCCTGGTGTTGACGACACTTTCAGGGCCCTTGGGCCTGGATGGAAAGGGTGCACTAGATCGCTCCAGAATGGCCTGTGAGGTGCGGGCACAACTCAATGAGGGGGCTTCTGCCGAACTTGGGAAAGTCTTGAATCATGTTGCGCGGCGCGAGGGTGACAGGACGTGGCATCTCGCGTGTCCAAGCTGAGGATTCAGATCATTGCCTCGTGTCCAAGTAAGTCCTATGTAAGACTCTTCCCCTTTAATAGAAGAGTTCGTAGAATGATCGTCCGCTAAGCGATAGTCGGCCCGTTTTGCTGGGCTGAGAGCGACCTGAAGCTATCGAAAAACCAGATACATTCCAGTTTTAAACGCTAGAGGAGAGGTTTAGATGTCCGCAATCGAATCGGTAAGTACCGAAAGCCGCGTTTTTCTGCCGTCCGAGGCCGTGCTCAAGCAGGCCACGATCCCCAGCATGGACGCCTACCATGCTCTGTGCAAGGAGGCCGAGCAAGACTACGCCGGTTACTGGGCACGTCTGGCCAAAGAACATGTTTCGTGGAAAGTTCCGTTTACTCAAGCACTTGATGAGTCCAACGCACCTTTTTACAAGTGGTTTGCCGATGGCAAGCTGAACGTTTCCTACAACTGCCTCGACCGTCAGGTTGAGGAAGGCAAGGGCGACAAAGTCGCGATCATCTTCGAAGCCGACGACGGCTCGGTCACCAAGGTGACCTACAAGGAGATGCTGGCCAAGGTGGCCAAGTTCGCCAACGCACTACGTGCCCAAGGCATCAAGAAGGGCGACCGCGTCCTGATTTATCTCGCCATGTCGGTTGAAGGCGTTGCCGCGATGCAGGCCTGTGCCCGTATCGGTGCGATCCACTCGGTCGTGTTTGGTGGCTTCTCCGCCAAGTCGCTGGAAGAGCGCATCCTTGACGCCGGCGCTGTCGCCGTGATTACAGCCGACGAGCAGTGCCGTGGTGGCAAGAACATCCCCCTGAAGCCGGCGGTGGATGAGGCCTTGTCGATGGCCCAAGGCCACGGCGTGAAGTCCGTGGTCGTGATCAAGCGTACCGGTGGTGCCTGCAACATGGTGGCCGGCCGTGACGTCTGGTACCACGAGATTGTCGCCAATGAGTCTGACGTGTGCGAACCGGAATGGGTCGAGGCTGAGCATCCGCTGTTCCTACTTTACACCTCGGGTTCCACTGGCAAGCCGAAGGGTGTCCAGCATTCCACAGGCGGCTACCTGTTGCATGCAATCCTGACGATGAAGTGGACCTTCGACATCAAGCCGGATGACGTGTTCTGGTGTACCGCCGATATCGGCTGGGTCACGGGCCATACTTACATCGCCTACGGCCCGCTGGCCTGTGGCGCGACCGAAATCGTGTTCGAGTCTGTCCCGACCTACCCGGACGCCGGCCGCTTCTGGAAGATGATCGAAGCGCACAAGGTTTCCGTGTTCTATACGGCCCCGACGGCGATCCGCTCGTTGGTCAAGGCATCGGAAACCACACCTTCGACACACCCGAAGAACTACAACTTGTCCTCCCTGCGTCTGCTGGGTTCGGTCGGCGAGCCAATCAATCCGGAAGCCTGGATGTGGTACTACAACAATGTCGGCGGTGGTCGTTGCCCGATTCTGGACACCTTCTGGCAGACCGAGACCGGTGGTCACATGATGACCCCGCTGCCCGTGACGCCGCTGGTACCGGGTTCCTGCACACTGCCTTTCCCGGGCATCCAAGCAGCTATTGTTGATGAAACCGGCAATGACGTCGAGTGGGGCAAGGGTGGTTTCCTGGTTATCAAGAAGCCGTGGCCGTCGATGATCCGTACCATCTACGGTGATCCGGATCGCTTCGTCAAATCCTATTTCCCGGCTGACTTCTCGGGCAAGCTCTACCTCGCCGGCGATGGTGCGATGCGCGATGCCAAGACTGGCTACTTCACCATCATGGGTCGTATCGATGACGTGCTGAACGTCTCCGGTCATCGCATGGGCACGATGGAAATCGAGTCTGCACTGGTTGCGAACCCGCTGGTCGCCGAGGCTGCCGTCGTTGGTCGTCCGGACGACCTGACCGGCGAAGCCATCTGTGCCTTCGTGGTGCTGAAGCAGTCACGTCCGTCGGACGAAGATGCGAAGCGTATCGCCAAGGAGCTGCGTGACTGGGTGGGCAAGGAAATTGGCCCGATCGCCAAGCCGAAGGACATCCGTTTTGGCGAGAACCTGCCGAAGACGCGTTCGGGCAAGATCATGCGTCGCCTGCTGCGCAGTCTGGCCAAGGGCGAGGACATCACGCAAGACACGTCCACGCTCGAGAATCCGCAGATCCTGGACCAACTCAAGAAGAATGCCTGATCGTTCGTTTGCTTGAAAACAGGGCGCCCCTCGCAAGTCGGGCGCCTTTTTCTTTTTCTCTGCGAGTTCCTGATTCCTGATTGGGAGGCAATATGCCACGCCGACATTTGGTCAGTCATCGTCTGGTTGCGGTCTTCCTGCTCGGCTGCTTGCTGTTCAACTATCCGCTGCTGGCGGTTCTCGACCGCTTCGGTAGTATCGGTGGGCTGCCGTCGAGCTTTGTCTGGTTGATGGCGGCTTGGTTCTTCCTCATTGTCTTGATGGCAGTGATCGTTGAGCGCTCCGACAACCGGGATTACTGAGATGCTCACCGTCTGGATCATCGTCGCAGCGTCGTTGGCCTATCTAGTGCTGCTCTTTGGCATCGCCTGGTACGCCGACCGACGTGCCGATGCCGGACGTTCGGTGATCGACAATTCGCTGGTTTACGCCTTGTCACTGGGTGTCTATTGCACCACCTGGACCTTCTACGGTAGCGTGGGCCGTGCGGCCGCCAGCGGGATCGGATTCCTGCCGATTTACCTCGGGCCGACTCTTTTGTTTGCCTTGGGTGCCGTCATCCTGCACAAGATGATACGCATCGCCAAGGCCAACCGAATTACCTCCATCGCTGACTTTGTCGCTTCGCGCTATGGCAAGAGTCAGTTGTTGGGCGGCCTCGTGTCCGTGATCGCGGTGGTGGGTGTGATTCCCTATATCGCCTTGCAACTCAAGGCGGTGTCGAGCACCTTTGTTCTCTTGACAGAGGTTGGTCTGCAGCCCGGTGCCGCGACGGTCGCCCCCTTGTTGCAGGACAGTGCATTTTATGTAGCCGGCCTGCTCGCGGTATTCACGATCCTGTTTGGTACCCGGCACATGGATGCCACGGAACGCCACGAGGGCATGGTGGCGGCTATCGCTTTCGAGTCGGTGATCAAGCTGGTGGCTTTCCTCGCCGCCGGTTTGTTTGTCGTTTATGGCATGTACGGCGGACTGGGCGACTTGTTCGACAAGGCGCGCGCGGTGCCCGAAATTACGCAACGGCTGCTCGGCGACGGGCGTGCCGTGATCGATTACGGCAACTGGTTTGCGCTGACCTTGCTAGCCTTTTTTGCGGCTTTGCTGCTGCCGCGCCAGTTCCAGATTGCGGTTGTTGAGAACGTCAATCCACAACATTTGCGTCGTGCGATCTGGTTATTTCCACTCTACCTTTTTTTGATCAATCTCTTTGTGCTGCCGATTGCCTTGGCCGGCCTGATGCATTTTCCTGGTGGCACCGATGCCGAT
Organism: Propionivibrio dicarboxylicus; assembly: GCA_945902805.1. GTDB lineage: Bacteria > Pseudomonadota > Gammaproteobacteria > Burkholderiales > Rhodocyclaceae > CAMDMZ01. Next base: position 64,007 of record CAMDMZ010000010.1, on the reverse strand, counting down.
AGTTTTGTCTTGACCCTGCCCATGGCCTTCCAGCAGCAGAGTTTGACCCTGCTGGTTTTCGTCGGCGGGCTTTCGGCCGCCACCGGCATGGTCATTGTCGAGACCATCGCCTTGTCCACCATGGTCTGCAACGATCTGGTGATGCCGGTGCTTCTGCGCTGGCGGGCGCTTGGCTTGCAGCAACGTGAAGACCTGACGGGCTTGCTGCTGGGGATTCGTCGCTGGGCGATTGCCATCATTCTGGCGCTCGGTTATCTCTATTTCCGTATTGCCGGCGAAGCCTACGCGTTGGTCAGTATTGGCCTGATTTCCTTTGCTGCCATGGCACAGTTTGCACCTGTAGTGCTGGGGGGGATGTACTGGAAGGGAGGCACTCAGTCGGGTGCGCTGGCGGCACTCGGGGCCGGATTTTTTATCTGGACCTACACACTTCTCTTGCCTTCGTTCGCCAAGTCCGGTTGGCTTCCGGCCGATTTTCTTCAGCACGGTCCATGGGGCATCGAGCTACTTCGGCCGCAGCAATTGTTCGGACTTACCGGGCTTAGTGAAATTACGCATTGCCTGGTGTGGAGCATGGTGTTCAATCTGGGCAGCTACGTCGGGGTTTCGCTGATGCGAATTCCCGATGCACGCGAGGCGCGGCAGGCTAAATTGTTCGTTGAAGAGTCGGGCGCGGCGGCCCCCAATTGGCGTGGCGGCGCCGAGCTGGATGACTTGTTGCCGCTGGCTGCGCGCTTTATCGGACCAGAACGGGCACAGGAAGCATTTGATCGCCATGCCCGAAGCCGTGGTTTCACCAGCAGTGCGGCCTTACATGGGGTTAAATCGGATGCCGAGTTGGTGCACTTCGCCGAAACCTTGCTCGCCGGTGCGATCGGCTCGGCCTCGGCGCGCGCTATGGTCGCCTCGGTGGTGCAGGAAGAGCCGCTGGGGCTCGACGAGGTGATGAACATTCTCGACGAGGCTTCGCAAGTGCGGGCCTACAGTCATGAGTTGGAAATTAAGTCGCAAGAGCTGACCCAGGCAACGGCGGAATTGCGTGCCGCAAATGAGCGTCTGCGTGAACTGGACAGCTTGAAGGATGACTTCATTTCGACAGTGACCCATGAGCTGCGGACGCCCCTGACCTCGATCCGGGCTTTTTCCGAAATGCTGCATGAAGATCCCAAGATTGATCTGGTGGAACGGACCCGCTTCCTTGGCATCATCGTCAGCGAGACCGAGCGCCTTTCGCGGCTGATCAACCAGATACTCGATCTCGCCAAACTCGAATCCGGCCGTGCCGAATGGACCAGTGCCGAGGTCAATCTTTCCGAGGTGATCCGCGAAGCGGTCGATTCCATCAGTTCACTGGCCAAAGAGAAGAAGATCACTCTCCAGCTTGATCTTCCTGAGCCCGGCGCCATCGTGCTGGCCGACCGCGATCGCCTGACGCAAGTCATGATCAATCTGCTGTCCAATTCCGTGAAATTCGTCGCCAGTGGCAGCGGGCACGTAAAAGTCGGCGCTGGCGAGACGGCGGATGAGGTCAGCGTCAGCGTCTGTGACAATGGACCCGGTATCCGGGCTGAAGATCGCGAGCTGATTTTCGAGAAGTTCCGTCAGGGCACCGGGGATGCCGGTGCTCTGACCGACAAACCGCAGGGGACCGGGCTGGGCCTGCCGATCAGTCGCCAGATCATCGAGTACTTTGGCGGCAAGCTCTGGGTGGAAAGCGAGCTCGGCAAAGGCGCCTGTTTCCGCTTTACGTTGCCACGCGATTCGGCTCAAAATAGACGTTGATAGCTTGATCAAAAAAGTGATCTGGCCAGGCCGCGCCAGACGGCGATAATATGCCGCAATACACTATAAAAAATGCCATCGCGGAGGAACGCATGTCCCACAAGATTCTGATCGTTGACGACGAACCCAATATCGTCATTTCACTCGAGTTTCTGATGAAGAAAGAAGGCTTCATCGTCGCCATAGCCGTCGATGGCGATGCCGCACTGGAACAGGTCGCCGCCTTCAATCCGGATCTCGTATTGCTCGATGTCATGATGCCGAAAAAGTCGGGTTACGAAGTGTGTCAGGCGATCCGATCCGATCCGGCCCGGGCGGCCACCAAGGTGGTGATGCTGACTGCCAAGGGCCGCGAAAGCGAAGTGGCCAAGGGTCTGGCGCTCGGGGCTGATGCCTACGTGACCAAGCCATTCGCCACCAAGGATCTGGTGGCCCAGGTGAAATCCTTGCTCGCATGAACGCCAAACTTCGCTTCGCTGTGGCCGTGGTGGTGCTCGGCCTGTTGATGACCGGGCCCTTCATCCTTACCGGCACCTTGCTCTTCGCCGACGCCAAAGAAGCCGAACGGGCGGCGCTGGCCGACTTGCTGGTGCCGCGTCTGCCGTTGGGCGCACTGCTGACCACGCTGGGTTTCATTGTCGGCGTTTCTGTGCTGCGCAACCTGTTCAAGCAATATGTGCAGGGGCTGCTTGGCATGTCCGAAAAAATGCGCTTGATGCTGGGTGCCAATCGCAACTTTCGCGTCGCCGCCGAAGGTCCGCCGGAAGTGCGTGAGCTGGCCCGCGCGGTCAATGATCTGGCCCAGCAGCGCGATGAACTGCTGACCGATGTCGAGACGCAGATCGATCATGCCAAGGCCTCGGTCGAGGAAGAGAAAAACCGTTTGGCGGCATTGATGTCGGAGTTGGCCATGGGCGTCGTGGTTTGCAATCTCGACGGCCGCATCCTGCTCTACAACAACCGCGCCCGCTTGCAGTTCAAGGCGCTGGCGCAAGGCCCGACCTCGATGAGCGGCGGTGCCCTGATCGGTCTTGGCCGTTCCATTTTCGCCATTCTTGAACGGGCGCAAATCACGCATGCGCTGGACAACATCCAGCAACGCCTAAAGCGCGGTAGCTCCGAGCCCACCGCCAATTTCATCACCAGTACCCGCAGCGGCCAACTCCTGCGCGCCCAGATGGCGCCAGTTATTGCGCCTAGCGTTGATCCTAACGCTGCCGAAAATCCGATCTCCGGCTACGTTTTGACGGTCGAGAACATCACCCGCAATTTCGAGCGCGAGTCGCAGCGCGATCAGGTGTTGCAACAACTCACGGATGGCACTCGCTCGGCACTAGGCAACATCCGCGCCGCCGTCGAAACCTTGCTCGATTCGCCGGACATGGAAGCCGACTATCGCGGCCGCTTCATGCATGTGATCGCCGACGAGGCCAAGAGCATGAGCCGTCGCCTGGAGAGCACCATGAACGAGTTTGCCGACTCGCTCAAGACGCGCTGGCCGCTCGAAGACGTGTTGGGTGTCGACATCATTGCCGCAGCGACCAGCCGCGTTACCAGCCAACTCAAACTGGCGATCAAGAACGAAGCGCAGGACCCCGCGCTCTGGATTCGAGCCGATAGTTTTTCGCTGATCCAGGCGATTACCTTTCTCGCTTCCCGCCTGCAGGATCATTACGACATCCGCGAGCTGCGGTTCCGCCTTTCATCCGAAGGCAAGATGGCGTTTCTCGACCTGATCTGGTCGGGTACGCCAATGTCGTCAGAAACGCTCTACACCTGGGAATACGAGTCGATGACGGTCGGTAGCGACACGACGCCGATGACGTTGCGCGATGTGATTGAACGGCACGGTGGCGAGGTCTGGCTGCAGCGCGAAACAGCGGTCCATCGCTTGTACTTCCGCCTCGTCCTGCCAGTGGCCGCAACGCCGGAAATGCAGCACGACGAACAGGTCGGCCATATGCGTGGTGAAAGCCGGCCGGAATATTACGATTTCGATCTGTTCGCCGCCCACGATGCGGCCAGTTCCGGCATCGATCTCGACCGTAAGTTGTCCGACCTCACTTTTTCCGTCTTCGATACCGAGACCACCGGCTTGCAGCCGTCGCAAGGTGACGAGATCATCCAGGTTGGTGCGGTTCGCGTCGTCAATGGCCGCCTGCTGCGGCAGGAAGTCTTCGATCAGTTGGTCGATCCACGCATTCCGTTGAAACCCGAGGGCATCCCCATTCACGGCATTACCGAGGACATGGTGCGCGGTCAGCCGACTATTGACGTCGTATTGCCGGCTTTCCACGAGTTCTGCGCCGAAACGGTGCTGGTGGCGCATAACGCCGCATTTGACATGCGCTTCTTCCAGATGAAGGAAGACAGCCTGGGTGTGCGCTTTGCGCAGCCGGTGCTCGACACACTCTTGTTGTCCGCAGTGATTCATCCCAACCAGGAATCGCACAAACTGGAAAGCATTGCCGAACGTCTGGGCGTCAATGTCATCGGTCGCCACACCGCACTGGGCGATGCCTTTGTGACCGGCGAAGTCTTCCTCAAGATGATCGCGTTACTGGCCGACAAAGGCATCTTCACGTTGCGCGACGCGCTTGACGCGGCGCAAAAAACCTACTTCGCCCGCGTTAAGTATTAAGCCAACTTTGATCCATCTTCGATGGCCCCCCGACGATGAAACAAAGAAAAAGCAGCAAGTGGTCCCGCCCCTCCCGTCCTCCCCTCGCGGGGAGGCTTCTAATTTGCTCGCTTCGCTCGTCTATCACTAGACGCTTCGAACAAGTTATTTCACATTGATGATGACCGAGGAGATCCTCCCCGGAACGGCCGATGCACTGGCGCTGGCGGCAAGGATAGACGGTGCGGCGAATCCGTCGGCGCTTGCCCTCTGCGCCAAAGAAGCCCGCAGCTTGGCGGTCGCCATGCTCGATCATGGCATCGGTGCGGAAGCCGCTTCGCGGGCGCTTTCGCTGCATAACGACCGAATCGTGCAGCGCCTGCTGGTATGGGCCGCCGCACGCTACCGTCTGCCAGCGGCCGACTGGTGCTGGCTCGGATTGGGTTCCGAAGGACGCCTCGAGCAGACCCTGAGCACCGATCAGGACAACGGACTGCTGTTTGCCGCGCACGATGTGCGCGAGGCGCAGAGCCTGCGCCAGCATCTGTTGCCCTTTGCCCGCACGGTCAATGAGGCCCTGGCGGAGTGTGGGTTTCCTCTGTGCGATGGCGAGGTGATGGCCAGCAATCCGAAGTGGTGCCTGTCGCTCGATGAATGGCGCGATTGTTTCGGGCGCTGGATTCGCACGCCGGAACCGGACGCCTTGCTCAATGCCACCATCTTCTTTGATTTTCGGCCGCTGGCCGGCGATGCGACGCTGGCCGCACTTTTGCGCGAGTACCTGACGCCGACCGCGCGCGGCAACGATATTTTTTTGCGCATGATGACCCAGAACGCCTTGAAGGCCGTCCCGCCAATCGGGCGCATCAAGGACTTTGTCACCGATCCCAGCGGTGGGGACCGCCTCGACTTGAAGAAGTACGGTGCCCGTCTGTTTGTCGATGCCGCGCGCATCCTGGCGCTGGCTGAAGGCGTCCCTGCCGCAGGTACCCTGGATCGTCTGCGCGACGTTGCCACGAGCGGTGGTTTGCGTGCTGACGAAGCTAGCGCCGCACGCCACGCGTTCACGGCACTGCAGCAGATACGTTTTGGGGTTCAGCGCGGTACGCCCGATGGTGACAATCGGATCGTGCCGAAGTCGCTGAACGACTTCGATCGCCGGGTTCTGCTTGCCGCGCTGCATCAGGCCCGCAGTCTCCAGCAGCGGCTGAAGAGTCGCTTCCACATAGAAAGCTGAACCCATGAACCCCAGTCCTGATTCGATTGCGGACGCCGTCGCCGCCGTCATGCGCGGTCGCCACTCGGCGCGCGCCTACCTGGCGCGTCCCGTTCCGCGCGAAATCCTCGATGAAATCCTTGCTCTGTCGGCGCGGGCGCCGTCGGGTACCAATATCCAGCCTTGGCGCGTACATGTTGTCACTGGCAGCACGCGACAACAATTGGTGGAACAGGTCTGTGCCGCCTACGATGCCGACGATCGCAGTCATCAGGCCGAATACGGCTACTATCCGAGCAGCTTCTTCGAGCCCTATCTTGGTCGGCGGCGCAAGGTGGGCTGGGATCTCTACAGCCTGCTCGGGATCCAGAAGGGTGACGGGCCGCGCATGAAAGCGCAACACCGGCGCAACTTCGAGTTCTTCGGCGCGCCGGTCGGGCTCATGTTCAGCATCGATCGCCGTATGGGGCAGGGCAGTTGGCTCGACTACGGCATGTTCTTGCAGAACATCATGCTGGCGGCGCGTGCGTATGGCCTCGATACCTGTCCGCAAGCGGCCTGGACCGACTATCACCGCATCATTGCGTCGCTCTTGTCATTCGGCGAGCACGAACAACTTGTCTGCGGCATGGCGCTGGGTTATGCCGATAAGGATGCAGCGGAGAACGCGCTGGTGACCGAGCGGGCGCGAATGGACGAGTTTGTCGTCGTCCACGACTGATCACCGTGTCGCCAGCACCCACGGCTAAAAAGTCGGTGCTGGCGGGACGGCGCTTGTGCGATCGGTTTCTGCCGTGGCTTCTTCAGCAGCATGTATCGGCAAGGTGACACGAAAACAGGCACCGCCGGGGATGTTTTCGGCGCGTAACTGGCCGTGCATGCTGTTCTGGATGATCATTTTCGACATATACAGACCGATGCCGGTACCTTTGCCTTCCTCTTTGGTGGTGAAGTAGGGCTCGAAAATCTTGTTCAGCGTGGTTTCATCCATGCCACCACCGTTGTCCTCGAAGCGGATTTCGATGTGTTGCGCTGTTTGTGCCACCTTGATATGGATTGATGGCTGGGCGGGATGATGGGCAATCAGGGCGTCCTTGGCATTGCCGAGAATATTCAGCACCACCTGCGAGAATTCGTTGCCGAAGCCGAGGATCTGGATGCCCGGTTCAGACTGGATCGAGACGCTGATGTTGTGATTGCGCAGCAAGCCATCGAGTAGATCGGCCGCGTTGCGCAAGGCGGTATCCAGGTCAAATAGCTTGGCCGTCTTGTTGGGTTTAAAGAAGTTGCGGAAGTCATCGATGGTGGTCGACATCCGCATCACCATGACCTCGCCTTTGTCCTTCAGCCGTTTCATCGATTCCTGGTCGAGTCGTCCCATCTCGAACTGCAAGGCAATGTTTTGCAGCACTAGACTCAACGCATTCAGCGGTTGACGCCACTGGTGGGCAATCGCGCCGATCATTTCACCCATCGCCGCCAGGCGTGATTGGTGGATCAGCAATTGCTCCTGCTCCTTGCGCTTGGCGATTTCGTCGCGCACCCGCTGGTCGAGCGTCCGGTTCAGCTCGTCGAGCGCCTGAGTCCGTTCGGCAACCTTGATTTCCAGGTCGAGATTGACGTTCTCCAACCGTTGCCGGTTCTCGGCGAGCGCGTCGACCATCTGGTTAAAACTGCGTGACAGGTCGCCGATTTCGTCGGCGCGCGGCACATCGACATGGGCATCGAGATCGCCATTGGCTACGCGCGAGGCAGCGTTGCTGATGATGGCGATCGGTCGCGTCAGCCAGAGGGCGAAAAAGTAGCCGACGGGCAAGATGATCAGGATCGATAGCAGCGAAATCAGGACGATCTGGCGAATCATCTCGTTGATGTTCGCCAGGTAGTCGCTGGTATCGAAATCAATGCGCATCACGCCCCAACTGACGCCGCTAAAGCGGATCGGCGTGATGTAACGATAGGTCGATGCGGTGCCCGGAATCTGTCGAATGCCAAACGATTCGTTCTCGTAGTCGCCGGGCTGGATCGGTGCCTTGTCGCTTTCGAGCATTTCCCAACCGGTGGTGGTAATGCTGATGGCGGTGCCGCGCCGGGGCACAATCAGCACCGACTGAATACTTTTGTTGTTTTGCAGCACCTGCAGGTTGTGCTCGACCACAAAGCCGAAATCGTCGGTGAGCATGGCGTCCGAACTGGCCTGGATGATCGAGCGCGAGACCGTGCTGGCCTGCGAATACAGCACTTTGAGTAATGAATCGCGTTGTAGCGGAACCATGAGTGCGCCATACAACACGGCCATCGCCAGCAACAGGCTGCCGAAAACCCCAAATACGCGCAGGAAGACCCGGTTGGCGGGGAAAGGGCGAAACGTGTTCCAGCGCATGTTCAGGGCTTCTTGGTGGGTTTGCTCGGCGCGCTGCCGATCAGTTCGCGATACTGTCGCTGCAACATCCAGTAGGAATTCAAGTCGTCGGGAGTGACTTTTCCCATTGAGTCGACTTTGAATAACTCCAGAATCTGCTTTCCTCGTGCCGACGTCGGAATGCTGATCGCCGCTGACAGGACGTGTTCCCGATCACTTGGCGGTACGGATGCGAGCATCATGCCAAAATTTCGTGCCCCGGTTTTCCATTCGTCGATGACACGAAGCCGTTGCCGGATTTGGGGGTTCATGTCAGCGGCCGCCTGCAAGGCCGTCTGGGTAACGAGTGCGGCATTGGCCTGACCAAAAAATACTTTGTGGATTGACTGCGTGTCACGCTTTTCTTCGCTGATGTTGAGAAGATCGGCACAACTTGACCTGGCCTTCTTCCGGCATTGAATCTCAAGATAGACGACACCAAGACGATCATTGATCAGGCGAAGAACTTTCTTGCCCTTGAGATCCTTGAATTCCTCGATACCGCTGTCGTTGCGAACGATCAAAGCGATCCCGCCGTGTTGGTCACGATGTGATCCGGCGAAACCATCGGCAAGTTGATCCGCAGTGAAGGTCTCGGCCAGTTCCATTCCGGGTGCAACGACCATATTGATGATGCCCCGTTGCGCGTCGCGATACAGTGCATTCATGTCGTCGTAGGTCAGGATCGACACGTCGATGCCGTAAGGTTTGGCGACTTCATCGGACCACAAGTGAAGAAAGGCTTTGACGTCGGCCTGGTTGGCATTTCGTAGGCCTGGCAGGAAATAGCCCATTCTTAGCGTCTCTGCTGCCAGTACCGGAAAAGCCAGGATGGCGGCGATCACGACGACAAGACGGCACAAGCAGTGTGCGATTCGCGATGTCATGAACGCCGCGCTTCCTTGCGGCTGCCGCGTGCCTTCATTTCGCGCACTTCTTTTTCGAGCTGGATGAAGGGTTTCAGTTCCGATGGTTCCGCCAGTTCGAGGTGATCCATCTTGAACAGGTCGAGCAACTGGCGACCGCGCGGGTAGGTGTGCAGCGTGGGAATCATGCGCAAGGTGCGTTGGCGAAAGTCCTTGTCCACTTTGGCACCGAAGAAAGCGTAATACATACTTGCAATAGGCATTTCGGCAATCACGCGACCGACCTTTCGGTCCAGTTGCGGATTCATTTCCTTGGCCAACTCCAGGCTGTAGCGGTAACTCAGCGCCAAGTCAGCCTTGCCGAAGAACACGCGCATGATCGCCTGATGATTGTTTGGCACGCGTTGCACCTCGGCAAAGACGTGATGGCAATCGCGTCCGAATTGACGCAGGCACAGGCTTTCGAGATACAGCTCGGCGGTGCCGTCGCCCTCGGTGAGAGTGACCCGTTTTCCCGCCAGATCCTTGATTCCGGTGATTGCGCTGTCTTTCGCGGCGAGCAGTTGCAGGTTGAAGCCGCCTGGCATGGCGACGGAATAGCCTTCGGCCAATTCGTCGGGCTTGAAGTGGCGTGCCAGCGTCGTCGCATCGGCGGTCACGCCGTTGATTTCCTCGCGCAGGAAGGCCTCGTGCATCAACGCAGGGTCTTCAAAATAGCGCACCTTGATGCGCACCTGAAAACGTTCACCCAACTCCAGGGCCCATAGATCGAAAGCAGTGCGAACGTCCGCGCGCGACATCTCGGCCCGTGAGGCTTGATAAAAACCAAAACTGACCAAGTCCTCGGCCCATGCGCCAGCAGAGACAAGCAGCCCGATCAAGCCAAACGAGCCAAACAGGCCAGATAGACCAAATCGGCCGAATAGCCCCTGTCGGTGTGCAGTGCGACGAGAATGAGGTTCGGGTTGGCTCATCGTTTGTCGCGTTTCGTGACGCTGGCCGCCTTGAGCGCGCGATGGGTCTTCAGCAATTCCCAATAGGGCTCCAGGTCGCTGACCGGGGTGCGGACCATCCGGTCCGCGTGATAGATCTCCAGTACTTGCTGGCCGCGAACAGTGTCGTTGAGGCTCAGGCCGCCCTGAATAATCAGTTCCCGATGTTCGGGTGAAATGCTCGTCGAAAACAGACCGATATGTGGCGAGCGGGATTTGAAACTGTAGTCATCGAGGATCTGCAGCTTTTGGCCGATCTGGGGGTTCAAGGCCAGCGCCGCCTCGTAGCCGGATCGATTGATCAGTGCGGCGTCGTCCTGACCAAAGAACAAGCGATGTGTCAGTTTGCTCGAACGCTGTTCGTAACTGATCGGTCCCAGGCGACTCCAGTCAAGTTTTCCCTTGGCCTGCATCAGCAGGGTTTCGAGATAAATGTGACTCAGTTCATCGCCGTCGAGCAAGCCCACGCGCTTGCCGGCGAGATCGGCCGGGGTGCGGATTCCAGATTCGCGGCGCACGACCAGGACCAGATGATCGTCGGCCAGTTTGTAGCCCGAGAAGCCGTCGGCGATCGCGGATGCGGGCACGTACTGGACGATGCCCATCGCCGTGGCCACCATGAAATTGATCTCGCCGTCGAGAAAGTCACGGCGCAGGCTGGCGAAGTCGTCATAGAACCGCACCGGCTTGTACGTCAACTTCATGCTGCGCGCCATTTCTTCGATCCAGAAACGCAGCGAGACTTCAACGTCCTTACGCGGAATGTCGCGGATCACCGGCGTATAGAAGCCGATGGCCATGGGTGGCGGCGGTTCAGCATGAAGCCCGCCCGCACTGATTGCGAGCAGGACAACAGCCAGCCAGGCACGGACGTGTTTCGACGTCATTAGGATTTTGCTGAAGGGCGAAGGGCCAGGATTCAGGGTTTTCCCTGGCGCAGTTCTTTGCCGACCAGGTAGTCGAGATCGGCCAGTGCTGTGCGCAGGTCATGTTCGACCCGATACAGGTTGGCGCTGGCGAAGGTTTCGATCAGTTGCGCCTCGATCACATCTTTGGTTTCGACCATTTCCTCTTGATAGGCGCGGACGTTAAGTTTGCGATTTTCTTCGGCGTAATCGCGCGCCTTGGCGCTGTCCTCGACTTGCTGGCGAGCACTCTGGATACGCAGGAAGTGGTTCTTGATCTGCAGTGCGAGGCCATTGTCGAGCAGGATGCGCTGGCTTTCCAGCTTGATCTTGCCGGCCCGTGCCGCATCGACCGAGGCTTTGGTCAGACCACTGTCAAATAGATCCCACTTGACGCCGATACCAATGGTCCAGCCGGCACGGTTGTCTTTGTTCACCAGGCCGCCGGCGTAGTCGTTCCAGACGCGATACGCCGTCGCCTCCAGACCCACCATCGGGTAAAGGCTGCTGCGTGCGTCATCGATCTTGTGCTCGGCCGCTTGTACCGCGAGTTCGAGGCGTTGTTTGTCGGGATTGAACTGCATTGCCTTGGCCAGCAAGGGGTCGAAGGCGGCATCAAAGCGTGGCAGGCCGGCTTCCGGTGCCAGACCGACCTGACTATTGACCGGCAAGCCCATCGCATTGGCCAGCGCTTCATGGGTGAGGGCGGTAGCGTAGGCGGTTTCACGTACCATCGAGCGCGTCATGGCGGTGGTGGTCTTGCTGCGCAGATAGTCCGTCTTCTTGACCTTGAGTGACGAGTTTTGATACAGGCGGTCGGTCAGGTCTTCCAGAGCCTGGAAGCGTTCCAGGGTATCGTTGGCCAGTTGCGCCATCTTTTTCGCCAGTTGGGCGCCGTGGTAGTACTTGTGTACATCGCGCACGATATCGAGCTCGGCTTTGCGTTTCTCTTCACGGGCGATATCGACGCCCTTCTTGGCCATGCCGGTCATGGCTTGCTGCTTGCCGCCGGTGTAGAGCGGATAGTTGAGATTCAGGCCGGCACGGGTGAGGTCGCGGTCGAACAGTTTGGTGTCCAGGTCGATTGCAATCGGGGCGACAGGCATGACGATGGTGCCAGGGGGCGCACCCATCAGCATCGAGGCATCGACCGGCGGCGGTTGTATGGTCCCTTGGAAGTTATAGGTGCGATTCTGGTCGGCGCGCTGAAAGCCACCTTCCAGGCTCAGCTTGGGTCCAAACGCGGCCATGGCTTGCTGATACTGGGCTTCGGCCATATCGAGAGCGGCTTGGGAAACATGGATCGACCGGTGGTTTTGCAGCGCGATGCGCAGGCTTTGTTCGAGGCTCAACTTGTCGAGTGGCTCGGCATGGGTCGGGGCGCAAAACCAGGCGGCGACCAGCAGAATCGCAGAATGCTTTTTCATCGGGATAGTCCGGGAAAGTGTCAGGATCAAGCAAGGTTTAAGCAACGCTTAGGCAACGTCTACAGTCAGGCAGACGACTTCCTCGACCTGATTGTCTTCGTTGAAAATGGGGAACAGGCGGTTGCCGATAACATAGGCGGTGCCGTCACGCGTCTGGTTGGTGACTTTGCCGCTCCACGGGGTTCCACCGAGGACGGCTTGCCAGTCGGCTTCGGCGAAGGCGTTGGTCGCCGTGGAGCCACGCACCAATGACATCGGCGCGCCGATCAGCTCGTTTTTGCTGTAGCCGGTGCGCTCGCAGAATTTGTCGTTGGCGTAGGTGATGCGTCCGGCGACATTGAGCTTGCAAACCAAAGCCGTGGCGTCGACCAAGTCGCGGTATTGTTCGAGCAAGCGTTGATTACGGCGCTGTTCGCGCTTGGCGTGAATCAGCGCTGCCATGTCGACCATCTTGGCCAGCAGACGCTCGACGCTGACCGGTTTGGTGATGTACTGGTGAATCCCGATATCGATGGCGCGGAACAGGTACTCCATGTCGTTATAGGCACTCAAGACGATGATGGCCTGGTCGGGCACCTGGCGGCGGATTTCGGCGCTCATCGACAGGCCGTTGAGCACCGGCATCTGGATGTCGGTCAGAACAATGTCGACCGGCGTCGATTTGAAGCGGTCCAGACCGGCCTGACCATTTTCGGCGACATAGACATTGGCGAACCAGAGTTTCAGTATCTGGGCGAGTTCTTCGCGCGAATCAGCGTCATCTTCGACATAGAGCAGAGTCAGCGAATTCAGGCAGTCGTGAGGTTTTTTTTCCATTTTTGGCGCCGATCAAATTCGGCCACGGATGTGAATGATGATTGTGATAAAGGCATCGTTCCAGCTTTGGTAGTATAGTCAAGCTAGGTAGGCGAAGGGCTTAAATTCAAGCGAATCGCTTAGTCAGAATCATCCGATGTGCTCGGCGCGATACCCGAAAGCAGGGGTTTGAGAGCTCAGAAAATTTCCATGAATCAATTTATTCATTCTTCGACCCAAGTGTTGTCCCCAGAAGCAAATGTCGCGTCAGGCAGCGCCGATGCGGCGCGGGATTTGGCGCTGGGTTTGGCACATGAGCATGCTCTGTACAAAACGCTTATCCGGTCGATGCCGGGCTTGGTCTGGCTGAAAGACCCGAAAGGGATTTTTCTCGCCTGCAACGCACGGTTTGAGCGCCTGTGCGGTGCGCCGGAAGGCGAACTCGTGGGCAAGACCGATTACGACTTTGCCTCGCATGAACGGGCAGACAATTTCCTCGCCGACGACATTGGCGTCATGACGACCGGCAAGGTACGCCGCACCGAGGAATGGATGGATTTTGCCGATGGCAGCGATGGTGGCCTGTTCGAGGTCACCAAGACGCCGATTTACGCAGCGAACGGCAGCTTGCTCGGTGTGCTGGGTGTTGCGCATGACATCACGGCGACTCGCGCCGCAGAGTCGGCCTTGCGCGAATCTTCGGTACGCCGCCAGCAGTTGATGGATGCGTCGCGCGACGGCATTGCCATCATCAACCAGGACCACTGGATCATCGAAGCCAACCGGCGCTTCGCCGAGATGCTGGGCTACGGCCAGGGCGAGTTGCTGGGTTTGCGCACCTGGGACTGGGATGCAAACCTCAGTGAGGCGGATGTGCGTGAGAATTTTCGCGATCTGTCGACAATCAACACGACATTTGAAACCAAGCACCGTCGGCGTGATGGCCACATTTTTGATGTCGAGGTGAGTGCCTCCGGCGCTGTCGTCAACGGCAGCAAGGTGGTTATCACCGTCACTCGGGATATCAGCGAGCGCAAGGCGGCGCAGAAGGCTTTGCTGGAAAGCGAAGAGCGTTATCGCATCCTGGCGGACTACGCGCCGGAATGGCAATACTGGCTGGGGCCGGATGGCCAGTATCGATACGTCTCGGCGGGTTGCGAAAAAATCAGCGGTTATCGGCCTGAAGACTTTCTTGCCGATCCCGATTTGCTGCGGTCCATCATGCATCTGGACGATCTGGCCGGATGGGATCAGCACATGAATTGCATCCGTTCGCGAACGGATGCACAGGGGCACTATTGTTTTGAATTCCGCATCATCACCGATACGGGCGCCATCCGCTGGCTCGAACATCAATGCCAGGAAGTGAACGGCAGTGCCGGGGAATATCGTGGCCGGCGCGGGGTCAATCGCGACATTACCGAGCGCAAGGAAGCCGAAATCCAACTGCGTCTGGAACGTGATCGGAGCCAGCGCTATCTCGACACCATCGAAACTGTCATCGTGGCCCTGGACCGCAATGGCTACGTCACCCTCATCAACCGCAAGGGTTGCGAGTTGCTGGGCTATGCAGCGAAGGACCTAATCGGCTGCAACTGGTTCCAGCGTTGTTTGCCGCAACCTCAAGGCATGGATCACGAATACCCGGCCTTCCGCGCCAGCGTTACCGGGGTTGCGGCGCAGATCGAATACATCGAATCGCCGGTGGTCAATCGTGCGGGACAGCAACGCCTGATGGCCTGGCACCATAGCTTGATCCTGGATGCGAACGGTCTGGTGGCCGGTACGCTGGCGGCGGGCGAGGATGTGACCGAGCGCAAGCGAGCCGAAGCCGAGTTGAGCAATTACCGTGATCATCTGGAAAAACTGGTGGCGGATCGCACCGTAGCGCTCTCGATTGCCAAGGAAGCAGCCGAAGATGCGAACCGGGCCAAGACCAGTTTCCTTACCAACATGAGCCATGAACTGCGGACGCCGATGAACGCCATCATGGGCATGACGGCGCTGGCGCTGCGCAAGGCCACCGATCCGGCGCAGATCAATCAGTTGAACAAGGTCGACAAGGCTTCGCAACACTTGCTGGGCATCATCACCGACATTCTCGATATTTCGAAAATCGAGGCCGAGCGCTTGCCGCTCGATCGGACGGAGTTCAGCCTGGGCAAGGTGCTGGACAATCTGAATGATCTGGTTAGCCAGTCAGCGACGGATAAGGGTCTGTCTTTGCGGATCGACTTGCCACCTGAGGCGGCGCGCCTGCTGCTGGTCGGCGATCCCTTGCGGTTGGGGCAGATCCTGATCAATCTCACGGCCAACGCGATCAAGTTTACCGAGCGCGGTTCTATCGCGGTGAGCGTGCGTCTGGTCGAGAAAAATGTAAGCAACGCGCGCTTGCAGTTCGATGTGCAGGACAGCGGTGTGGGGATCGCGGCGGACGAGCAAAAACGTCTGTTCAAGTATTTTGAACAAGGCGATGCATCGATGACGCGCCGGTACGGTGGCACCGGACTCGGGCTGGCGATCAGCCGTCGCCTGGCGCAGATGATGGATGGCGACATCGAAGTCAGTAGCGTGATTGGAGTCGGCAGTACTTTCCGCCTGACGGTGCAACTGGATAGCTTGCCGGAGCGCCTGGGCGCCGTCCCGCCAGCACCGACTTTTTCGCCGATGAAGCCGCAGGAGCAATTGAAACAGGAATACTCTGGCGCCCGCATTCTGCTGGCGGAAGATGAACTGGTGAATCAGGAAGTGTCGCGCATGCTGCTCGAAGTGGCCGGCCTCGTCGTCGATCTGGCCGAGGATGGCGAAGAGGCGGTCGCCATGGCGCGCCAGAACCACTATGCCTTGATCCTGATGGATCTGGATATTCCGAAACTCGATGGCACCTCGGCCGCACGCGTGATTCGCACGCTCCCCGGTTGCGCCGATGTCCCGATCCTGGCCATGACGGCGAGCGTCTATGAGCAGGACCGTGTGGATTGCCTCGCCGCCGGTATGAACGACCACATCGGCAAGCCGGTGAAGCCTCAATATCTGTATGAGACGCTGCTGAAGTGGCTGGCATCGTCGGCCGGAACAAGCTGATCAGGTGGCAAAACATGGTTGCCGATCCGGGATTGCGATGCTGGCAGTTTTCACGCTTTCAGCCTGCGAAAGTAATCTGGATTCGCCCATGTGGGAATGCCAGCTTGCGGTGCAGAAGGAAAATCCAGGAAGATCAGCCGAAGCCATCGCTGACCGTGCCGTCGAGATTGATGCCTGCATGGTGACGAAAGGCTATCGACGGAATACGAAGGATGCATCCTGTCAGCACGGTACCGTCGATTCAAGCTGTTATCGGGCGAAGTAGCCGCGCAATCCCATTCCGCCAACCCTGCAGTGGGTGGCTGGTCGTAAGTTGCTATAGTCCCGCCATGCCGATTGACGATACCCCCACCCATTCCCTGCGCCTCGATAAATGGCTCTGGGCTGCCCGCTTTTTCAAGACCCGCAGTCTCGCTGCCGCCGCGATAGCCGGCGGCAAGGTGCGCTGGCAGGGCACGCATCCGAAGCCGGCGCGCGACGTGCGTATAGGCGACGAGTTGGAGATTACTGTGGGCGATTTGCGCTGGACGATCATCGTGCGCGGCCTCAATGCGCAACGGCGGCCGGCGCCCGAGGCCCGCTTGCTCTACGAAGAAACGGCGGCCAGTGCGGCACTGCGTCAGCAAGCCATGGAACTGCGCGCCCTGGCGCCCACCCCGGGGGCAGAACTGCATGGCCGGCCGACCAAGCGGGCAGGGCGGATGATTCGACGCTTTGGTGGCGAATGAGTGGTGAATAACGTGGAAATGACATTGGCGCTGGTGGCGGGTTTGTTGTTGGGTGGCGGCTTCGCGGCCTGGTTGCTGGGTGCGCGTCTGCGCGAAGCGACTGCGGAATTGATCCAGCTGCGCGAAGAAAAGTCGGTGCTGGTCGGACGGCGCTCGGCCCTGGAAGCCGAGCTTGATGGCGAGCGCGTGCGTTTCGCCGAGCGGCAGACCGCGCTCGAAGAAGCCCGCGTCAGCTTTTCCGATGCCTTCAAGGCCCTTTCGGCCGATGCTCTGGCGCGCAACAATCAGTCTTTTCTTGAACTGGCGCGTACCACGCTTGACGCCCAGCAACAGGCGGCCAAGGGCGAACTGGAGAAGCGTCAACTGGCGGTGGGCGAGATGATCGCGCCGGTCAAGGCCAGCCTGGAAAAGTTCGAGCAGCAGATCCAGGGTATCGAAGCCTCGCGGGTAAATGCCTACGCCACACTGACCGAGCAAGTACGTTCGCTGGCCGAAGGGCAGGGCCAGTTGCGGCTGGAAACCGGCAATCTGGTCAAGGCCTTGCGCGCACCGCAAACGCGCGGTCGCTGGGGCGAACTGCAGTTGAAGCGCGTGGTCGAAATGGCCGGCATGCTCGATCACTGCGATTTCTTCGAGCAGGAAAGCACGAACACCGAAGACGGTCGCCTGCGGCCTGACATGATCGTCAAGTTGCCTGGCGGCAAGAACATCGTGGTCGACGCCAAGGCACCGCTGGCCGCTTATCTGGAGGCGCTGGAGACAGACGACGATCAGGAAAAGAAGCGCAAGCTGGCCGATCACGCCCGTCAGGTGCGCGACCATCTGGTCAAGCTCGGGCGCAAGGCGTATTGGGAACAGTTCCAGCCCTCGCCGGATTTCGTTGTCCTGTTCCTGCCCGGCGAAACCTTCTATGCCGCCGCGCTTGAAGCGGACCCGAGCCTGATCGAGCAGGGTGTCGACCAGCGCGTGATCATGGCCACGCCGACCACGCTGATCGCCTTGCTGCGAGCCGTCGCTTACGGCTGGAACCAGCAGGCGCTGACGGATAACGCCGAGCGCATCAGCGCCCTCGGACGTGAGCTTTACGAGCGGATCGGGACGGTTGCCGAACATTGGTCGCGCGTCGGCAAGAATCTGGGCGAAGCCGTGGGCGCTTACAACAAGTCGGTGGCGTCGATGGAAAGCCGCGTCCTGGTCTCGGCGCGCAAGTTCCGCGAGCTCAAGGTTTCCGGCGCAGGCGGCGAGGAGAAGGAAATCGCCGAACTGAACCAGGTCGATGCGTTGCCGCGCGTTGCGCAGGCGCCCGAATTGCTGACGGCAGAGACGAATTTGTCCGTCGACAGGCTCACGCCATGAGCTTCGTGCTAGACAGAATGCACTCCATCGTTGATGGAGGAATGCCATGTCTGACAATTTTGCCGATCTCGCCGATGTCGTCGTTTTTTGGGGAACAACCGTTCTGTGCGCGCTGGGAGCCCTGATTCTGCCGCTGGCCGGGTGATGCGCTCCCTCGCCGAGCTTCCCGGCGGTGCGACAACCCTCGTGCTGTGTCCGACGGCGCGTCTGGCGGCTGGCTTGCGCCGTGCCCACGGCGAGATTCAGGCCGCGCGCGGGCTGGCGGTGTGGGCGGCTTTGGGCTGTGCGACGCCGGCGCAATGGCTGGAT
Source organism: Propionivibrio dicarboxylicus (assembly GCA_945902805.1). Taxonomy (GTDB): domain Bacteria; phylum Pseudomonadota; class Gammaproteobacteria; order Burkholderiales; family Rhodocyclaceae; genus CAMDMZ01. Next base: position 45,526 of record CAMDMZ010000010.1, on the reverse strand, counting down.
CATGCCGTATCGTCGGCGCTGCTGCGCGGCGAGATTCCGCCGCAGGCGGCGGCCGGCACCTTCCTCACCCGACCGCAAGAACGCTGCCTGTGGGAGCAGGCCGTCGCTGCGGATGACGAGATCGCGGGTGGCGAATTGTTTGATCGGGCCGGCATGGCGCTGGCCGCGATGGAAGCTGAAAACCTGCGCCTGGCTTGGCGTCTCGATGTTCCGGAGGCGCTGCAAACCGACGAGTTTCAGGCCTTCTCGCGCTGGCGCGAACGGGTAGCGACGGCGTGCAAAACGAACGCTTGGCGCACTGCGATGGCAGCCATGGCCTGGCGCATCGACTGCATCACGCGCGGCATGGGCGGTTTGCCGGCGCAGATCGGAATTTTTGGTCTTGTTGCTCCCGATCCCATGCTGTTACGGTTGCTGGCGGCCCTGGAAGCACGTGGAGTGGAGGTATTCGAGGTAAAAGTCGGCAATGACGAGGCGGCGCTGGTCACCGTGCACGGCGCTACTGATGTCGACGCCGAATGTCGCGCGGCGGCGGCGTGGGCAAGCCAGCGGCTGGCGGAGAACTCGCAAGCGCGGCTGCGCATCGCCGTGGCTGACTGGCCGGCGCGTCGCCGTTCGCTCGAATTGGCGCTGGCAGCGAGCCTCAATCCGGATGCCATCGGCGCCTCTTGGGCCGGGCTGGAACCTGCCTTCGCCGCCGTTGGGGGCACGCCCCTGGTGGATGAGCCGGTGGTGATGGTGGCCTTGCAACTGCTGGGATTTTTCGCGCACCCGCAGCGAGTGGCACAGGCAGATTTCGGCGCACTGCTGTGTGCGCCCGGCTGGTCGACCGATATCGACGAGGCCGACGGCCGTGCTCGGCTTGAGGCGGCCTTGCGCGAGCATCTGCCGCCGGAAGCCTCGCTGGAACGCTTCCGGCGCACCGTGCAGCGACTGGCGGTGGAGTGCGCTGTGCCGCAGCTAGCGATTCATCTTGATATTCTTTCTGAGGCGCCGCGCGCTGCGCCTGGACGACAACTACCGGGCGCCTGGGGACGTCGCTTTGTTGCGCTGCTGGATGCCCTGGGCTGGCCGGGGCAACGTCCGCTGCTGGCGCGGGAGCGAGCCGCGCGTGACCAGTTGATTGAACTTCTGGCCGGTCTGACGACGCTGGATGCGGTAGTCGGGCGCATCGATGCCGGAGCAGCACTGCGCCTGGCGCAGCAAATGGCGCGTGATCTGTCCTTGGTCGTGCCGCGACGTAGCGCCCCCCGTGTCGAACTGTGTGCGCTGACCGACGCCTTGGCCGGGCCGGTTGACGGACTCTGGCTGCTGGGCATGAACGAGGGCGCGTGGCCGCCCGCACCGCGTCCGAATCCACTGTTGCCGGCCGAGTTGCAACGTCGCGCGGGTATCCCGGCGGCGCGTGTCGATAGTCTGGCGGAACAGGCGCGTACCTTGCAAACGCTGTGGTGCCAGAGCGCGGACGAGGTGGTCTTCTCCTGGGCAGGCAGCGAGGGCGACCGTACTTTGCGTCCGAGCCCGTTGTTGGCAGCGTTGGCTTCAGCGCACGCAAAAGACCCGTTCGGGCTGAGCTTGTCGAAGCCTAGCGCAGCCTTCGATGGTTCGACCGTGCTCACCATCAGGCCGAACGGGCAGATCAATGGGGGACGCAGCGAACCATCCGAAACCCTCGAACGCCTCGATGATTCGCGCGCACCAGCGCTTGGTGCCGACGAGCACCTTCGCGGTGGCACGGCGCTGTTGCAGGCGCAAGCGGTGTGTCCGGCCTGGGGTTTTTACCAATATCGGCTGGGTGCCGCCGTCCTGCCAGCGCCGACTTTTGGCCTCGATGCGCGTGCGCGCGGTGGCTTGTTGCATGGCGCGCTGGAGGCTTTTTGGCGCGATCACGATCTGGCCTGGTTGCTTGGCCTCGACGCGCTGGCACGTGAGGCGGCAATTGCCGCCGCCGTTGCAACGGCGCTGACCGAATTCGATCAACACGCCATTGAACCCCTGTCGCCGCGTCTGGCCGCGCTGGAAGGCGAACGACTCCGTGCTCTGTTGGCGACCTGGCTGGAAGTGGAAAGTGCGCGCGCCGATTTTCGCGTCATCGCCTGCGAGCAAAAATACACGCTCGACATTGAAGGCCTGTCGGTGCGGGTGGTGGTTGATCGCATCGACGAACTCAATGACGGTCGCCTGGTGGTGATCGACTACAAGAGCGGGCGTTCGGTCTCGGCCGATAGCTGGGCTGATCCCCGCCCCAGCGAGCCACAATTGCCGATCTACGCCGCGCTGGCGTTTCCCGATCAGGCGGTCGCCGCCGTCGTCCTGGCGCGGGTGACGAAGGATGAACCGGCGTTTTTCGGCGTTGCCGAAAGTGACGGCCTGCTGCCCGGCGTGAAGACGCTCGAGAACCAGCGCAAACGTTATGCCGAGGACGAATTTCCCGATTGGTCGGCGCTGCGCGAATTGTGGGCGGAACGCATCATCGAACTGGCGCGCGAGGTCCGCGACGGTTGCGCGGCGGTGGTTTTCGCCGATGAAAAAGACATCCAGTACTGCGAAGTCAAGCCGCTGCTGCGGGTGGCCGAGCGACGCACACAGTGGGAGGAGCGATGATGGATCGCCTGCTCCAGCAAGATGCCGAGCATCGCCGGCACGCGCTCGAGCTTGAGTCGTTCATCGTCGAAGCCCCCGCCGGCGCCGGCAAGACCGAACTGCTGACGCAGCGATATTTACGCCTGTTGGCAACGGTGGATGAGCCCGAAGAAATCATCGCCATTACCTTCACCAACAAGGCCGCTGGCGAGATGCGCGAACGTATCGCCGAGAGCCTGGCGATGGCGCGCTCTGGCGCGCTGCCGGCGGCGGAACACAAGCGCGTAACCTTTGGCCTGGCGACTGCGGCGCTGGCCAGAGCAAAGGAACTCGATTGGCAGATCGAGACCCAGCCGGGCCGTTTGCGTCTGACCACGATCGATGCGCTGTGCGCCAGCCTGGCGCGGCAGATGCCCTACCTCTCGCGCTTTGGCGCCCAGCCGGCAGTGGCCGAGGATGTGCAGCGGCATTACGAAGAGGCGGCGCGGCGCGCGCTCGATCATCTCGACAGTGATGGTGAAATGGGCGATGCCGTGGCTATCGCGCTGGCCCATCTCGACAACGACAGCGGACGCTTGGCGACGCTGTTGGCACAGATGCTTGCGCGACGCGAGCAATGGCGTTCGCTGTGGCAAATGCACGCCGCTTGCGATGATCCCGAGTTGGCAATGGGATCGGTGCTGGGGTCGGCGCTGGCGGCGCTGGTCAGCGAAGACCTGGCTGGTATCGTCGATTCGCTCGGCTTTGGCGTGCAGGAGCGGGCGATGCCGCTGGCACGTTACGCGGCGGACAATCTGGGCGGCAGCCTGCTCAGCGACTGGACCGAAGCACTCGGCGAAGATCCCGCCGATTTGCCGCGCTGGCGTGCGCTGGCTGATTTGTTGCTGACCAAGGAAGGCGAACGGCGCAAACAGGTGACGGTCAAGAACGGCTTTCCGCCGGCTGACAAAGCCGCCAAGGCGGCAATGCTGGAACTGCTCGCCAGTCTTGATGACAGCGCTGTGGCTGGGCTGCGCCGGCTGCGCGAATTGCCGGCGCCGGCGCAGGGCGACGATGCGGTGGTGCGTGCTTTGGTGCAGTTGTTGCAACTCGCGGCGGCGGAACTCTGGTTGGTCTTTCGCGAGCGCGGCGAGGTGGATTTCGGCGAACTGGCGGCGCGCGCCATTACCGCCCTGGGCGACGAGTCGGCGCCATCGGAATTGGCGTTGCGGCTCGATTACCGCATTCGGCATCTGCTGGTGGATGAATTTCAGGACACCAGCCCCTTGCAGATCGAGCTGTTGGCGCGGCTGACCGCTGGCTGGCAGCCGGGCGATGGGCGTACTTTGTTCGCCGTGGGCGATCCGATGCAGTCGATCTATCGCTTTCGCAAGGCCGACGTCGGCTTGTTTTTGCGCGTTGCCGAGTCGGGCATCGGTGCGCTCCGTCTGGAACAGCTGCGCTTGTCGCGCAACAATCGTTCGCATCCGGAGGTCGTGGATTGGATCAACGCGCATTTCCTCGCCGTCTTTCCGGCGACCGACGAACCGCTGCGCGGCGAGATTCGCTACCGACCCTTCGTTGCCACTCGCGAGCCGCTGGCCGATGCCGGCGTCAGCATTCATCCGGTGCTGGCTGATGAGGCAGGGGAAGGCAAGGACGCTCTGGAAGCTCGCACCCTGATCGACATCATCGGCGCCGAATGGCGTGCCGATCCGCAACGCGAGATTGCCGTGCTGGTGCGCGCGCGCGGACACTTGTCAGCACTGGTGGCGGCGATTCGTCGCGAGGCGCCGGCGTGGCGCTTTTCGGCGGTCGAGATCGAACCGCTGGCCGGGCGGCAGGTGGTGCAGGATCTGATTTCACTGACGCGTGCGCTGCATCATCGGGCTGATCGTCTGCATTGGCTGGCGGTGTTGCGCGCGCCGTGGTGCGGCTTGACGCTGGCCGATCTGCATGCGCTGGCCGGCGACGATCATGCGGCTACCGTGTGGTCGTTGATGAATGACGAGGCCCGCGTGGCGCGGCTGTCGACCGATGGTCAAAGTCGTCTGGCGCATGTTCGAACTGTGCTGGCCGAGGCGCTGGCCGGGCAGGGGCGCCAGACCCGGCGGCGCTGGGTTGAGGATGTCTGGAAAAAGCTCGGCGGGCCGCACTGTACCGATGCCGCCGGCAGCGTCGACGCCAGTGCGTTTTTCAATCGGCTGGATGTGCTCGATGCCGCCGCTCGCTTTACGGTGGATAGCCTCGACGACGACATGGGGCGCCTGTTTGCGGCGGCCGATGCGCAGGCCGATGGCCGCTTGCAACTGATGACAGTGCATAAGTCGAAGGGGCTCGAATTCGATACAGTCATTTTGCCCGGCCTGCACCGCGAACCGTCTGGCCGCGATACGCCGTTGCTGGCGTGGGACACTTTTGCGCTGGCGGATGGCGAACGGCTGGTGGCGGCGCCGGTCAATCCGCATCGGGGCAAATCGGTGGTGCCGACGGTCTACGATTTCCTGCAGCGCATGGAGCGCGAGCGCAGCAGCAACGAAGAGGCGCGCGTGCTGTATGTCGCGGCGACGCGCGCGGTGCGACGTTTGCATTTGGTCGGCGTGGCGTGGCGCAAAGACGATGGGGAAATCACGTCACCGCGCTCTGCGTCGGCCTTGGGCCGTTTATGGCCAGCGCTGGAAACCAAGTTTCTGGCTGCCGCCGCCGTCCCGCCAGTCCCGAAAAGGGGATTCCCTTCGGTCACACCGACTTTTTCCGACGTCGAAGATCTGGCGCTGTTCGTCCCGCAGTTGCTGCGTCAGGCGGCGCCCACGGTGCCGCCAGCCTGGGCCGCGCCAGTCATGTCCGAGCCCGTAGTGCCGCCCAACGATGACACGGCGGATCCACTGGCGGCAGCGGTGGGAACCTTGACCCATGCCTGCCTCGAACAGATCGTTGCGGCGCCAGAGAGCTGGTCACCGGCGCGGGCGAATTCCTTGCTGCCGGCCTTCGTGCAATGGCTGGCAAGCCGGGGCTGGGCGCCGGCTCAGGCGCAGAGCGGGGCGGCGCGGACTGCGGAAATGCTGGTCACGACCCTGGAAAGCGAGCTCGGGCGCTGGGTGGTGCGGCAGCGCGACGACATGGCGGCGGAACTGGTCTTGTCAAAAGTCGGCTCTGGCGGGACGGCGCAAACCCGCGTCATTGATCGCTGTTTCGTCGAGGATGGTGTGCGCTGGATTGTCGACTACAAGACGGCGCGGATTGCGGCCAACGTTGTTGCTGACACGGAAATCGAGCCGCAACTCGCCATCCACGCCGAGCGCTATCGTGAACAATTGGAGGAATACGGCGCGCTTTTGGCCGGCGAGGGTTTGCCGCAGCGGCTCGCGGTGTTTTACCTTGCTTACGGGCGCTTGAGTGTGTTGGAATAGTGGGTCTTCAAATCCCGTATCGCCTGCCTTTTTAACCCGGAGAATTTCATATGTCTGTCCAGAAATACCGCCTGGTCACCCGCAGCGACTTCGATGGTCTGGTCTGCGCCGTCCTGCTCAACGAACTCGACATGATCGACGACATCAAGTTTGTCCATCCCAAGGATATGCAGGATGGCAAGATCGAGATCACCGAACGCGATATCACCACCAATCTGCCCTTTGTTCCCGGCGTCCATCTGGCCTTTGACCACCATGCGTCCGAGACCTTGCGCAATCCGGGCGAGCGGGCCAACCACGTGATTTATCCCGATGCTCCGTCCGCTGCCCGTGTGGTGTTCGAGCACTACGGCGGCAAAGGACGTTTCCCGGCCGCCTTCCTGGACATGATGGACGCCGTCGATAAGGGCGATTCCGCCCAGTTTTCGCAAGACGAAATCCTCAACCCGAAAGACTGGGTGCTGCTCAATTACCTCATGGATTCACGTACAGGCCTCGGTCGTTTCCGCGAGTTCCGCGTCAGCAACTATCAATTGATGATGGACCTGATCAAGTATTGTCGCGATCACGGCATCAATGACATTCTGCAGTTGCCCGATGTCAAGGAACGCGTCGAGTTGTACTTCGATCACGCCGAGAAGGCCAAGGACCAGCTCAAGCGCTGCTCGACGGTGCATAAGAATCTGGTCGTGCTCGATCTGCGCAACGAAGAAACCATCTACGCTACCAATCGTTTCACGATTTACGCGTTGTTCCCCGAGACGAACATTTCGATCCACATTTTGTGGGGTGTGCAGAAGCAGAACACAGTGTTCGCGACTGGCAAATCGATCACCAACCGCAGCTCGAAGACCAACATCGGCGAGTTGATGCTGGCCTATGGCGGTGGCGGACATGAAAATGCCGGAACCTGCCAGATCGAGAACGACAAGGCCGAAGCGGTATTGAAGGAATTGGTCGCCAAGATCAATGCCGACGGCTGAGCAACAGCAGGCAGGTCGTGACCTGCTCGCCTTCATCGACGCCAGCTCGAGCCCGTGGCATGCCGTGGCAGAAGTCGCTGCGCGTTTGCAGGCGGCCGGGTTTGTCGCGTTGGATGAAACCGCAAGCTGGGCGCTGCAGCCCGGTGGTCAGTATTTTGTAGTGCGTGGCGGTTCATCGCTGATCGCTTTCGTTATGGGCCAGAAGCCGGTCGCGACGACCGGGCTGCGCCTGCTCGGCGCGCATACTGATTCACCGGGTCTGCGTTTGAAACCGCACGCCGCCCATCGCGCCGATGGCATGCTGCGGCTGGGCGTCGAGATCTATGGCGGGCCGATCCTGGCCAGTTTTGCCGATCGCGACCTCGGTCTGGCGGGACGGGTGATGGTACGCACGACAAGCGGCATCGAGTCGCGCTTGCTGCGCACCGATGGTGCCGTGGCGCGCCTAGCCAATCTGGCGATACACATGAATCGCGAGGTCAATGAGGCGGGGCTCAAACTCAACAAGCAAACCGAACTGCCACTGCTGTTTTCGGTGGATGCCGATACTGCGGCACCGGATGCTGTTTTCGCCAGTTTCCTCGGGCAGCAGTTGGGCGTGGCGGGGGAAAGTATCCTGGCTTGGGATATCGGTGTGTTCGATGTCCAGCCGGGCAGCCTGTGGGGCCCGCAGCACGAGTTTCTCGCCAGTGGCCGACTGGATAACCTGGCCTCGTGTCACGCCGGACTGAACGCGCTGCTGGCGACGACGCAACCCGATGCGACCTGTGTGCTCGGCCTGTTTGATCATGAAGAAGTGGGCAGCACTAGTGCCACCGGGGCCGGTGGTAGTTTTCTCTCTGATGTGATCGCCCGCCTGGTTTCAAACCCCGGTGCGGCAGATGACCAGAGGCAGCGAGTCATGGCGCGAAGCTTTTTCATCAGCGCCGATATGGCCCATGCCTGGCATCCGAATTTCCCGGCGGCGTACGAACCTTCGCATCGCGTGCTGGTCAATGCCGGCCCGGTGATCAAGATCAACGCCAACCAGCGCTACAGCACCGGTGCCGATACGGCAGCGCATTTTATTGCCTTGTGCGAAACCGCCGGGGTGCCGTATCAACGCTACGCCCATCGCACCGATCTGGGTTGCGGCAGTACCATCGGCCCGATTTTGGCGGCGCAGTTAGGTGTGCCGAGCGTGGATGTCGGCTGCCCAATGTGGTCCATGCACAGCGCCCGCGAAAGCGCCGGCGTGCTCGATCACGGCTATATGACGAAGGTTTTGCAGACCTTCTTTAGTATGAAGTGACGGGTTTGAGTGTTGTGGCGCCGACAACGCGGTTTCGGCGGGAAACACATTGGCGGTCAGTGAACTCAGCGAGATTCGAGGTTTGCTGATCAGGCGCTGAAGTAGGGCGACTGCTGCTTGGCGGCATCGAGGATGTGGCCAACCCACCACAACGACAGGAATCGCTGCAGTTCGATCTTGTCGAAGTTTTCCGTCGTGGCGATCTCTGCGGCGAGGTAGGCGTATTCCTCGGTCTCGAAGCGGTAGTCCTCAATTTCCGGATAGGCGCGGGCGACAAGCAGGGCTTCTTCGGCGACGAAATGCTCGCGCGCCAGGGTCATCGCCCGTTCAAAGGCTTGGGTGAATTCCAGGTCGGCGCTGCTGTTGCCGCCATCGGCCGCGCACAGGTCGGCCAGGACATTGCATTGCGCCAGGATTTGCTGGTGCTGCTGATCCAGAATCTCGTGGCCAACGGCGAAATGCAGGCCCCATTCAACGCGATTGGGCGTCATGCTCTGTTCCTTTTGTTTTGTTTAGAAGCCGAGTGATTCGACGACGACGACGAGGTCGACGAAGCTGGCCGCTTCTAGTTTCTTTTGGAGTGCCACCTTGTCCAGCCCTTCGCATTCGAATTTCGTGAGACTTACCTCGAAGGGTAATTCCTCAATTTCCAGGGCGGACATAAAGCCGATGTTGCAGATGTGGGCGATGCACTTTTGTTCCGGTTCGGTGAGTGCAATACCGTGGCGACGGCGGATTTCCAGATAGCGCTCAGCGGTACGGTTAAGCACCCCGCTGATCTCCATCGTGTTCTTCTGGCCTTCGGTCAGAATCGCCAGCGGTGGGCCAAAGAAAACCGGGGTTTTGCCGACATTTCGGGTTTTTTCATCCCGCGTCAGCGCCGGGGCGACCCACGTGGGGTCGCCCCGGACTGGACTGGGCTTTTCAGTCGAATCGGCCATCAGTGCTGCGGAATCGGATGCACCTTTTCGTGATCCGCATTCGCAAAGCCTCTCGGCAACTGCGGCGACGGCTCGGGTTGCAGCTGGATGAAGCCCTTGTTGCGGTGACCATCCTGAACATTGTGCGGGTTATGGCACTCGGTACAGGTGAACCAGCGCTTCTTGCCATCGCTGGCAAATTCGCCGATACGCTTGCCGTGGATGCCGTCGCGCCAGTCGCGCAGTTTGTCGCCGTGACACTTGCCGCACAACAACTGCGGCTGGTCGAAGCTAACCGGATCGCCGAAATTGTCGATCAGCATGTTGCGCTTGGTGGCGTGGTGACAATCGAGACACCAGATTCGTTCGCGGCCATGCTGGAAGTTCGCAAGATCCGGAACCATAGCAGCCATGGTCGGAATCGGCGTAGGCTTCTTGTCCTTTGGCAGGGTTGGCGGCGTGAAGGTCGGACCAACGCCGTTATGGCAAGCCGTACCGCACATGGGCATCAGCGCAAGTTTTTCGGTGCGCGGCTTGACGAGGGCGTGCCCTTCCGGGATCTTGTCGAGCAGGGGCATCTTGCCCATCGGCACGGTGCCGTCGAACGGATCGCCGTACCAGAGCGCCGCTCCGGTGGTGGGCGAGCACTTGACGTTGGGCCAGCCGGGCTTGATGTCACGCTGAGTAACTTCCGATGCGCCCTTGCGGCTCTCGAAACAGACCAACGGTTCCTTGGCGGCTTCGGGGGCCGGTTGTTCGGCCGCTTTTTCTGCGGCGATGACGGCGTAAAGTCCGCCAGCACAGAGGGCGAGGACCGTCGCAATAGTAGTTAGTTTTTTCATGATCTTGGCCTCACTTCGTCGCAACGGCCTTGGCGCCGCCATATTTGATCTCGCCCAGCAGAATGCCGATGGCACCCTTGAGCAGGATGGTCAGGATGAAGAATCCGAAGGCCCAGATGCCAAGCACCAGCATCCACTCGACGAAGCTGGGGTGATACTCGGTGACTTCGCCGATCGGCGTTGGGATGTAGCCTGGGACGATCAGGCCCATGCCCTTTTCGATCCAGATGCCGACGAAAGCCATCACGCAGGGTATCTGCAGCTTGACGAAGTCATTGCGGAACGATGGCATGAAGAACATCACGAACGAGACGACCATCAGTACCAGCGAACTCCAGAACCACGGTACCAGCCCCGTGAGGCCATGCAGGCCAAACATCAGGTAGTAGAGGCCGTTGGCATGCTCGGTGCGGGCATAGAGTTCGACCACGACTTCCGACAGTGTCAGGAAGATCGCGATGCCTAGACAGAAATGAACGATGGTGGTGAGCAACTTGATCGCGCTGTCATCTACCCAGAACTTGGTGTTCTTGCGGATGACCAGGAAGATCAGGATGATCAGTGCCGGGCCGGCGGCAAACGCCGTCGTGATGAAGCGAATCGGCATCATGCTGTGGAACCACATCGGGCGCGCCGGGTTGTTGGCCATCAGGAAAGCTGTGACGGTGTGAATCGACAGCGCCCAGCCAATGGCAACGTAAACCAAAGGAATGAACCATTTGTTGTTAATGGGGTTGCCGGTGTACTTGCACCACAGATAGTAGAAGCCGCAGATGGCATTCAGGATCAGGTAGCCGTTCAGCACCATCACATCCCAGCCCAGCATCGAAGAGAAACTGTAGATGCCGCGCGGCGGAATCATGTGCCAGAGGCGATCGGGTCGGCCCATGTGGGCAAACACGAACACCATCACCATGATCACCGCCGAGATGGCCAGCATTTCGCCCAGCACGGCCACCTTGTGCATGCCTTCGTGATGATAGACGTAGGCTGGAAAGACGATGGTGACTGCCCCTGCGGCCACGCCCACCAGAAACACCAGGTTGGCGAGGTAGAGGCCGTCACTGATCTGGCTGGTCATGCCGGTCACAATCAGGCCTTCGGTGTTTTGCAGATAGAAGACATACATCATGCCGACCATCAGTACGGCGAGGGAGGCCATCCATGAGTAAAACTTGGTGCCGCCCTTGAGGACGTAGCGGACATAGTCGGAAAGGAAACTGGTTAGCACGGTCCGGCTCCTCAATCGTAGAAGTAAAAGAATTTCGGGAAGGTATTGAGCTCGGCCTTGAGGCGGAAGACGTTCTTCCGCTGCAGGATCTTGCTCACTTCGCTTTCCGGGTCGAGCAGGTTGCCGAACTTGCGAGCACCCACCGGGCATACCTCGACGCAGGCCGGATAACGGCCATGGCGGCTGCGTTGCAGGCACCAATGGCATTTCTCGACCACACCACGGAATCGCGGCCGGTTACCCAGATAGTGAGTGACCGGGTTCATCTCTTCTTTCGGTAGCACCGGCGTGGTGAGATTGAAGCGGCGCGCCCAGTAGGGGCAGGCATTCATACACATCTTGCAACCGATGCACCAGTTGTAGTCGATGACGACCACGCCGTCGCCTTCACGATACGTGGTACGTACCGGGCAAACCTTGACGCAAGGCGGCTTTTCGCACTGCATGCAGGCGATCGGCATGTAGTTGGCATCTTCCTCGGGAACCTTTTCCGGGTTGTAGTGGTACTGGCCTTCGAGCACCTGGCCGGCCGGGGTGTAAGCATTGCCGCCGACCTGAATGCCCAGCCCTTCAGGATAGCCATGATCCATCTTCTCTTTTTCGAACTTGCCGCGCTCCATGCGTAGCACCTGGATCCATTCGATCTTTTCGCCGGGTCGATTCTTGCCGCGCGACTGGTTGTTCTCGGCAACGCAGGCATGTACGCAACGGCGGCAGCCGATACACTTGCGGATATTCAGGGCGTAGCCCATGAGCACACCAGGCTGTGCCTCGGTGGTATCGACCGTCACCTGCTTGCCGTATTCGCCGGAATATCGCCGCTCGAGCCGCGCCTTGGCTTCCGCTTTTTCTTCCTGAGTCATCAGGCGATAGTTTTTCTGGAAGTGCTCGGCCCACTCAATGGACGCATGGGCATCGTCCGACTGGGTCATCAGCGCTGCGGTGCCCATCAGCGACGACATGCTGAGCATGCCGCCCTGCTTGAGAAAGTCGCGCCGGGTTGTTGTCATAACTGCCTTGGACGGGTCGGCCGATGCCGGTTGCACCGGACATTCGGATTCGGCCTGCCTGCCCGGATCGGTAGAGGTTTTCTCGTTGCTGGCCACAGTCGTTCTCCTGTATGGATAATGAATTGCGTCTAGGCTGGGCAGGTGGCCCAAAAGACTTGACTGTGGATGCTGCCACACATGAACAACACAACTGTTGACCGGGATCAAAACATACCGTTCAAGCTGTGATTATCTTGTCCTCGTCGGAGTCATTCTCCAACCGATGGATACAAATCGAGTTGGCGGTATGGTGCCATTGGGATTTTTTATGTTGCTTGTTGTACCGGTCTTGCGGTCGGCAGATCATCACCTACACAGGTCGATCTGGCGGCTTCAGGTATCGCAAGCCGCGATCACTTTATGAGGTATGGAATATGAATAAGTCCTTCTGTATGGTTGCTATGAGCTCTGTTCTCGTGATCATGACAAGCAGCGCTTTTGCGGCAAAAGATCGGACCGGTGCCGAGGTGGTCAAAGCAGTCTGTACTTCGTGCCATGAAACAGGTAAGGATGGCGCACCGAAGATTGGTGATCTGGCAGCTTGGGGCCCAAGGATGGCGCAAGGCATCAAGACACTGACAACCCATGCGGTTCAGGGATACCGTGGTATGCCCGCCCACGGCGGCGAGATAAAGGCGACCGACATCGAGCTTAGCCGGGCCATCATTTACATGATCACGCCCAAGAGTGCAGCGAGTGAGGGGATGAATACATCAATGGCCATTCCAAAATTCACAGGCAAGGATTTGTATGCCAAGCGTTGCCAGGAGTGTCATGCGACAGGCAAGGACGGTGCCCCCAAGACGGGTGATGCCAAGGCTTGGGGAGCCCGGATGGAAAAGGGTATGGATGGACTGATTGCGAGCGCAGTCAACGGCCACAACAAAATGCCGTCTCGGGGTGGTCTGGCCACGATCAGCGACGCAGAAGTCAAACTGGCGATCGAGTTCATGATTTCGAAAGCCTCAACGTCATTCGCAAAACAACAGGCGAAACCTCAACGCTGACCTCTTCACATCATCTACCCTTCGGCGTAGCTGTTTGAGTACCGAAAACAGCTTCAGCCGGAAGGGTAGCGGCGAGTAGATAGGGCATTGCTGACTGAGTCAGGTCGTAGGTTCGGGGGTTCCATTAAGCCGGGCGCGAGATAACAGGCAATACCTCGCCAAGCACAAGGTGCATCATCGAAACCACCGACACTTCGCCGTCTCGCCAGCACCGACTTTTTTGCGGACCAGTCACCGAGCGAAAATACCGGATCACGCCCGATACTTTTTCAAACGCTGCGTTATGAATCCGCTCAGAACGTGTTTTGAAAGTGTAGCGAGCAGGCCGAAGAGCAAGGCGCACGGAGCACAGGAACCGGAATGTACTTGAGTACATGAGGATTCCGAGCACCGCGCAACGCCGCTATTCGGCCGCGCAGTAACTTTCAAAACACGTTCTCAGGGTCGGAAGGGGAACATCCGCATAGGCGCGGACATCGTATTGACATCCTTTGTCATATGATTCATCTGCCCATTCATGACCCAGATTTGCTGGTTCATGTTCTCCAGATTCCGGGTTACGAGCGTCAGGTCTTGGCCCACTCCGCCCATGTATTTGGTCATTTCCGTCATGTCTGCGCGCATGCTGACCATATTCTCGGACATTTCCTTTGTGTGCCCGGTGATGGCATTCAAATTGGAGGTCAAGGAATAGATCAGTAACAGCATGGCCGCGCCCAGCATCACCAAGGCAAACACACTGATGCGAATGATGGAGGTCGTGCGCTTGGCCAGACGATCGTCGAACTCCCGTTCCATCCGCATTACTTCGGTATATTCGGCCATGTACATCCGGCTTTCGCGGGCCAGCGCCTCCATGATCGCGGCGAGCTGATGGGTGTCCGATTCGGGTGTGGCACGGCGGGAAAATCGTTGCTCTGCCGAATTCTTGTCAGTGGTAGCCGCCTCTCGCTGCGGCGGTGCGAACGGATCGATCTTGCATGTGTCGAACTTGGCGCTCATTTTTCTGATATCGGCAAACTTGCCGCCCATTTCACGGATTTCGGCAAATTTTCCACGCATCTCAATCTTGTGATCGCGGTGCTCGTCCCGACCTGGCTGATAGTTTATTAGGTTGCATAGCCATGCTTTGAGTGTCATGTCGGTTTCCCTTCTTAGCGGTGGTTTTGTGAAGATGGATTTATCGTCAAGGGCGCAGCTGTTGGGCTGTCCGCGTTGAGTGACGAATTAGAAGTGGCGGACCCATTTGCACCTTCGCATTGCTTCATCATCAGCGGTGCCGATTCATAAACGTCAGCGAGCCGGTTTACGACAAAGCCAATAAATCCTCGCGCCTGACCAGGAAAATCTTGCCTTCGGCGGATTCGGTATCTACCCAGGTGAGCGGCAAGTCGGGAAATGCGGCATCGACGATGTCGCGATTGTGTCCCACCTCGATGGCGAGCACGCCACCGGGTTGCAGATGATCCGGAGCAGCGGCCAAAATTCGCCGCACCACATCCAGTCCATCGGCTCCGGCGGCCAGCGCCAGCACCGGTTCATGCCGATATTCGGGCGGTAGTGCGGCCATGGCCTCGGCGGTGACGTAAGGCGGGTTGCTGATGATTAGGTCGTAACGTCGGTCGGGTACGCCGGCGAATAGATCAGATTGAATCGCCTCGATCTGGTCGTCGAGGTCGTAGTCGGCGATATTGCGTTGTGCGATGGACAAGGCGTCGGGTGACAAGTCGATGGCGTCGATGCGGGCATGGGGAAATACATGCGCCATGATGATGGCCAGGCAGCCCGAGCCGGTACACAGATCGAGCGCGGTCGTGACATCTGCGGCATCGTCAATCCAGGGTGAAAAGCCGTTTTCGAGCAGTTCGGCGAAATAGGAGCGCGGGACAATCACGCGTTCGTCGACATAAAAGCGAAACGGGCCGAGCCAGGCTTCTTGTGTCAGGTAGGCGGTGGGAAGACGGCGGGCGGTGCGTTGCTGGACTACGTTCAGGACCGCGAGCCGTTCGTTGCGCGTCAGGCGGGCATCGAGAAAGGGCTCCAGACGATCGCGGGGGAGTTTCAGGGTGGCGAGAATCAACCACACTGCTTCATCGTAAACGTTGTCGGTGCCGTGGCCGTAGAACAACTGCGCTTCTTCAAAGCGACTGACGGCCCAGCGCAGCCAGTCGCGGACGGTCAGTAATTCATCGATGGCGTTGTTCATGCTGAAAGCAGGCGTTCGACAGTGAGTTCGTAGATTTTTGCCAGTGGTTCCAAGTCGGCAACCGCAACGCATTCGTCGATCTTGTGGATGCTGGCATTGACTGGGCCGAATTCGACCAATTGCGGGCAGATATCCGCAATGAAACGGCCATCAGAGGTGCCACCGGTGGTCGAAAGTTCGGTGCTGATGGTCGTTACCTCTTGAATCGCCCCGGCAATCGCGTTGGAAAGCTCACCGCGTGAGGTAAGAAATGGCTTGGCGCCGAGGGTCCAGCGAATCTCGTATTCAAGGCCGTGGCGGTCGAGCAGGGTATGCACGCGGGATTGCAGGCCATCGACTGTACTGGCGGTCGAGAAGCGGAAATTGAACATGATTTCGAAGTTGCCGGGCACGACATTGCCAGCACCGGTGCCGGCGTGGGCATTCGAAATCTGAAAGCTGGTCGGCGGGAAAAATTCGTTGCCCTGGTCCCATTCGGTTGCCGCCAGTTCAGCCAGGGCGGGGGCGGCGAGATGGACCGGATTTTTGACCAGATGGGGGTAGGCAACGTGGCCCTGGACACCTTTGACGATCAGGGTCGCGGAAAGCGAGCCTCGGCGACCGTTCTTGACCGTATCGCCCAGGCGATCGACGCAGGTGGGTTCGCCAACGATGCAGAAGTCGATGATTTGGTTGCGCGCTTTGAGCGCTTCGACGACGCGCACCGTGCCATCAACCGCATCGCCTTCTTCATCGGAGGTCAGAAGCAGGGCCAGGGAGTCGGTGCTAACCGGGTAGCGGGCGAGCAGGCGTTCGATTGCTACGACGAACGCGGCAATCGAACTTTTCATGTCGGCCGCACCGCGTCCATAGAGGTAGCCGTCGCGTAGTGTGGGTTCGAACGGAGGCGAGGTCCATGCGTCGAGCGGCCCGGTCGGGACGACGTCGGTGTGGCCGGCAAAGCAGATCAGTCGCCCCGTTTGTCCGCGACGAGCCCAGAGATTGGAGACGCCGCCGGCATCGATGCGTTCGATGTCAAAACCCAGCGGTGCCAAGCGTTGGGCGAGAAAATCCAGGCAGCCGGCATCTGTCGGCGTGACCGAGGGGCGGGCGATCAGTTCCCGGGCAAGTGCAAGGACCGACATTATTGATCCGCGTCCAGCTTGAGCGTGAATTCGCTGAACGAGGTGCCCGGCGCCACGGAGCGGGTTTGTTCGGCGGGCGCAGTGCTCGTTGCCGGATCGGCAGCTGCAGCGGTATTGTTGATGACCTGTTGCAGATTGTTGGCTGAGTCGGCATTGCTCAGCGCCTCGTCGAGCGTGATCAAACCCTTGCGATAGAGATCGACCAGCGATTGCTCAAAGGTTTGCGCACCTGGAACCATGGACTTTTCCATGGCGTCCTTAATTTCGCTGATTTCGCCTTTTTCGATCAGTTCGGCGATATGGCGTGAGTTGAGCAACACTTCCACGGCCGGTATCCGCGAGCCGTTGGGCTTTTTGACTAGGCGTTGCGAGATCACACATTTCAAGGTCACGGAGAGGTCGGCCAACAGTGCTGGGCGGTTGTCGAGGGGATAAAAGCTGATGACCCGGCTCATGGCGTGGTAACTGTTGTTGGCGTGCAGAGTGGCGATACAGAGGTGACCAGACTGGGCGTAGGCAATCGCCTGCGACATGGTTTCCTTGTCACGAATTTCGCCGATGAAAATGACATCCGGAGCCTGCCGAAGGGCGTTTTTCAACCCAATCTGGTAGGCCTTGGTATCGTTGCCAATTTCACGCTGGTTGACGATGGATTTCTTGTTTTTGAACAGAAACTCCAGCGGATCTTCCAGCGTAAGTATGTGCCCGGATACGTTCTCGTTACGGTAGTCCAGCATGGAGGTGAGCGTGGTGGACTTGCCCGAGCCAGTGGCGCCCACCATGAGCACCAGCCCGCGCTTCTCCATGATCACGTCCTTGAGCACTGGCGGTAGACCTAGCGTGTCGAACTTCGGAATTTCGGTCGGGATATAACGAGCAACCATGGCTTCCGTGCCGCGCTGGAAAAAACAGGACAGCCGGAATACGCCGACATTGGGCACCACCGCGCGGGCCTGCAGCTCCTTGGTTTCCAGCAGTTCTGCCAATTGCTTTTCATTCAGGATCTCGGTTAGCAGGCTATGAACGGTGCTGGAATCGAGGAGCGTCGGATTGACCGGGATCGAGTTGCCGTTGATTTTGATGGTAATCGGCGCGCCACACGACAGAAAAAGGTCCGTCGCGTTCTTTTCCGACATCAGCGTGAACAGCTTTTCCATCGTACCCATGGCAATCTCCTGTCGAGTGTTGTGCTTAGTCGCGCAGCAGCTCGTTGATGCTGGTCTTGGATCGGGTTTGCGCGTCGACCTTCTTCACAATTACCGCGCAATTGAGGCTGTAGCTGCCGTCCTTGGAGGGCAGGCTGCCGCTGACAACGACCGATCCGGCGGGTACGCGGCCATAGCTAATTTCACCGGTGGCGCGGTCGAAAATTTTCGTGCTCTGGCCGATAAACACGCCCATCGAAATGACGCAGTTGTCTTCCACGATGACGCCTTCGACGACTTCGGAGCGCGCACCGACGAAGCAGTTGTCGCCAATGATGGTCGGGTTGGCCTGCAGCGGTTCGAGCACGCCGCCAATGCCGACACCGCCAGAAAGGTGCACATGTTTGCCGATTTGCGCACAAGAGCCGACGGTGGCCCAGGTGTCAACCATGGTGCCTTCGCCGACATAGGCACCGATATTTACGAAGCTGGGCATCAGGACAACGCTAGGGGCGATGAAGCTACCGCGACGCACCACGGCGCCCGGCACGACACGAAAGCCACCGTTGTTGAAGCGATGCGTGTCGTAATCGGCAAACTTGGTGGGCACCTTGTCGAAGTAGCGCAGCGCACCGCCGTCCATGACGCGGTTGTCTTCGAGGCGGAACGAGAGCAGGACGGCCTTCTTGATCCACTGGTGCGTGACCCAGTCACCATCGATGCGTTCCGCAACCCGCAGGGTTCCGGCGTCCAATCCGGCGAGCACGTGGTCGACGGCATCACCGACGCGAGCCGGCGCGGTACCGGGTTTCAGGTTGGCGCGATCTTCCCACGCTTGGTCGATGATCTGCTGGATGTCGGACATGTGATGGTCTTTCTCGGAAAAATGAAGTTAAAGGGACAGGCAGAAGTCGGCAATACGGGTGGCGGCCTCGCGGCATTCGTCGTGATTGGCGACCAGGGCAACGCGGATGAAGCTGCTGCCCGGATTGACGCCGTTGGCTTCACGGGCCAGAAAGCTGCCGGGCAGGACGATGACGTTTTTTTCGGCCAACAAACGCGCGGCAAACTCGGTGTCTGGAATCGGTGTTTTTGCCCACAGATAAAAACCGGCGTCAGGAATCCGGGTATCGAGGTGGCGGGCGATGACCGGCGTGACATGGTGAAACTTTTCGACATACATGCGACGATTGTCGCGCACATGGCTTTCGTCTTGCCAGGCGGCGACGCTGGCCGCTTGGACCGACGGGCACATCGCGCTGCCATGATAGGTGCGATAAAGCAGGAACTGTTTGATCAGCCGGGCATCTCCGGCGACAAAACCGGAACGCATGCCCGGTACGTTCGAGCGCTTGGACAGGCTGGAGAACATGACCAGGTTGCGATAGTCATCGCGTCCGAGTAGTTTCGCCGCCGTCAGACCGCCCAGAGGTGGATGCGCTTCATCGAAGTAGATTTCGGAGTAGCACTCGTCCGAGGCGATAACGAAGCCGTGACGGTCGGAGAGCTCGAACAGGGTTTTCCACGATTCAAGCCCCAGCACCTTGCCCGTCGGGTTGCCCGGCGAGCAGACGTAGACCAGTTGCACGTCGCGCCAGACCGATTCGGGCAGCGTGGCCCATTCCATTTCGAAATCGTGTTCGGGCAGATTATTGAGGAAGACCGGCTCGGCACCGGCGAGAAAGGCGGCGCCTTCGTAGATTTGATAAAAGGGATTGGGACAGACGACCTTGGCGTTGGCTCGGGTGCGGTCAATGACGGTCTGGGCGAACGAGAACAAGGCTTCGCGCGAACCGTTGACCGGCAGCACCTGGGTCGCAAAATCCAGCGCTGGAATGGCGTAGCGCCGGGTCGCCCAGGTGGCGATGGCTTGGCGCAGGGCGTCGCTGCCTTGCGTGGTCGGGTAGTTGGCGAGTCCAGCCAGATTGTCGGCCAGCGCCTTCTGAATGAAGGGCGGCGTGGCGTGCTGGGGTTCGCCGATTGAGAGCTTGATTTCGCGAAAAGTCGGTGCTGGCGAGACGGCGCTGAATAGTTGGCGCAGCTTTTCGAACGGGTAGGGCTGCAAGAGAGAGAGGTCGCGGTTCATGGCGAATCGATCAGCCGCGCGTGTTGGACTGTGAGGCGAATTCGACCAGCTCAACGCGCGGCGCCGGCTTCCAGCCCTTCTTGCGATGTTCGGCAACCACATTGGTGAAGATGCCGCCGCGCACGTAGAAGCGAGCGGTCAGGCGCATGAAACGCGGTTTGATGGCCTTGACCAGATCGTCAAGTATGCGGTTGGTGACATCCTCGTGGTAATGCCCTTCATCGCGAAAGCTCCAGACGTAGAGCTTCAGGCTCTTCAATTCGACGCAGGTCTTGTCCGCGATGTAGTCGAGAGTTAGCACGGCGAAGTCCGGTTGCCCCGTCATCGGACACAGGCAGGTGAATTCCGGGATTTCCATGTGGATCTGGTAATCGCGATGTGGGGCCGGGTTGGGGAAGGTTTCGAGGCTCTTGGTAGGCGAGGTGGTCATGCGGACGGGCGGCGGGATGGAATAAGGGAGGATATTAGCCGTGCATTATAATGGTGCCGCTAGATACTTCTTCCATTCGGTTCCCCTCGCTGTGCGTCTAACCAAGCTGAAACTTTCGGGCTTCAAGTCCTTTGTCGAGCCCACGACGGTGCTATTCCCCGGCCAATTGGCGGGCGTCGTCGGTCCTAATGGCTGTGGCAAATCCAACATCATTGACGCCGTGCGCTGGGTCTTGGGCGAATCCAAAGCCTCGGAATTACGTGGCGAATCGATTCAGGACGTGATTTTCAAGGGCTCGGGCAACCGCAAAGAGGTATCACGCGCCAGCGTCGAGCTGTTTTTCGACAATGCCCTGGGCAAATCGGCCGGGCAGTGGTCGCAATATGCCGAGATCACGGTCAAGCGCATTCTTGATCGCGAGGGCAATTCCAGTTATTACATCAACAATCTGCACGTCCGCCGGCGTGACGTGATCGATCTGTTCCTCGGCACCGGTCTCGGTCCGCGCGCCTATGCGATCATCGGCCAGGGCATGATTTCGCGCATCATCGAATCCAAGCCCGAAGAACTACGTGGCTTCCTCGAAGAAGCCGCCGGCGTGACCAAATACAAGGAACGGCGCAAGGAAACCGAGCATCGGCTCGAAGATGCCCGCGAAAACATCGCCCGCGTCGACGATATTCGCAATGAACTGGAAGCGCAGGTAGGCCGGCTCGAAGGCCAGGCCGAAGTGGCGCGCAACTATCGCGAACTGCATGCCAAGCTGAGTCGGGCGCAGACCCTGCTCTGGCTCAAGAAGCGCAACGATGCCCACGCCGACGCCGACCGGCTGGCGCGCCAGGTTGAGGAAGCGATCAACCGTGTCGAGGCGGAGACCGCGCAGTTGCGTGAAACCGAAGCCCGCGTCGAGCATGCGCGAGAGGCGCATTTCACAGCGTCGGACACTTTGCATGCGGCGCAGTCGGAAATGTATTCGGCGAATACCGAAGTCAGTCGTCTCGAATCCGAGATTCGCCATCTCGCCGATGCGCGCAATCGGCTGGAAACGCGCCTGACCCAACTCGCTGTCGAAGAAACCCATTGGACGGCCCAGCGGAGCGCGCTGGCGCAGGACGAGGAACGCTGGACCGCCTTGCTCGATACCTCGCGCAATCGCTCCATGACCGCGTCGGCGCGGCACGAGGAAGTGGCTGCGCGTTTGCCTGATGCCGAAGACGCCGTGCAGGCCGCTGGCAGCGCCGTTGCCGATGCGCGCCGGCGACTGAACGAAGCCGAACAGGCGTTGCGCTTGGCCGATGCCGACAAGGGTCACGCCCAGCGTAGCCTGGACAGCCTCAATCAACGCAAGGCACGTCTTGAAACGGACCGCCAGGCGCTTGGCGCGCCGGACCCGGCGGTGCTCGCGGCAGCGCAAGAAACCGAGGCGCGCTGTGAAGAAACCCTGGCGGTGGCGCAGGAGCGGTTGGCCGCCTTGCAGTCAGCGGTTCCCGAAGCCGAAGCTCGCTTGCGTGCGGCGCGTGAGACCTTGCAGGCCGCGCACCGGCGTTACACCGAAACCCGCGCCCGGCACCAAGCACTTGAACAACTGCAGGCCAAGGTGGCGCAAAGCGGTGAAATCGGCGACTGGCTCAGGCGCCATGGCCTGGCTGAGGCCAAGCCGCTGTGGCAAAGCATCAGGGTTGAAGCTGGCTGGGAAACGGCCGTCGAAGCCGTGTTGCGCGAGCGTTTCTCGGCCCTCGCCACGGACGCCGATACGCTGCGTGGCGCATTGCAGGAACCGCCGCCCGCGATTCTGACGCTGGCGCTGGCAGGTGCCGACACGCCGCCGTCAAACCTTGCTGGCGACAGCTTGCGGGCCAAGGTTTCGTGTGACGATGCGCGCTGGAAACCGATACTCGACCTGTGGTTGAACGATGTCACCGTGGCCGAGGACCTGACAGCCGCCTTGCCGCTGGATCAAGGCAGCCGTGTTTCCCGAAACGGACATCTCCTTACCCCGGCTGGCCTCACGCTCTACGTTCCGGACAGCAAGACTCACGGCGTCATCGAACGCCAGAGGGAAATCGACGAATTGGCGCTGACGCTGGCGGCGCACGAAGACGCCGAGCAACAGGCGCGCGAGCAGCAACAGAACGCCGAAACCGCACTGGCCGAACAGCAGGCACAACTCACCGTCGCCCGCCGTGCCAGTCAGGAAGCACAGCAGGCCTTTCATGCTGCCCAGGTCGATGCCCTCAAACTGACTCAGGCCCAGGCACGATTCGAAGAACGTTCGGCGCAGATCAATACCGATCTGGCCGAACTGGTACGCCAGGCCGATCATGAAACCGCCAACCGCGAACGCGCCGAGGAAGAGGCGATCGTCCAAAGCGAGCGTCTGGGCGATGTGCGGCTGGTTCTTGAGCAGACGCTGGATGCACAACGGCAGAAAGACATGGCCTTGCGTGAAGTGCGTGCGCTGGAAAACCAGCTGTCGCGCGAGGCGCAGGAAGCGGGATTCTCGGAACGCGAATGTTTGTCCAAGCTGGAAGACAACGCACGCGCGACCACGACCGCCGCCACCCAATTGCAGCGTATAGCTACCGATCTGGGATCAGCGCGTACCGAAGTGGCCGGCATTTCCGATGCCGTGCTGCAGGAACAATTGCATTCGGCCCTTGATGCCAAGACGGCCAAAGAGTCGGCGCTGGCGGAACGGCGCAATGTGCTGGAAACCGCCGCCGGCCAGCTGCGCGAGCTCGACGAGCAGCGGTTGCGGCTGGAACAGGGCATTGATCCGCTGCGCGAGAAGATCAATGATCTACGGCTCAAGGCGCAGGCGTCGCAGTTGAATGAAGAGCAGTTCCGCGAGCGCTTGCTGGAAGTGCATATCATCAGCGAAGCCGACGAAGTGCCGTTTGCCGAGGACCTCGCCAGGGGCGTGCGCGACAGTGTGCTGCAAAGCGAGATCACCCGCACCGGTAACGAGATCGAAGCCTTGGGGCCGGTCAATCTGGCGGCGCTCGACGAACTGGCCACGGCGCGCGAACGCAAGGGTTATCTCGATGAGCAGTCGGGTGACTTGTCGCAGGCGATCGGCACCCTGGAAGATGCGATTCGACGCATCGACCGCGAAACGCGCGACCAGTTGCAGGAAACCTACGATACGGTGAATCGCCACTTCGGCACACTGTTCCCGCAACTCTTCGGTGGCGGCGAAGCGCGCCTGATTCTGACCGGTGACGAGATTCTCGATGCTGGCATCCAGATCATGGCGCAACCGCCGGGCAAGAAGAATTCGACCATTCATCTGTTGTCGGGCGGGGAAAAGGCGCTCACCGCGATTGCTTTGGTGTTCGCCATTTTCAACCTGAATCCGGCCCCGTTCTGCATGCTTGACGAGGTCGATGCGCCGCTCGACGATTCCAACACCGTGCGCTTTTGCGAGATGGTCAAGCGCATGTCGGTGCAGACGCAATTCGTTTTCATTTCGCATAACAAGATTGCCATGGAAATGGCGCAACAATTGATTGGTGTCACGATGCAGGAGCAAGGTGTGTCGCGCATCGTGGAAGTGGATATGCAAGAGGCGCTGCGCCTCGCTGACAATAAGGAAGCGGCTTGAGCATGGTTATCACCGAACTTCAATGGGCATTGATGGGTGCCGGTGGCGTCGCCATCGTCGCGGTCTGGGGCTACAACGTCTGGCAGGACAGGCAGCACCGCAAGGTGGCCGAGCGTTTGTTCAAGGGCGAGCAAAGCGATGTGCTGCTGCACACCGCGCCGCCCGATGCGAATGAGTTTGACGTACCTGATACGCGGTCTGCGCCAGACTCTGCGTCGGTGAAGACGGCAGAATTTGTTCCCGATGCGGATCAACGCAATCAACGCAATCAACGCCTTGAGCCCACACTCAGTCGCAGCGAAGACGTGCCAGAGACCGAAACTGAAGAAGCTTTACCACAAATCACGGATGAGTTGTCCGCCGCATGCACTGTTGAAGTGGCGTCGGATGAGCCCTTGCCGCCGACTTCTTCGGAACCGATCGCGACCACATCGCACTTGGTTGTGATCGACAATGACGTTTCCCCGGCGGACCCTTTCGCCGATTGCGTCGTTCGCTTCAGCGCACCCGAGCCGGTGCCTGCCGCTGCCGTTTGGGCAGCGCAGAGTGCGTGGCGGTCCGGCATCGCAAAACCACTGCTGTGGCTGGGATGTAATCCCGGGGATGCCGTTTGGCACGAAGTGAATGAGACGACCACGGAACGCTACCGCGAATGGGTTGCGGCGCTGCAGATCGCCGACCGTCGCGGCGCCTTGTCCGATTCGGAAATCAACCTGTTTTGCGCTGGACTAGAGCAGATGGGCGGCCGCCTGGGAATTTCGATCACGCTGCCAGATCGCGCCGACACTCTACAGCGTGCCGCGTCTCTGGATGCCTTCTGCGCCGGTGTTGATGTGGAATTCGGCATCAGCGTCGTCGAGGCGACGGGTGGTTCTTTTGCCGGGACCAAGTTGCGTGGTGTCTGCGAAGCTGCCGGTCTGGTGTTGGGTGTGGATGGCTGCTTTCATTCGCTGAATGACAACGGTGCCGAAGAGTTCCGCATCACCAACATTGGTAGCGAGCGTTTCGTCGCTGACAACATCAAGTCACTCGCCACGCACGGCGTTACGCTGACCATCGACGTGCCCCGCGTGGCCGACGGTGCGGCCGCGTTTACGCGCCTGATCAACACAGCGCAACAATTGGCGCGCGGACTGGGCGGCGTGGTGGTCGATACCCAGCGCGTACCGCTGGCGGATGCGATGGCGGCGGGCATTCGCGGCAAGATTGTTGAGCTGCAACAGCAGATGAAAGCGGCGGATATTCCTCCCGGTAGTACGCGGGCGTTCAAACTATTTTCCTGAGAGCTGCTGCGATGACGTCGGGCGACCTCTTCGCGCAAACGACCACGGATGCCTTGCGCGCGGCCGAATTGCGTGCCGATCTGGAGCGCCATGGCTACGCTTACTACGTGCTCGATGCGCCGACGGTCCCAGACGCCGAATACGACCGCCTGTTTCGCGAATTGCAGGCCATCGAGGTGGCTCACCCGGAACTGCGGACGCCGGATTCACCCACTCAGCGCGTTGGCGGCAAGCCGCTGCCCGGGTTTTCGCCGGTATCGCATCGGGTGCCGATGTTGTCGATCCGCACCGAAACCGATACCGAGGCCACCGGCGCGATAGCCTTTGATGCCCGTGTTCGTCGCGAACTCGGCCTGGATGCGACAGCAGCAACCGAGTACGCCGCCGAACTCAAGTTTGACGGCTTGGCGATCAATTTGCGTTACGAAGCGGGCATTCTGGTTCAGGCTGCCACGCGCGGTGATGGCGAGACCGGCGAAGACGTCACGCAGAACGTGCGCACGGTGCGCTGCATTCCGCTGCGGTTGAGAGGCGCATTCCCCGCCGTGCTGGAAGTTCGCGGCGAAATCTACATGGCCCGCCCTGATTTCGAGCGCTACAACGCTCGCCAGCGCGAACGTGATCTGCCCACGTTGGTCAATCCGCGCAACGGTGCCGCAGGCAGTATTCGTCAGCTTGACCCCGCCATTGCCGCGCGGCGACCATTGTCTTTTTTTGCCTATGGCTTGGGCGAGACGGTGGGCTGGGAACTGCCGGCAACGCATGGCGGCGTGTTGGACGCAGTCGCCAGCTTTGGACTGCCGGTCTGCGAACATCGCGCCGTGGTGTCCGACGCCGAGGGTTTGATCGCCTTTCACGAGCGCATTCGTGCCCTGCGCGATAGCCTGCCGTTCGACATCGACGGCGTGGTGTACAAGGTCAATTCGTTGGTCTTGCAGCAACAACTTGGCTTCGTTACCCGCGAGCCGCGCTGGGCCGTCGCGCACAAATATCCGGCCGAAGAAATGCTGACCACGGTCGAGGCGATCGAAGTCCAGGTCGGCCGCACCGGTGCGATCACGCCGGTGGCGCGTCTGGCGCCGGTCTTTGTCGGTGGCGTCACGGTGACCAACGCCACTTTGCACAACGAGGCCGAGGTGCGGCGCAAGGATGTACGCATCGGCGATACCGTGATCGTGCGGCGCGCGGGGGATGTAATTCCGGAAATCGTCGGTGTGGTGCTCGAAAAGCGCCGTCCCGCCAGCACCGACTTTTTGCTGCCTTCAGTTTGCCCGGTTTGTGGTTCGACTATCGAACGTCCGGAAGACGAGGCGATTGCCCGATGCACCGGCGGCCTGTTCTGCCCGGCCCAGCGCAAGCAGGCGCTGTTGCATTTCGCCTCGCGGCGGGCGATGGATATCGAGGGCCTGGGTGAAAAACTGGTCGATCAACTGGTCGACGCCGCCATCGTCAAAACCCCGGCGGATCTCTACAAGCTAGGCTTGCTGGCGCTGGCCAATCTCGAACGCAAAGCCGAAAAATCGGCCGCCAATCTCCTCGCCGCGATCGAAAAGAGCCGTGTTACCACGCTCGCACGCTTCATCTTTGCATTGGGGATTCGCAATGTCGGCGAAGCGACCGCCAAGGATCTGGCGCGGCACTTTGGCAGCATCGACGCACTGATGACGGCCAACCTGGATCAATTGCAACAGGTGCCGGATGTCGGCCCGGTGGTTGCTGCGTCGATTGTTCGCTTCTTTGCCGAAGCGCATAACGTAGAAGTGGTTGAACAACTACGCGCCGCCGGCGTTCATTGGGTCGAAGGGATTGCCCATAGTGCGGCGTCATCGCCGATTGCGGGCAAGACTTTTGTGCTCACTGGCACGCTGCCAACGCTGACACGCGACGCGGCGAAGGATATGATCGAGGCATTGGGCGGCAAGGTTGCCGGCTCGGTTTCGAAGAAAACTGATTACGTTGTTGCCGGCGCGGAAGCCGGTTCCAAGCTTGAAAAGGCCCAGTCACTTGGCTTGGTCATTCTCGATGAATCACAGTTCAGGGAGTTGCTGGAATCATGAAAAAAGTCACTAAAGCCGTCTTCCCCGTGGCCGGACTCGGCACCCGGTTTTTGCCCGCTACCAAAGCTAGTCCCAAGGAAATGATGCCCATCGTGGACAAGCCGCTGATCCAGTACGCCGTCGAAGAAGCGGTCGCGGCGGGGATCACACACATGATTTTCGTCACTGGTCGCTCCAAACGATCGATCGAGGACCATTTCGATAAAGCCTACGAACTGGAAACCGAATTGGAGCGACGCGGCAAAACCGAGATGCTGGAATTCGTCCGCAATCTGCTGCCGCGCGACATCAATTGCATTTACATTCGTCAGGCTGAGGCGCTCGGACTAGGGCACGCAGTGTTGTGCGCACAACCGGTGATTGGCGACGAACCGTTCGCGGTGTTGCTCGCCGATGACTTGCTAGATGGCGATCCGCCGGTGATGAAGCAGATGGTGGATGTCCATGACTACTATCGCAGTTCCGTGATCGGCGTCCAGCAAGTGCCGCGTGAAGACACCAAGAGCTATGGCATCGTGGACAGCAAGGCGATGACCGAGACGCTGGAGCAGATCGTGCGCATTGTGGAGAAACCGAAGCCCGAGGATGCACCGTCGACGCTGGCGGTGGTGGGGCGCTATGTGCTCACGCCGCGCATCTTCCATCATTTGGCAAGGATCGGCAAAGGCTCTGGCGGCGAGATTCAATTAACCGACGGAATTGCCGCCCTATTGGCCGAAGAGCAGGTGCTGGCCTATCGCTACAAAGGTACGCGTTACGACTGTGGTTCCAAACTGGGCTATCTGGAAGCGACGATTGCCTTTGGGCTAAAGCACCCGGAAGTCGCGGAGGACTTCCGGGTCTTGCTAAAGAATCTGGAGCTTTGATCCAGAAATGCCGGATCTACTCGATCCGGCAAATGCCCTGTGCGTTGCGTGTGACCTGATCGATCACGGTGCCGGCCGCATCGATTAATGACACTTCGAGCGGCATTTGACCCAGGGCATGCGTGGCGCAGGATAGGCACGGGTCATAGGCACGAATCGCTACCTCAATGTGATTGAGCAGACCTTCGGTCAATTCCTTGCCATTGAGATATTTCTTTGCCACTTCGCGCACGGCGGTGTTCATTGCCTGATTGTTGTTGGTGGTTGAAACGATCAGGTTGGCCATGGTCACCAGGTCGTCTTCGCCAACACGATAATGGTGGAACAGCGTGCCACGCGGGGCTTCAATGACACCGACACCTTCGGCTTCGGTTCCCGGTTTGCGGGTGCCAGTGACCATCAAGTCCTTGCCCTCGATGTCGTCGTCGTGCAGCAGATCCTTGATCATTTCAGCCGCAAACAGCATTTCGATCATGCGCGCCCAGTGGTAAGCCAGCGTGGCGTGTATCGGTTTGCCATTGCCGTAGGCGACGAATTCCTTGCGCTCGCCTTCCGCCAGCGGGGTCGGGATCTGGTCGCAGTTCTGGATGCGGGCCAGCGGGCCGACTTTGTACCAGCCATTTTCGCGCCCCAGTTGCTTGAGGAAGGGGAACTTCATGTAGCTCCATGGCCGCACTTCTTCTTCGACGACGTCCATGTAACCCTGGTAATCGACTTGGTCAAATATGATCTTGCCATCGGCGTCTTTGGCGCGCAACGCGCCGTGGTAGAAGTCGAGGTCGCCCGTCGGGGTGACGAGGCCCATCATGTTGGACTCGAAGTGACCAAAGACATCGTAGAGCTCCGGCGTCGCCGTATGCAGCTGCTTGATGATCTGCACGGCATCGCGGCTCCAGGCCACCATTTGATAGGCGTCCTTGAGCAGTTCGGCACGCTCGGCCGACGAAAGCGACTTATTGACGCCGCCCGGAACGGAGGCCGTTCCATGCACGCGCTTGCCGGCCGTGTGACGAATCACCTCCTGGCCGTACTTGCGCAGCAGTACGCCTTTCTTGGCAATTTCCGGATGTGCTCCAGCGACACCGACCACGTTGCGCTTGGCGACTTCGGAATCGAAGCCAAATAGCAGGTCGGGCGATGACAGATGGAAGAAGTGCAGGGCGTGCGATTGCAACATCTGGCCGTAATGCATCAGGCGCCGCATTTTGTCGGCGGTCGGCGTGACCTGCTTGATACCCAGCATCACGTCCAGCGCCTTCGAGGCCGCCAGATGGTGCGAGACCGGGCAGATGCCGCACAGACGCTGCACCATCACCGGAACTTCCCAGTAGGGGCGTCCCTGAATGAAGCGTTCAAAGCCGCGGAATTCGACGATGTGCAGGCGCACTTGATGTACCTGGTTGTTTTCGTCAAGCAAGATGGTGACCTTGCCGTGGCCTTCCACGCGCGAGACGGGATCAATCGCAACGCGGCGAAGTTGTTCGGGGTTGGCAGCAGTTTCGAGTTCGTAGGTCATGATGGGCCGTTCAATCGTAATGCATCATTTCATGGGCCAGATGCGGCGTGCGGCCGGCAATCAGGTCGGTGAGGAACTTCCAGATAGCGTCGCCGGAAGGTGGGCAACCGGGCAGGAAGTAGTCGACTTTCACTACTTCGTGGATCGGATGCACCTTGTTCAGCGGTAGTGGCAATTCCGGATCGTTGGGGATCTGGCTACCGAGTGCGAGACCGGGTGAGGTGTGGTAAACCTCTTCCAGAATGTCACGCAAATCGAGATGATTGCGCTGTGCCGGCAGACCGCCATTGACGGCGCAGGCACCCAAGGCAATCAGAATCTTGCAGTTGGCGCGAAACTCGCGCAGCACGTGCACGTTTTCTGCGTTACAGACACCGCCCTCAATGATGCCGATGTCACACGGGCCACAGTGCTTGATATCGGTCAGGGGCGAACGGTCGAACTCGATGATTTCCACCAGTTGCAGGATGCGTTCGTCGATATCCAGAATGCTCATGTGGCAGCCGAAGCAGCCGGCGAGCGAGGTGGTGGCAACTTTAAGTTTGGCGGCCATCACACGGTCTCCTTCGTTTTGGATTCTTCGGCGATCACCACGCTCATCGGCGTGGCATCGAATCGACGTTTGCCGATCGGAACCGCGAAGCCGACGCGTTTTTTGAGGATCACGCCGACCGGACAAACCTGAGCGGCCTTGTCGGTCAGGGCGAAATCGGTATCGGCCAGTTTGCCGGATTCGGCATTCACGATCAGGTGCTTGTTGATGCCGCGCCCGGAAAGCGCGAAGACGCCTTTGTGGTCAACCTCGGTGCTGGCCCGTACGCAAAGTTCACACAGGATGCAACGGTCGAAATCGAGGAATACATCGGCGTGCGAGGCGTCGAGCGGGCGGGTCGGGAAGATCTGCGGGAAGTGCGGCGACATGATGCCCAAATCGTAGGCCAGGCCTTGCAGCATGCAGTTGCCACTTTTCTCGCACGACGGGCAGAAGTGATTGCCTTCCACCAGCAGCATTTGCACCATGGTGCGGCGCTGGTCCTGGATTTCCGGGATTTCGCTTTCAACGCTCAGTCCCGGTTGTGCCGCCGTGGTGCAGGATGCTGCCGGGCGGCCGTTGATCTTGACCGTGCACAGCTTGCAGGAACCGTGCGGTTTGAATTCCGGGTGATAGCACAAGTGCGGGATGTACTTGCCGGCGGCGAGTGCGGCCTGAATGATGGTTTGGCCGGGTTCGAAGGCAACGTCGTCGCCGTCGAGGGTAAAGGTTTTCTTTTCGCTCATGGTTGGACTCATTCCGAAGTAGCGAGGTGGGCGCCGGCGTCGTCGCGGCCGGTCATCTGCCGTGCTTGTGCCAACGCGTTGTCGAGATCAAAGGCCGGCTCGAAGGCAAGCGACTTGAGACGTCGCTCATAAGCCGGGCGGAACTTCTTCAAGGTATCGAACGTCGGGTTGCAGGCCGTGTGGCCGAGGCCGCAGTGACTGGCCGTCTGCAAGAGCTGGTTGATGGTCATGATTTCCTTGATGTCATACTCGGTACCATGCCCGGCGTGAATCTTGTCCATGCAATTCTTCAACAACGTGGTGCCAACGCGGCACGGGGTGCAGAAGCCGCAGGACTCGTGAGCAAAGAAGTGCGAGAAATTGCGCGCCACCTCAAACATGTCGCGCGATTCATCAAAGACCATGAAGGCGCCCGCCGTGGCCAGATCTTCGAAGCCGATCCGGCGTTTGAATTCATTCGGCGCCACACAAACGCCTGACGGGCCGGAAACCTGCACCGCCTGCACGTCTTTCGCGCCGCAATCGGCAAGCACTTCAGCGATGCTGACACCAAACGGATATTCGTAAATGCCGGGCCGTTCGCAATCACCCGAGACCGACATGACCTTGGTTCCGGCCGATCGTTCAGTGCCCACGGTACGGAACCAGTCGCCGCCATTCTTGGCGATCAGGGCCGCTGCGGCGAGGGTTTCGACGTTATTTACCGTGGTCGGCTGATTAAGGTAGCCGTGGGTGACGGGGAAGGGCGGCCGGTTGCGTGGCACGCCGCGCTTGCCTTCGAGTGACTCGAGTAGCGCCGATTCCTCGCCGCACACATACGCGCCCATACCGAGATGGATTTCGATATCGAACTGGAATCCGGCCTGTTGCAGGATGTTGTTACCGAGCAAACCATCGGCACGCCGTCTCGCCAGCACCGACTCCAGCGCATCCAGCAGGTAGCGGTATTCGCCACGCAAATAGAGCATGCCTTTGCGGGCGCCGACGACATAGCCGGCCACCGTCATGCCTTCGAAAACCAGATCAGCCTGTTCAGTCAGCAGCACACGATCCTTGAAGGTGCCGGGTTCGCCTTCGTCAGCGTTACAGACCACATAGCGTGCCGGGTCGGGGCCGCTGCCCTGGGCGTTGCGACAGGCTTCCCATTTCAGGCCGGTGGTAAAGCCCGCACCGCCACGGCCGCGCAGGTTGGAACGCTTGATTTCGTCCAGCGTGAGCGCTGGGCCGGCGGCTGCACCGTGGGCGCCCTCACGCCAGGAACGGGCGTTCGAGGCTTCTTCCTTGATCGCCTCGGCACCGCGTGCAATCGAAGCACGCAGGGCGTCGCCGGGTGTCATGTCGTTGCGCAGCAGGATGTCGCGGCGGCGAATGTTGTTGTCCACCACGAAGAAATCTTTCGGCCAGTCGTCGAGCGGTACCTCGTTACGGATCAATTCACAGACTTCGGCGACACGCTGTGCCGTCATGCGGGTGATCGCGCGGTAATTGACCAGAATCGCCGGGCCTTGATCGCACATGCCGGTGCAGGAAGTGGTCGTTACGCTGACCAGGCCGTCTTCGGAAAGATGGCCCGGTTCGAGCCACAGGCTCTTGCACATGGCCTGCATCAGATCCTGGTTGCCGAGCATGCGGTCGGTAATATTGTCGCTCCACAGTACCCGGTAGCGGCCGCGCGGCTCGGTGTGGAAGAAACTGTAGAAACCGGCCACGCCGGTGATGCGGGCGAGCGGCAGATCGACGCCCTTGGCGATGACAGATAACGTTTGTGGTGAGAGCCAGCCCAAGGCTTCTTGTGCCTCGCGCAGAATTTGCATCAGGCGGGTGGGATTGTGGCGATGGCGCGCCAATAAAACAGCCAAGGTCTCGGAATTGAGAGGCGGTGAGGTTTCAGACACGGAATGACTCCAATCGAAGTATGCAAACGCGGGAAACAGGCAGACCCTAGCACTTGTGCATTAGTAACTCTTGATATAGGTCAACATACATTCCGTCGTTAGAAACGATTTCCTGCGGAGCTCGGGTAAGCGGGAGAGTTTTGTCCCCGGCGCCCATGTCGATAGCTAAGCTATCTTGGGGATGCCGAAGGTGACACAGGTGGAGCCGTTTCGGACGTGAGCTATGTGGTGACCTTGTCGCGGAAGCCACGCCAGGCGGAAAGCACCTGCTCCATGATCAGGATGCAGCCTGGTAAGGCGGCGGTGACGCCGGCGACGCCAGCGCGTTCAAGTTGCGTGTGCAGTGTGGTGGCGGCGTTGTGTAACTGGGGCGAGCCTCCGGTGTCAGCCAATCCACGCAAGGTTTCGATCTCGCGGTGCAAATTGTCCGGATCGGCTTCGGTCATCGCGGTCGTCAGGCGTCCGAACAACGCCGGTACATCCACCAGCAGGTTGTCGATCAATATGGCGGCCAAGTCGGGATCGCCGCCCAGGTTCGAGAGCATGACGCCCTGATCGAACAAGGGCGCATCATCCGCTCGCGCCCTGTGCTTGGTATTTGCCGCGCGACCACACACCACGGTGAACCAAAACCTTGAGCCTTCGCCTTCGCGACTCTCTACGCCGATGTGGCCCCCCATCTTGTCAACGAGTCGCTTGCAGATCGATAAGCCCAGGCCACTGCCGCCGAAGCGTCGGGTTGTTGATGCATCGACCTGGTTGAAGGGTGAAAACAGTGTCGGCAGGTGATCGGCGGGAATTCCAATACCGGTGTCGACAACGTCGCTACGCAGTGTCAGGACATGATCCGTGTGCTCGCCAAGTGTCAGTCGTAGTTGAACCTCGCCAGTCAATGTGAATTTGATCGCATTGCCCACCAGATTGACGATGATCTGGCCCAGTCGTTCCGGGTCGCCGCGCAAGCTGTTGGGGATTAGCGGGTCGATTTCCGTCGTCAGCGCGAGGCGCTTTGCGGCGGCCTCCCGTTGCAGCGACTCCAGCCGGGTCGCGACGACGTCGCCCAGTTCGAATTCCATGTCGTCGAGCTGCAAGCGTCCCGTGTCAATTTTCGAGTAGTCGAGGATATCGTTGATCACGCGCAGCAGGTCTCCCGTGCTGTGCTCGATCTGCGCGACATAGTCGCTTTGTTCGCTGGTCAGCGTTGTGGTGGCCAGCAGTTGCGTCATTCCCAGCACACCATTCATCGGTGTGCGGAGTTCGTGGCTCATATTGCCTAGAAACTGGCTCTTGGCCCGGTTTGCCGCCTCCGCTGCGGCCATCGCCTGCTTGAGTTCGATCAACATGGCTTGTTGGTCACTGGCCAGGGTTTTTAATTGCAGATCGGCTGCCTTGCGCGCTGTAATGTCGCGTGATGAGGCATACAGCAGTGGCTGACCGTCGATCCCGATGCCATGGGCGCTGATTTCGACATCGATGGGACTGCCATCCGCGCGGCGATGGCGGGTTTCCAGCAGTTCCGGTTTGGCGATCAGGCGTCGTACCACATCCTGCAGCTCCTCGCGGGTCCATTGCACATCCCAGTCGCTGATCTCAAGGGCCGTCCCCACGGGATAACCGAGCATGCGGTAGAAAGAGTCGCTGGCTTCGACTAGATGACCGTCTGGATCGACGACGTGCAAGCCATCACTGGCGGTCTGCAACAGGGTCTGATAACGCAGGCTTTGTGCGGCAGCAGCCTTCTCCGATTCCCTCAGCGCCGTCATACGGCTTTGCAGAGCGCTCGCCATGCTTTCAAAACTTCGTGCCAGCGTGGCGATTTCGTCGGTGGTCGGGATCACCAGCGGCTGATGCGGCTCGCCATTGGCCAAGGCTTCGCTGGCGCGCGTCAGGTGCGCCAGGTGGCGTGTCAGCCAGTGGGCCATCAGGACGACCAGCGCCGCCGACAAGAACGTTCCAGCTAGGGCGATGCTGATCGTTTGCAGCAGATGCTCGCGTAGGGCACGGTGCAGGAAGTCCAATCGGATACCGAGCGCCAGTTCGCCATAACGCTGGCCGCCGAATTCGATCGTTACCCGTTGATCGATACGTTCGAACTGGGTTGCCAGAGCGGGTGTGAGCGTGGCCGAGGGAGGTGGCACCTCGGCATCGTCGGGCCAGTGGCTGCTGGCAACGCGGCGCCCGGTGGCATCGACGAGAACCAGATAGGCAAAGTCCTCATTGGCCTGCATCGCGGTGAGGGTTTCTGCCGCTACGGCGAAGTCGCGCTGGATCATCGGTGTGATCAACGCGGCTGACAGCAGCGGAGTCATGGTGCTAATCCGGTTTTCAAACTGGATCAACAGGCGGTCTTCGAGCAAACGCTGGCTGTTCCATGCCAGCAGGACGATCACCAGAGTCTGGATCAGCAAGGTGGCGGCAATGAGCTTGCCGCGCAATGAGCGGAACATGAGAAATGCCGGAGCGGTTGATTGCAACACCACATTGATCAGCGAGTGTTGCCCAGTCTAGCCGCTTTTCTTATCCGGGATCAATTTACGTGGCATGGCGTGTACCACTTCCCGTGGCCGGCGAAGGGAAGCCAAAAAAAATCTGCCAAGGGAAATCAGCCGTAGGAAATGATTTCCTGCGGAATACGGTCGAGCGGCAGAATCTTGTCCACGCCACCCATGTCGATGGCCACCTTGGGCATGCCGAAAACGACGCAGGTGGATTCATCCTCGGCCACGGTTCTGGCGCCGGCATCGTGCATTTCCTTCATGCCGCGTGCGCCGTCGTCGCCCATGCCGGTCATGATCACACCCAGCGCGTTGCGTCCGGCGACCTGTGCCACGGAGCGGAACAGTACATCGACCGACGGCTTGTGCCGATTCACCACCGGGCCGTCGACAACTTCGACGTAATACTGCGCGCCGCTGCGTTTCAGCATCATGTGGCGTCCGCCGGGGGCGATCAAGGCGCGCCCGGGCATGACACGATCGCCATCACGGGCTTCACGGACCTCGATCTTGCACAAGGTGTTGAGCCGTTCGGCAAACATGGCGGTGAATTTCTCCGGCATGTGCTGCACCACGACGATGCCGCTGCAGACCGCCGGCAGTTTGGTCAGCACGGCTTCAAGGGCCTGGGTGCCGCCGGTGGAGGTGCCGATGGCGATGACCTTGTCGGTGGTATTGGCCATCGCCACCGAGCCTGCAGCCCGCGCCGCAAGCACCGCATCGGTGGTCAGTTTGGGGCTGATCACCGGGGCCACGGCGCCGGGATGCACGCGCCGCATGTTGGCCCGGGCCGCCGCGCGCACGGCGCTGACGATATCGTTGCCGGACTCCTGCAAAAACTGCTTTACTCCCAGTTTGGGCTTGGTGATGATCGATAAGGCACCGGCAGCCAGAGCTTCCATGGTGGTTGCCGCGCCCTTCTCGGCCAGCGAGGAACAGACCACCACGGGCGTCGGCCGCTCGGCCATGATCTTCTTGAGAAAGGTAATGCCATCCATGCGCGGCATTTCGATGTCGGTGACGATGACATCCGGCCACGTCGTTTTCATTTTATCCAGCGCATAGAGCGGATCGGCGGCGACCGCAATCACCTCGATGTCGGCTTCCTTTTCCAGCGTTTCGCGATTGACCTGGCGCACGACCGCCGAATCGTCAATGATGATGACCTTGATTTTGTTCATACCGCCGTCCCGCCATAGCCGACTTTTTCGCTTGCCTGCGGCTGGCGTCGGATAAGCCAGTCGCGGAAATCATTTTCCGGCAAGGGCCGGGAGTAAAGGTAGCCTTGCGCCAACAGGCAATGTTGCTTGAGCAGAAACTGCCGTTGCGCTTCGGTTTCGACGCCCTCGGCGATCACCGCGAGGCCCAGGCTATTGCCCAGGGCAATGATCGCACGGCAGATGGTTTCATCTTCCGAATTGTCGAGCAGATCACGCACGAAGGACTGATCAATCTTCAACTGGTCGAGCGGCAGTTTCTTCAGGTAATTAAGCGAAGAATACCCGGTGCCAAAGTCATCCAGAGCGAGGCTCACGCCCAGCGCACGCAACTGTGTCATCTTGTCGATCGCATCGTCGATGTTGTCCAGTAGCAGACCTTCCGTCAACTCAAGTTTCAAACGCGAAGGATCGATGCCGGTGTAGGCCATCAGATCCTTCACTTCCTGGACGATGGTTGGCATGCGGAACTGGCGCGCACTGACATTGACGGCCAGCACCAGATGCGCCGTTTCCGGTTGATTGGCCCAGATCGCCAGTCGTTGGCAGGCCTCACGCAGTACCCAGTGGCCAATCGGCACGATCAGGCCGGATTCTTCCGCCACCGGGATGAACTCTGCCGGTGACACCATGCCGCGCTGCGGATGACGCCAGCGGATCAGAGCTTCGGCTCCGATGGCGTGATCGTTACCATCGACTTGCGGTTGATAGAAGAGCTCGAATTCGTTGGTCTGGATCGCCACCAGCAGCGCGCTTTCCATCTCGGAGCGGGCATTGACCGTGGCCTGCATCGCCGGATCGAAGAAGCGCAGCGTATTGCGTCCGGCGGCCTTGGATTGGTACATCGCCATGTCGGCGCGCTTCAGCAACTCGTCGCTTTCCAGCTCGTGACCGCGAAAAACGACTACCCCGATGCTGGGTGAACTGCGCAATTCATGGCCGGCGACATCGTAGATGCGGTTGAGTTCATCGATGACCTTGTTACCCACGGCCTCGGCTTGCATGGCTGCTTCGTCGGGCTGTTCGGCGAGCTCGTTGAGGATGATGACGAATTCGTCGCCGCCCAGCCGCGCCACCGTATCGGCTTCGCGGATGCACAACTGCAATCGACGCGCGCATTCCTGCAACAACAGGTCGCCGATATCGTGGCCAAGGGTGTCGTTCAGATTCTTGAAGTTATCCAGATCGATAAACAGCAGCGCACCGTGGTGACTGCTGGCGCTGCGCGAGTTGCGGCTGCGCTGCAGGCGATCATGCAACAGGCGCCGGTTGGGCAACTGGGTCAGTGGATCATAAAAGGCCAGCGTGCGAATTTCCTCGTTGGAGGCTTTCAGTTCGGCGGTGTGACGTTGCAGTTCGTCGAGCATGGTGTTGAGCCCGGCGCCGACCGCCGTCAACTCGTCGTCGCCACCCACCTCGACACGTTGGTCGTAATTGCCGGCACGCACCAGGTCGGCAACATCCTTGACGCGATACAGGCGCCGCGTAATGCGGCCCGCCATCAGAGCCGCCAGGAGGCTGCCGGCGAGCACGGCACCGAAGATATAGATGATGCCATCGCGGGTGATGGCGTCAATTTCCGCTGCCATACGATCATGACCAAGGCCGATCCGCGCCCAGCCCACGTGTTTTTGCCCCAGCATCACGGGCACGGCGACATCCACCAGCGCCGGGTTTTTGCTGAGCGTGGTTTCCACCGGCGTGGTGGGCAGGTCGGTTACGTCCTGGTGGATGCGGGTCGGGTCGGTATGCGCCAGCACCTTGCCATGGACGTCGCAGATCATGGCAAAGCCCAGTTCGGGGAAGCGTTGTTGTGCATCGACGATTTCCTGCAGGCCGACCACGTCGCGTGCCAGTACCCAGCCCGCCGATGAGACGGCCATGCTGTTGGTGACGGCGCGGGCTTTTTCGATCTGTTGGGTGAGCACCACGCTCTGTTGTCGGCTGACCAGATCCCACACCAACAAGGCCATCATCACGGCATGCACGGTGGCGACGGCGAGAATCAACTGGCGTCGTAGCGGACCGGAAAATAGCCAGTGGTAGATGGCTCGCATCACTTGTTTTCCAATTTACTTTCCACCGGGCGAACCGTGCGTTCAAAGCGTTGGATGAATTCGGCGACCGGTTGATAGCTGGCATTGGTGGCCGGATGGAACTGCGCCGTTTGTGAGGCGGCGAGGATGCTGGCACCACCCGGTGCGGTTCTCAAGTCGATGAGTATGTCGCGAACCTTGTCGCGTATCGACGGTGGTACGTCATCACGCACCATCACCGAGTTGTTCAGCAAGTGCGGCGTTTCCCAGATCACCTTCAAGGCAGAAGCCTCGGTCGGGTGGCTTTGTTGAAACGAACGCCAGGGTGGGGGCCAGGTAGCCCCGGCGTCGGCGTCACCGCGATAGACGCTCAATATCGAGGATTCCTGCGAACCGACATACCGATTCTGCAGATCATGCAACACATTGACGCCGTGCTCCTGCAAATACATCTGCGGCAGCATGGCCGCCGCCAGTGCCGTCGGCGAGGGATAACTGACGGTTTTGCCAATGAGGTCGCGCGGGTTGTTGACCGCGCTATCGCGGCGAACGATCAGGATGCCTTTGAAGTCCTCGGCATCGCCGGCCATGGCGATCACCACATAACCGACCTTGATCGCCTCCAGGGTTTGCCATGGATTGGGCAACAGAAACTCCGGCTGACGGGCGCGGAACTTGGCTTCATAGACATGGTAATCACGCGATGCCTCGAGATGAAAGTGCGCCCCCGGAATCTCGGCATTCAGTCGCGCGATCAAGGGCTCATAGGCCTCGGCCAGTTTGCGTGGGTTGTAGAGCGGATGAATCGCCAGGTAATAAGTTTTGTCGGCTGTGGTGGTTTTCGCGTATTGCGGACCAGCCGGCGCTGGCGCGGGTTCGCAGCCTGCCAGCAGCCAGGAAAACGCCGCAACAGCGACAGCGATTAAGGCGAGTACCCGGATGCGCATGCAAATGTCAGTTTAGTGCTGAAGACGGGTTTAGCCAGAGCGAACTCATCGGTTCAGCCCAAAGTTTGTCGGCGAATTGCAGGCGATGCTCACCAAGATAAAGTACCACGCCACGAATGAACTTGTCGCCAGAGGCGGCGGCCAGGGTGCGCAGGCCATCGAAGTCGCGCGTATCCAGTTTTGCTGCCGCCTTGATTTCAATTCCAGCGATATATTGCCCGGGTTGCTCCAGCACCAGATCGACTTCTTGACCCGCTGCACTGCGGAAATGGTAGGGTGCGGCGGAAATCTGGCTGGCGGCCAGCAGGCGACGGATTTCCTGAATGGCAAAGGTTTCCAGCACTGGGCCGAGATTGTGCGATTGCGCCAATGCTTTGGCATCGGTGTCGCCCCGCAGGTGAGCCGCCAAGCCTGAGTCGAGAAGATGAATCTTGGGAGCCTTGACGACACGTTTGCCGATATTGGCAGACCATGCCGGCAAGGGTTGCAGCATGAAGACGGCTTCAAGCAAGGCCAGATAGCGCCGCAGCGTGCTATGTGGCAAGCCAGAGGAGCGTGATATTTCTGAAATATTCATCAGGGCGCTGCTGCGCGCGGCCAGTAAGCCAAGCAAGCGCGGCAGGTCGGTGAGGCCATCAATTTGTGCCAGATCGCGAATATCGCGTTGTAGCAGGCTGGCGATATAACTGCGAAACCAGGCATCGCGGCGCTCGCCTGTCTTGCGTGTCAGTGCTTCAGGAAAACCTCCGGCAATCACGCGGGAACATATATCCACACGATCCAGGGCGATATGTCGGGCTTGCCAGGGGAGACCACTGAACAATTTGTCGACCCAGGTGCCGTTTTTCTCTGTATTGGTATTGGCGGTCAGTTCGAGTTGTGCCAAGGGCGCCAGCGGCAGAATTTCGATTCGCCCGGCAAGCGATTCCGATACCCGTGGAAGGAGAAACACGTTTGCCGAGCCGGTCAGCAAGAACCGACCGGGTCGCGGGTCACGATCCACTACCTGCTTGATGGCGGGAAACAGATCGGGAGCAAGTTGCACCTCGTCGATCACGGCCAGTTCGTCGCTCGCCGTGACCAGAGCGCCAGGATCGGAGCGTGCCAAGGCAAGGATCGTCGGATCATCGAGGCTGAGATAACGGCCACGGTGTTGCTTGGCAATTAACTGCGCGAGGGTGCTTTTCCCGGTCTGGCGGGCACCATTCAGTAGTACGACCCGCGTATCGCTCAGCGCAGCCGCAAGCTTTTCAGAAAGTATTCGCTGATACATGGCTAAATATTAGCCATACCGTGGCGAATTTGCAAGGATGAAGGTGTCAAATGGGCAGGCGATAAATAGTCGGCTTCACCGGTTTTACGGTCTCATTGATTCCGTTGAGACTTTCGGAGTGGCCGACGATGAAATAGCCGCCGGGGCGCAGCTTTTCGACGAGACGAGCGACCACTTTGCGCTTGGTCTCGTTGTCGAAATAGATCATCACGTTGCGCAGAAAAATCACATGAAACTTGCCGAATTCGGGCAGCGTGGTGTTGAGGTTGACCTGCATGAAGCGGGTGTGTTTGCGCAAGGCTGGGTCGATGATGAAGCTACCTTCCTGGGCGCGCACGCCCTTGAGGCAATACTTGCGTAAGTATTCCTGCGGCAGACCGCGCGTGCGCTCAAGCCAGTATTGGCCGCGCTGGGCAATACCCAGCACATGGGTGCTGATGTCAGAGCCGAGGATGGTCCATTGGCCTGTGGCGCCCATCTCATCGGCCAGCACCATGCACAAGGTATAGATTTCTTCACCGGTTGATGAAGCGCCGCTCCAGATATCGAGCGATTGCCCTGGCGGATGCTGGGGAATGACGACCTTACGCAGGAAATCGAAATGCGCTTCTTCGCGAAAGAAGTAGGTCTCGTTGGTGGTCAGCAGATCCACCATGGTTTGCCGTTCGCCAGGATCATTGCCGCTGGAAACGTATTTGTAATAGGCACCGAAGGTGGCCAGGTTGAGCGCCTTCAGTCGCTTGCCGAGGCGGCCGACGAGCAGCACTTTCTTCGAGTCGGCCAGGCTGATGCCGGCGATCTGGTAGATCAGGCGCTGGAATTGCGCGAATTCGGCGTCGGTGATGCTGGAGTTATCGCTGGTAGCCATGTGTATTGCACATTTTCGATGCAGGAAGATAGTCTATCTCGCTCGTCGTGCCAGCGCCGACTTTCATGACTTGAGCTTAAAGAAATCCATCAACTCATGAAGCTGTTCGACCTGACCGCCCATTTCGGCCGCTGTCGCTGCCAATTCTTCGGAGGCGGATGCGTTTTGCTGGGTCGCCTTGTTGAGTTGGCCCATCGCACTATTGATCTGACTGACGCTGCTGGTTTGTTCCTGTGAGGTTGCGGCGATGTCCTGCACCAGATCGGAGGTCTTCTTGATTGATGGCACCATCTCATCCAACAGGTGGCCAGCTCTCTCTGCCAACTTGACGGAGGACGTGGCGACCTGGCTGATTTCCTGTGCTGCGACCTGGCTGCGCTCGGCCAGCTTGCGCACTTCGGCGGCCACCACCGCAAAGCCTTTGCCGGCCTCACCGGCGCGGGCCGCCTCGATAGCCGCATTGAGGGCGAGCAGGTTGGTCTGGTAGGCGATATCGTCAATGATGCTGATTTTGGCAGCGATCTGCTGCATGGCATTTTCCGTGTCCTTGACCGCTTGGCCGCCTTCAACCGCTTGCTGGGCGGCCTTGCTCGCGATGTTGTCGGTAACCTTCGCGTTCCCGGTGTTCTGGGTAATGCTGTCGGTCATCTGCTCGACACTTGCCATGGTACGTTCCACCGACGATGCCTGTTCGGAAGATGATTGCGACAGGCTCTGCGCCGTCACGGAAACCTGCTGAGCAGCATTAACCAGTTTCTCGGCGGTATTGCGCACTTCGGCAATGATATGCGCCAGGCTTGCGTTGGTCTTGCCAATGGCGAACAGCAGGCTGGCTTCATCCTTTTCAGCCACAACGATCTCATCGGACAAGTCGCCTTCTGAGATACGGTGCATCACATTCACGGCATAGGTCGGCTCGCCGCCCAACTGCTTCAGCAGATTGCGTGCAATCAGGAAGGAAATACCCAGCATCACCAGCATGGCAAAGCTAGCGACGACGATGATCTGCCGCTGCT
Source organism: Propionivibrio dicarboxylicus (assembly GCA_945902805.1). GTDB lineage: Bacteria > Pseudomonadota > Gammaproteobacteria > Burkholderiales > Rhodocyclaceae > CAMDMZ01. The sequence continues at coordinate 2,889 of CAMDMZ010000010.1, read as the reverse complement.
TGCTGAAACACTCTTCATTGATAAGCTTCTCGGTGGCGGCAGCTTCTTTCGAGAGTGCCGCAATGCCGTCCAGCAATTCCTTCTTGAGCGCTCGCCATGCCGGCGTTTCGCTCTTGTTGAGGGGTTGTTTGGCTTCTTCGAACCGATTGGCAGCCACCTCCGCCAGCACGGCCTGACGCGCCTCCTGCTGTTGTTTGGAGAGCTTGGTAATGGTGCTGATCAACTGGATGAGGTCGGGGCGATCGGTCGAGAGAACTCTGGCTTTATCCTGGGCCGTGTCGAAATCGGCCAGTGCCTGCTTGAGATTGTCGTAGGCCTTGCGGTTAGCCGGGTCGAGCATGATGTTGCGCAGCGCCTGGCCACTTTGCAGGCCTTGGGCGTACATCTCGTTGAAAGCCGCAAGGCGGGCGGTATCGCGTTCGATAAACTTGGCAAAACGCGCCGAATTGTCGCGCAAGGCCATGACGGCAATCGCAATAGCGGCCAGAAAGAGCAAGAAGCTGCTTCCAATTAGTACCAGTAGCTGGGTTCTTACCTTGAGATGGGACAACATGGAAATACTCCTCTACCAGCAAGGCGCCGACGATCCATCGATGCCCGAAAGAATGCAAACCATTCCTGCGCCGCCCTGCCAGCGCCGACTTTCTATACTTTTAGTTTGAAAAATGACATGAGATCCTGCAACTGATTCACTTGCCCGTTCATTTCCTCGGCCGTCGCGGCCAATTCCTCGGAGGCGGAGGCGTTCTGCTGGGTCGCTTTATTTACCTGGCCCATGGCGCCGTTGATCTGGGCGACGCCACTTGATTGTTCATGCGATGCCGCCGCGATTTCTTCGACCAGATCGGCTGTCTTGCGGATGGTCGGCACCATCTCGTCGAGCAATTTGCCGGCTTTTTCGGATAGAGAAACCGAGGAAGCGGCGACCTGGCTGATCTCCTGCGCCGCGACTTGGGATCTTTCGGCCAGTTTGCGCACTTCGGCGGCAACAACCGCAAAACCCTTGCCCGCATCGCCGGCGCGGGCGGCTTCGATGGCGGCGTTGAGCGCCAGCAGGTTGGTCTGGTAGGCGATGTCGTCGATGATGCCGATCTTGGCGGCGATCTGCTGCATGGCAGCGACTGTTTCCTTGACCGCCTGCCCGCCGTCTGCCGCTTGCACCGAGGCGTTGCTGGCCATGTTGTTGGTCACCTTCGAATTCTCTGTGTTCTGCGCGATCGAAGAGGTCATCTGCGCCACGCTGGCAGAGGTTTGTTCGACTGAAGCCGCCTGTTCGCTGGATGACTGCGACAGCAATTGGGCGGTGGACGAGACTTGATGAGCGGCGTTGCCAATCTCGTTCGAGGTGGTGTTGACGTCCGTAATGATGGAGCCGAGTTTGGCGACCATGTTGCTCATGGCGAGCATCAACTGCCCGGTTTCATCCTTTGAATCGGAAACGATCTTCACCGTCAGATCGCCCTCGGCAAGACTGTTCGCCGCCTGAACCGCTTCGCCGAGCGGGCGGGTGATGCCATGGGTGATCCACAGACCGAGCATGACCGCCAGGATAGTCACCACGATACTGGTCACCAGCATCACCGTCGATGCCATTGACTGCTGCTTTTCGGCATTCTTGTAAAGGTTCTCAGCGCTCTTGGAGTAGAACTCGCGCAGCTTGGCACCCGTCGCCGTCAGTTCCCTGGCCTTGGGGTTGGTCTTCTTGAGCAGTTCGACGTTGGCGAGTTCGAAGTCGCCGGCTTGTAGCGCCTTGAATGCCGGATCGAGCCCTTCTTTGAGGTAGGCCTGCAAGGTCTTCTCGAACTCGGCGACCAGCGGCTTTTCGGCATCACTCATCTGCCGGCTGGCAGTCATCTCCTTGAGTGCCGTATTCACATCGGCGATCGCCTTGGCGATGGCATCGGTGTGCATCGTCAAGGGGTGGTCGTGCAATTTGGCGTGTGCTGACGTCGGATTGTGCTGCAAGCTCAGCATGAGCTGGGTTCGCGTATCGTCGGCGAGGCGCTGTGCGCGGTAGGACATGCGCGTGGGAATCAGCTTGCCGGCGTAGGTTTCCTCAAGATTGAGCTTGGCCTCGTTGAGGTTGCGTTGCGCCATCAGGCTGATGACGACCTGAGTCAGGATCAGCAGGAAAATCAACCCCATCAGTCTGACGCCGATTTTGAGGTTTTTGAACATGATGATTCCCTGGCTCTTTGCTTAGGCTACCGCCAGCGTTTCGGGATTGACTTGTGTGACATCGGCGAGCAAGGCCATTTCATCGACCGAGAGAACCCGGTCGATCTGCAGGATGATGACGAATTTACCGCCGACCTTGCCCATGCCGGCGATGAAATCGGCGCGGATGCGGGCACCGAAGGAGGGCGGTGGCTCGATCTCGCCAGCCTGGATCTCCAGCACTTCGGAAACCGCATCGACCATGATGCCGATATCGTGCTTGGCGTCTTCCTGCGTCACCTCAACGATGACGATGCAGGTACGGCGCTGCACGTCACTGATCTTGCCGCCGAAGCGGGCGGCCAGATCGACGACGGGAACGACTGCGCCGCGCAGGTTGATGACGCCACGGATGAAGGCCGGCATCATCGGGATTTCGGTGAGATTGCCGTATTCGATGATTTCCTTCACGTTGAGAATGCCGACGGCGAACATCTCGCTACCGAGCGTGAAGGTCAGGTATTGGTGGGTATCGCCGCCGCCGGTGTTGCCTCCACCAGTTTTTGCGGCGGCACTATTGGGTGCTTTGACGAGTTGGCTCATGGCAAGCTCCTCAGAAGCGTTCGAAATCCTGCTCGTCAGCGGATGCCTTGAAGGACTTGGCACTGGCGCGGGGGGCAGAAGATGCAGCCGGCCGGGGGGCTTTCGCCGTCCCGCCAGAACCGACTTTTC
>CAMDMZ010000009.1 GCA_945902805.1 Propionivibrio dicarboxylicus | reverse complement strand
AACCTACGATCTTTGCGGACCGAAGGTGTACGCGCTGCGCGAATTGGTCGCCTTTGCCGCTGCGGCTGGCGGGCACAAGCGCTTCGTCTTCGGCATTCCCGATGCCATCGCCTGGCTGCAGGCCTGGGCCATGGAGTTCATCCCGAACGGCCCGATGACGCGCGACAACATTCGTTCGATGCGCATCGACAGTGTGTGTGACGGCGCCTGCACCTTGCCCTTCGGTCGGATCGCCACGCCGCTCGAAGCGGTGGCGCCGACCTACCTGTAAAAAGTCGGTTCTGACGAGACGGCGCTTCATGCAAATCTATGCCGTCGGCGGCGCTATCCGCGACCAACTGCTCGGCTTGCCGGTCAAGGATCGCGACTGGGTGGTTGTTGGCGCCACGCCCGAGGAGATGCGCCGGCACGGCTTCAAGCCGGTCGGACGCGATTTCCCGGTCTTCCTGCATCCGCAAACTCGCGAGGAATACGCGCTGGCACGGACCGAACGGAAGACCGCGCCGGGCTACGCTGGCTTCGATTTCCATGCCGCCGTCGATGTCACGCTGGAACAGGATCTGGAACGCCGCGACCTGACGATCAACGCGATTGCCCAAGCCGACGATGGCACGCTGATCGATCCTTACGGCGGGCGCGCTGACCTCGCCGCCAAGGTGTTGCGCCACGTCTCAGCCGCCTTTGCCGAAGATCCGGTGCGAATACTGCGCGTCGCCCGCTTCGCCGCCCGTTTTGCCGACTTCAGCGTCGCGCCGGAGACGATGAACTTGATGCGGCAGATGGTCGCCGCCGGTGAAGTCGATGCCCTGGTTGCCGAACGTGTGTGGCAGGAGCTTGCCCGTGGCCTGATGGAGGCCAAACCCTCGCGGATGTTCACGATCCTGCGCGATTGTGGCGCGCTGGCAAGGCTATTGCCGGAAGTTGATCGACTCTGGGGAGTGCCGCAACGCGCTGATTACCATCCCGAAATCGATACCGGCGTGCATGTGATGATGGTCATCGACATGGCGGCAACGCTGAACGCCGCGCTGCCGGCCCGCTTCGCCGCCTTGACTCACGATCTGGGCAAGGGCGTCACGCCGCCGCACATCTTGCCCCGCCATATCGGCCATGAAGGACGCAGCGCCGAATTGCTCGAACCGCTCTGCGAGCGCCTGCGGGTGCCGACCGACTGCCGCGATGTGGCGCGACTGGTGGCGCGTTTTCACGGCGACATGCACCGGGTCGCCGAGTTGCGCCCGGAGACGCAATTGAAAATACTCGAACGCTGTGATGCCCTGCGCCGGCCGGAGCGCTTCGGCCAGGTTCTGCTGGCCTGCGAAGCGGATCATCGTGGCCGCCTCGGCCTGGAAGCCGTTCCCTATGTGGCGGCGGAGCGTTGGCGAGCAGCGCTGGCCGCCGTGCAGGAAGTGGATGCGGCGGTGATCGCCCGTGCTTGTGCAGAGCCGGGCCAGATTCCCGAGCAGATTGGCGCGGCGCGGATTGCCCGTCTGAGCGTACTGAAGAAGGCTCAGGGTCTGAGCAACGAATAGAGCACGACGCCCCACGTTAGAATGGCGAGCAAGATCACGAGCAGTACGGCGGCGCTACCGAAGTCCTTCGCCCGCCCCGACAATTCGTGGTGATCGAACGAAACCCGATCGACCACCGCCTCCACCGCAGAATTCAGCAATTCAACGATCAGGACCAAGATCAGGCTGCCTACAAGCGCCAGGCGCTCGTAGCGATTGACCGGAAGGAACAAGGCAATTGGCAACAACAAAACGACCCCGACCACTTCTTGCCGAAAAGCCGATTCGGTGGCGAACGCCGTCCGCATCCCGGTCAGCGAATAACCAAGAGCGCGCCACAGGCGTCCGCCGTCAAGCAAGCGGGCAGATTTGTCGGGAATGTCTTTTGCTGGGTCGTTTGGCATGGAAGAAGCGTATGGCGTGGAATGAATTTAGAGGGAATTGTGCCACGTCCACCTCGATTACCACATGCGGAACCCGCGCATGAAGGCGTTCTGGCAACGGATTTTTCTGGGTGGGGTCACCAGCAACTCCATGCTGCTGCTGGCCATCGTCATCATGGTGGTTGCCGGTAATCGCAGCTACTTTGGCCAAATTCTTGCAGTCTATGGCTTTGGCAGCACCAATGGACTGGTCATGGCCTCACTGCCCCTGACGCTGGGTGCCGCCACCGCACTGATGCTGGGTCTCGTCGTCTTTGGCCGGCTGACCAAGCCGATCCTGGTCACCATGTTGCTCATCACGGCGGTCTCGGCCTACTTCATGGACAGTTTCAGCACCATCATCAACGACGAGATGCTGTTGAATGTCGCCCAGACCAATATCGGCGAAGCGGCCGATCTGATCAATTTGCGTCTGATCGCTTATGTATGCATCCTGGGCTTGCTGCCGGCGGCGATCGTAATCATGATTCCCGTGCGCTGGCGCGGCTGGCGACGCGAAATCCTGGCCCGTATCGTACTCATTGCCATCAGCGTCGGCATCCTCGTCGGCAGCGTGCTGGGCTCCAACGGCTTCTACGCGTCCTTCGTCCGCGAGCACAAGGTCATCCGCTCGTATGCCAATCCGACCTACCCCGTCTATTCCGCAATCAAGTTTGCCAGTGCGCAATTGTCCGCTGGCGCCGTCGCTACCGTCACCCCGCTTGGCGCTGACGCCCGCCGCGCGGCCACGGCAACGCACCGAAAACTGATCATCGTGGTGGTGGGCGAAACCGCCCGCTCCGATCGCTTTTCATTGAATGGCTATCAGCGCGAAACCAATCCACGTCTAAGCAAAGAGAAAGTAATCAGCTTCACCGAGTTCACCTCCTGCGGCACGTCGACTGCGTCGTCCGTGCCCTGCATGTTTTCACGCTTGGGGCGCGAAGCATTCAGCATTTCGGCAGCGGCGAAACAGGAAAACGTGCTCGATGTGATCCAGCGTGCCGGCGCCCATGTACTGTGGCTCGACAACAATTCCGATTCCAAAGGCGTCGCCTTGCGAGTGCCGTATGAGAACTACCGCGAGGCGGCGAAAAACCCGGTATGTGACGAGGAGTGCCGCGACGTCGGCATGCTGGCCAATTTGCAGAAGTTCATTGACGGCCAGGCCACCGGCGATATCGTCGTCGTATTGCACCAGATGGGTAACCACGGCCCGGCCTACTTCAAGCGCTACCCGAAAGAATTCGAGCGTTTCACTCCGGCCTGCCAGAACAACGACCTGAGCCAGTGTTCAATCCCGGAGATCAACAACGCCTACGACAACGCGATTCTTTACACCGATCACTTCCTGGCCGAGATCATTGCCTTGTTGAAAAAGAATGACGCGCGCTTTGCGACCGGAATGTTCTATATGAGCGACCACGGCGAATCACTGGGTGAAGACGGCGTATTCCTCCATGGCCTGCCCTATTTCATCGCGCCAAGAGCGCAAATCCTGGTCCCGGCGGTGATGTGGCTGGGCGCCAAGTTTTCTCCTGCGCAGCGCCAGGCAGTCACGGAAAAACAGGACGTCCCGCTAAGCCACGACAACCTGTTCGATACCTTGCTCGGCTTGCTGGATATTGAAACTGCGGTCTATCAGCCCGAACTGGATATCCTGCGCGCGACCAGGAAGCCCGGGCGATAGACGCACCGTCGGATTAACCCGCGAGGGCCGCACCGACGATTTTTTGCGCCTCGGCCACGATTGCCTGCAGATGCTCGGCACTCTTGTAACTCTCGGCGTAAAGCTTGTAGATATCCTCGGTACCTGACGGGCGCGCGGCGAACCAGCCGTTGGCCGTCGTCACCTTGAGGCCACCTATCGATGCGCCATTGCCCGGTGCGCTGGTCAGGCGCGCCAGAATCGGGTCGCCGGCCAGTGTTGCGGCACTGACCTTGTCGCCCGTGAGTTGCTTGAACGCCGCCTTTTGGGCCGGCGTCGCCGGCGCGTCGATGCGCGTGTAATGGGGCGTGAAGTACTGTGCCGCGAGTTGCTGGTAGTAGTAGCCCGGATCTTTGCCAGTAACAGCGGTAATCTCGGCGGCGAGCAGGCCGAGAATGATGCCGTCCTTGTCCGTCGTCCACACGCTGCCGTCGCGGCGCAGGAAGCTAGCGCCGGCACTTTCTTCGCCGCCAAAGCAGATGCTGCCATCGAGCAGCCCAGCCGAGAACCACTTAAAGCCGACTGGCACTTCAAGCAGCGTGCGACCGAGCCCGGCCACCACCTTATCGATGATGCCCGAAGACACCAGCGTCTTGCCCACCGCCACCGTGTTCGACCACTGCTTGCGGTGTGTCAGCAAGTAGTGAATGGCGACGGCAAGGAAGTGATTGGGGTTCATCAGTCCCATCGATGGCGTGACAATGCCGTGCCGGTCGACGTCCGCATCATTGCCCCAGGCGATGTCAAAGCGGTCCTTGAGTTTGACCAGGCTGGCCATGGCGTAGGGGCTGGAACAATCCATCCGGATCTTGCCGTCGTGGTCCAAGGTCATGAAGCCGAAAGCGGGATCGACCCGCGGATTGACCACATCGATATCCAAACCATAACGTTCGGCGATCGGTTGCCAATACGCCACTGCGGCGCCACCGAGCGGATCGACACCGATCTTTAGTTTGGCGTTGCGGATGGCCTCCATATCGATCACTTGATCGAGCGCAGCGATGTAGCCGGCGGCGAAGTCGACCGCCTGTACGCTGGGCGCGGCGATAGCTTGTGCATAGGGCATGCGCTTGACATCACGATTGCCCTCGGTGAGCAGCGCGTTGGCACGCTTTTCGATCCAGCCGGTGACATCGGTATCAGCCGGACCACCATGCGGCGGGTTGTATTTGATGCCACCGTCCATCGGCGGGTTATGCGAAGGCGTGATGATGAGTCCGTCAGCACGCGGCACGGCCGGATCGCTGTTATGCGCCAGGATGGCGCGCGAAATCACCGGCGTCGGCGAATAGCCATCGTTGCTCTGCCATTGGGTGATGACGCCGTTGGCGGCCAACACTTCCAGTGCATTCTTCTGTGCCGGATCGGACAGGGCATGGCTATCCTTGCCCAGCATCAGCGGACCCGTGATGCCAACGCCGGCACGATATTCACAAACCGCCTGGGTGATGGCGAGAATGTGCGCTTCGTTAAAACTACGATTGAAGGCACTGCCGCGATGACCACTAGTGCCGAAGGCGACCCGCTGGGTAGGATCGGACATGTCGGGCAGCGCGTTATACGCAGCGAGTAAGGCGGCAATATCGGTAAGCTGGGAAGCAGGAGCGGGTTGGCCGGCAAGCGGGTGGGTCATGACAATTCTCCGATAGTGGTTTCTACGAGTAACTGCGAGTCTAGTGCAAAGATCCCGGGACGGCGCAATCAATCCTTCCGCTATGGAGATAAACGCAAATGCTCACAATCGGCCCGTGACCGTTTATCCTTAACATAATTCTGCCAGCCACCCCAAGCGTCCACTATGAGCATTAATCACCGCACCCACAACATGCGCCCGCTGCGCGTCAGCAACCCGACCACCGAGCTGTTTGCCCAGCCGCCGTTAGGCATGGAAGTGGCCGACTTGACCGCCGACATCCGGCGCTACTTCGGCAACTTCTATGGCCGCGACAAATACTGCCGATCGTCGCATTACCCGTATCACTCGCTGGTATTGACGCTGCGCGATCGCCTCATGGAGCGCGCCCGCAAGACGCGCTTTGCCTACGAAGAAGCGGGTGTCAAGCATGCCTACTATCTTTCGCTCGAATTTCTTATGGGCCGCACGCTGGGCAATGCTTTGCTTAACCTCGGTCTCGATACCGTGGCGGCCGAGGCACTGGGCCAACTTGGTCTCGCGCTCGAAGAGTTGATCGATAACGAGCACGACGCCGGTCTCGGTAACGGCGGTCTCGGCCGCCTGGCCGCCTGCTTTCTCGATAGTTGCGCCACGCTGCAATTGCCGGTGATGGGCTATGGCATTCGCTACGAATACGGAATGTTCCGCCAGCGCATAGAGAATTCCCGCCAGGTCGAAGATCCTGATCACTGGTTGCGCGATGGCAGCTCGTGGGAGCTGGAGCGCCCGGAGCACACGCGGCGAATCCAGTACCAGGGCCGCACCGAGTTCTTCCGCGATGCCCAGGGTAAGCAGCGTGTGCGTTGGATCGATTCCAAGGATGTGCTGGCGGTGCCCTACGACACGCCAATTCCTGGTTATCGCAACGGCACGGTGAACGTGTTGCGCTTGTGGAGTGCCGCAGCCACCGATGAGTTCGACCTGGGTGAGTTCAATGCCGGCTCGTACCCGGAATCGGTGGCGGCCAAGAACGCTGCCGAAAACATCACCATGGTGTTGTATCCGAATGACGCATCAGAAAACGGCAAGGAACTGCGCCTGCGTCAGCAATACTTCCTCGCCTCGGCCAGTCTGCAGGATGTGCTGGAACGCTGGGAACTGCATCACGGCATCGATTTTTCGCGCTTTGCCGAGCAAAACTGCTTCCAACTCAACGATACGCATCCGAGCTGCGCCGTGCCCGAGATGATGCGTCTGCTAATCGACGAATACAACCTGGAATGGGATGCGGCCTGGCAGATCACGACCCATACCATGGCCTACACCAATCACACCCTGCTGCCGGAAGCGCTGGAACGCTGGTCGGTGCATTTGTTTGGCCACTTGTTGCCGCGCCTGCTTGAAATCATCTACGAAATCAACGCGCACTTTCTCACTGAAGTGGCACGCCGCTGGCCGGGAGATACCGAGCGCTTGGCGCGCATGTCCTTGATTGAGGAAGGCCCGGTACCGCACGTGCGCATGGCCTACCTGGCCATCGTTGGCAGTTTTTCGGTGAATGGTGTGGCAGCGCTGCATTCCGAACTGCTGGTGCAGGGCTTGTTCCGTGATTTTTATGAGCTCTGGCCAAGCAAGTTCAACAACAAGACCAATGGTGTCACGCAGCGGCGCTGGGTTGCGGGCTCCAACCCGCTGCTGCGTCAGTTGCTTGACACAACCTTGGGTAACGCCTGGCTGACGCGCCTCGATGAGCTACGTCGCCTGGCGCCACACGCCGACGACGCCGGCTTCCGCGACCAATGGCAGACGGTGAAATACCGCAACAAGGAACGCTTGGCCAAGCTGGTACTGCGCGACTGCGGCGTGGTGTTTGATCCCAATGCGCTGTTCGACGTGCAGGTCAAGCGCATTCACGAATACAAGCGACAGTTGCTTAACGTGCTGCACGTAATCCACCTTTATAGCCGCCTGAAAACGGGTGATCCGGCTTTGACCAAAGACTGGACGTCACGCTGCGTGCTGATTGGCGGCAAGGCGGCGCCGGGATACTTCATCGCCAAACGGATCATTACGCTGATCTGCAAGGTGGCGGAAGTGATCAACTCCGATCCGACGATCGGCAATCGCCTGAAGCTGGCCTTCCTGCCCAACTATCGCGTCTCGGCGATGGAGATCATTGCCCCGGGCACCGACCTTTCAGAGCAGATCTCGACTGCCGGTAAGGAAGCCTCCGGTACCGGCAACATGAAGTTTATGATGAATGGTGCCATTACCATCGGCACGCTCGATGGCGCCAATATCGAGATCCGCGAAGAACTGATCAAACTCACCGGCAATGACGACAACTTTTTCCTCTTTGGCCTCACTGCCGACGAAGTCGAGGCCACGCGCGGCGCCTATGATCCGAATGCGCTGATTGCGGCCGATGCCGACCTCAGCCGGGTAATGAAGTTGCTCGAATCCGGCCACTTCAACGCTTTTGAGCCAGGGCTTTTCGAGCCTATCATCAACGCCATCCGCAGCCCGCACGATCCTTGGTTGGTGGCAGCTGACTTCCGCTCATTTGTCGATGCCCAGGAACGTGCCGCGACCGCATACCGCGATCGGGCAGGCTGGACGCGCATGAGTATCCTCAACACGGCGGCCTCGGGAAAGTTTTCCACTGACCGCACCATGCAAGAGTACAACGCCGAGATCTGGAAGCTAAGTTCGGTGGCGAGCACGTCCACGTAGCCAATTGCCGTTCCGGATAAGCCAGCACGCCTCACTGCGCCGGCTTATCCGACTGGTTTTTGTCGGCCGCCACTGCTAACATCCTTTCATTCGAATGATGTTTTGGAGGCGCACCTGATGCCCAGGCAAACTCGGTTGTACCACCGGATCATGCTGGCCTTTTGCGCGGCCATGGGGTCTCATGCCTTGGTGGCCAACGCCACGGATTCAGTTGAGGTCGACGTCGACAAGCTGATGTCTTTGTCGCTACTGGAATTGATCAACATTCCCGTGGTCACGGCTTCCCGTCGTGAGGAGACACGTGACCAGACACCGTCGTACATTGTTGTTGTGACCCGGTCGCAAATCCGCGAACGGCGTTACAAGAACTTGGCCGACCTGCTCGAAGACATGCCCGGAGTTGATTTCCAGCGCGGTACGAAATCGTCGCAGTTCAACCAGTTTGCGGTCCAGGGCTATCTCGGGCCAAGTAAATTGGTGGTGATGCTGGATGGTGTGCGCATCGGGCACCCCGCCGGTGGCAACTTTCCGCTGGCCGAAAACCTGGCGCTTTATCACGCCAAGCAAGTCGAGTTTCTCTACGGCCCCTCGGCTGCTCTTTATGGGGCTGATGCGGTTGCCGGCGTGATCAACATCATCACCGAGAATGCCGGCGCACAACAGAATTCCTGGGGTTCGGTGGGCATGGGTCGATTCGGCAGTCGCGAAGCCTCGTTCATGACTGGAATGAAGGCCGACAATGGGCTTGCTTTCAATATCGGCGGCCACTGGCAGGCATCGGACCGCGCGCCGCTGCAGGATTACTACCAGACTGGATTCACCAAGGTCGACGCCAAAGCCGGCTCGCAAGTGGTGGTCCCGGCCAGCGCCCGGGAAGACTACGCCGGCGATATCAAGAGCCAAAGCCTGTTTGCCCGCATGGATCTGGGCAAGGATCTGACGCTGGGTTTCTACCGGAATGTATTTCGCAGCCTGACCAGCACCGGCGACCCCGCTGCCACGGCACGCTATCTGCCGGATTCACAATGGCAGACGACGACTGACACCGCCTATGGCAAGTATCGCTTTGACCTGAATGCCAAGTTGTCGGGCGAACTGGTGATCGACTACTCGAAGATGGAGGTTGATCCACGTGCCAAGTACAACAATTCCTACAACAACTTCACCGACGGCTATTCGTATGTGCTGGGCGAGCGCTTCGCCATCGAACAGAACTTGAACTGGATGCTCGACGATACACACCGCGTCCTCGCTGGAATCGGCTACCAGAAGCATTACGCGATCGAGACTGCCTCGTTGCCCGCACCCTACGACACCAACAAGGGTGCGGATAGCCAGGGCTACCTGTATCCGAATACGAATCTGCCGCTGGCAATCTACGATGCCTCGTTCGAGAACATCTCGGCCTACGCTCAGGTCCAATCCGAATGGAACAGCCAGTTCTCGACCATGGCCGGGCTGCGGGTTGATCACCACACCGATTACGGACAATCCATCAATCCACGCCTCGGTGCGGTCTGGCGAGCCAATGAGCAACACTTGTTCAAGGCACTTTACGGCGAAGCTTTCCGCGCTCCGTCACCCGAGGAAAGTCTGAGTTCCTTTGGGGTATTTGACGGCAGCAAGGTCAATGGCTTGTTCAAGGGAACCGCTTTCCGTGTACCCAATTTCGATCTTGATCCGGAAAAAGCCAAGACCGTCAGCCTGACCTGGGACTGGCGCCCGCGCCAGGACGTCAACGTGATTGCCAACGTCTATCACAGCCGGATCAGGAACTTGATCGTCACCCAGGCATCGACCAACGTCAATGCGATCCCCGGTGCCATTCTGGTCAGCCCCGAAACTAAGGGCAACGCCGGTGGCCAGACCCAGAATGGGCTTGATCTCATGGCCCAGTGGCGCTTTCAGATCAACCCGGCTTGGTCCGGCGATCTTTGGAGTAGCGCCAGTTGGATAGCCGGCAAGATTGACGAGGGCGATGGTGTTGAGTGGAATATTCCCAACGTTGCCAGCGAGAAGTTCAAAGTCGGAACGACGTTCCGCTATCACGACCTGGTCAGCATCTCACCGCAGTTGTTATGGACTGGCGACACCACAAATGGTCGCAAGAAAGCCAGCAGCACGCTGCCACAACAATGCACGATGACGATGATTGCGCCGGAGCGCTGCGAAACCTCCGGCTATGCCGTGGTCAATCTGCATATCGGCTGGCACAAGCTGTTGAATGGCCGGGCAACGCTCTGGCTCGATGTGGATAACCTGTTCGACAAGCGCTATTACGCCGCGCATGGTTCGGGCAGCCGCACCTTTTATGATATGCCGCAGCAGCCCCGCAGCTGGATGCTTTCACTCGACTATCGCTTCTGACCACACCTTGCGGCAAGGCATGAACCTCTTTGTAGGCCTGACATCTGTGGCACGCCTTGTGGCGAGCTTGGCGCTCGTCTGTGGGTTAGCGCTGTCCGCGTTGGCGCTCGCCCAAACGGGCCCCGTTGCCGAATATGCGATCAAGTCGGCGTTACTATTCAAGTTGCCACAATTCATTTATCGACCCGAGCCGACACGTGAGCAAACGCTGGTAATTTGTCTGCTGGGCAGCAATCCATTCGGCGCAGTGCCGGACAAACTGGCCTCGGCACCCATTGATGGACGCGCGGTCAAATTTCAAAAACTGTCTGGCACAACGGAAGCGAAAGTTTGTGAGTTGGTGTTCATTGCCCGCAGCGAATCCGGGAATCTCGAAACCATCTTGCGCCAGCTTAGCGGACTCATTATTGTTACCGTTTCCGACATTGATGGTTTCGCCAAGTCAGGCGGCATGGTCGAATTTTCACTCGGCGGTGAAGGTTCTGCCGTGAACATTCTGATCAACCGCAAGGCGGCACAGAAACAGCACCTGGAATTCAACGCGCAACTCCTGCGCCTGGCCAAGGCCATCGATCCATGAGCCCGTTCCGCCTGCCTCAATTGCTCAAGCCCGGCACCATACGCGGCAAGCTGATGCTGCTTTCGGCCAGCGCCCTGTTTCTTGCCGGCGGGCTGGTTTTTGCGCTGATTCTCTACCAGCAACAGCGCATGATTCGCGATGAATGGGCCGCCTCATTAACGGCACAGGCGCGCTTGGTGGCCACCAGCAGCCAGGCCGCACTGGCCTTCATGGACCGCAAGGAAGCCGCCCGCCTGCTCGGTGCCGTCGAAAGCAATCCATTAATAGTTCGGGCGCGCCTGCTGGTCGATGGCGACGAGCCGGTATTCGCCGAATATCTGCGCCCACAACAGCCGGCACCGGAAACCGTAACGCTCCCGGCCAGCCGCGAAGGTGTTCATTTCGGCACGGAAATGCTGACGGTCTGGGTGCCTGTTTCAGACGTGAAAACAGCGCAGCCGGTGGTGGAACTGTCGGCCTCTCTGGATGCGATGTATCAGTCGGTGCTACGTACCATGCTCCAGACCGGAGTGACACTATTGCTCGCCCTGAGTGTGTCACTTTGGCTGGCGCAACGCCTCGCCCGCCGACTTTCCGCCCCGGTTGAAGATCTCAACAGCCTGGTGACGCGGATTACCAAAACCCCGCATCTTCCGGACCGTATCCGGGTTCGCGGTGGCGACGAAATCGCCCAGCTCGGACGCGGCCTGAATACCATGATCGATACCTTGCAGGCGCGTGACGAGGAACTGGCTCACTATCGGCTGGACCTGGAAGCCTTGGTGGAAAACCGTACCCATGAGTTAAGCCTGGCGACCGACGAAGCCATACGCGCCAATCAAGCAAAAAGTGTCTTTCTGGCGAACATGAGCCACGAGATTCGTACCCCCATGAATGGCGTCATAGGCATGTCGCGGTTGTTGCGCGATACCAAACTGGACGACGAGCAGCGCGAATACAACGATATCGTGATTAGCAGCGGCGAATCGTTGCTCACCGTCATCAATGACATTCTCGATTTTTCGAAAGTCGAGGCAGGTCGCCTGGATATTGTCGATACCGACTTCGATCTGCTCGCGACAATCCAGCAGGCCACCGATCTTCTGGCCGCGCGGGCGAAAGAAAAAGGTCTGCATTTCATCAGCGCTGCCGATCCCGGCGTACCGCGCTGGATACGCGCCGACCAAGGGCGCCTGCGCCAGATCATCCTCAATCTGGCTGGCAACGCCATCAAATTCACCGCACGCGGCGAAGTCGTGATCCGCGTTCACCTCGTCGAAAACCATGAATCGGCAGGATATTTGCGCTTTGAGGTCAGCGATTCCGGGATCGGGATTCCCGCAGACAAGCTGCATCACCTGTTCCAGCCCTTCAGCCAGGTCGATGGCTCGATTACCCGGCGCTTTGGCGGCACGGGCCTTGGGCTGTCGATTTCCAAGCGTCTGATCGAATTGATGGGCGGTGAAATCGGCGTCCATAGCCGGGAAGGAAAAGGTTCGACCTTCTGGTTTACGCTCCCGGTGAAACATTCCGCCCCCGATGTGACGCTATCACCCGAAGTAACGGCAGGCGAAATCGCCAGCGAATCTACGACAAAGCCCATCATCGGAAATATCCTTTTGGTGGAAGACAACCCGACCAATCAGTTGGTGACCCGCACGCTGCTGCAGAAACGCGGGCACCGGGTCACGGTCGCCGAAAACGGCGCCGTGGCCGTCGAACTTCTGACTCGCGAACGTTTTGATCTGGTGCTGATGGATTGCCAAATGCCGGTGATGGACGGCTTTGAGGCAACGCGCGAATTGCGTACCAACCCCGCTGTGCTGGCGCCGCACACGCCAGTGATTGCGGTCACCGCGAACGCAATGGAAGGCGTGCGGGAGACCTGCCTCGCCGGCGGGATGGATGGCTATCTGACCAAACCGCTCAATGAAAGTGAACTGGAGGCCACCATACAAAGAATGCTTGGTGGCAACGCAACGGCCGCAATCACCCGCTTGCAGCAAGCGGAGCCTTTGCCAACCAGTCAGGGCGCCTCCAATGAGCCAATTCTGTTCGATGCCAAAGACATGCTCGGTCGCTTTGGTGGCGATGTCGAGATCGCCCTTGTTTTGCTCGACAGTCTGCTGGAGGACATCCCGCGCGCCTTGGCCGTACTCAATCAGGCGCTACAGGCCGGCGATCTGGAATCAGCCGCGCGCGAGGCACACACCATCAAGGGCCTCGCCGGCAGCGGTGGCGTGCAAGGTCTGAGCACTTGCGCCCGCGAAGTCGAGATGCTTTGTCGTAGCGGCAATCGGGCCCAAGCGCAAGCACGCTTGCCGGAGCTCGAACGCCTGACCGCGCTTGCCCGCGCCGAGTGGGAAAAATATCTGGCCGCTACACGAGTCGGCTGATCACCGCCAGCAAGAACGAAAACAGGATCGTCGTCGCAAACGGGAACGAGTATTCGCGGCCGCGCAAACGGAAACGAACGTCGCCTGGCAAACGTCCTATACGCAACAGTCGCGCCAGTCGCGGCTGAACCAGCCCGATCACGAACACGGCGCAAAATACGGCAATCAGCCACTTGAGCATCAGCTAGAATCGACAAGCTTGGAAGTCTCGATCATAGCCGAGGAAAAGAAAAATCCCGTGATTACGCTGTATAGCTGGTCTACGCCCAACGGACGCAAAGTCTCCATCATGCTTGAGGAATGCGGCCTGCCCTATGCGGTGAAGCCGGTCGACATTCGCATCGGTGAGCAATTCACGCCCGAGTTTCTGGCGGTTAACCCGAACGGCAAGATCCCGGCGATTGTTGATTCCGACGGGCCGGACGGCCAGCCCTTCACCCTGTTTGAATCAGGCGCCATTCTGGTTTATCTGGCCGGCAAGAGCGGCCGCTTTTTGCCCGCAACGGACAGCGGCAAATACGAAGCCCTGCAATGGTTGATGTTCCAGATGGGCGGCGTCGGTCCCATCCTCGGTCAGACCCATCATTTCATGCGCTTCGCCACCGAACAAGTGCCCTACGCCATCGATCGCTACCACAAGGAAACGCAACGCCTGTATGGCGTGCTCGACCGCCGTCTCGCCAGCGCCGACTTTTTGGCCGGCGAGTACAGCATCGCCGATATCGCCACCTATCCGTGGGTGGCGCGCCACGAATGGCACCAGATCGATCTGGCCGACTACCCGGCGGTACAGCGCTGGTACCAACACATCAGCCAACGGCCGGCCGTACAACGCGGCATGGCCGTTCCGCCGCCACCTGCCACCTGACCCCATCCCCATCCCCAAACCTGCCAACAATGCATCGCGAACAAATCACGACTCTGGAGGTGCTCTCGCAGGCAGCCTCCGGCAAGAAAGCGCGGCCGACGCCGCTACTCTTTGTCCACGGTGCCTACACCGCCGCCTGGTGCTGGCAGGAGCATTACCTGGGCTTCTTTGCCGAGGCCGGCTATTCGAGCTATGCCGTCAGCCTCTCCGGCCACGGTGGCTCGCGGGGTCGCCATCATCTCGACAGCATTTCGATCACCGATTACGCCAAGGATGTGCGCGAGGTGGTGAAGTCGCTGCCCACGCCGCCAGTGCTGATCGGCCATTCGATGGGCGGTTTCGTGGTGCAGAAATATCTGGAGCGCCATCAAATGCCGGGCGCAGTCCTGATGTGCTCGGTGCCACCACAGGGACTGATGGCCTCGGCGATGGGACTGCTGTTTTCCAAACCGACGCTGATGACCGATCTCAATAGCATCATGGCCGGCAGCAATGCCAGCATGGAAACCTTGCGCGAATCCTTGTTTGCGCAGCCGGTGGCGGTTGACGATCTCGAGCGCTATTACCGCCTGTCGCAGCGCGAATCGCATCGCGCCATCTGGGACATGACGCTCTTCAACCTGCCCAGCGTTTCCCGTGTCAAGGAAACGCCCCTGCTGGTCCAGGGCGCCGAATTCGACCACCTGATCTCTGCCTCGCTGGTCGAGATGACCGCGCGCAGCTATGGTGTCGAAGCGCACATTTTCCCCAACATGGGCCATGGCCTGATGCTCGAACGGGACTGGAAGAAACCGGCGCAGCAGATATTGGACTGGTTACTGGAGCAAGACCTATGATCGTCACCTTTCAAAGCCCCGCCGCCGGCGACGTCATCATGTTTGGTGATGTTGCCCAACGCATGATGAAACTGATGGGCAAGGAACCCGAGCCCAAGGGGATAGTCACCGTCGAGCAACTGCCCGACGCGATCGCCCAACTCAAAGCAGCGATCGACGCCGACAAGGCCGAACGCGCCGGCAAGCTCGATGAAGAGCTGCCGCAATTCGAGATGGGTGAAGGCGGTATCAAGCGCCCCTACATCGCCCTCACGCAGCGTGCCGCGCCCTTGCTCGAATTGCTGGAGTGGTCATTGAAGAAGGAGAAGCCGGTCGTCTGGGGCGTCTGACCGGCAACTGAAACAGTCTCCAAGTTCCCGATTTTCAACCGCGAAGTTTCGTCGCCACAGCAGCCACACGCTGACCAAATAGCCGCGCTGTCTCCAAATCGCCGGGCAACATTTCATCCGGGCTGCTGTCCGACGGCGACTGCGCCATGGCGCCACTGAACGAGCCGACGAAGTTGATGTCGTTGCGTTGTGCCGCCTTGGAATTGGATGGCATCATGCCGGTGCCAACCCAGATCCCACTGTGCTGCATGGCGAGGGTGAACAGGTAGTGCAGTGTGGACAACTTGTCGCCGTTCATGGTCGCGCTATTGGTGAAGCCGGCGAACACTTTGTCTTTCCAGGCCTGGGTGAACCAGGCCTTGCTCGAGGCATCGGCGAATTTCTTGAACTGCCAACTCACGGTGCCCATGTAGGTCGGGCTGCCCATGATGATGGCGTCAGCCGCGTTGAGCGTTGCCCAATCGCTGTCGGACAGATTGCCGTCCGCATCCACGGCGACCAGTTGCGCGCCAGCGCCTTCCGCGATAGCTTGCGCCATACGCAGTGTGTGACCGTAACCGGAATGAAAGACGACTGCGATGTTTGTCATGGTGAATCTCCTGTGGGTGGGGTGGTGGGGTGAATTAGTGTTTAGGCGGCAAGATCAAAAACCAGAACTTCGGCATCCCGCCCTGCGGCCAATGTCAGTTCGGTTTCATTGGACAGCAAGGCCGCATCGCCGGCGTGCAGGCGCTGGCCATTGACGTCGAGCGCGCCACGAATCAGATGCACATAGGCTTTGCGCTCGGGATTCAGACTGACGGTCGCCATTTCGTCGCCATCGAAAAATCCGGCGTAAAGCGCCGCATCGGCGTGGATGGTCACCGAACCCTGGGCGCCATCCGGCGTAGCAAGCAGGCGTAGGCGACCGCGTTTTTCGGCCGCCGCGAAAGTCTTCTGTTCGTAGCCGGGCGTCAGGCCGCGTTGTCGCGGCTCGATCCAGATCTGGAAGAAATGCGTGGCCTCATCCTGGCTGTGATTGAATTCGCTATGCGTGACCCCCCGGCCAGCACTCATGCGCTGCACATCGCCCGGTGGAATGGCGGTGCCGTGTCCCATGCTGTCATCGTGCGCCAAGGCACCGGAAATCACGTAACTGACAATCTCCATGTCACGATGGGCATGCGTGCCAAAGCCGCTGCCCGGCGCGATACGATCCTCGTTGATCACCCGAAGGTTGCCCCAACCCATGTGCTGCGGGTCGTAATAGCCGGCGAAGGAAAATGAGTGGTAGCTCTTGAGCCAGCCGTGATCGGCATAGCCTCGGTCCTGGGATTTACGCAGCGCAATCATGTGTGGCCTCCTGTATGACTGCACTTTAGGAGTTGATACGTGCTTGATGATCCAGTCGCTTTGATGGCATCATTCAAAAACACTGAACGGTGAAGCCATGAACAAAGAAATCAACTACTCGGCGCGCGATGTTTTGACGCCGGATTCCCTCGCCTTGCTGCAGCGCATCGCCGAAAGCGGCAGCTTTGCCGCCGCCGCCCGCGCCAGTGGCATGGTGCCCAGTGCACTGACCTATCGCGTGCGCCAGATCGAGGACGCCCTCGATGTGCTGCTCTTCGATCGCAGCTCGCGCCAGGCCCGGCTGACGGAAGCGGGCCAGGAACTCATCCGTGAAGGGACGCGGCTGCTCGACGAAATCGATGCCGTCGCCAACCGCGTGCGACGCGTCGCCACCGGATGGGAACCGCAGTTCACGATTGCCGTCGATAGCATCATCAACCGCACGACGGTGATGGAGCTCTGCGAAGCGTTTTTTACCCTGCAACCACCGACGCGCCTGCGTTTGCGCGATGAAACGCTTTCCGGAACGCTCGACACCCTGACCTCCGGGCAGGCCGATCTGGCACTCGGCGTGGTGGCCGAGGCTGCCACGATGGCCGGACTACAAGTGCAGCCCTTGGGCACCCAACGTTTCGTCTATGCCATCGCGCCACATCATCCTCTGGCGCGAGAAAGCGAGCCCTTGAGCGACCATCTGATACGGCAGCATCGTGCCGTGGCGGTGGCCGATTCGGTGCAGCGTGGCGGCGGCATCACCATCGGCCTGCTGGGTGGGCAAGATGTGTTTACCGTGCCCAGCATGCCGGCCAAACTGGAGGCGCATCTGCGTGGACTCGGCGGTGGCTTCCTGCCCGAGGGCCTCGCCCAGCCCTATATCGACACCGGACGTCTGGTCGCCAAACGGGTCGAACGGGCCGAACGGCAGATTCATGTCAGCTATGCCTGGCGCAAGACCAGCGGCAAGTCACACGGCCGTGCTCTGCAATGGTGGCTCGAACAACTGGAACGGCCGGCCACGCGCGGTGCAATGCTGTGCGCGCGTTCCGGCCTGCCAAAAAATACTTAGACCGGTTGCCCCACTTCCCCGGCCAGGGTTTCCAAGGCACAGATCACGGTTTGCAGCTTCTCATGCACTTCGCCCGGCCGGCCGACAATTTCGGCGACCTTGTGGCGCAAGCCGACCAATTGGCCGATCAGCTGGTTTTCCACTTCCGGCATCATGCCCATGTGCAGGAAGGCATCTTCGAAATCGTCGATGACCCGGCTCACCAGTTCGCGGCTATTGGTCAGATCGGTCATTTGCCGCGTGTCGAGATTCTTTACCGAGTCACGAATCTCCCACACGGCGTAGCGGATGCCTTGTTGCTTGAGCACATTGTCGTGTTCCAGCAGCAGACCGTGGATGCGTGATTCGATACCTTCGGCCAATGTCGCGATGTTGTCGCGAATACGACCACGGCGCTGCGCGTCGTCTTCCGGCAGGTTGGTCACCAAGACCGATACGTGGTCGAAATTGACGATCAATTTGCGTTCGATTTCAAGGATGCGGCCGAGCGTACGGCGCTGGGCGATCAGCTTGCGCAAATCGTCGCTGGGTTCATCGCCACCGGTGGTCAAGGCCAGGCCGTCACCTTCCCAGACGATATGGACGACGCCTTCGAGTTCATATTGACGCAGCGATTCGAGCGCCAGAAGCGCGACCGACTGAATGTTGTGGCAGGTGAAGCTCTTGGACAAAAACTGCATCACTACACCCAGTTCGCCCATCGCCGACATTGCCGTCAGGGCGACGCCCTGCGCGTAGGACATTTGCTCGCGCGCGGCCGCGTTATGGGCAAAGACCTTGCGCAGATGATCGAGTTTGCGCCAGAACACGGCATCGCTCACCGGTTGCAGCAACAGGTCATCGGCCGTGACTTCTTCTCGGCCCGCATCGGTTTCACTGCACAGGTGCAACTGAAACAGATCGGAGGTATCGAAGTCGTCGCGCAGGTCTCGTTGCAGAGCGATGCCTTGCTGTTCCGGCAGGCCGAGGTCAATGATGACGAAATCGGGCCGCCTCTGGCCCAGACCGGCTCGACATTCTGTCGCCGAACGATGCACATTGAGATCGAACTCGCGCGCCAGACGATCCTTGTGGCAGGCAATAAAGGCCTCGTCAGCGGTGACGAGAAAAACAAACAGTTTGTCGGTCATGGGCGAAAGCTCAGTGCGTTGCAAATGCCACGCGCAAACCATCGATGACGATGGTGAGTTCGCGACTGAAGGCGGCCAGTTCAGCGTCGCAACCGGCGTCGGTTTTCAGGGTGTTCTCCAGGATGGCTGCCACGTCGCTCAAGTTGGCGGCACCGATCGAGGCCGCCAGACCTTTGGTCGAGTGGGCCTGACGCCGGGCTTCATCACGACGGTTGTCGGCCAGGGCAGCAGCGATCACGCGCTCGGTGCCGTCGAAGCGCTGCAGGAAATCATGCAGGATGCGCTTGTAGAACATCGGCTTGTTCATCATCCGGCGCAGCCCGGCGACGGTGTCGATGCCGGGTAATGATGGCAATTCATTGCCTGAAAAAGTCGGTGCTGGCGAGACGGCGTTCGGCATCGGTGGCGCAGCGTCGGCCGTGGGGGCCGCAGAGGCAGCAGTGGCCGGCACCAAAATATGTCGCGCCAGCGCCGCCAGCAGAGTCGGCGGATCGATCGGTTTGGTGATGAAATCGTCCATGCCGGCGGTGACGCAGCGTTCACGCTCTTCGGATTGCGTATGCGCCGTCATGGCGATGATGGGCAGCGTTTTGCCGGCGGCGCGAATCCGCCGTGTGGCTTCGAGGCCGTCGAGTTCCGGCATCTGGATGTCCATCAGGATCAGGGCGTAACTCGCCGTGGCGGCGAGTGCTTTTTCCACCGCTTCAGCACCATTCTCGGCGACATCGACGGCCAATCCCCAGTCGGAGAGCATTTCGACGGCGATCATCCGATTAGTGGCGATATCTTCGGCCAGCAACACGCGGTGGCCAGCGAGGTGCGGCGGCGCGTGATCACTACTGGTCGTGCCCGCTGTAATCTCGCCACACAAGGCGGAGAACAAACGCAGCAGACGAGTCAGCGTCAGCGGTTTGGCGATCACATCATCGACACCGCTGCCGGCAGCGCGGGCTTCGATGGTTTCGGTATCGCCACTGGCGAGCAAGACCACGTGCGGTGCATTCGGCAGACTCTTGAGCGCACGCGCTTTTTCCAGCACACAGGGCAAGTCCGCATCAACAAAGGCCACGCCTATCCCGGCGGCGGCACCGACATCACAGGTTTCGCGCGTGGTCACGGCGATGCCGAGATGATGCAAGGCAGCGGACAGGGCTTCGCGCGCCAGCGGATGGTCATCGACCACTAGCATGCGGCTGTTGCGCAGTGCCGCCGGAACCTGCCCGGCGTGATGCGAAGCCGCCGCCGCCAAGGCGAAACGGGCGGTGAAGTAGAAGGTGGTCCCGACGCCCGGCTCGCTGGCGAGTTTGATTTCGCCCCCCATCATTTCGACGATGCGTTTGGAAATGATCAGACCCAGGCCCGTGCCGCCGAACTTGCGCGTGGTCGAGGTATCGGCCTGGCTGAACGCCTGAAACAGGCGCCCGGCCTGTTCCGGCGTCAGACCGATACCGGTGTCTTCGACGCCGATGGTAAGACGCACCGTTTCGGCGTCATCGCCTTCTTGTTTTGGCGCCAGCGCCAGGCGCACCACAACATGGCCGCGCTCGGTGAATTTGACGGCATTGCCGCACAGGTTGATCAGTACCTGCGACAAGCGCAGCGAATCGCCGACCAGATCCTGCGGCACCGCGGGCGCGAGCAGAAAATGGAACTCCAGGTTCTTCTCACGGGCACGGCCACCGACCATGGTAGCCACGCTGTCGAGCACGTCATCAAGAACGAAGGGCGCACTTTCTATCGACAAGCGGCCGGCTTCGATTTTGGAGAAATCCAGCACGTCATTGAGCAAGCCAAGCAGCATGCCGCCGGAACCCTTGATGCGCTCGATGTAATCGCGTTGACGCGGTTTGAGCGGGGTGCGCAGGGCGAGGTGGGCGAGGCCGATCACCGCATTCATCGGTGTGCGGATTTCGTGGCTCATATTGGCCAGGAATTCGGCCTTGGTCTTGGCCCCTTGCTCGGCCGCCGTCCGTGCCTGATCGAGCTCGGCGGTACGTTCGGCAACGAGGGCTTCCAAATGTTCGCGGTACAGCCGCAGCTCATTTTCCTGGCGCCGTTTTTCGGTGATGTCGCGGGCGAACAAGACGATCCCCGTCGGTTCGCCCTGGGCATCGCCGAGCGTGGTGTAGTTCATGTCGGCGAGCAAGTGCAGGGCGTCGCCACCGATCATGTGGAACTCGCTCTGGGCGATGAAGCCGACGCGATCGCCGGGTTCGCTCAGCACCGTCGCATTGAAACGCTCGGCTTCGTCATCGTCGATCCAGAGCGTGGCGTGAGTGCCGATCAAATCGGCGCTATCGTCCATGCCGAGCAGGCGCACGGCCTGATGGTTGGCGGTGATGATGCGGCCATCGATGTCGAGCATGAAGATAGCGTCGGGCGAGGTTTCGACCAAGGCGCGATTACGCGTTTCGTCACGGCGTCGAACTTCTTCCGCATGCCAACGCTCGGTATCGTCCTGCACCAGCGAGATCACCCCGGCAATGGTGCCGCGCACACTCTTCAGGGCCACGCTGTGCCAGCTGCAAAACAGCGGTCGCCCATCGGCGGCGATATTTTTGCTTTCCGTTTGATCGGCGCCACCCTCCTTGATCAGACGCCGCGCGACGTCAACCATCCGGTCCTGCTCGGCGGTAGGGAAGACCAGGCTGATAAAGCGGCGCCCAAGCGCATTCGTCCGTGGATACCCGAAGAGCGCCTCGGCGCGACGATTCCAATCGGTGATGCGGCCCTCGCGATCCCAGATCACAAAAGCCAGCGGAGCGTTTTCGTACAGTGAGCGGTAGCGCGTCTGGGTATCCTGGGTCGCGGCCTCGAGTTGCTTGGAGATGGTGATGTCGGTTTGCAGGCCCAGCACCGCCGTACAACGTCCATCGTCATCACGCAAAAACCGCGCACGGGTCAGGAACCAGCGCCAGCTACGATCGGCATGGCGCATGCGGTAGCGAAATTCGCCGGCCATCTCGCTACTGGTGATCATGCTGCGCAGGCGCTTCTCCATGGCCTCACGGTCATCGGCATGCACCCGTGAAAACATTTCGGCGGATTCCAGCGTCAGCAATTGCGCCGGCAAGCCGAGCTGGCGTGCCCACTGCGGGGTGCAGGTGATGTTGCCTTGCGCGGGATCGAATTCCCAGAGCGCTTGACCAGCGCCATCAAGCACCTGGTCAAAGCGCTGTTGCTGGGTGGTGAGCGCGTCTTCTAGCGCCTTGACGCGGAACTCGGCGGCCTGCAGTGCAGCCTTGACGTGTTGCAGGTCCGCGTTGAGAGCCATTCCTTATCTAGAACAGCTCAATATCGTCCGTCTTGTCCTTCATCTCGGCCATGAAGTGCTCCAGCGCTTCTTTGACCGGCATGCCGTTCATAACCGCTTCGAACATCGCCTGTTCTTCCTTCATCGAATACTTGGAGCGAATCTTCTCCTGCAGCGCGCCCCACTCAATGGGATTGAACAGGCGCGAGCGATCAGCGACCAGATCCGACAACGATGCCAGGCTATGATTGACGTGAGCCAGGCGTTGCACCAGCTTGTCGTAAAACTGGAAAGCGATGATGGCCTGATGCACCATGCCCGAGACGTGCTCGGTGACGCCACGCAGACTGTCCTTGGCGGCACCGGCTTCACCGTCGTCGGGCAGACTGGCCACCGTGTCGGAGATCATCCGCATGTAGCCGGCCATGGTGGTGAACGAGTCCGTCAGCACTTCGACCGAACTGTTGGAATCCTTCATCGCGCCTTCGATCTGCCCGGCGGAGAGCTCCAGCATCAAGACGGTCTCACGCACCTGGCTCCAGTCCAGGTCGGGGGCATTGGTGCGCGTACCGCGCGGAGTCGTTTCGCTCATGCTCGCCTCACTAAAACCCGGCCGGGCCGGGGGTTGCAATCAAGGCGAATATCTTAACGTGAAACAACGCCGTTCGTGGTGAGCTTGTCGAACCACAGCCCTTCGACAGGTTCAGGGCGAACGGTTTCGGCAGCGACCATGAACGTTAGTGAGGTTCGCCACGGCCGAGAAAGTGCACCGGAAATACGGCGTCCGGTCCAGCCGTCTTGATCGGTTGGGACTCGTAGTCGGGCATTTGGTCACCCACACCGGCCGCCTGCGTCAGTTTGCCGATCAGAATCTGGATCTGCTCTTCCAGCCACTCGTCTTCACAATGAGTCGGAATGTAGCGCAGTTCGCGCACATGATCGGGAATCTCGTTGTACGGAATGATGTCGTTGGCGGCAAAGGCGTTGGAGAAAAACGGCCCGGCGACAAAGCGCACGGTCCAACCCTCTTCTTCATCCGGGCTGATGATAAAAACGCGCGCGCCTTCTGCCCGGGCTTCTTCGTCATCGCCATCTTCACCAAAAACCGGCATAGCGGTAAAGGCGTCTTTCCCGGTCTGTTTTACATACGCAATTGCTTGATTGAAGCTCAGGCGGCCATCGTTTTCTTCGTTTGCAGACATTGCATTCTCCTTGAGGTCTTGCATCGTGTTTCCTGCGCCAAACGTTAGAGCAGGGGGGCGAGCCATTTTTCGGCTTCTGCCACGGGGTAGCCACTCCGCGCCGCCCAGTCCTGCAACTGATCGCGGCCGATTTTTGAAACAGCGAAGTATATGGAGTCGGGATGCGCCAAATAAAAGCCCGCTACCGATGCTGCCGGGGTCATGGCGAAATTTTCGGTGAGCGCCATGCCGGCGTTGCCCGGTGCGTCGAGCAACTGGAACAAGCCCCCTTTGGCCGTATGGTCGGGGCAGGCGGGGTAGCCGGGGGCGGGACGAATGCCCTGGTATTTCTCCGCGACCAGCTCGTCATTGCCGAGATTCTCGTTAGCCGCATAGCCCCAGTAGTTAGTGCGTACTTCACGATGCAGCCACTCTGCTGCGGCTTCAGCCAGGCGGTCGGCGAGCGATTTCAACATGATCGACCGGTAGTCGTCGTGCTGCGCCTCGAACTCGGCGAGCTTGGTTTCGATACCGATGCCGGCGGTGACGGCAAAGGCGCCGGCGTAGTCGCCGGTCGGTGCAACGAAGTCCGCTAGCGCCTGATTGGCCCTGCCGTCCGGCCGCTCGTGCTGGCGGCGCAGGCCGTACCAAGTGAAGGCGGGCTGACCATTGTTGAGGAACGTAATGTCCTCGTTCTCGCGCGTGACCGGGAACAGGCCGAACACGGCATTCGCCGTCAGCCAGCCTTCGGCGATGATCTGGCCGAGCATGGTTTGGGCGTCGTGGAAGACATTGCGTGCGGCTTCGCCGACCACGGCGTCGTCGAGAATTTTCGGGAAGCGCCCGGCCAGATCCCACGTCTGGAAGAACGGGCTCCAGTCGATGAACTTGGCGATTTCGGCCAGATCGAGCTGCTTCAGCACGGTGACGCCGAGCTGTTTCGGCTTGACCGGTGCGCATTTGCCAATAAATTCGTATTTTGCGGCATTCGCCCGGGCGGTGGCGAGCGACACCATCGCGGCGGTCTTCTTGGTGGCGTGCAGGGCACGGGCCGCTTCGTAATCGGCGGCGACTTCTTTGAGGTAATCCTCGCGCATGTCGATCGACAATAGCTTGGTCACCACACCGACCGCTCGGGAGGCATCCGGTACATAAACCACCGGGCCATCATAGTTGGGGGCGATTTTGATCGCGGTGTGGGCACGGCTGGTGGTGGCCCCGCCAATAAGAAGGGGCACGTTGAACTTGAGCCGCTTCATTTCGGCGGCGAAGTGGCTCATTTCTTCCAGCGACGGGGTGATCAGGCCCGATAAGCCAATCGCTTGCGCGCCATGCTCCTTCGCCGCGTTCAAAATCTTGTCCGCTGGCACCATCACGCCGAGGTCGATGATGTCGTAGCCATTGCAGCCGAGCACCACGCCGACAATGTTCTTGCCGATATCGTGCACGTCGCCTTTCACCGTGGCCATGATGATGCGGCCCTTGGAGGTGGAGCCGGTGCGGCGCTTTTCTTCCTCGATGTAGGGGATCAAATGCGCCACGGCTTGCTTCATGACGCGGGCGGATTTCACCACTTGCGGCAGGAACATTTTCCCCGCGCCGAAGAGGTCGCCGACCACGTTCATGCCGTTCATCAACGGGCCTTCGATGACGGAGAGCGGCGGCTTGCCGGCAGCAAACAAGGCGGCGCGGCATTCCTCGGTATCGGCCACCACGTAGTCGGTAATGCCCTTGACCATGGCGTGTTCGAGGCGCTTATCGACCGGCCATTCGCGCCAGGCCAGATCGATGACCTGCTCTTTCGCAGCGCCCTTGACGCGGGTGGCGAGTTCGATCAGCACGTCACCAGCGCCGGGTTTCCGGTTCAGTACCACGTCTTCCACTGCCTCGCGCAACTCCGGCGCCAGATCGTCATACACGCCCAACTGCCCGGCATTGACGATGCCCATGGTGAGCCCGGCCTTGACCGCGTGGTAGAGGAAGACGGTGTGGATCGCCTCACGCACGGCTTCGTTGCCACGGAAGCTGAAGCTCACGTTCGACACGCCACCCGAGCTGCGCGCATGCGGCAAGTTTTCCTTGATCCAGCGCACGCCGTTGATGAAATCGACCGCGTAGTTATCGTGCTCGGGAATACCAGTGGCGATGGCAAAAATGTTCGGATCGAAAACGATGTCCTCGGCCGGGAAGCCGTCGGTCACCAGCAGATCGTAGGCACGTTTGCAAATCTCGGTCTTGCGCTGGTAGGTATCGGCCTGGCCCTTCTCGTCAAAGGCCATCACGATCACCGCCGCCCCGTAGCGGCGAGCCAGCCGCGCCTGTTCGAGGAACTTGGCCTCGCCTTCCTTCATCGAAATCGAGTTAACGATGCCCTTGCCCTGGATGCACTTGAGGCCGGCCTCGATCACTTCCCATTTCGAGGAATCGAGCATCAGCGGCACCTTGCAGATATCCGGCTCGGAGCCGACCAGGTGCAGAAAACGCACCATCGCCGCCTGCGAATCCAGCATCGCTTCGTCCATATTGATGTCGACCACCTGCGCGCCGTTTTCCACCTGCTGCCGGGCCACGGCCAGCGCATCGTCGAAGCGACCTTCGAGGATCATGCGGGCGAAAGCCTTCGACCCCGTCACATTGGTGCGTTCGCCAACGTTGACGAAGAGACTGTCGGCATTGACGTTGAACGCTTCGAGGCCCGACAGGCGTAGTGAAAAGTCGGTGCTGGCGGGACGGCGTGGTTTCGTCTCTTTAAGTGCGGTAGCAATGGCACGGATGTGGTCGGGCGAGGTGCCGCAGCAACCGCCGGCGATATTGATGATGCCGGCTTTACCCCATTCGGCGATTTCGTCGGCCAGCATCTGCGGCGTTTCGTCGTAACCGCCAAATGCATTCGGCAGGCCGGCGTTGGGATGGGCGGAAATGAAGCAGTCGCAGAGCTTCGATAGCTCCTCGACGTACTGGCGCAACTCGCCGGCGCCCAGCGCACAGTTGAGGCCAAATGAAAGCGGCTTCACATGGCGCAGCGAATTCCAGAAGGCCTCTGCCGTCTGGCCCGACAGCGTGCGACCGGAAGCATCGGTAATCGTGCCGGAAATCATCACCGGCCAGCGACGCCCGGCTTCGTCGAAAAACTTCTCGATGGCGAACAATGCTGCCTTGGCGTTCAGCGTGTCGAAAATCGTCTCGACCAGCAAGATGTCAGCGCCGCCTTCGGTCAGGCCGCGCGCGGCTTCGACGTAATCGACGACCAGTGCGTCGAAGGTGATGTTGCGTGCGCCGGGGTCATTTACGTCCGGCGAGAGCGAGGCGGTACGCGAAGTCGGGCCGAGTACGCCAGCGACAAAGCGCGGCTTCTCCGGCGTCGAATACTGGTCGGCAATCTTGCGCGCCAGCGCGGCGGCCGCCACGTTCAGCTCGAAGGCATGCGCCTCCAATCCGTATTCGGCCTGCGAAACCCGCGTGGCGTTGAAACTGTTGGTCTCGATGATGTCGGCGCCGGCTTCAAGGTATTCGGCGTGGATGCCGCCAATCACGTCCGGCCGCGTGATGCACAACAGGTCGTTGTTGCCTTTGAGGTCTTTTGCCGAGTTGGCGAATTTCGTCCCGCGATAATCGGCCTCGACCAGGCCATGACGCTGGACCATGGTGCCCATGGCGCCGTCGAGAATCAGCAGGCGTTGCGCAAGTAGCTCGCGCAATTCGGTGGTGCGGTCGGGTTGCAGTCGGGGCGTGCTGGCGGTCATTCGTCTCTCCAATCCACGACCGGGGTGGGGAGCGTTGTGGCCTGTGCGCTCACCCGAAAGCCCCGGCGAAAAAATCCAAGGGGTGGTGAGCGCCGTTAAAAACAGGTTCCGAGCCTAGGGTATTGATTTACCTTGCAGCGCTCCTCGGAAACGAGGCTGGCAGTATAACTGCTGTCGCGTCAAGACTCCGTCTCAAGGTCAGCACTGATTCGAGCACGCCTCCACTGGCAACCCGCGTTTGATCCAGCCCGGTCCGGCGGAACTGCCGGCCATACCTTCCTTGACGTTATGGATGTTGGTGAAGCCCTGGCTCTCTAGGTAACGCTGCACTTGCGTGGTGCGGTTGCCGGTGCGACAAATCAGGGCGATAGGCGCTGCGCGATCACCATTGACCTTGTCCAGCACGGCATTAACGAAGCCGGTGGCGCCTTGCGGATGCACCATATTCACCAACTTTGCGCCCTTGGGGACGCCGGTTTCCTTCCACTCGCCTGGAGTACGGATGTCGATCAGGGTGACTTGACCAGCCTGCACTTTGGCGGAGGCGTCGGGGGCGGCGAGATCGGTCGAGGCCAGGGTAGCGGTGGTAGTCATAGTGAGAAGGGCCATCAGAAAAGGTTTCAGCAACATTGGGAATCTCCAGCAAAACAAAAAGTGGCGCAGATTAACGCAGGGACAAGCGAAACGCCAAGGCGCCCAAGCTCAGGAAAAGCGCCATCCCGGCCGCCAAATGCAGTGGCGCGTCGCACAAGATGGGGATGATTACGGCGGCAGCAAGTGCATTGATGCCCGTCTGGATCACGCCAAGGCAACTCGATGCCAGGCCGCGCCGTTCCGGAAACAGGTCAATTGCCAGCAATTGCAGGTTGGGCATGGCCAGCGCCATGCCGAGGGTGTATAGCGGCAAGGGCAGCAGCGACCAGGGCAAACCCGGTGGCAGGCTGAGGTTGAGTAACAGATTGACTCCTGCGGCCAGCGCCATAACGGCATAGCTCCAGACAATAGTGCGGTTGGGGCTGAGCTTGCCGGCCAGGCGCCCTGAAAGCGCCGCGCCGATCATCATGCCGGCAACGACAGGGATGAACATGATGGCGAAGGATTGCGGCGAAAGGCCCAGATGACGGATCAGGAACACCGGCGCCGAAAGCACGTAGATGAATACCGCGATGAAATTGAAGCCGTTGGCGAGCGCCAGCCGGCGAAAGCGATGATGCGTGAAGACGCCGACGTAGGCGTGCCACAGATCGACCGGATGCAGCGATTGACGCTTGGCTGGCGCCAGAGTTTCCGGCAACCAGGCGAAGCAGGCCAGCAACATGAGCCCAGAAAATCCGGCGAGAAACCAGAAGATGCCCTGCCAGGCAAAGAAATGCAGAATCCAGCCGCCAATGATGGGTGCGATTGCCGGCGCAATGCCGAACAGGATGGCCATCGACGCCATCATGCGCTGCGCGTCGGCGCCGTCGAGCAGATCGCGCACCATGGCGCGACTGACGACCATGCCGACACCACCAACCAAGCCTTGCAGCGCCCGACCCAGAAGCAGCATCTCGATACTGCTGGCGGTGGCGCAGAGCATCGACGCCAGCGAGAACAAACCCAGGCCAACGAGGATGACGCGGCGGCGACCGAGCGCGTCGGACAAGGCGCCATGCCACAGCATCATGAAGGCGAACGGAAACAGATAGGCCGGCAGCGTCTGCTGAATTTGCACGTCGCTGGCGCCCAGGTCGGCGGCGATTGCCGGGAATGCGGGCAAATAGGTGTCGATGGCAAACGGCCCGGTTGCCGTCAAGGCGGCCAGCAGGAAGACCAATCGACGAGGCGGGCGGCTCATCCGCGAACGACTGGTCGGAGTTTCATGACTCGACTATACCGCGCTTCGCTACAATGATTGCCCAACCAAAACAAACAGAGTGGAGCTCATCATGGAACATCTGACCCCCAAGGAAACGGCCCAGTTTCTGCACGACAACCCCAAGGCTTTGTTCATCGATTGCCGCAGCGAAATGGAGTTCCTCTTCGTCGGCCACCCTGCCGGAATATCGCAGGTTTCGTGGAACGACGGCCCGGATTGGGACATCAACCCGCATTTCGTCGGCGAGGTGAAGAAACTGGCCGGCCATTCCGGTGATCGTCCGGTGGTGTTGATCTGCCGCAGCGGCAACCGCTCGGTGGATGCCGGCAAGGCCCTCGAAGCCAACGGCTTTACGCGGGTTTACAACGTGCTGCATGGCTTTGAAGGCGAACTCGACGATAACCATCATCGCGGTAGCATGAACGGCTGGCGCTTTGAGGGATTGCCCTGGGAACAATGCTGAACTGGCTGCGTTCGCGCTGGAAAAAGCTGCTTCTCGACGCCGTCCTCATTCTTGCGGTGGTGACGGCGGTGCAGCTGTATCAATCACGCGGCTTGCCGGAAGGAATCGCACCGCCGCTTGAAGGCGTAATGACCGATGGGCGGGCCGTAAAAGTCGGTGCTGGCGAGACGGCGCCGGGCGCCCAACTGGTCGTCTTTTGGGCGACCTGGTGCCCGGTGTGTAAGCTCGAAGAAGGCAATATCGAATCGGTGGCCAGCTACTGGCCGGTGGTGGCCGTCGCGATGCAATCCGGCAACGCTGCTGCCGTCAGCAAGCACTTGCAGGAACGTGGCCTCAAGATGCCGGCGCTGGTCGATGAAGACGGCAAACATGCGGCCAACTGGAAAGTGCGTGGTGTGCCGACGCATTTCATTCTCGACCCGGCCGGCAATGTGCGCTTCCGCATCGTCGGCTACGCCACCACCCTCGGGCTGCACGCCCGGTTGTGGTGGGCGCAACACGTTCCACTTTGACGTTTTCACTGCGAGACGCACCTAATTGACCATGTAGACCATGAAACCGGACATTCTTCTGCAACGCGATGGCGCCATCGCCCGCGTTACCCTCTTCAACCCGGAAAAGCTGAACGCGATCAACGCCGCCATGTGGCGCCGGTTGAAGCTCGTCATGGATGAGCTTTCGGCCGACGACGGATTGCGCGTTGTGATCATTGATGGCGAGGGCGGCAATTTTGCGGCCGGCGGCGATATCGAAGAGTTTCTCACCGAGCGCAGTACCTTGGAGCAGGCGCAGCGCTATCACGGCGAATGGGTGGCACAGGCACTGGCAGCGATCATCGCCTGTCGACATCCGGTTGTGGCGGCGATTCGCGGTACGTGTGTCGGCGGCGGGCTGGAGATTGCCAGCCAGTGCGATCTACGTATCGCCGGTGACACGGCACGATTTGGCGCACCGATCCTGCGCCTTGGCTTCAGCATGGCGCCCACCGAACTGGCCGGGCTGCTGGCCGTCGCCGGCCCGAACACGGCGCTGGAAATCCTGCTTGAGGGCCGGCTACTCTCCGCTGCCGAAGCCTTGCAAAAAGGCCTGGTCACCCGCGTGGTGGCCGATGCGGAGGTCGACGTCGAAGCCGCCGCCACGGCACGCCGGATCGCTTTCGGCGCGCCACTGGTGGCGCGCGCGCACAAGCAACTGGTGCGACGCATGATGGCCGCCGCGCGCACGCTGGATGCGACCGAGATGGAGGCCAGCTTCAGCTATCTCGATACCGCCGACTACGCTGAAGGAATGGCCGCATTTCTGGAAAAACGCCCGCCGCAATTTCGCGGTGAATGATATGCTCCACGCCATGAAAAAACTTCTCCAAATCCTCTCCACGTTGTTTGCCATCGGCTGGCTTGGTTTCGCTGTGGCGCCGGTCAATGCAGCCAATGCCGCTACGACGAACCCATCTGCGACGGCGAAGCCAAGCAAGAATCGCCTGGTCATCCAGATTTCAGAAGACGATACAAAAAAGTGGAATGCCGTCATGGGCAACCTGCATAACATTCAAAGCGAACTGGCCAAAGAGGGTGTGGCAATCACCGTGGTAGCCATCGGCGGCGGCCTGGGCATGCTGACGGCCGAATCGCTGGTCGCCAACCGGGTCGAAGAGGCGATCGCCGACGGCGTGCGCTTCGTCGCTTGCGGCAACTCGATGGCAGCCCAGCAGGTGACCAAGGACGATCTCACCAAAGGTGTGCACGCGACCAAGTCGGGCTACGTCGAGATCATGCGCCTACAGCAACAAGGTTGGATCTACCTGCGTCCTTGATGCAATGATTCCTGCGCGCCGTCTGGTGTGTGCCGCCCTGCTCCTGCCCCTGGCGGCAATTGCAGCACCCAAGAAAAAAGTAGTCACCCCGCCCAAGGAACGCGTCGTCATCCAAGTGTCGGACGGCGATTCCAAACGCTGGAACCTGGCCATCGGCACTGCCAAGACACTGCAGACCGAGTTTGGCGAAGACAAGATCGACGTCGCCATCGTGGCGATCGGACCGGGTGTCAACATGCTCAAGGAAGATTCCGATGTCGCCAACCGGATTGAAAATGCGATTAGCCGCAAGGTGTTCGTAATGGCGTGCGGTGTCAGCATGAAGACGCTGAATATCAGTGAAGATGCCTTGGTCCGGCACGTCTTCGTGGTTCCCTCCGGCGCGGCCGAGATCATCAGGCGGCAACGGTCCGGCTGGACCTATCTGCGGCCTTGATTCGTCCATGATCCGCCCATGATCCATCCATGATCGATTGGTCCCGTATCGACACCGTGCTGCTCGACATGGACGGCACGCTGCTCGATCTGAATTTCGACAACCATTTCTGGCAGGCCCATCTGCCGCAGCGCTATGCCGAATCGCGCGGCCTGCCGGCTGGCGCTGGACGTGAAGAGTTGATGGCGCGCTATCACGCCCGTGCCGGCACGCTCGAATGGTACTCGGTGGATTTCTGGGAAACCGAACTCGAACTCGACATCATGCGCTTCAAGGAAGAGGTCGCGCACCTCATCGCTGTCCATCCGCACGTCACCGATTTTCTTGCGGCTGTTCGCGCCATCGGCAAGCGTATCGTGCTGGCCACCAACGCCCATCACAAGAGCCTGACCCTGAAGATGGCGCGCACCGGGCTGGCCACGCATTTCGACGCCATCGTCAGTTCGCATGCTCTCGGCGCGGCCAAGGAGGAGCAGGCATTCTGGCAGCGTCTACACGCGATCGAGCCCTTCGATCCGGCGCGGACGGTACTGGTGGACGACAGTCTGGCGGTGCTCGATTCAGCCCGCCGCTACGGCATCGCGCAATTGGTTGCGGTTAAGCGCCCGGATACCAAGCAGCCGCAAAAGCACACCGGCGATTACCCGGCGATCGATGACTTCTCGCAATTGATGCCGTGATCTCGTAAAAAGTCGGCTCTGACGATACGGCGTTTGGCTAGCCGTACAAGCCGTGCAGCATCTTGATCAGCAGGATGATGATCACGCCGGCAAATACTTTTTTTAACGTCGCCACCGGCAGCGTGTGCGCCAGACGCGCACCGTAAGGCGCCACGACCATGCTCGCGACGACCGTGCCGGCCAGCGCCGGCAGATAGATGAAACCAAAGCTCCCTGCCGGCAGATTGGTCGCCCCGTAGCCACTAATCATGTAGCCGACGGTGCCTGCCACGGCAATCGGAAAACCAATCGCCGCCGAGGTGCCGATGGCATTGTGAATTTTGACGTTGCACCAGGTCATGAAGGGCACCGAGAGCGAACCGCCGCCGATGGCGACCAGCGCCGAAATGCCGCCAATGCCGGCCCCGACGCTGAACATGCCCAGCGTGCCGGGTAATTCGCGCGATGGTTTTGGCTTGACGTTAAGAATCATCTGGATCGCCACGTAGCTCATGAACAGCGTAAAGAATATGGCCAGCGGGCGGGTTGGCACATGGGCAGCGATCTGAGCCCCGGCAAGGGTGCCAACCACGATTCCGGGCGCAATCGATTTCACTACCGGCCAAAGCACGGCGCCATGTTGATGATGGGCGCGCAAACTGGAAATCGAGGTAAAGATGATGGTTGCCATCGAGGTGCCGAGCGCCAGATGCATGAGATGGGCGTCGGCAAAACCCTGGGCGGCGAACATGACAGCCAGGATCGGCACCATCACCGCGCCACCGCCAACACCGAGCAAGCCAGCAAAGAAGCCGGCAAAAGCGCCCAATGCGAGATAAGCAACTAACCAGCTGGTCATGACATCAGTCGCTTGACAATGAAATCCCACTCGGCGGGGTCCACGGGGGTGATCGACAAGCGATTGCCCTTTTGCAGAACGCGCATATGGGCGAGTTCCGGATGCGCGCGCAGGTCATCGAGACTGACCAATTGCGTCTTCTTCACAATGCGCACATCGACATTGACCCAGCGCGGATTCTCCGGCGTTGATTTCGGGTCGAAATAGTGGCTCGCCGGATCAAACTGCGTCCGATCCGGATACGCCAGCTTGGCCACCTCGGCCAGACCCGCAATACCCGGCACCGCACAGTTGGAGTGATAGAAAAACACCTTGTCGCCCAGCTTCATTTGGTCGCGCATGAAGTTGCGCGCCTGGTAGTTGCGCACTCCCCACCAATCGACGGTCTGATCAGGCATCGCCAGCACATGATCGATTCCGACCACCGACGGCTCGGACTTCATTAACCAACAGCGCATATGACCACCCACCCCTTTACCCAAATTGTTGAAGCCTTTGCTGCACGCCCGTTGGCCACAATAAAAAAGTACCCTCAAGTTCACGAGGAGCGAGACCACCACGTGGCGACGGAGGCGACATGGACATTTTCCTTGATTTGCGCCGGGAAGCAATACAGGGTGTCGTTGAACAATTGGAAAGGGTTCCAGACGAAATCCATCGTGCACCTGTGATACCTTACTACGACGGTTCCAGCGAACTTGAACGTCTTGTCAATCACTACTCCATCCACCATAGAGTTGCGGCCCACCGTCGACGATCATCGTATCGCCGCCTACACCGTGGCCGCGATCACGCTGACGCTGGCCGAAGCGGCGATTCCTTCGCCCTTGCCTGGTGTCAAGCCGGGTCTGGCTAACATCATTGTGCTGGTGGTGCTGCTACGTTATGGATGGCGCGACGCAGCCTGGGTTAGCTTGCTGCGGGTTTTTGCCGGCAGCATTGTGTTTGGTCAGTTTCTGGCGCCGGGATTTTTCCTGGCTCTCACCGGCGCGCTGTGCAGCCTTGGTGTGCTTGGATTCTCGGTACACCTGCCGGGGCGCTGGTTCGGGCCGGTCAGCCACAGCATCCTCGCTGCCTTTGCCCACATTGGTGGCCAGATTCTGCTGGCACGCTTCTGGTTGATTCCGCATGATGGTGTGTTCTATCTGCTGCCGCTCTTCGCGGCCTCGGCGTTGTTTTTTGGTTTAATCAATGGCCTGATCGCGGCGCATTTGCTGGCTCACAATACCGACTTTCTGAACTCTACATCGCCATGAAAACCATTGCCGTTGCCTTCACCGGTGCCTCTGGCCTGCCCTACGGCATGCGTCTGGTTGATTGCCTGATCGCCGCTGGCGTGCAGGTGCAGTTGCTTTACTCGCAGGCCGCGCAAGTGGTCGCCAAGCAGGAAATGGATTTCACCCTGCCCGGCCGTCCGGCGGAAGCGGAAGCCGAACTTGGCGCACGCTTCCATGCCGCACCCGGCCAACTCAAGGTCTATGGCTTGCAGGAATGGTTCGCGCCGCTGGCCTCGGGTTCCAATCCGCCGGATAGCTACGTGATCTGCCCGTGCACCATGGGCACGCTGGCCAAAGTGGCTGCCGGGATGGCGGACGACCTCATTACGCGGGCGGCGGACGTCGTGCTCAAGGAAGGCCGGAAACTGATCATCGTTCCGCGCGAAACGCCGTTCTCGGTGATCCATCTCGAAAACATGCTTCGCTTAGCGAAAGCCGGGGCCGTTATCCTGCCGCCCAATCCCGGCTTTTATCATCACCCCACTGACCTTGCCGGTGTCGTCGATTTTGTCGTCGCCCGCATTCTCGACCAGCTTGGCATCGAGCACGCCCTGATGGCGCGTTGGGGCGCGGAATGATCATCCCGCTGTTCCCGCTGCAATCCGTGTTGTTCCCCGGCGGGCGCCTGCCACTGCGGATATTCGAGCAACGTTACATGGACATGGCGAAAGTCTGCCTGAAAGAGGGCACGCCATTTGGCGTCTGCCTGATCGCCAGCGGCGATGAAGTGGCGCAGCCGGGCAAAGGGACCGCGCAACCACACGCCATCGGCACGCTGGCCTACATTGCCGACTGGGACATGCCGCAACTCGGCGTGCTCAACGTGACGGCGCAAGGCAGCACCCGGTTTCGCGTGCTCCACCATTGGGCCGAGCCGTCGAAGTTGCTGCGCGCTGAAGTCGAGGCGATTCCGGATGCCGCCGTGATTCCCATTCCCGGCGCTTACGCTCCGCTGGTGCCGCTGCTGCGCGCCATTGTCGATGAAATGACCGGGAATGGTCAGGGTCCGGCCGAGCCGCATCGCTTCTTTGATGCCGGCTGGCTGGGCATGCGTTACGCGGAAGTGCTGCCCATTCCGGCAATCGCCAAGCAAAAACTGCTGGAAGTCGAGGACAGCATTGACCGCCTCGAAATCGTCTATCGCTTTCTCGAAAGCAAGGATTTGCTGCCGACTATCTGAGTCAGCAGCGTCCGCACTGGCGCCGGTAAGGCCGCGCGCGCCAGCTCATCGGCCGCCAGCCAGTGCGAACCGGGTTCCATCATCATCGTCGGTTCCGTCACTTGTAGCACCAGCGGTGTGATGCGCAGACGGAAGTGGCTGAAGACGTGCAAAAAAGTCGGTGCTGGCGAGACGGCGGTGACGCGACAGCCAAGCCGGCTTTCGCTCCATGAAACGGGGTCGGCCGTGACTGGCAACTCCGGCAGACTCTGCAACCCGCCCCAGATGCCGGCCGGCGGACGCGTTTCCAGCAGCACCCGACCCTGCTCGTCGAGCACGATAAGCAGCGTGGCTTCACGCTCCGGAACCAGCTTGCGCGGCTTGCGCTGCGGTAACTCGTCCACCCGATTCGTCGCCCGTGCCACACAGATGTCGTCGAGCGGGCAAGCGCCACATTTCGGCTTGCTGCGGGTGCAGACCATGGCACCGAGATCCATCTGCGCCTGGTTGTAGAGCGGGCCATTGTGACGCGGCATCAACTCCTCGGCGAGCGCCCACAGACGTTTTTCCACGGCCGCGCTAGCGGCAAAGCCCTCGATGCCAAAGGCACGGCAGAGCACGCGTTTGACGTTGCCATCGAGTATCGGTGCCTGGGCGTCAAAGCAAAACGTGGCAATCGAGTTGGCGGTCGAGCGGCCGATCCCGGGCAGCCCGGCCAGCGCCAGCGGGTCCTGCGGAAAGGCACCGCCATGATCGCCCTGCACCGTCCGGGCACAGTGATGGAGATTTCGCGCGCGGGCGTAGTAACCCAGCCCGCTCCACAAGGCCATCACGTCCTCAACCGGTGCCGCTGCGAGATCGCTCAGCGCCGAGAAATGGCCAAGGAAGCGCAGGTAGTAGGGGATGACGGTTGCGACCTGGGTCTGCTGCAGCATGATTTCCGACAGCCAGACGCGATAGGGATCACGCGTGTTCTGCCAGGGCAGGTCGTGGCGCCCGTGCCGGCGTTGCCAGGCGATCAGGCGATCGGAAAAGTTCTTACTCGTGTCCATCCTCATGTCTATGCGGTCGGCGGCGGCGCAATCGCGCGGAGCGGAATCGGGGCCGACATCACGATCGAGGTCCGCGTCTCGCCGTAGTGGTTGATCCGGCCGACGAAGGCTTCCAGATGGCGAATGTCACGGGCGACCACTCGCAGGACGAACGAATCCTGTCCGGTCACATGCAGGCATTCGAGCACCTCCGGCATACCGGCGAGCAGTTCCAGCAAACGCGATTTGGTGGGTTGCGGCGTGGTGATTCCTATCATCGACATGACGCCATAGCCCACCGCATCGGGTCGGACCAAAGCCCGGTAACCGTCGATTATTCCGGCCTCCTCCAATCGCTTCAGGCGCTCCGAGGTCGCCGGCAGGGACAGGCCAGCTTCGTCGGCCAGCAGTTTCAATGGCATCCGTGCATCGCGTTGAATCGCGGCAAGGATCTTCCAGGCTTTCGCGTCCAGTTCCATATCAAATCAGGCGAGTGGTGATATTGACCGAAATAATAAAGGCTAGTGCGGGTTCTCACCTAAACGAGAGCATTCAAACCGGTCTTGCGCTTGGGCACAATGCCTTCGTTGATACTGCATGGAACACGCCATGGACATTTTGTTGTTCTTCAAAGCCGCGCTGATCGGTCTTTCGATCGCCGCACCAGTCGGGCCGATTGGCCTGCTGTGCATCCAGCGCACCCTGGCACACGGCATGCGGATCGGCTTCGTCAGCGGTCTCGGCGCCGCTGTCGCCGACGGCTGCTATGGTGCGATCGGCGCTTTTGGTTTATCGGCGCTGACCCAGTCGTTCGTCGCACTCACTACGCCGTTAACGTTTGTCGGAGCGGGATTTCTCGCCTGGCTGGGCATTCAGACCTGGCGCGCCAAGCCCACCACGACACCCGCGACCGCCGACTCCCGCGTTGGCAATCCCGGTACGAGTGCCATCAGGGCATTTGTCTCTGTGCTGGCGCTGACGATGATGAATCCGGCAACCATTCTTTCCTTCATCGCCGTCTTCGCTGCCCTTGGCGGCCGCTCTGCACCCGACACCGCAGCCGCCAGCGTGATGGTTCTGGGCGTGTTTTTCGGGTCCGCTGCATGGTGGCTGACGCTCGCCCTCGGCATTTCCACCTTGCGGCACAAGATCGGCCCGCGCGCCATGCAACAGATCAATCGCGGCGCCGGCCTGTTCCTGATGGTCTTCGCGGCCTGGCAACTTGCCGGCGTAATGCGTGGCGGCTAGGCCAGGACAGGCTTTACCCGGCTTGCCGCCAGCTTGGCGCGCTGCCGTGCTTCGTCGGTCGTCTCG
The DNA here is from genome assembly GCA_945902805.1 of Propionivibrio dicarboxylicus. Classification (GTDB taxonomy): domain Bacteria; phylum Pseudomonadota; class Gammaproteobacteria; order Burkholderiales; family Rhodocyclaceae; genus CAMDMZ01. The sequence goes on along the minus strand of CAMDMZ010000009.1, from coordinate 78,415 downwards.
GCGGTGGCCACGGCAACGCCCATGCGGCGTTTGACGAAACTTTCCGGCTTACCGAACAGACGCAGGTCGGTTTCCGGCACCCGCAGGGCATCGGTCGCGCCCTCATATGCGATGCCCTTTGCCTCGAGGCCGCCGTAGATGACGGCCGAGGCGCCCGGGCGGCGCATCGATGTGTCGACCGGCAGGCCGAGAATGGCGCGCGCGTGCAGTTCAAATTCCGAGAGTCGTTGCGTCGCCAGCGTCACCAAGCCTGTGTCGTGCGGACGCGGACTGACTTCCGAAAACCAGACCATGTCACCCTTGACGAAGAGTTCGACGCCAAAGATGCCACGTCCGCCGAGATTGCCGGTGATGGCTGCCGCGATGTCGCGGGATTTCTGCAAGGCAGTAGGTGTCATCGCCATCGGCTGCCAGCTCTCCACGTAGTCGCCATTCACCTGTACGTGGCCGATGGGTTCGCAGAAGAAGGTCTCGACGGCGCCCGAGTTCCCCACGGCCCGCACGGTCAGTTGCGTGATTTCGTAGTCAAAGTCGATGAAGCCTTCGACGATGATTCGCCCTGCACCGACGCGACCGCCGGCCTGGGCGTAATCCCACGCCTTCTGTACATCGGCGGCGGATTTGATTAGTGACTGGCCCTTGCCAGACGATGACATGACCGGTTTGATCACGCACGGATAGCCGATTCCGCCATCAATCGCAGCTTGTAACTCGGCCAGCGAATCGGCAAACCGATAGGACGAGGTTGCCAGGCTGAGGTCCTCGGCGGCTAGGCGGCGGATGCCTTCGCGATTCATCGTCAACTGGGCGGCACGGGCGGTAGGAATAACCTCGGCGAGCCCTTCCCTTTCAATCTCGACCAGTGTCGCCGTGGCGATCGCCTCGATCTCCGGTACCACCAATTGCGGTTTTTCCTGTTCGATCAATGCGCGCAAGGCGGCACCGTCGGTCATCGAGATCACGTGACTGCGATGCGCTACCTGCATGCCGGGCGCATTCGGGTAGCGATCCACGCCGATCACCTCGCAGCCCAGACGTTGCAATGCGATAATCACCTCCTTGCCCAGTTCGCCGCAGCCGAGCAGCATGACGCGGGTGGCGGAAGGCGACAAGGGCGTGCCAATGCGGGTCAATCCAGGCTGCATGGTGTGCTCCAAATTGAAAATATCAATAACAATTCTATCCCCAAGCCAGAGACCTCCATGAGCCCCCCTCCCGCCCACAGCTACAACAGCGCCGACACCCTAACGCTGCGCCAGGCCCTTGGCGAATTCGCCACGGGCGTCACCGTGATCACCGCGTCCGGTGGCCCTGATCAAGGCGATCAACCGGTTGGCCTGACGGTCAATTCCTTCGCCTCGGTATCGCTCGATCCGCCCTTGGTGCTCTGGAGCTTGAGCCTCGGCTCGGCTTCGCTGGCCGCTTTTCGCAACGCCACGCACTTCGCCGTGAATGTGCTGGCCGCCGACCAGGCGGAGATTTCGCAGCGCTTTGCCAAGTCGAAGAGCGACAAGTTTGCCGATATCGACTGGAAAGTCGGTGCTGGTGGGACGGCGCTGCTGCCCGGTTGCGCGGCCTGGTTCGAGTGCCGCAACGAGGCGTACCATGAAGGTGGCGATCACGTTATTTTCATCGGCCGCATTGAGCAATTCCGCCGTGCTGATCGGCAGCCCTTGATTTTTCATCGCGGTGCCTACGCTGAATTGACGCCGCGCTCCTGAACCATCAAGCGCCATGAAGTCGGTCACGTCGCTGCCACGCACCGGATGGATCGCCGTCGTGGCGACGATCTGCATCTGGACCGGTTTCATCCTTGTCACCCGCGCTGGCGGCAAGGGCGTGCTTACCGGTTTTGATGTCACTGCCTTGCGCTTCGGCGTGGGTGCCGCGATTGCCTTGTTCTTCCTGCCGCGAGTCACATTGCCGCCGCTCAAGGTGCTGGCGCTCTTCTCGCTCTTCGGTGGCATCGGCTACGCGACGGCCGTGTATGCCGCTTTCCGTATGGCGCCGGCCGCCCATGCCTCGGTATTGCTGCCCGGTGCTTTGCCCTTCGAAACTGCCGTCATCGCCTGGCTCTGGCTCAAACAGACCCCGTCGCGGGCGCAACGCATTGCCCTCGGCTTTGTTTTCGCCGGCATCCTGCTTACCGCCGCCGACACCCTGTCGCACGGCCCCTCACTCACCGGCATGCAGCTGGTTGGCGATCTGCTGTTTCTTTGCGGTTCAAGCTCGTGGGCGATATTCACACTGCTGCTGCGCCAGCATCCGCTACCGCCGCTGACGGCCACGGTGAGTGTCACCCTAGCCAGCGCCATCGTCTATCTGCCCCTCTGGTGGCTGTTCTTGCCCAGCACCATGGATCAGGCGCCGGGTGGCGAGATTCTGATGCAGGCGCTCTATCAGGGCGTGCTGGTGGTTTTCATCGCCATGCTCACCTACACGCTGGCCGTGCGCCACCTCGGACCACAAGCGGTGGCCTTGCTGATGGCCGTGGTCCCCGGCTTGTCGGCCGTCGCTGCGGTACCGGTGTTGGGCGAACCGCTGTCGGCACTCACGTTGGCCGGGCTTGCTGCGGTCACTGTGGGCGCGGTCCTGGGCGCGCGTCCGCCGAAACGAGTCATCCCCGCCGATTTGCCCTAAAGTTCACCGGAACCCTACTTTGGCGTTGCGCGCATGAACCCACTTTCCGGCTTCTCTCGGCTCTCGTCGCTGCTTGATCAGGCAGGCAATGCGCTGGTCGTGCTCGGCGTTGCGTTGCTGGCCGGCTGCGCCAGCGATTTGCCGCTACGCGAAGCGGTGCCGCCGCGGCCCGCCGACGTCCGCGCGCAGATCGTTAGCCTGATGCCGGCCACTACCCCGGATCGTGCGGAGTGGGCGGTGGATATCTATGCGGCCCTGGCAGTGCTGGAAATCCCGCCTACCGTCGAGAACATCTGTGCCGTGCTGGCGGTGACCGAGCAGGAGTCGAGCTACCGCGCCGATCCGGGCGTACCCAAGCTGGGACAGATTGCCTGGAACGAAATTGACGGCCGCGCCGAACGTCTGGGCATTCCTGCGGCGGCAGTCCATCTGGCTTTGAAACTCCCGTCGTCCACCGGCAAGAGCTATGCCGAGAGGATCGACACGGCAAAGACCGAACGGGAACTGAGCCTGATCTTCGAGGACCTGATCGACCGTGTGCCAATGGGAAAGCGCCTGTTCGCGCGTTGGAATCCGGTGCGTACCGGCGGCCCGATGCAGGTCAGCATTGCTTTCGCCGAACGCCACGTGCAGCAGCGCGCGTATCCCTATCCCGTGCCGGACTCGATTCGCCACGAAGTCTTCACGCGGCGCGGCGGCCTGTATTTCGGTATTGCCCATTTGCTCGACTATCCGGCCGCGTACGACAAGCCTCTCTATCGTTTTGCCGATTTCAACGCTGGACGTTACGCCAGTCGCAATGCGGCGTTCCAGAATGCTGTCAGCCTCGCATCAGGGATTCCCCTGGATCTCGATGGCGATCTTGTGCGCCAAGGCGACGAGGACGAAAACACTCCGGGCAATACGGAACTGGCGGTGCGCTCGCTGGCCAAGCACCTTGATCTGGATCACGGTGAAATTCGCGCCGCCCTGGCGCTCGGCACCAACCCGGAATTCGAGCGCAGCACACTCTACCGGCGCGTCATGGATCTGGCCGAGCGCAGGGAAGGCAAGGCCATACCGAGCGCCTTGCTGCCACGCATCGCCCTGAAGAGCCCGAAGATCACGCGCAAGCTAACGACCGAATGGTTCGCCAACCGGGTGGATGAGCGGCATCGAAAATGCGTCGCACGTAGCGCAACGCCGATACAGCCACGGAGCTAACACAATGTTGCCCACCCCGTCCCATCCTGCCCCGACTGCCTGCCCATCCTGCCGTGCACCGATGGTGCGCGCGGAGTTTCCGCGCAAGATCCGTGGCGAGGTCGAGCTTGATCTGTGTTTTTCCTGCCAAGGCATCTGGTTCGATGAATTTGAAAGTCTGCAATTGGCGCCACAGGGTGTCATCACGCTGTTCAAGTTGCTGCATCAACACCGCGACGATCAGCGCTTGCCACTCGCTGTCCGTTTGTTATGCCCACGCTGTGCCGAGCCGATGGTGCCGTCGCAAGACCGGGTGAAAAGTGGCATCTTCAACTATCTGCGTTGCCTGGAGCAACACGGCCGCTTCATCACCTTTGGTCAGTTCATGATCGAAAAGGGCTTCGTGCGCCAACTGCTCGGCCATGAGATCAAGGAACTGGCGGCACAGATCGGGACAGTGCGTTGCACGGGGTGTGGCGGCCCGGTGGATATTCGCCATGACAGCGCCTGTACCCATTGCCGTGCGCCGATCGCCATCCTTGATCCGGGGGCGGTGGAGCAGGCACTGGTACGCTATGAGCAATCCGCGCTGAAAGCCTCCGCCCCGCCAGACCCGAATCTCGTCGCCGCAACCCTGCTTCAAGCTGAAAGTGAGCGCAGTCGCAGCCGGCAACAGCGCGGTGAGGGAAATCTGCTGACGACCGATATCACCGACCTGCTTGCCATCGGGTTTGAAACGGTCTGGAACAAGCTGCGTGTGTGAGCCCGGCGCGACGCCGCCGCGTTGTATCCTGCTTCGCCTTCAATTCAAATCTTCGTCAGTATTCGGGAACCCCATGCCGATACCTGGAAGATACCTCGTGCCGAACTGACCTGTCATGCTTATTCATCCCCAATTTGATCCCATCGCGATTTCACTCGGACCACTGGCTGTTCGATGGTACGGGTTGATGTACCTCGCCGGCTTCGTCGCCTTTCTGTATCTGGGCAAGCGGCGCGCGCTCGCCCAGCCCTGGCATGGCATGAAGGCGACCGATCTGGATGACCTGTTGTTTTATGGCGTGCTGGGAGTGATTCTCGGTGGCCGTCTCGGACAGGTGATCTTCTACGAGCCGGGTTATTACCTGCAGCATCCGCTGGAAATTCTCGCGGTGTGGAAGGGCGGCATGAGTTTTCATGGCGGCTTCCTGGGTGTGCTGGTGGCGATGGCGCTCTGGGGTCGCAAGAGTGGCAAGAGTTTCTTTCAGGTCACCGATTTCATTGCGCCGCTGGTGCCGCTGGGTCTGATGGCGGGCCGGATCGGCAATTTCATCAACGGTGAACTGTGGGGCCGTGTGGCCGACCGATCCTTACCATGGGCGATGGTTTTTCCCAACGTCGATGCCATGCCACGGCACCCGTCGCCGCTCTATCAGGCCGCCGGCGAGGGCTTGCTGCTATTCGTGGTGCTATGGATTTTTTCGGCGCGCCAACGCGGAGTTGGGCAGGTGTCCGGCATGTTTCTGATCGGTTACGGCGTACTACGCTTTCTCGCCGAGTTCTTCCGCGAGCCGGATCATGGCATTTTCGGCGTGTCCTATGTGGTGAGCATGGGACAGTGGCTGAGCGTGCCGATGATCCTGTTCGGTATTTATCTCCTGCGTCGGCGTCAGAGCTGATCCATTGCCGTTTCCAACGTGTTTACGGTGCGCTCGACATTGAGTAATTTGTCGAGCCCGAACAAGCCGATGCGGAAGCTACGAAAATCGGCCGGTTCGTCGCATTGCAGCGGCACGCCGGGGGCGATCTGCAGACCCTTGGCGGCAAATTTCTTGCCGGTGTGCGTTTCCATGTCGTCGGTGTAGCTGACAACGACGCCGGGAGCCTGGAAACCTTCCGCCGCAACGCTCTTGTAGCCACGGGCGACCAGCAGCGCCCGCACCTTGTCGCCGAGCGTTTGTTGTGCCGACTTGAGTGCGGCAAAGCCGTGAGCTTCCGCTTCGCGCATGGTGTCTCGCAGACTGACCAGCGAATCGGTCGGCATGGTGGCGTGGTAAGCAAAGCCGCCGGCTTCGTAGGCTTCCATGATCTGCAGCCATTTCTTCAGGTCGCAGGCAAAACTGCTGGTGGTGGTGGCATCGATGCGCTTTCTTGCCTCGTCGCCGAGCATCACCAGGCCACAACAGGGCGACCCGCTCCAGCCTTTTTGCGGTGCGCTGATCAGGATATCGACGCCAGTGTCGACCATATTGACCCAGATCGTGCCGGAAGCGATGCAGTCGAGCACGAACATACCGCCGACGGCATGTACAGCATCGGCGATGGCTTTGAGGTAGTCGTCGGGCAACAGCATGCCGGACGAGGTTTCCACGTGGGGGGCAAAGACCAGATCGGGTTTCTGCTCTTGAATGGCGGCGACGACTTCGGCAATCGGCGGCGGTGCGAAGGCGGCTTGATGGGCATCGGTGACACGGCGTGCTTTCATTACGGTCGTCGACGCGGGAATGTTGCCCATTTCGAGGATCTGGCTCCAGCGGAAGCTGAACCAGCCGTTGCGGATGACCAGACACTTCTTTCCTGCCGCAAACTGACGCGCCACCGCTTCCATGCCGAAGGTGCCGCTGCCAGGAACGATGACCACGGACCGGGCACCATAGACTTGCTTGAGCATGGCCGAGATGTCGCGCATTGCACCCATGAAGGTGGGTGACATATGGTTGTAGGCTCGGTCGGTATAGACCACCGAGTATTCGAGTAGACCATCGGGTTCGATATGGGGCAATAGGCTGGGCACAGACTTCTCCTTGGTTCTTATTGAGCGCGGAAGATTATCATGAGCAATCACAAACATCGAAACAGCGGATAAAGGAAGCGGAAGCCAATGGAACATCTCGACGGATTGAGCAAGGAACAGCGCATCCTGCGTGTGCTGCGCAAAGTGTTGGCGAATATCGTCAAGGACACCACACCCGCAGCCGGCGAACAGCACCCGCTGCAGGAAAGCACGATTCACGATATTCGTGACCTGTTCGGCCTGATTGCCGAGCGCGAAAAGGAGCTGACGGAAGAAGCCGGGCGCGCTACCAACGAGAAGCCGATGTACCCGGATCAGCCACGTAAGGCCAAGGTAGTGACTTTGCAGCGGCCAGCGAAGAAGCCGCCGACCGACGCCTGAACGCTAGCGGCGGTGTCGTTACCGAGTTCGGTAGGAGTAATGACAGGCGACACAGGCGCCGGTCAATTTCGGCAGCAAGGCAATGGCCTGTTCTCGGTCTCCGGCGCTGGCGACTTTGGCAAACTCGCTGGCGGCGCGGTGGCCGTCGAGACCAATGTCGTGCATGGCCGGCGGCATGTGCGGTCCGGGACGCGCATCGAACGGTTTTTGTCGGTTTTTGCCCTGGGCGGATCGGCCAAGTGCGGTTTCCGCCAACTGGCCGGCTTCCTTGGTTTTGCCGGTGGCCATCAGTTCGAGGATGCCATTGATGGCCAGCATGTTGTCCAGCATCTCGACACGCAGTGATTCCTGCGCAGCGGGCGGCAATTGGACGGACTGACGCTGATCTTGGGCATCAGCCACCCCGGCCACCCCAGCCAACAGCGCAGTAAAAAGAACGAAAGTCTGGGCAATTTTCATGATCAATGTTTACCGGAAAACTACAGTCTTGTTGCCGTGGGTGAGTACGCGATCCTCAAGGTGATAGCGCAGGCCGCGCGCCAGCACGGTTTTCTCGATGTCCTTGCCGTAGCGCACCATGTCGTTGGGTGAGTCCGAGTGGTCGATGCGGATCACGTCCTGCTCGATGATGGGGCCTTGGTCGAGGTCGGCGGTAACGTAATGGCAGGTGGCGCCGATTAGTTTGACGCCGCGTTGATAGGCCTGATGGTACGGCTTGGCACCGACGAAACTGGGCAGGAAACTATGGTGGATGTTGAGGATCTTGCCCGGATGCGCGGCGCACAGTTCAGGCGAAAGAATCTGCATGTAGCGCGCCAGCACCATGGTATCGCCGTGCGATTCCTCAAATAGACGTTGCACCTCGGCAAAGGCCTGCACTTTGGTCTCGGCCGTGACCGGCACATGATGGAAGGGAATGCCATGCCATTCAACGAAACCCTTGAACGTATCGTGATTGGAAATCACGCAGGGGATTTCAATGTCAAGTTCCTTCGACTGCCAGCGCGCCAGCAGATCGTAGAGGCAGTGTTCCTGTTTGCTGACCATCAGGACGACGCGCTTCTTGACGGCCGAATCATTGATCCGCCAGTCCATCTGCAGTGATTCGGCGATCGGCCGGAAGCGTTCGCGGAACTCGGTCAGCATGAAGGGCAGCGAATCGGCCTTGACCTCGATGCGGATGAAGTAGCGCGCCGCGCGTTGTTCCGTCATCTCGTCGGAATGAAAGCTCGATTCGAGTATCCAGCCCTTGTGCTCGGCGATGAAGCCGGTGACACAGGCGATGATGCCGACTTGATCGGGGCAAGAAGCCGATAGCGTGTAGAAACGGTCGCGATGCATCAGATTTTGGCCGAGGCTTTGTCGATCTCGGCGCGCAGTTCGGCGTAGTTCATGGTCACCGGGAATTGCGGGAACTCGTCGATTACGTTCTGCGGCGGATGGAACAGGATGCCGGCGTGGGCTTCGGCCAACATCGCGGTATCGTTGTAGCTATCACCCGCAGCGATGACCTTGAAGTTGATTTCCTTGAAGCGCTTGACGGCCTCCATCTTCTGGTTCGGCATGCGCAGGTGGTAATTGACCAGGAAACCGTTAGCGTCCGCTTCCAGCTTATGGCAGAACAGCGCGGGCATGCCGAGCTGCGCCATCAAGGGCATGGCAAATTCGTAAAAGGTGTCGGAAAGGATGATCACCTGATAGTCACGGCGCAGGGCATCGAGAAAATCCTTGGCACCCGTCATTGGTCCCATGTCGCTGATGACCTTCTGAATATCCGGCAAGCCAAGCTTGTGCTGTTTGAGCAGGTCCAGCCGATACTTCATCAGCGTGTCGTAGTTCGGCTCGTCGCGCGTGGTGCGGCGCAATTCCGGAATGCCGGTGCGACGGGCGAATTCGATCCAGATTTCCGGAACAAGGACACCTTCGAGGTCGAGACAGACGAGTTGCACGGCGATTCTCCAAAAAGTCGGTTCTGGCGGTACGGCGCCAGGGCGAGGTAAGCAAGGTAGGCGGTGGATTTTACCCCTTAGCCGGGCATTGCCTTCGGCCGTGCTCGCTAGACTGCGCCGATGAAATCTCCAACCTGGCTTGCTGCACTGCTGACACGGCGCATGCTGATCTGCGTGTTTACCGGATTCACCTCCGGCATGCCGCTGTATCTGCTCCTTAACCTGATTCCGGCGTGGCTGCGCTCCGAAGGCGTCGATCTCAAGCTGATTGGGTTGTTCGCCCTGATTCAGTTTCCCTACACCTGGAAATTCCTCTGGGCGCCACTACTCGATCGCTACGTGCCGCCGATCGGCATTGCCGGCCGCCGCCGTAGTTGGATGCTGCTAACCCAGATCGGTCTAATGGCGGTGATCGCGATGCTCGGCTACTTTTCGCCCAGCCGGGAAATTGGCGCGGTACTCTGGCTGGCCGCTGCGGTTGCGCTGCTGTCCGCCACGCAAGACATCGCACTCGACGCCTATCGGCGCGAGATCTTGTCGGAGAACGAGCTCGGCCTGGGTAACTCGGTGCACGTGAACGCCTATCGCATCGCCGGCCTGGTGCCCGGGTCGCTCTCATTGATCCTTGCCGATCACCTGCCTTGGAGCCAGGTCTTTGTCATCACGGCCTTGTTCATGCTGCCCGGCATGGCCCTTGCCACGTTTGCGCGCGAGCCGGAAATGGCCGGGACGGCACCGAAGACCCTGACTGAAGCGGTGATCGAGCCCTTCCATGAGTTCATGACCCGGGCCGGTGTCAAGGAAGCGGCCTTGATCCTGGCGTTCATTTTTCTTTACAAGTTGGGCGACTCGATGGCCACGGCCCTGGCCACGCCGTTTTACCTCGACATGGGTTTTGCCAAGTCGGATATCGGACTGGTGGCGAAGCACGCCGGACTGTGGCCGGCGGTGTTCGGCGGTTTGTTGGGTGGCTTATGGATGATCAAGTTGGGCATCAATCGGGCGCTATGGTTGTTCGGCGTGGTGCAGCTGGTCTCGATTTTCGGCTTCGCCTGGCTCTCCTGGGTCGGCCGCGTCGACGCTGTTGATGCACCGGCGCTGGCGCGGCTGGCGGTGGTGATTGGCTTCGAAGCCCTGGGCGTGGGCCTGGGTACTGCTGCCTTTGTGGCTTTCATCGCGCGCGCCACCAATCCGCTTTACACCGCAACGCAATTCGCCTTATTCACCAGCCTGGCCGCCGTGCCGCGCACCTTTGTCAATGCCACGACAGGGGTGTTGGTCGAGCAACTTGGCTGGTTCGGTTTCTTCATGCTCTGCGCCGCATTGGGCGTTCCTGGCATGCTGTTGTTAATCAAAGTGGCGCCGTGGCGCAGTGGCACGGGCACAACAGTCCATAAGTCCTGATTTTGTTGTGCTGGGTGGTTCAACCTTTTCCGCAGTGCGTCGTTATACTCAATGACGAACGGTTTTCATCGGGGAGGCCGAAATGCGCTGGGTGATGGATATGAGTACGGGCAAGGTTCTGGAGGACGAGTTCGGCGCGTTCGAGAACGAAGTGCTTAACGCCGAGTGGTTGCCGCCGAGCCCTGAATTGCAGCTTGCGCTGCAAGAGGTTCATGCAACATTGTCGACTGATACCGAGGTGGATGCCGATGCTTTCCTGAATACGATTTACCGTAATCAGGGCTGAATTCGATTAAGCTTTGCGTGGGATCAGCTTTTGCAGCAGTGTTGAGTTTTTGATCAAACATCTTCGGGGCTAAAGGCCTGGATTGCCCGAAATGAGTCTGGGCAATGAAATGGGGACGAGCACCTAGCGGTGCTGCCCATACAGAAAGCGTAGTCGTGATTTTGAAGTATCAAGTGGTAATGGGGCTGTTTGCGTTGTCCTGCACGGCTAGCGCGCAAACGGTGGCGCCTATGCGAATTTCGCCTGGGCAGGTTGAGCGGCAATTTCAGCCGACGCCGCAGCTTCCGCCGCCAGTTGGAGCCTTTCTCCCTGCAGTCTCCCCCCCACAGCCCCCTGACGGCGCCGACGCAGTTCGATTCACCCTCGAACGCATCGTGGTTGATGGAAATAGTGTTCTCTCGGCAGGGGATATTGATTCTGCAACGGCAGACTATCTCGGGCGTCAAGTCACTCTTGCCGATCTTTACCGCCTTGCCAATACGCTGACCGCGAGCTACAGAAACTCGGGCTATCTTCTGTCCCAGGTCATTGTGCCGGCGCAAACTGTGGCGGCGGTGGCCCCCCCGGTGGTGCATCTTCGGGCTGTAGAGGGTTACATTGCCGATGTCCGAATAGAAGGCGCAGCCGACAACGATATTCTTGTTGTCCGCTACGCCGAAAAAATACGCCAGGCTCGCCCACTAACGACCGCTGCGCTGGAGCGGTACATGCTGCTCATCAACGATCTGCCCGGAATCCGGGCGTCGGCAACGCTCTCGCCATCCCGGACTGAGTTCGGTGCCGCTGATCTGATGATCAAACTGACGCGACGGGCATGGAACGCGGGGCTGAGCGCGGATAACCGCAGCGGCGAAATGCTCGGCGACACACGGATCATGGCCGATGCGGCCTTCGCAAACCTGTTGGCTAGCAATGACAGTTTCGGAGTCAAACTCGCAGCCAGCCCTGGCGGTGAAATGAGGTATGCCGCGCTGCAAAACGAGTTGCAACTGGGTGACGAGGGCTTGAAGCTGAAATTGAGCCTCGGTACTTCACAGGCCACACCGAAGGACCGCAGCTTCGTGTCACTCAATCTTGAAACGCGCTCGCTCGGACTCGCTGCGACGCTTGCGTACCCGCTCTGGCGTACTCGCCGTGAGAATCTTTCAGTTAGGGCCAGTCTGACGTCGCATGACGGTGAAGAGCGCGTGTTTGATATTCAGGACCGTCAGGATCGAATTCGAGCACTGCGTGTTGGCATGACCTACGACCGGATCGACCACTTTGGTGGTACGACACTCCTTGACCTCGAGTTCAGCCAGGGCTTCCGCAGTTTGGGCGCGTCCAACAGTAACAGTCCGCTATTGACTCGTGCTGGCGGCGCGACCGACTTCCGCAAGCTCAACTTGTTTCTTGCTCGCGTGCAGGATCTTTACCCAAGTTGGACCTTGCTCGCTGCTCTCAGCGGGCAGTACGCGTTTGATACCTTGCTGGCGTCTGAGCTGTTTGGCCTGGGCGGTGATTTGTTTGGGCGCGGCTATGGACCATCCGAATTTGTCGGTGATCACGGCACGGCGCTCAAGTTGGAACTACGCAAAACGGGCCAGATCGATTTGTCGCGGCCTGTTCCGTATCGGGCGTACGTGTTCTTTGATGCTGGGACTGTCCGCCAACGCGTTGCGATGCCGGGGCAAAACATGACTGAGACAGCGCGAAGTGCCGGCCTGGGCGTGCGACTTGATCTCCCGTCCTCGATTTCGTTCTCGCTGGAGCTGAGCAAGCCACTGAATCGCATACCTGCGTTTGAGGCCGATAAACGGCCGCGACTGTTTCTCAGCTTGTCAGCCCGGTACTAGCCTCCGACCCTCGGACATGAGGAGTTGAACATGAATCCACGCAAATGCCACGGAATCGTCAAGCACCTAAATGCTCAGATCAAGCCTTTGAGCGTGGCGCTTCTCGCAGCCGGATGTATCAGCCTGTGGATGCCTGTGTATGCAGAACCACAAGGGGGTGTCGTACGTGCGGGGCAAGCGGATATTCGCGGTAGCGGTGTCCTGACCCAGATAATCCAGAGCAGCGATCGCGCAGTTATTGATTGGCGTGGATTTGATATTGCTACGCATGAGGTCGTCCAGTTCATCCAGCCAGCGGCGAGTTCGGCGGTCCTGAACCGCATTGGTGGCAGCCAAAGTTCGCAAATCGATGGCCATCTTTTGGCCAACGGGCAGGTTTTTCTCGTCAATCCGTACGGAGTGATCTTCGGTCGCGATGCCAAGATCAATGTTGGCAGTCTTGTTGCCGCGACCGCCAACATTTCGACCCAGGACTTCATGAATGGCCTTTTGCGTTTTGATCAGCCAGGAATGCCTGCGGCCAGCATCCGTAACGCGGGCACGCTGACCGCAGCTGAGGGCGGCTTGATTGCTCTGGTGGCGCCGAATGTCGGCAACGATGGAATTCTTTCCGCCCGACTTGGGAAAGTCGCTCTCGCGAGTGGCGACGCGTTTGCTCTGGATCTGTATGGCGACAATCTCATCCGTTTCACTATCGACGAGCGTCAGGTAGCGAACTTGCTGGACGCCGACGGACACACTCTTGGCCGACAACTTGAGCAGACCGGAACCATCGATGCGGCCGGCGGTAAGATCGTCTTCATCACCGCTGGGGCCGGGAAACTGGCTCTCGATCAGATCGTCAATCTTTCCGGTGTGGTTCGGGCCGACTCAGTGGCCAGTAGTGCTGGAACAATTTCCCTGCTTGCCCCCGGTGCTACGGTCACCGTATCCAGTACGCTAAACGCACGCGGTCTCGCCCCGGATGAGCGAGGCGGAACGATAGAGCTCATTGCGGATAGCGTAAATTTGCAAAGCGCCCGTCTCGATGTCAGTGGCGCGATTGGCGGAGGAACCGTGCATGTTGGCGGTGCCTGGCAGGGGCGCGGTGACGGGCAACGCGCCCAGCAACTGCATATTGATTCAGGCAGCACGATCAAGGCAGATGCCATACAAAACGGATCCGGCGGCGAAGTGGTTTTCTGGTCTGACGGACAGACTCAGTTTGCCGGATCCATCTCGGCGCGTGGTGGTGCGGCGGGAGGTAAAGGTGGCCGAGTTGAAGTCTCCGGCAAACATAACTTGGCATTCGCTGGCGATGTCGATGCCGGTTCACCCGCCGGTTTGCCGGGCATGCTCCTCCTTGACCCGGAAACGATCTCGATCACTGCGCTGGATGCAGGAATTCTGAGCCGAATTCTGCGCACCGGAACCAGCACCAACCTGCAGGCTGATCTGGACATCTTTCTCAATGCACCGATCAGCGGGCTTGGTTTGTATGGCGGTGGGGGGCTTTCCCTAAGTGCCGGGCGCAATCTGGCGATCAACGACTTTATCGTGACCAACAATGGTGCGGTGCATCTGACCGCACGCGATGGAACAGTCAGTTTTGCGTCGGGCAAGGGCGTCTTTGCCGGCAATGCCCCCATCTCGGTGAGCGCGGGGGGAAGCCTATCGACCGGCACTCTGTTGACGACGGGGGCACTGTGGTTGACATCACTTGGCGGGGACGTCCATGTTGATCAACCCATCGCTGCTGAAGTTGGCGACGTGCATTTGGCTGCTCACGACGATGTCGCCATCAATGCGCCGATTGTCAATCTGCGCTCTGGTGCTGCCCTGGATATCAATGCGGGTAGCGATATTCGTGTCAACGCACCGATCGATGGCCAGACAGGAACGCCGGGCGGAGCCGTCAGAATGACAGCCGGTGGTAACGTCACCATAGCTGACTTCATCGCGACCAACGCGGCGCCGATCACCGTAGTCGCAGCCGGGCGAGCCGACATTACTTCGTCCGGTGGCTTGTTTGCGGGTAGTGGGCCAATACAAATCACGGGTAGCCTTGGCGTCGATCTTGGCGGTACGGTCAGTTCGCTGACGGGCGTCAATCTGAGTGCGCAGGCCGGTTCCATACGAATCAACTCACCATTTATTGCGACTAACGGCTACCTGTTTCTTGAGAGCGGCGAAGACGTTAACGTGAACCAGCCCTTGCTTAACCTGCAATCCGGTGCGTCACTCAATGTCGTGGCTCGGCGCAACATCGAGATTAATGCCCGTATTGATGGCGCACAACACGCCCCGGGAAGTACCGGCGCACCTGGCGGTGCCGTGCTCCTCAATGCCGGCCAGAATCTATTGGTCAACCAGTCAATTTCTACCGACTCCGGGGCGATCACTGCCCGTTCCGGCGGGCAAACGCGGTTCACCGCAGGCGCCGGCCTTTACGCCGGAAATGCATCTGTTTCGCTTACTGCAGGCAACGGCCTGGATACTGGCGAGATCCAGAGCACTGGGGCAATTGTTCTCAATCCGGGTTCCGGTTCCCTATCCCTGCACGGAGCAATCCAGGGCGGTAGTGGACCGATTTCTCTTTCGTCACCGATAGACCTGACGATTGGCCAGCCGATTGGAATGGGATTGAACGGTACCCTTTCGCTTGCCAGTTCAGGAAATCTGTTTCTCAATTCATCCGTAAATGGTGGCAGTAACAGTACGGTGGCGATTCGCACAGATGGCGATGCCACTATTTCCCAACCGATTGTTATTGATAGTGGCAGCATTACGGCGAACGCCGGCCGCAATCTGCTGTTCACCGGTTCTGGGGGAGCTTATGCCGGCAGCGGCTCGGTTGCTCTCCAGGCCAGCGGCAACCTGAGCACTGGGGCCATTATTGCCAGTGGCGCCGTTTCACTCAGTGCCGGTTCGAGTCTGAGCATCAATCAAGGACTCGTTTTTGGCGCCGGTGGGCTGACTGCCGTTGCCGGGCTTGACCTCGCTGTCAATGCCCCGGTTCATGGCTTGGGCGCAACGTCGGCCACCTTGTCAGCCGGACGGACATTAAACCTGGCGCGCGATATCGCCATCGATGGTGGCAGCCTGAACGTGAGCGGAAACAGCGGTGTCTCGTTTGGGTCCGGTGGCTTCTACGGTGGCTCCGGTTCGGTTTCGGTCTATTCCGGCGGGGATATTCTTACCGGTACCCTCCAGGGCGCTGGTGGTGTTGCCGTTGCCAGCGGTGGATCGATTACCGTAGGTACCGCGATTGGTAGCGATGCTGGAAGCGTCGCTCTTTTCGCCGCTGGTTCGATTTTCATCAATTCACCGATCGCCAACATTGCGGGTGGATTATCTGCTGGGGCTGGAGGAAATATCGAAGTCAATGCCCGCATCGACAATATCGGCGGCGGCATTGGGCTGGCGGCCGGCCATGATGTCCTTGTCAATCAGGATATCGTGTCGGCGAATAGTCCCATCTCGGCGAGCGCCGGCGCCTCGGTCGTGTTGGCTGCAAACGGTGTGGATACCTATGGTGCGCCGCAGACCCGACAGTTGCGCGCCGGAAACGGGCCAATTTCGGTGACGGCCGGACAGACCATCAATACCGGGTCCATGGTCACCAGCGGCGCGTTGACGGTCCGCTCGACGGGTGGCGACATCAACATCAATGTGCCGGTGTACGAAACAACCGGAAATACTCTGTTTGCTGCTGCCGGCAATATCAACATCAATCAAGTGGTTGCCAATACCACCACCGGCGCCAATCTGGCGATGCAGGCTGGTGGCGATATCAATGTTGATGCCAAAGTAGGGCCGTGGGATCGTAGCGATAGCACCTATCCGACGATCAATCGGAACGCCTTACCGGGTGGCCAGATTAGCCTGGTGGCGACGGGCAACATCAATCTCAATCAGCCGATTGCCACCTACAAGGCCACCCTGGCAAGTGTGGATGCGGGAAGCTTGGCGCTGGTTTCCACGGGTGGCGCCGTGAATATCGCCCCTTCACTCAAGATAAGCTCAGACAAGGGTGCCATTCTGGTGAGTTCGTATGCGGACCTGACAAATGGTCCGGTACCTGCGGGAGTGAATGACCCCGTAACGACTGGCTATTTCACCACCGGTCCACTTTCATTGACATCGACCCACGGTAACGTGACGATCAGTCAGACCATTCCTGATACGACTGGATCGGTGACGATAAGCGGTGGCAATGGTGTGTTCGTCAATCAGCGTATTTATAGCAATAATGCGGATATTCGAATCATTGCCGGGTCAGGTGGAATTTCTCAAAGCTGGGTAGTCGATCCCAATCCTGCCACGGACCCAGTTTATGGATTCCCGTTATCGACCGGGTTCGTCAGTGATATCGATGCCAAAAATGGCAACTTGTATCTGGAAGCGATAGGAGATATTCATCCGACTTCTGTTCGCACCGGCGGGCACCTGACAATCAAATCCACCCATGGCTGGATTAGCGGCGGCGGAGTGATGAGGACCCGTGAGGGTTCCATAGACCGGATCGATCTTGCTGGCTATGCTGGAATCACAGGCTTCAATACCGGTGATTTTGCTCCTGTAATCAACGCGATCTCGACAACCGGTTCGATCACCAATCTGGCCATGAATGCGCCATCGTTAACGCTGGTCGCGGCAGAGGATATCACTGGCATTCCGGTAACTTTAAACAGGTCGCCTCGGCTATATGCCGGGCGCGACATTAGTTTCCGAGGCGGCATCGCTGGCGCTTTGGTTGCCAAAGCTGGGCGCGATCTAAGCATTACTCATGCGTTGCTTAATGACAATACTTCGCTTGATGCAGATTCGGCCGTGTTGTCGGCAGGAACCAATCCCTTCCTGGATATAGAGAACTTGACCATTGCCGGCGTTCCAGTTCCGACTTGGGCGGGTCCGTTCGATACCAGTATTTTTGGCAATATCACACTGGGTCCTGCGGGCTCGACCACCTGGATCATGGGTAATACCGGTGGTCTTGCGGTGACTGCCAGTGGTGATATTTCATTGCGCAGAACTCACGTTTCCTATGGTGAATTCCCTTATTTCAGTCCTCCCCCGATTGTCCATGCCCCTCAACCATTCACAGTTACTGCGGGGCGGAATGTGAGCATCGAGCAGATCGAAACGACGGAGCCAATATCCATAACATCAACTCAAGGCAACATCACGGTAACTAGCACTATTGGTGCGCACGTGGCCGTGGTCGCTAATCCCGCAGAGTGGAATCCCACGGATCTTGGGGCCGCCAGTGTGAACATGGTCGCCCAACACGGAAATATCAACATGCACGAAGTGCGTGCTGAGGGCAACATCTCCATCGCAGCACCAAACGGACAAGTCACTTTTGCAAATCCGTCCTACACGGGTATTCAGTCGACCTTTGGAACCCGTTCAATTTCGGACTCGAATGGTGTCACATACACAGACACAATTAACTTGGCTACCGTTCCACGAATTCCTCATACTCCCACTGTTAGTCCAGCCATTTCAGTTGGTCCCACAATCGCCGGGCCCGGTGCTCCACCGATTCCCGGCGCCTTGCCGCCGTCAGCCCCCGGTGGCGTCAGTATCGGCGGTGCCTCCCCTAGTCTCGCCAGTGCGTCGGCGCCTGGACAAAGTCCTGGCGGAGCGACTGGAGCGCCGGGCGCAGTAAGCGCGACAGGCACGTCGCCCGGAGTGGTGAATGTCGCGAGCGCCGGTGCGCCCGAGAGCAATTCGGGCGATAGTTTTGGCGAGATTTTTGTCGCTGAAGTGACTGTTCAGACAGCGGTCGACGAGCCACTACAATTCGCCGGAACCGAACCGGAAACCTTGACCGATGCCGCTCCGGATAGCGCAAGCATCACCGCCAATGCCCCATCTATCGGATCGCCGACGCTGGAGATGCAAAACTTCGCGGTTCCGATTTTGGTGTTTTCTGCTGGTCGCGGCGAGGCACGGGAAACCGACTTTGGTCATGAAGACCGTTTGGATAGTGGTCGTGTCCGGCCTTAGGCGAACGCTACTGCTGGTCTTGCTGACGCTCGTCGGTATCCCGGCTGTGATTGCTGGCGAGCCATCGCGTTTGCCCATATTCCGGGTCGAAACGGGAATGCACACCACCCTGATCCGCCGCATTGTGGTCGACGCGGCACGTGACCGGGTGATTACGGCGGGTGACGACAAAACCATCCGCATCTGGCAGTTGCCGCAGATGCGTCTGATTGCCACACTTCGGGTGCCAATGGACAGCGGCCATGAAGGGCAGCTGTTTGGTCTTGCACTGTCGCCGGATGGCAAGACACTTGCGGCCGGTGGTTGGACCGGCTGGGACTGGGACGGGACCGCATCGGTTTATCTTCTGGACACGACCAGCGGCGAATTGATTCGGCGGATTGGCGGGTTTCGCGATGCGATTCACGCCTTGGCTTGGTCGCCCGATGGCAAACATCTCGCAGTGGGATTGCAGGGGCGCGCCGGGCTGGATGTTGTTCAGATAGCAGATGGCCAAGTCATCGCTCGCGATACCCAATATCGCGACAAACTGACCGATATGGATTTCGATCGCGCCGGCCGCCTGGCCACTGTTTCATTGGACGGCATGACCCGTCTTTATGATTCGAACTTCAAGATTCTTGGCCGCCGTGTTGTTCCTGGTGGCAGCAAGCCGATCTCGGTTCGCTTCTCGCCTGACGCCTCGAAGATCGCGCTTGGGTTTGTCGATACGGCCGCCGTGTCGGTGGTTTCAGGCCTCAATCTCAACTTTCTGTTTAGCCCACCATCGCTTCCGTTGCAAGATCAAAAAGCGATCTTGAGCGTGGTGTGGGCGAGTGACGGCAAGACGCTCTACGCTGCGGGTGATTACGGCGGCACGGGCAAGAATCCGGTCTATCGCTGGGGCGAGGGCGGGACCGGGCCGTTGCAGACAATACTCGTCTCGAACAATCGGATACCTGAATTGCAGCAAATGTCTGGCAATCGGATTGCGTTTGCCGCCGAAGATCCCGGATTTGGCGTGCTCGGTCCAGCGGCCAAGGTGGATCTCGTTCGTGGTCCCGATATTATTGATTTTAACGAGGCACATGGCCGGCTGCATGTCTCGCCCGACGGCGCACTGATCCACTATCCATCCGCGCCAGGCTTGCCGCTAAACCGTTCATTCTCAGCCCTCGGAGCCGGTGATCAGGCGCCAACCACACCACCAGCGGCACTGGTTTTGCCGCCTATTCTGCTGACACCTGGCCTGGAAGTGACTGGCTGGAAGAACACCTATGCGCCGCGAATCAATGGCAAGACACCACAACTTGATGATTATGAAATGGCCCGCAGTTATGCCATTGCTCCCGATCGAAAACATGTCCTGCTCGGCACGGAATGGGCAGTGCGCTTGCTCGATCAGGAGGCGCGCCAACTGTGGGCGGTAAAGCTCCCGGCCGTGGCCTGGGCCGTTAATGTCAGCCAAAGTGGAAAGCTCGCCTTGGCGGCTCTCTCTGACGGCACGATACGGTGGTACCGAATGCAGGATGGCGCCGAGGTGTTTGCCTATTTTCAGCACAACAATGATCGCGAGTGGATTTCCTGGTTGCCTGATGGCCACTACATCTCGTCGGTATTTGGCGACACCTTCGTTGGTTGGCACGTCAATCGGGGCAAGGAGCAGACGCCGGATTTCCTCCGTGCGGTCCAGTTTGACCGCATCCTTTATCGTCCGGATGTCGTTCATGATGGTTTCCGCGCGGCAATCGATGACACGGCGCGGCAGGCCGTACCTCGCTACGATATTGCGCGCATCGGCGAGATTGCTCCGCCGCGGCTACATTTGCGCGTCGACGATATTGACAAAGTCACTGGCCGAGCCAATGTCCGGCTGCAGATCAAAGGTGATCGCGGCGCGACGGCAACGCGTGACATCGCGGTATTTGTGAATGGCATACCGGTCACTCCAGCGCGTGAACGACATCTTTCGGAAGCCGAGTCCGGCGGGTTTACGCGCCAGATCAGCCTGCCCTTATCGAAGCGCGAGAACGATATTCGGGTAGAGGCGTTCAATGGTCTTTCCATGGGCGTTGCCGAGACCTACATCGCCTTGCCCGACGAAATGACGATCGCCAATGTCGCGGGCAACCTGTATCTCCTGGCTATCGGCGTAAACGCCTTCCCCGCTTTGTCCGAGGAAACGACGCTGGCGTATGCCGCCAATGATGCCGAAGTCATGTCAAATACCCTGCTCACTAATGCCACGCCGTTCTTCAAGCAAGCCTTCATCCGCGTGATTAGCGACAACACGGGAGAGAAGCCGGGCAAGAAAGTAATCATGGATGCGCTTGATTTCGTTCAGCAGGCCGAAGCCGCCGATACAGCGATCATTTTCCTGGCTTCCCACGGCGTCAGCGACAAAGCCGGCAACTATTATTTTGTCCCGCGCGATGTCAAGGCGATGGATCTTTCGCGCCTGGCAAAGGGTACCGAGCCCGAAAACCTGATTTCGTGGTCGACCTTTTTCGATAGCCTCAGGAATACGGCGGGTCGTCGGCTCCTGATTGTCGACACCTGCCATGCGCGCGGCATCGAGGGCAAGTTCGAGTCGCATTCCCTGCTTAAGCGCTCGGCGGCGTCACTGTTTTCTTTGATGCTGGCATCGAAGAGTGACGAGAAATCGCAGGAGCATGACGAAGGGAAGCATGGATTGTTCACCTACTCGCTGCTTTCTGCCATGGCGCGCGAATCGGATACTGATCGCGATGGCATGCTTTCGCAACGTGAACTGTTCGACGCAGCGCGCTTGATCATGGAAAAGAATCGGGACAAGGAGGCGGGGCCACAGACACCGCAACTGATTGCTCCCGGAACGTTGGCCGAGCAGCCGATATTCAAGCTGCGCGACGCCCGCTAAGGCTGGCCACAAGCTGCCACGGCGATTTACAGCGCGTGCGTTCGGTCGCCGCGCTTGAATCCGATCAGCGGCAGCACATCAGAGCTCAGGCCGCGCCCCATGGCGATTACTTTGAACAATTCGCCCATTTCGTTGGGCGACAGAAGGATATTGACCGCACCTTGGGCCTTCAGCCCGGCCCCGGCCGCCGTCCCGCCAGCGCCGACTTTTTCGAGCAGCAGTTCGCCGATACCGCAATTGATTAGGAAATTGGCTTGCGCGGTGTAGCCCAAGACTTCCAAACCGGCATCGAAGCCGGTCTCGGCGACAGCGGTGAAATCCACGTGAGAGGTGATATCCGAAAGACCGGGATACCAGAAAGGATCGTCGTGCGCACGATGGCGATAATGGCAACGCACGGTGCCGCCATCGCGCTGCGGCAGATACAGTTCTCGGCGCGGCAGGCCGTAGTCGAGCAAGAGCAAGGCACCTTTGTCGAGGCGACGTGCGAGTTCCCCGACCCAGGCGCGAACGGTGAGGCTGATTTCACCGCGATAGGGAGCCACTACCGACAACGATCCGGCCGCCGTACGTAACGTCGCGCCGGCTGGGCGGTTGCCCCATGCCAGACGCTCGTTGTCGAGTATGACGCCGCCTTCGTCGACCCCCGCCTCAGTCCAGCGCACCGCATGCGTTGGCATCGCATCGAGCACTTCATTGCCGATCAGGCAGCCGGAAAATTTTTCGGGCAGTTCGTCCAGCCATTCGACGCGCGCGAGGTAGTCAGGCGCATGCTCGGCGAGCATTGCCTGTTGGCGGGCGTGTAGTTCGCCGGAAAGCTCAAGGATGCAGTAGCGCTCAGGCAGGGCGCCAAGTGCATCGAGGGCCGGCAGGAGATCGGCCGCCAGGCGGCCACTGCCGGCGCCGGCTTCGATCACCAAGGGTGCCGACGCGTGCAAAATTTGTGCGATCTGCCGCGCCAATGCCTGGCCGAACAAGGGGGTGAGTTCCGGTGCGGTGAGGAAGTCGCCCTCGGCGCCAAACTTGTGCGAGCCGCCGCTGTAGTAGCCCAGCCCCGGCGCATATAGTGCCAACTCCATGTAACGGGCAAAACTCATCCAGCCGCCGCCAGCCTCGATTTCGGCGGCGATGATTTTGGTCAGTGCCTGGCTTGCCGTTGCGGCATCGGGCGAGGGCGGCGGCAGTTCAGCCCGCATCGCAATCTTTCCTGCACTCCCGTTGGGTCATCAGCGCCGCAAGTTCCTGTGCGTTTCGCTCGTTCCGCTCGCCGAGTCCAGCGATGACTCCAGCGCGATTCACTTCCGGTTGATTCTGGCTGAGCTTGAATTTGCCTTCCAGGTCAGTGATCTCAATCTCGATACCGACGATGGCCGTCAGCAGGCGATCGATGTATTGCGATGGTGCATCGGCGACTTGCCACGGTTCGGGGAACGCCGCCTCATGCTCACGGGTGAGCCCATCGAGCAGCGCGCGCTTCCAATCTGGATCGTCGATCACGCGCAACTGTCCGCGGGCATGGATCACTTGATAATTCCAGGTCGGCACGACCTTGCCGTGTTCCTGTTTGGTCGGATACCACGACGGGCTGACATAAGCTTGCGGACCATGAAAAATGACCAGGACATTGGTGGCTACATCGGACGCAGCCAACCATGCCGGATTGGCGCGCGCCAGATGTCCTTGCAGCGTCCCCAGCGCTCCAGACAAGGGTTGCAGCAGAAATGGCAGATGATCCGCCGCAACACCGCTTGCGCCCTGGGTAATCAGGGTCGCAAACGGATGGGCACGAATCGCTTCGTGCAGTAGGTCCAGGCGCTCCTCGGCGAAGTGCGAAGGCAGGTACATCAGCGTTTCGCGCCGCTCACAATACGGCGGTTTCCTTTTCGCCACGCTCGTAGACTACGTGGGCGCGGCCAACCAGCAGCGGATCGAGCGTGCCGATCTGGTGCGGATCCTTGTTGGTGTAGGGCAGCTTGTGCAGGATGTAGCGCAGGGCATTGAGACGCGCGCGTTTCTTGCAGTCGGACTTGATGACCGTCCACGGTGCGTCGGCGGTGTCGGTGTAGAAGAACATCGCTTCCTTGGCCTTGGTGTATTCGTCCCACTTGTCGAGCGAGGCGAGGTCGATCGGCGACAGCTTCCATTGCTTGAGCGGATGCGTTTCGCGTTCCTTGAATCGGCGTCGCTGTTCCTTGCGCGAGACCGAGAACCAGAACTTGATGATATGCACGCCGCTGCGTGCCAGGGTGCGCTCGAATTCTGGCGTCTGGCGCATGAATTCGTTGTACTCGGTGTCGTTGCAGAAACCCATCACGCGTTCAACGCCGGCGCGGTTGTACCAGGAGCGGTCGAACAGCGCGATTTCGCCGGCGGTCGGCAAATGCTGCACGTAGCGCTGGAAGTACCATTGGCCGCGCTCGGTTTCGGACGGCTTTTCCAGAGCGACGACGTGGGCGCCGCGCGGGTTCAGGTGTTCCATGCAGCGCTTGATGGTGCCACCCTTGCCGGCGGCGTCGCGGCCCTCGAACAGGATCACCACTTTCTGGCCGGTTTCCTTGACCCAGGCCTGCAGTTTGAGCAACTCGACCTGCAGATGGTATTTTTGCTTTTCATACGTCTTGCGTGACATCAGGTGGCGGTACGGGTAACCGCCGACACGCCAGTCCGGAGAGAGTTCGTCGTCGGGATGGCTGGCAGCGGCGTCCTCTTTTTGCAGTAGCGCATCCTTCAAAGCCGCGACATCGTCCGGCGAAGCCCCCTCGAACATTGCTGTGAGCGCCTTCGCTAGCTTGGGACCGCTGCCCGGCGTGGCATGCGAGATGATGTCGCGCACGGCGGCTTCCTTGGAATCGCGCGCGGCGCTCAGCCTATCTTTGACCTTATAGCCTTCGATGCCCTTTTCACTGATCGCCGGGTCGACGTCGCCGGCGCTGGTGCGGCGCGGTTTCTTCAGTGCGGGTTTGGCGGTAGCAATTGTCGACGCCTTCGCAGTCCGGGTGACCATGTCCATCTCCTTGGCTTTTGTTGTGATGGCCCACAGAATAAGGGAAAAAGTCGGTGTTGGCAGGACGGCGCTATCATCCCGCGCCATGGATGATGATCCCGATTTCACGCGTCGCTTTGGCGGCATCGACCGGCTCTACGGGCCGGGTGCGCTCGCCCGCGCGGCGGCGGCGCATGTGGTGGCCATCGGCATCGGCGGTGTCGGTTCCTGGGCGGTCGAAGCGCTGGCACGGTCCGGTATTGGTCAACTGACGCTGATCGATCTGGATCACGTCGCTGAGTCCAACATGAACCGGCAGATACACGCCCTCGAAAGCACGCTCGGCGCAGCCAAAGTCGTCGCCATGCGCGAGCGGATCGCGGCGATCAATCCGCGCTGCACGGTGAATTGTGTTGAGGAGTTCATCGACGAAGAAAACATCGCCACGCTGCTGCCGGCATGCGATGCCGTCATCGATGCGATCGACAACGTGCGCGCCAAGGCGGCCCTGATCGCCTACTGTTGCCGTGCCGGTATCCGCATTGTTACCACGGGGGGTGCCGGCGGACGCATGGACCCAACCCGGACCGAGGTGATCGACCTCGCGCGCACGGTGCAGGATGCGCTGGCGTCCAAGGTGCGTGCGCGTTTGCGCAAGGAATACGGATTCAGCCGTGATCCGAAAAAGAAATTCGGCGTCGAGTGCGTGTTTTCCCAGGAACCCATTCTGCGTCCTGCGAGCAGCGATACATGCGCGTTGCCGGTGGATGGCGCGGCGGGACTCGCCTGTGCCGGTTACGGTTCGTCCGTCGCGGTGACTGCCGCGTTCGGCTTTGCCGCCGCTGCCCGAGTGCTCGCCGGTATACTGCGCGCTCCATGAATTCTCCGGTCATTCTTGTTACCGGTGCCGCCCGTCGGGTGGGCGCCGAAATCGCGCGAACCCTGCATGCAGCGGGTGCCCGCGTCGCCATTCATTACCGCGCCTCGGCGCGTGATGCCGAGACTCTGGTGGCCGCGCTCAATGCCCAACGCCCCGATTCTGCTGCCGCCTTCTCCGCCGATCTGCTCGACGTCGACGCGCTGTCGACACTGGTCGATGCCGTGATCCGCCACTTTGGTCGCCTAGATGGCTTGATCAATAACGCGTCGTCCTTCTACCCGACAAAAGTCGGTGCTGTCGACACGGCGGTTTGGGACGATCTGCTCGGCTCCAACCTCAAGGCGCCGCTGTTTCTGGCCCAGGCGGCGGCGCCGCATTTGACGGCAACGCAGGGCTGCATCGTCAATATCACCGACATTCACGCCGAGCGTCCGCTCAAGGGCTACCCGGTGTATTGCGCGGCGAAGGGTGGTCTGCTCAATCTCACCCGTGCGCTGGCGATTGAATTGGCGCCTGCGGTACGCGTCAATGCCGTCGCTCCTGGCGCGATCCAGTGGCCGGAAAACGACAGCGATTTTCCGCCCGCCGAGCAGAGCGCGATCATCGAGCACACGCTGCTGAAGCGCGTCGGCTCGCCGGCCGATATCGCTCGCACCGTCAAATTTCTCGTCTTCGACGCCCCTTACATTACTGGCCAGGTCATCAATGTCGATGGCGGACGCACGGCTCATCTATGAATATCGCCGCACCGACTTACAAGCAAGCGCGAAAAGTCGCTTTTGAAGCCAACAAGCTGGCCAAGCATTTGCGCCGCGATGTCGGCCAAGCGATTGCCGACTACAACATGATCGAGGATGGCGACAAGGTCATGGTCTGCCTGTCGGGCGGCAAGGATTCCTACGGCCTGCTCGACATCCTGCTCTATCTCAAGGAGCACGCGCCGATCAACTTCGACGTGGTGGCGGTCAATCTGGACCAGAAGCAGCCGGGTTTCCCGGCCGACATCCTGCCCGCCTACCTGGCCGAACTCGGCATCCCTTTCCATATCGAGGAGCAGGACACCTACTCCATCGTCAAGCGCCTGATCCCGGAAGGCAATACCACCTGTTCGTTGTGTTCGCGCTTGCGGCGCGGCGTGCTGTATCGCGTCGCCAAAGAGCTGGGTGCCACCAAGATCGCGCTCGGCCATCATCGCGACGACATTCTGCAAACACTGTTTCTCAACCTTTTTTTTGGCGCCAAGATGAAGGCCATGTCGCCTAAGCTGGTCTCCGACGATGGCCGCAATGTGGTGATCCGGCCGCTGGCCTATGTGCGCGAAACCGATCTCGAAGCCTGGGCCGAGGTGCGTGGTTTTCCCCTCATTCCCTGTGATCTGTGCGGTTCGCAGCCCAATCTGCAACGCCAGCAGGTCAAGGCCATGTTGCGCGACTGGGACAAACGATTCCCCGGCCGCGTACAAAACCTTTTCCGTGGCCTCGCCAATGTCGTACCCTCGCACCTCATGGACAAGCAACTTTTCAATTTCACCGATCTCAAGGCCAGCGGCGTCGCCGATCCCGAAGGCGACCGCGCTTTCGATCCGCTCGAACTGCCGCCGCCGGCACAAACCGTGAGCTTTGGCCGGGTGGACGACTGATGCACGCGCGCACCCTTCCCGCCCGCCATGGCATGCTCTGGCTGATCGCCGGCTTCCAGCTTTTCCGTCGCAGTCCGCCGCTACTCACCGGGCTGACGTTCTCGTATCTGCTGCTGGTGATCGTTATCAACCTGATCCCCGGTATCGGCCCCTTTCTGCTGCCGATGGTGTTGCCGACGCTGACGGCCATGCTGGCCAATGGCTGCCGTGCTATCGAGTCTGCCCGTATGCTGACCTTGCCGGTGCTGCTCGAAGGGATTGCCGTGCGTCAGGTGGGCATGATTCGGCTCGGACTCCTGCATCTGGCCGGGTCGGCCTTGCTGGTGCTGATCAGTCTGGCGCTCGGGACGAAGCTTGACCTCAGCGATGGCATGAACGAAGAAGAGGCGGCGACCATGCTCAAGGACATGGCCATCATCCTCACCCTGGCCTCGCCGCTGCTGATGGCCTTCTGGTTCGCCCCCTTGCTCACGCTCTGGGACGACGTCGCGGCCGGCAAATCGGTGTTCTTCAGTTTTGTCGCCAGCTGGCGCAACTGGCGCGCGTTTACCGTCTATGGTCTGGCGGTCGTCGTGGTTGGCGTGCTCGTCCCTGGTCTGGTGCTGATACTGTTTAGTTTGATTTCGGGCGCTCTGGTCGGCGTGATTTCGGTGGTGTTGCGCATGATGTTGCTGTTCGTTCTCGCCCCGGTGCTGGTGGCCAGCATTTATCTTTCTTACCGCGACGTATTTCACACGCCGGTGCTCGATGTCGTCGTCGCCGATGAATGATGAGCTGGGCGGTGGTCAGTCAGCGAGTCCCTTAGGAATTTTCGGCGGCACCTTCGACCCGGTCCATTTTGGCCATCTGCGACTCGCCGAAGAGGCGATTGGTCGCCTCGGTCTGGAGCAGGTGCTGTGGATTCCCGCCGGCCAACCGCCCTTGCGCGAAGTGCCGCAGACGCCCGCCGCCGACCGTGTCGCCATGGTGCGCTTGGCGATCGCCAGCAACTCCGCTTTTGCTCTCGATACGACCGAGGCTGACGCGCCCCAGCCGAGTTATACGGTCACTAGTCTGCAGCGCCTGCGTGCCGTTCATGGCCGCGAGCGACCGCTGGTGCTGCTGCTCGGGGCCGATGCGTTCGCCCGGCTCGAAGGCTGGCATTGCTGGCGCGAGTTAATTGAATTGGCGCATATTGCCGTCGCGACCCGGCCCGGCCACCCACAAAAAGTCGGTTCTGGCGAGACGGCGCTCGATGCCGAATTCAGGCACCGACAGGGCGTTCCCGCCGATCTGGCGATGGCGCCTGCTGGCCGCATCGTTCCATTCCCGATTCAGGCCCTGGATATTTCCGCCACCGCCTTGCGCGGCTATCTTTCGAGTGGCGAGAGCCCACGCTATTTGGCTCCCGACACCGTTCTCGACTATATTCACCACCATCAACTTTACTGTTCGTCACGACACTAATCCGCATGCAACTCGCCAAACTCCAGAAAATTGCCGTCGCCGCCCTTGAAGATATCAAGGCCAAGGACATCGCTGTCCTCAACACCACCAAACTCACCGCGCTCTTCGACCGCATCATCGTCGCCACCGGCGACTCAAATCGCCAGACCAAAGCACTGGCGCGCAGCGTGTACGACAAGGTTAAGGAAGCCGGTGGTGACGTGATCGGCATCGAAGGCGAAGAGTCCGGTGAATGGGTGCTCGTGGATCTGGGCGACATCGTCATACACATCATGTTGCCAACAGTACGTGCACACTACAACCTGGAAGAGCTCTGGCAAACCGTGCCCAAGCGCACTAAGAAGAAAGTCGTCGAGAGCGATACCGCGAAAGACGCAGACGCCGAATGAGACTGTTGGTCGCGGCCGTCGCGGCGCGTCCCCCGGCCTGGGTGGTTGACGGCTGGAATGACTACGCCAAGCGGATGCCGCGCGAACTGGCATTGGATCTGATCGAGGTCAAACCCGAGCCGCGCACCAGCGGCAAGACGCCTGCGGTGATGATGGCCGCCGAGGCGCAACGCATCGAATCCGCGCTGCCGGCACGCTGCCGCCGTGTGGCGCTGGACGAACATGGCGACGCCTTGACCACCCAGCAACTCGCGGCTCGTCTGGCAAAATGGATGGATGAGGGCGACGACGTCGCCTTTCTCATCGGCGGCCCCGACGGATTGGATCCCCAGTTGAAGAGTTCTGCCCACGAAATGTTGCGTTTGTCGAGCTTGACCTTGCCGCATGCGCTGGTCCGCGTGGTGCTGGCCGAAGCGCTTTACCGCGCGGTCAGCGTGCTCAAAAATCATCCCTATCACCGCGAGTGAGTTCACCGCCATGAGTACTGACCATCGCATTTATCTCGCTTCGCGCAGTCCGCGCCGGCGCGAGTTGCTCACGCAGATTGGCGTGCGTTTCGACATGCTGCTGTTTCGCACGCCACCACGTGAAGATAACGCCGTGGATGAATCCTGCCTGGCCGACGAGATGCCCTCTGAGTATGTGCAGCGCGTCGCCCGGGCCAAGGCAGAACATGGCGCTGGCCTGATTCGTGAGCGTCGGCTACCGCGCCGGCCGCTGTTGGCAGCAGATACCACGCTCGACCTCGACGGCGAGATCATCGGTAAGCCGCGCGATGCACTGGATGCCGAGAATATCCTGGCGCGCCTTTCCGGCCGCACGCATCGTGTCTTGTCGGCGGTTGCCGTCAATGTGGACGGGCGGATCGAGACGGCGCTGGCCGCCAGCGATGTTCGTTTTCGCGCCATCAGCGCGCAAGAGATTCGCCATTATGTGCAAAGCGGCGAACCGATGGACAAGGCCGGGGCCTACGCGATCCAGGGCCGCGCCGCGATGTTCGTCGCCGAAATTCATGGGTCGTATTCCGGCATCGTGGGTTTGCCCTTGTGCGAAACCGCCTTGTTGTTGCAGAAATTTGGCTTCGAGTTCTGATGAGTTCAGGGGAAAAGCACGCCATGTCGGAACAATTTCTGATCAATTTCACGCCACAGGAAACTCGCGTCGCCCTGATGCAATTGGGCGTTGTCCAGGAACTGCACATCGAGCGCACCAACAGTCGCGGCATCGTGGGCAATATCTATATGGGCAAGGTCGTGCGCGTGTTGCCCGGGATGCAGTCGGCCTTCATCGAAATTGGCTTGGAGCGTACCGCCTTCCTGCATGTTGCCGATATCTGGAGCGAGCGCAGTGTGCCCGGCGGCAATACAGGTAGTGCTGGCAATGGCGGTGCTGAGCAACGACCGATCGAGCGCATTTTGTCGGAAGGTCAGTCGCTGGTCGTGCAGGTGCTAAAAGACCCGATTGGCAGCAAAGGTGCGCGTCTGACCACGCAAATTTCGATCGCCGGGCGCCTGCTGGTCCATCTGCCGCAGGATCGTCATATCGGTATTTCGCAACGGATCGAGAACGAAGCCGAGCGCGATCGCCTGCGTTCCAGTATTCAGGCCATGGCGACCGACGCCGAAAGCGGTGGCTACATCGTCCGCACGGTCGCCGAGGGCGCCAGTGACGAGGAACTGGCCGCCGATGTGGGCTACCTGCGCCGAATCTGGAGCGAAGTGCAACATCGCGCGCAAGGTGCGCGTGCCGTGCCGCCGCCGTCGATGCTGCATCACGACCTGACGCTGGCGCAGCGCGTGTTGCGCGATCTGGTGACGCATGAAACCGGATCCATCGTCATCGATTCGCGCGAAAACTTTCAGAAGCTCTCCGCCTTTGCCCATGAATATGTGCCCCAGGTCGCGGCACGACTCGAGCATTACACCGGCGAGCGCCCCTTGTTTGAGCTCTACTGCGTTGAAAACGAAATTGAAAAAGCTTTGGCGCGACGAGTTGATCTCAAATCCGGTGGCTACCTGATCATTGACCAGACCGAAGCCATGACCACGGTCGACGTCAATACTGGCGGCTTTGTCGGCGCCCGAAGCTTCGACGACACGATCTTCAAAACCAATCTCGAAGCGGCACAAACCATTGCGCGCCAGCTGCGCCTGCGCAATCTGGGCGGCATCATCATCGCCGATTTCATCGACATGGATTCCGATGAGCACAAGAACGCGGTACTGACCGAGCTCAACCGCGCCTTGGCCCGCGACCATACGCGCATCACCGTGAACGGCTTTACTCAGTTGGGCCTGGTGGAGATGACCCGCAAACGCACGCGCGAGTCGCTGGCGCATATCCTGTGCGAACCCTGCCCGACCTGTAGCGGACGCGGTGAAGTGAAAACCGCACGCACCGTCTGCTACGAGATCCTGCGCGAATTATTGCGTGAGGCACGCCAGTTCACGACCGGCGAAATGCGGGTACTGGCGTCGCCAATGGTGACCGATCTTTTCCTCGACGAGGAATCCCAGGCTCTGGCCATGCTTTCCGATTTCATCGAGCGCCCGATTTCGCTTCACGCCGAGAACGGCTACACGCAGGAGCAGTTCGACATTGTCTTGATGTAGCGCCGTCGTTTTCCCCATCCACTACCAAACGGACTTTCCAATTGCCATGAAACCTACCGCATTCCTTATCAGCCTTGCCTTCGCCGCATCAACCGTGACCAGCGTCGCTTCGGCGGCGGAGCCGGCCGAGCAAAAGACCGCCTCCGGCATCGTTATTACCACCCTGGTGGAAGGCACCGGCGCCAACCCCAAGGCGACCGATACCGTGAAAGTTCATTACCGTGGCACGCTGACCGACGGCAAGGAGTTCGACAGTTCCTATAAGCGCGGCCAGCCGGCTAGTTTCCCGCTCAAAGGGGTAGTGCCGTGCTGGACCGAAGGCGTGCAGGCAATCAAAGTGGGTGGCAAAGCGAAACTGCAGTGCCCGTCGCAACTGGCTTACGGCGCGCGTGGCATCTCTGGCGTGATTCCGCCCGATGCAACGCTGATGTTCGAAATCGAATTGCTCGAAATCGCCAAGTAGGGATTTTGCCGGGGAGTTTGTGGAGCGGGTAGAGGGAGTCGAACCCTCGTCTCTAGCTTGGGAAGCTAGGGTAATGCCGTTATACGATACCCGCCCGATGACTGCAGGAGGCGGATTTTACATCAGCGCAGTCGCAATCTGGTCGAGTTCCCGGCACCTAATCGCCTCCGCCACCACAGCCTCCGCCGCATCCGCCATCGCTACCGCCGTCGCCACCACTGTCGCCACCACTGTCGCCGCTGCTGTCACTTAGTCCGTCGGTACTGCCATCGATCGAGCTGTCGGAGAAATCGCCGCCGCAATGAATGCTTCCGCCATCGCCGGTGGCGGGTTCGCGTAGTGCGCGGCAATCGGCGGTATAGCGAAAGCCATCGGCGATTCCCAGTTTGCCATCGATGGCGAACGGGAGCGGCAGCCGCAGCGGGTTTTTCGGGTCAATGTTTTCTTCCTTGCAGGCGTGCCACCAGACACGGCGCAAGCCGGCGTTGTTTTGTTTGTCGGCGCTCAGCACGACGGCGGGAGTGTGGTGCAGGAAGCGGCCAAAGGCGTGTTTACAGAAGGCGTCGTAGGCCTTGGTGTAGAGAATGAATTCATGCCAGAGGTCATCCACGACTTGCGATGGCATGGAGACGAATTGATGCCCAGAGCGCAAGTAGGCGAGGAAATATTGGCGCAAGCCGCGCGCCACCAAAGCGCAATCGCGCAATTCAAGTTCGGGCCGACGTTTGCGCAGTTTGTCGTAGAGGCCGCGCGGAAAAGGAAAGTCGCGGATGTAGCGTTCGCGTTGCAGACGGCGATAGCGTGACCAGACGACGGCGAAAATCACCAGCGCGAGGAATCCAAATAGCAGGGCAGGGATCAAGAAAGTCGGTTCTGGCGGGACGGCGAGTTGGGCATGGAATCCACTGTCAATTCCCGCTCAGGTGCGCTTCTTTGTCGCTTTGTTGCGCGTCTTCAGTGCGGCATCGAGTTCATCGTGCAGAGCAAGAAATTCGACCGACAGCTTGTGCTTCGGATCGAGGTAGATCATTGGTTTGGCCTGCTGGTGTGATTCCTTGATTTTGACTGAACTCGACAGCATGGTGTTCAGCACCGGCAGACCCTCGTCACGCAGTTCCTGCACCACTTGTTGCGGTAGTGTGGCGCGGGCCTGGAACTGGTTGACGATGATGCCTTCGACTTCCAGCGTCGCATTGTGATCGGCACGAATTTCGGCGACGTTATCCATCAAGGTGTAGAGCGCGCGCCGTGAAAAGTCGTCGCAGTCGAAGGGGATCAGGCAGGCGTCGGCGGCGATCAGGGCCGAGCGCGTGTAGAAGTGCAGCGCGGGTGGGGTGTCGATCCAGATTTCGTCGAACTGGTCGTCAAGCCCTTCCAACGCCTCCTTGAGCTTGTAGATTTTGTAGCGCGACTCAAGCTTGGCCTGCAATTCTTCCAGCGCCGGTTCGCTGGGCAACACAGAAAGGTTCTCGAATGGTGTGGCGGCGATGAATTCAGATGCCGCTTTGTTGTGCAGGCGGAAGTTGAGCATCTGGTCGAAGAAACCAGCGGCGGTATTTTCCAGGCCATCGGCGGCATTACCCAGCAGATAGCGGGTCGAGTTGGCCTGCGGGTCAAGGTCGATCACCAAAGTGCGGGCGCCACGTGCGGCGGCAATCGCGGCAAGATTGCAGGTGATGGTGCTTTTGCCAACTCCGCCCTTCTGATTGAACACGACGCGCTTCATGGGGTTTTCTCCGCGATGGGTGATGCCGAATTCTGCCACAGCCCTTGTTGCGATGCGGCGAGAATCCGTGCCGGCATTTGTCGTTACGGGCAGCGGAAATCCGCAATGGCGGCGTGATCAGCGTGGAGCTATCATTCGTAGCTTCCTCATTCTGCCTGCGCCCCGTGGCGCCCGAGCCATGCCGACCACTGAAGAACAGAATCTCGCCGCCGCTGCCCTTGAATATCACGAGTTTCCGACTCCTGGAAAGATCTCGGTGGTGCCGACCAAGGGCCTGACCAACCAGCGCGATCTGGCTCTGGCCTATTCGCCGGGTGTGGCGGCCGCCTGCAATGCCATCGCCGCTGATCCGTTTGCTGCCAGCCGCTACACGGCGCGCGCCAATCTGGTGGGTGTGGTGACCAACGGCACGGCGGTCCTGGGCCTGGGCAACATCGGGCCACTGGCAGCCAAGCCGGTGATGGAAGGCAAGGGCGTGTTGTTCAAGAAGTTCGCCGGTATCGACGTATTTGACATCGAGTTGAATGAGCTGGATGCCGACAAGCTGATCGATATGGTGGCGGCCATGGAGCCGACCTTCGGTGGCATCAATCTGGAAGACATTAAGGCTCCGGAGTGCTTCTACATCGAGTCCAAACTACGCGAGCGGATGAAGATCCCCGTTTTCCACGACGATCAGCACGGTACGGCGATCGTGGTCGGCGCCTTCATTCTCAATGGCCTGCGCCTGGTGGGAAAGAACATCGACGAGGTCAAGCTGGTGACGTCGGGTGCTGGTGCGGCGGCGCTTGCTTGCCTTGATCTGTTGGTGAGTCTTGGCGTGCGTGTCGAAAACATCTGGGTCACCGACCTCAAGGGCGTCGCCTATGAAGGCCGTGTCGAGGAGATGGACCCGATCAAAGCGCGTTACGCCAAGCGCACGGACGCCCGCACGCTGGGCGAGGTGATTGAGGGCGCGGATGTTTTCCTCGGGCTGTCGGCTGGCGGCGTGCTCAAGCAGGAAATGGTGGCGAAAATGGCACCGAATCCCTTGGTCCTGGCCTTGGCCAACCCGACACCGGAAATCCTGCCGGAGTTGGTCAAGGCGGTACGCGACGACGCCATCATTGCGACCGGTCGTTCGGACTATCCGAACCAGGTGAACAACGTGCTGTGCTTCCCCTTCATTTTTCGCGGCGCGCTGGATGCGGGGGCGACGACGATTACCGAGCTGATGAAGCTGGCCGCCGTGCGCGCCATTGCCGACCTGGCGCAGGCGGAGGCGTCCGATGTGGTGGCCTCGGCTTACGGAGTTGAAAACCTTGGTTTCGGCCGTGAATATCTGATCCCCAAACCGTTCGACCCGCGCCTGATTGTCAAGATCGCGCCGGCAGTGGCCAAGGCAGCGGCCGAGTCGGGCGTGGCGACGCGGCCGATTGCAGATCTTGAGGCGTATCGCGAGCGCCTGAATAATTTCGTCTATCACTCCGGCTTCGTCATGAAGCCGGTGTTTGCGGCGGCGAAGGCGGCGCCACGGCGCGTGATCTATTGCGAAGGCGAGGACGAGCGCACGCTGCACGCGATTCAGGCGGTTCTCGACGAAGGCCTGGCACAGCCGGTCGTCATCGGTCGCCCCGAGGTGATTGAAAAGCGCATTCAAAAAGCGGGTTTGCGCATCGTCGGTGGCCAGGATTTCGAAATCGTCAATCCGCTCTCCGATCCGCGCTACAAGGAGCTTTGGCAGGAATACCACGAGCTCAAGGGACGCGACGGCGTGAATCCGGAGTTCGCCAAGCAGCGCTTGCGCTCGGATACCACACTGATCGGCACCATGCTGCTGCGGCGCGGCGATGTCGATGCGATGCTGTGCGGCATCGTTGGCCGCTACGGTGAGCACCTGCATCACATCAACGATGTGATCGGCCTTGAGCCCGGAGCCCGTGGTTTTGCGACCATGAATGTGCTGATGCTGCCGAACCACACGCTGTTCTTGTCGGATACCTACATCAATGAAGATCCCGACGCCGAACAATTGGCCGAGATCACCTTGATGGCGGCGAGCGAGGTGCGGCGGTTCGGCATCGTGCCCAAGGTCGCGTTGCTGTCCCATTCCAATTTTGGCAGCGTCAAGTCGGTGTCGGCACGCAAGGTGGCGCAGGCGCGGCGTATCATCGAGATGAAGGCGCCAGATCTGGAAGTGGATGGCGAAATGCACGGCGATGCGGCCTTGTCACAGGCCATCCGTGATCGCCATTACCCGGACTGCCGACTCAAGGGTGAGGCCAATCTGTTGATCATGCCGAATCTCGATGCCGCCAATATCGCCTTCAATCTGATGAAGGTGACCAATGGCGAAGGCATCACCATTGGCCCGATCCTGCTCGGCGCCGCCAAGCCCGTGCATATCCTGACACCGACCGCCACCGTGCGCCGCTTGGTCAACATGACGGCGCTGGCAGTGGTGGATGCCAATCACTTGAACGTTTGAACGTCTGAATCAACGGAGGAATGACATGAGCTACGCAATTCGATTTCATCGCACTGGCGGCCCCGACGTTCTGCAATGGGAAAAAGTCGGCGCTGGCGAGACGGCGCTGGAGACGCCGGAGCCGGGTTCTGCGCGCGTGCGACATCATGCCGTCGGCGTCAATTTCATCGATATTTATCATCGTACCGGTTTGTATCCATTGCCATTGCCGTCTGGCATCGGTATGGAGGGTGCGGGAGTCGTTGAAGCCGTTGGCGCGGGCGTGAGCGATATCCAGGTGGGTGATCGCGTCGCCTATGCAGGCGGTCCGGTCGGCGCTTATGCCGAAGTGCGAACGATGCCGGCGGATCGCCTGGTCAAACTGCCGGATAGTATCGATTTCAAAACCGGTGCGGCGATGATGTTGCAGGGTCTGACAGCACAATATCTGCTGCGCCGCACTTACCGCGTCCAGCCAGGCGACACGATCCTGATTCAGGCCGCAGCAGGCGGTGTCGGCCTCATCGTTTGCCAATGGGCAAAAGCACTCGGTGCCACGGTAATCGGCACGGTCAGTTCTGACGAAAAGGCGGCGTTGGCCAAGGCTCACGGCTGCGACCACACGATCAACTACACGCGCGAAAATTTCACCGAGAGGGTCAAGGAGATCACCGCCGGTGCCGGCGTCAACGTGGTCTACGATTCGATCGGCAAAGATACGTTTATTGGTTCGTTGGATTGCCTGCGGCCGCTGGGCATGATGGTGACGTTTGGCAACGCATCGGGACCGGTGCCACCCTTTGATACTTCGGAATTGGCCAAACGCGGCTCGCTATTCCTGACCCGGCCGAGCCTATTCACCTACAGCGCCAAGCGTACCGATCTGCTCGCCATGGCGACGGAGCTGTTTGATGTGGTGACGTCCGGCAAGGTGAAGATCGAGGTCAATCAGACCTATGCGTTAAAAGATGCGGCGCAAGCCCAGATCGATCTGGCTGCACGCAAGACGACCGGTTCGATTGTGTTGTTGCCCTGAAGTGCCCTGAAGTGCCATGACGGCCACAGCCGTGGCGGCCTGCGCTCAAAACAACTCGATATCCGAGGTGATTTCCTTGGGCGGCGCGAGATCACCTGAGGCGAGCAAGACTTCGTAGGCGGAAACCTGGTTTCGGCCATGTGCCTTTGCCCAATACAGGGCCTGGTCAGCATGATCGAGAATCACCGACGGTTGATCATGTGGGCGAATCGGAGCGAAGCCGGTGCTGATGGTGACTTGGCCAACCTGCGGAAAATTGTAGGCGGCCAATTTTGCGCGGAAACGATCGAAGATATCGCGGGCGTGCGTCGCGCCGGTCGGTTTGAGGACGACGACAAATTCTTCGCCCCCAAAGCGGAACAGTTTGTCGCGGAAGCGGAAAGAGGTCTTCATCAGGTTCGCAACCATCAGTAACACCTCGTCGCCAATCAAGTGACCGAAGTTGTCATTGATGCGCTTGAAATGATCGATATCGAGAACCGCCAACCAATGACTGGTGGGCTCGTTGTGGGCGAGCCGGCGTTTGGGCGATCGATTCGGCGGGAGTTGGCTGTCGTCGACCAGGTTGAGGCTGGCAACGATGTTCATCAAATGCTCGTCAAACGTCTTGCGATTGAACAAGCCGGTGAGCGTGTCCACCTCGCTGTAATCAAGCAGACCCATGATGTTGCGAAATGTCGTCAACAGCGCGGTGAGCAATTGCAGATGTTGCTCATCCGGTATTGCGTTCAGGTCCAGTTCGATGAAGCCGTTAGCCGATCCGGAACCCGCCATCGGGTGCACCAAAAGTATTCCACTGGCCGACGACAGCTGTTGCGGGATGTCGGTCAGGATGCAGGCGGCGACTTCAGCGCGCGACTGAATTGGCGTCAGGCGTTCGGGCGAATTGATACCGTCGTCAAGGACGCGCGTACCCTGTTCGCCGGTCTCGACCGCCAGCCAGAACATGGTTTCGTCGTCGGCTTGTTGCAGTTTGTAGTAGGCGACGCGTTGTGCCTGCAGCAGATCGCGGATCGCTTCGACGAGCAGTGCTTCGAGACGCGGCCGGCGGCGTTCGCCGGTGAGGCGGCGAAGATGCTCAAGTAGCGTGGTGAAGGCTGCGTTGGTGCTTGTCATGGGAGCACGAGCTTCGGTTTGGCGTCGCGCACGGGAGCGGGTGGCGCCGGCGTGGTGGCGTTCGACGATACCGGCGTATCGTCGTCATCAACCGGCGGCAGGTTTTCCTCGTAGATCAATTCGCGGTTGGTTTTGCCGGAAGGATCGCCGGCAGTAATTGATATAAGCCTGGGTGGCGTGGGCATGAACGATTCCGGAACCCCGGCTAGCGCTTTTTCCATATAGCCGATCCAGATCGGCAGGGCTGCAGCACCGCCGGTTTCGCCATTTCCCATGCGTCGGGGTTGATCGAAGCCAACCCAGGCAATACCTACGACGGTGGGTTGATAGCCACAGAACCAGGCGTCGATATAGTCGTTAGTGGTGCCGGTCTTGCCTGCCAGGTCAGTCCGCTTGAGCGCTACGGCGGCACGCGCAGCGGTTCCCCGGCGCACGACATCGTGCATCATGCTATCCATGACCCAGGCATTGCGGGCATCGATCGCGCGCAAATTTTCGTCACCGGCAATGCCCGGCTGTGGCGCCGCGAGAACATTGCCCTTTTCATCGAGAATCTGGCGCACGATATAGGGTTCAATCCGGTAGCCGCCATTGGCAAATACCGAGTAGGCCGCCAGTTGTTGCCACGGCGTAACGGCGCCGGCGCCCAGCGCCATGGTCAGGTAGGGCGGATGCTTGTCGGCGTCGAAACCGAAGCGTGTGACGTAGTCCTGCGCATAATGCGTGCCGATGGATTTCAAAATCCGGATCGACACCATGTTTTTCGATTTGGCGAGGGCAGTACGCATGGTCATCGCACCTTCGTACTTGCCATCGTAGTTCTTGGGTTCCCAGGCTTGACTGCCGGTTTCTTCGGCCGAGATCGAGATCGGTTCGTCTTCAATCACGGTCGCCGGCGTGTAGCCTTTTTCCAGAGCGGCAGAATAGATGAAGGGTTTGAAACTTGACCCGGGCTGACGCCATGCCTGCGTGACGTGGTTGAACTTGTTGTGGCCAAAATTGAAGCCGCCGACCAGTGCGCGAATGGCGCCATCAACCGGGCTGGCAGCGACAAATGCGGCTTCAACATCTGGCAACTGGAGAATTTGCCAGCCTTTGCTACCCGCTTTCTGTACGCGAACCACGGCGCCGCGACGAAGACGCTTGTTTGGCGGCGCTTTGTCATCGATCAGGCGAGCAGCGAACTTAAGGCCGTCGCCCGTGATGGTAAGAATCTCTCCGCCACGCAGATAGGCGCGAACTTGGTCCGGTTTGGCATCCAGGACGATGGCCGGGTAAAGCGTGTCGATGTCAGAAAAATCGCCCAGCAGTTCTTCGAGCGCTTCATCCTGATCGGACTTGACGTCTTTCATTTCAACGTAGGCCTCAGTGCCGCGGTAACCGTGACGTCGATCGTAGTCGAGTACGGCCCGGCGCAAGCTGGCGGCGGCGGCGATCTGATCGCCACGGGTGAGCGTGGTGATGACACGATAGCCGCGCGTGTAAGCGTCATCAGGAAATGATTCGACGACCATTTGACGAGCCATCTCGGCCACGTGTTCGGCAGGAATTCCAAAATCGTTGATGTCGTGTTTGACCCGCAAGATCTCTTCCTGAGCGCTTTGGGACCTAGCTTCGTCAATGAAACCAAGATCTTTCATGCGCCGCAAGACATAGCGTTGGCGTAGCTTGGCGCGCTCGGGATTGATAACCGGGTTGTAGGCCGACGGTGCTTTCGGTAGACCTGCCAGCATAGCCGCCTCGGCAATGGTGACGTCCTTGATAGCCTTGCCGAAGTAGTTCTGCGCCGCCGAGGCAAAGCCATAGGAACGTTGCCCGAGGTATATCTGGTTGATATAGACCTGAAAAATCTCGTCCTTGCTCAGGTTGTGCTCGATCTTGAAGGCGAGCAACATTTCATAGAACTTGCGCGTAACCGTTTTCTCGGACGAGAGGAAAAAATTTCGCGCTACTTGCATGGTGATGGTTGATGCGCCTTGCCGTTTACCGCCGCCAACAAAATTTGAGACGGCTGCGCGCAAGACACCCAGCGTATCGATGCCTGGGTGCTGGTAGAAGCGTTCATCCTCGGCAGCGAGGATCGCTTGCTTCATTACCTCAGGAACATCCTGAATACGTACAAAATTACGTCGCTCCTCACCGAATTCACCAATTAAATGGCCGTCACTGGTGAATACTCTGAGGGGAATCTTGGGCTGATAATCAGTGAGTGCCTCGATCGACGGCAGACGAGGGAACGCTAGAATCGCCACAATTCCGATCATGGCAGCAGTTATCATGGCCGCGCCAAACAAAACAGCCAATAGAATCAATAGCCAGCGTAGTGGGAGCGGCAGATCAAGGCGGGACAAAAGAGTGCGATAACACGGCGAGGGAAGAGGGAGAAATTATACGTGGTGTGGTCAATGTGATACGGTGAGCACTTGAATATTCAATATTTTTGCTTTACAGCCGTTATAGTTGCTGATAGCATCTGAAGTGAATTATTGGTATTGCTTGTAACGCAATATTTTTAAAAGGAAAATGACTTGCAGATCGATGTTTCGGCGCTGAGGTCGATCTTCAATCCCAAGCTTCGGCCGTTGATTGGGTTGGATATCAGCTCGTCTTCGGTAAAGATGGTTGAGATGGTTGACGCGGGCAAAGGACAGCCGCGCATTGAACGCTATGCCA
Organism: Propionivibrio dicarboxylicus; assembly: GCA_945902805.1. Classification (GTDB taxonomy): domain Bacteria; phylum Pseudomonadota; class Gammaproteobacteria; order Burkholderiales; family Rhodocyclaceae; genus CAMDMZ01. The sequence goes on along the minus strand of CAMDMZ010000009.1, from coordinate 37,684 downwards.
TCGAGGGTCTGCCCCGGGATGCGGTAGTGGACGGCAATATCGCCAATCTTGAAGTGGTGACTGACGTTATCGCACGGTGCTGGAAACGTCTCGGAACGTCCACGCGCTTCGTGGCGATGGCGTTGCCGGCCTCTGCGGTGATCACCAAAAAAATCACCCTCCCTGCCAGCTTGCGTGAAACCGAGATGGAAATTCAGGTCGAGTCAGAGGCAAACCAGTACATTCCTTTTGCGCTGGAAGAGGTCAATCTCGATTTTCAGGTTATTGGCCCTGTGCCATCCAGTCCGGACGATGTGGAAGTTCTCCTGGCGGCGTCTCGTAAAGAGAAAGTCGAGGACCGGGTCGCCGTCGCTGAGTCAGCCAATCTGCGCCCTGTCGTCATGGATGTCGAGTCATATGCCATCCAGGCGGCTTATGAACTTGTGGTCAAGCACTTGCCCAACGAGGGTAAGGATCAGGTTGTCATGCTGGTCGATGTTGGTGCTACTGCGACCAAGTTTCTCATGATGAAGAATGAGCAGCAGCTCTACGCACGTGAGCAGGCTTTCGGTGGCGGAATGTTGACCCAGGACATCATGCGCGTTTACGGCATGAGCCCTGAGGAAGCTGAGGGCGTAAAGCGAGCAGAGGGACCGCCAGATAACTATGAGGCAGAGTTGCTTCACCCGTTCCGTGAGAATCTGGCGCAGGAAATCGCTCGGGCGCGGCAGTTTTTCTTTACATCGACGCCTCATTCCGAAATTCACCACATCGTTCTGGCGGGTGGTGGCGCTCTTGCGCCGGGAGTCGCCGAGGTGGTTGCGCAGCGCGTTGGTGTAAATACCGTTCTGGCTAACCCGTTTGCCGGAATGGAGGTTTCACCCAGGGTTCGCGCCAAGCAATTAATGATCGATGCACCGTCATTGATGGTGGCGTGCGGTTTGGCTTTGCGGAAGTTTGACGCATGATCCGGATCAACCTTCTTCCCCATCGCGAAGAAAAGCGTAAGGCTCGACGGCAGCAGTTTTATGCCTTGCTCGGGATGGTTTCGGTATTGGGCGGGTTGATTTGGTTCTTGGGCTACGGGCTACTTAACGGGCAAATTTCTGTTCAGGCTGAGAAGAATGAGTTCTTGAAACGAGAGTCCGCTCTTCTGGACAAGGAAATCGAGGAAATCAAGAAGCTCAAGAATCAGATAGATGCCCTAATTGCACGTAAGCAGGTGATCGAGGTATTACAGGCCAATAGGGCAGAAACGGTACATCTCTTCAATGAGTTAGCTCGCAATGTTCCGGAAGGGATCTATCTGCGGACGATCAAGCAAGCCGGGGTCAAGATTACTTTGCAGGGTTACGCGCAGTCGAACGCAAGAATTACCACGCTGATGAACAGTCTGGATGAAACACCGTTACTGGAAGACGCAAGACTGATCGAAACCAAAGCGGAAACAGTGGGCAACAAGCGGTTGAATGCGTTTTCCGTTGAAGTCTTCATTACCCGCCAAACTACCGCCGAACCTGCGGGAAAGGCGAAGCAATGAAGCTACCAGCCATCTTCAAACGCAAGACTGCTGCGGATCGTATGTCCGATCGGGAGGCGGCAAGATTAGTCGCAGCGGCTCCAGCGGCCCCGAAGAAGCCGTTGGTTGACTTCGCGCAGATTCTTGATGATTTCAAGACCCTGGACCCGAAGGATCCAGGGCTTTGGCCGCTAGCACCGAGAGCCCTGATTCTGTTTGGTCTCTTTGCGGCGTTGGTTACCGCTGGCTGGTGGTTTGGCTGGAATGTGCAGATGGAAGAACTGGCACAAAAAGAGACTGAAGAAACCAAGCTCAAGGAGGAGTGGGTAAGCAAGAAGCAGCAAGCCATCAACCTTGATGCGCATAAAGCGCAGCTCGCAGCGATCGATAATTCTTTCGGCATTTTGCTCAGGCAACTACCGAACCAGTCTGAAATCGGTGATCTTCTGGTGGATATCAACAAGGCCGCGCAAAGCCGTGGTTTGACAGTCGAGTTGTTCAAACCCGGCGGCGAGTCACCCCAAGGCTTTTATGCTGAGGTTCCGATCAGTCTGCAACTGATGGGCAACTATCATGATGTGGGTGCGTTTGCAGGCGACATCGCACAACTGCCACGGATTGTGACACTCAACGATCTCGAGATTTCCTCCGGTGCGAAGGGGGAGATATTGTCGATCAAGACGACGGCGAAAACGTTCCGGTATCTTGATGAAGCAGAACTTGCCAAACAACGTAAGGCAGAAAAAGACAAACGGACAGGCACGAAGAAATGACTTGTCGACTGAAAGCGATATCGTGTGTGCTTTTCGCCTGCATGGCGGCAGCCGGTTGTTCGACGGCCGAACATGAAGATCTGAAGGGTTGGATGAATGAGCAAGCAAAGGGAATGAAGGGAAAAGTACCGCCGCTGCCGGAAATCAAGCCATTTCCCGTCGTATCGTATGAAGCTGAGAAGGCTCTCTCGCCGTTTTCAGGCGGTAAAGTACTGACCGCAGAGATGGCAAAGGATCAATCCACTCCAGCGAGCGACCGACCAAAGCAAGCACTGGAAAGTTTTCTGCTAGAAGATTTACAAGTGACTGGAGTGCTGTTCGACGGTAAGTCCTACATCGCCATTGTGCAAACACTCCGTCCGAATAAACCAAAGTATGTTCGGGTCGGCGAATTCATGGGCCAAAACTTTGGCAAGGTCGTCGGGATAGACCATTGTCAGGTACGGATAATTGAAACGGTCAAGGATACCAATGGAGCCTGGACAGACCGCGAGGTCGTCAAGCAGTTGCCCCAAACGGGAGGTCAGAAATGCAACCTAATTTCAGGTTAGCCGCGTTAGTTTTCTCGATTTTCAGCCTCCTGTCCGGCACTGCCGTTGCGGAGAATGCAATTACACAGGTTCAGGTGCGCAAGGACGGAGAAAGCGCTCTCGTAAAAATAGAGATGCGCGATCCTGTGAAAGCCGCTCCGGGTAACTGGAGCATCGTCGAACCGCCGCGCCTTGTTTTTGATTTCCCTGACACGCAAAATTTGACGGGCAAAACCAGCCAAAAGATCGACACCGGTGATTTGAAAAGTCTGAATCTAGTTCAAGCTGAGAGCTTGACCCGGTTAGTCCTCAATCTACATCGCGCGGCCGCTTTTACTACCGAAGTCGAGGGGAACGCCATTTATGTCCGCTTGACCGGTCGGGGAGATACTGCTGATCGGTCGCCATCCAGTCGCGTACCGACTGCATCATCGTCGAGTCTTGCCGGTAAGTCCGCTACAGGCACCAGCATGGACGGCGCTATACGGGAAATTCTCTTTCGTCGCGGCGAGGATGGTCAGGGTGTCGTCAGCCTCAGTTTAAGTGATGGCACGTTGCCGATGGATATCCAGCGCACATCGACCGGATTGGTTATCCAGCTGTCAGATGTTGAGCTACCTGAGCGGCTGCAGAATCGGCGAGACACCGTGGACTTCGCCACCCCAGTGACGCATGTGACAGCACAACGGACACGTACTGGTGCCCGTATCGATGTCCAGGCGAAAGGGCATTGGTTCCATCAAGCCCACATGGCCAACAACATGCTGACCATTGAAGTCAAACCGATCCCGACTGAGGACATGAACAAGTTGGTTCAGCGTGGTCAGCAGGGGCAGAAGGTCTCGATCAATTTTTACGAGGCTGAAGCAACGATGGTGCTGCGGACCCTTGCCGAGATTTCAGGCAAGAACGTGATGGTGGACCCTTCGCTGGCCGGAAAGAAGGTCACTGTCAGTCTGGAGAACATACCCTACGATCAGGCGCTGGATATCGTCATGGCGCAGGTGAATGCCAGCATGCGGATTCGCAACGAGGTTGTCCTGTTTGGCGATCGAGCGATACTGCTGAAGCGGGACCAGGAACAAGCTGACGAACTCGCTCGCGCGAACGATACCGCGCCCTTGGCGTCGGAAACCTTTGAGCTTAACTATCTCAAGGTCGCCGATGTCGTCGCATTGATATCCAATGCATTGGACACCCAATCCCCCGGCCCCGCCACCGGTGCTGGTGCAAATCCGGGCGGACAGACCGCTGGTACGAGTAAGGGTCTTTTGTCGTCACGGGGTAGCATGAGCCAGCATGCTGCTACCAACAAGCTGTTTATTCGCGATACATCCGATCGAATTGAAGCCATTCGGCAGGTCATCCGCAGTGTCGATGTTCCTGTTAAGCAGGTCATGATCGAAGCCAGGTTGGTAAGTGCGGAGACGGGTTTTAGTCGGCATCTTGGTATGCGACTAGGCGTGAACGACCTATCGAATACCATTGCCGGCCAGGGAATTGGTCAGCAACTCGTAGGTGGAACATTCGCTGTCGCAGGTCGTACAACGGCTGATTTGATCACCGCGACGGGGCAGGACAGCTCAAGCCGGGCCGCACCGACAACTCCATTTCTTGGCCCATCGATCGATTTACCCAACAATTCGGCAACGAATAAATTTGCTATTAGCGTCTTCAACGCTGGATTGACCAAGTTCATCAACCTTGAACTACAGGCTGGCGAAAACGAAGATAAGGTCAAGAATATTTCTACGCCGCGCATTGTGACCGCAAATAACAAAGAGGCCACGATTCTGAAAGGTACTCAGGTTGCCTACATCGGTTCAACAGGGACCGGTGCGCCTTCCGTTACGTTCCAGAATGCGACTCTAACCTTGAAGGTAAAGCCTCAAATTGCGCCAAACGGTACCGTGATCCTCAAACTGGATGTGACCAATGATGAATTGGGCCCAACCACGTCCAACGGCCAGCCATCGATTCTGAAGTCCCAGATTTCGACTGAAGTAACCGTTGAAAACGGTGGCACGACCGTCCTGGGTGGCGTCTTGAAGGAAAACTCGACCGGGTCTGAAGAGCGGATACCGTTCTTGAGCGATATCCCGTGGATAGGGAAATTCTTTAAGAGCACTTCGAAGATCGCGCGTACCGAAGAGTTGCTCGTATTTATCACCCCGCGGGTTCTTGACGAGGCCATCAGCCAAGCAATCGCCCGCTGATCATTTGCAGTTACACTGACTTAACGTTGATTTTCCGGAGCACGAAATGATTAAATCCATTACCGCCCTCGCGTCGGTATTGCTGCTAACTCTTCAATTGACTGGATGCGTGGGGGGGGGCGGTGCAACCGGATCCGGCGGCGGGACCACTGATGCAACGGGGACTCCCACTATTACTTTAGCGATGGCGGACCCCGTTACCTCTGCCAGCAAGACCTTCGTATCGTCTGGTGACGGCGCAATAATTTCCGCAACCGTAAAGAACTCGGCCGGACTTCCATTAGAGACTGCATTGGTGAAGTTCGAACTGGCAGACGCCGCTCTTGCGTCAATGACCCCACAATCCGGTACCGCACTGACCGACTCAGCAGGGGTTGCCCGGATCCGAGTGGATGCCGCAAGCCTACTTGCTGCCGGAGCGACCACGCTCACAGCGACATCATCTGTGCAAGACGGAAGTACAGACGTAACAGCAACGGCGAAAATCAATTTCGCCGTTGGTGCCGCCAGTGTGACCCTGACCAACCTTTCAGCAAATCTGTCGGCCGGTGCAACCAGTCTTACCGCATATGCGACGACGAACGTCACCGTTTCTGTCGGTGGCGTACCGACCACTTCGTCAGTAGCTGTATCGTTTACATCGACATGTGCGGCATCGGGCAAGGCGAATCTGACCGCCACTGCGAACTCGGTTAACGGGGTCGCGACCGCTACCTATGTCGATGGGGGCTGTAACGGAACCGATACAATCACAGCAAGCGTGGCAGGCACAGCAACCACGATATCTACCCCGCTGACCGTAAATGCCCCCAGCGCCGCCGCCATTCAGTTCGTCTCGGCAGCTCCAACCTCCATCGTATTGAGGGGCACCGGTGCTGCAGGTCTGGCCGAAAGTTCGCTAATAAAGTTCAAACTGGTCGACAACAACAATCTCCCGATACCCAATGCCCAGGTCTCCTTTGATCTGACGACGCGAGCGGGTGGAATCCTGCTTGATGGTTTGGCGACCGGAACGCCAACAAAGCAAACCGACGGAAGCGGAGAGGTAACGGTTTCTGTCTCCGCAGGCACCGTTCCGACACCGGTCTGGGTAACAGCCACCCATGTTTCAGGCGGAAATACATTCCGCACCCAGTCGGTGAAGATCCAAATCTCCACTGGCCGACCGGTCCAAGATCGATTCTCGTTGAGCATCAAGACCTTAAATATTGAGGGCTTGAACATCGATGGAACAACCACGGATATCCGTGTCATTGCCTCGGATAGGGTCGGCAATCCGGTGCCCGATGGCACGGCCATCAACTTTATTTCAAGCGGCGCCCAAGTGGGTACAAGTTCCTTGGGAATCTGTTCGACAGTCAATGGTACCTGCTCGGTGACTGCCACATCCGCAAATCCGCGGCCGACCAGTGGGCGGGTGGCAATCACGGCGTATGCGGTCGGCGAGGAGAGTTTCCGCGACGACAATGGGGACAACGCGCGACAAACAACGGAACCATTTCAGGATCTTGGGGACTTGTTTGTTGATGCGAATTTCAACACCACCCGCGATTCCGGTGAGCAGCAAGTTAATTTCGCTACCTCCGGACTCACTGCGTGTGGCGCCAGTTCGCTTACTAACTACATTCCTCCGGGTACCACGTCACAGTTGATGGTTGCAGCCACGTGCGACGGGCTCTGGGGTGCCGCGCATGTTCGCGCTCAATCTACCCTTATCCTGTCGGGGTCAACGGCTCGCCTACTTAGTCCCGCTACCCTTTCAATGGGAAATAGCTGCCGAGCGACATTGGCAATAAGCTTGGACGACGGCAACGGCAATATACTTCCCGCAGGCACTACCATTGCCGTGTCAGCCGATTCCAAGGTTTCGCGAATCGAGGACATTGCTGTGTCACCACCGGTTGCCGTAGTTGGCACAATCACGTTGTCGCCGGGAACGGTTCCGAACGCGGTTGCATCATCGTCCAGCCACCTGCTGACCGTAGCGTTCGACAAGTCAAATTGCGGTGCTCCCATGGGGGCAGCATCAGGCGGGGCGACCCTACTGGTGAAAACACCATCCGGCAGGGAAACAGCCATTTCGATAAGTGTTAACTGAGAGGCACGCGCCGCCTAGGTTCAACCGAGCATGATCCCGCCAACGCGGCAGGTATAACGTTGGTCTGAATCTGCAATGGATGTCAACTGAATGACCCGGACGGCCCTGCAAAAGGTATATCTAGTGGGGCTCATGGGCGCCGGGAAAACCACCGTCGGGCGTCAGTTGGCGCGCCGTATCAATTTTGAATTCGCAGATCTTGACCTAGAGGTTGAGGCGCGCACCGGGGTACGTATTCCCTTGATATTCGAACTTGAAGGCGAACCGGGCTTTCGTGATCGAGAAACACGCCTGCTTGCCGAATTGGTCACGCGCGAGGGTCTCGTGTTAGCGACGGGAGGCGGTGTGGTAGTCCGGCCGGAGAATCGGAAATTGCTGAAGGCTAACGGCATCGTGGTCTATCTGAATGCGACTCCCGCAGTTCTCTACGAGCGGACACGTCGAAGCAACCACCGCCCCTTGTTGAACGTCCCCAACCCATTGGAAAAGCTCCAGGAGTTGCACGACGCGCGTGATCCGCTCTATCGCGAAATTGCCGATATCATCATTGATACCAAACCCGGAGCCGTTTCAACCATCGTCCGGCAAGTTGAGAGCGAGCTAGCAAAATGCGTGAATTGAGCGTCGGCTTGGCAGATCGGTCGTATCCGATATTCATTGGACCGAAACTAGCGGACGATCCTCACGTAGCAGACATGCTCTCCGCACAATTGCCGAATCGCCGCTTTGTCGTCATCACCAACGAAACCATTGCTCCGCTATATCTATCATCACTCGAAGAACGCCTAAAAAAAGTCGGTGCTGGTGGCACGGCGCTTATCCTGCCCGATGGCGAAAAATACAAGACTAGCGAGTCGCTCAATCTCATCTACGATCATCTCCTGGCCGAGCGCTGTGATCGCACGACGACGATAGTTGCGTTGGGCGGCGGCGTGATTGGCGATCTGGCCGGATATGCTGCGGCGACGTACCAGCGCGGGATTCCATTCATCCAGGTGCCGACCACCTTGCTCTCGCAAGTCGATTCATCCGTGGGCGGCAAGACAGGTATCAATCACCCGCGTGGCAAAAACATGATCGGTGCGTTCTGGCAGCCGAAGTTGGTGCTAGCGGATACGACAACACTCCAAACACTTCCAGACCGCGAGCTTTCGGCTGGCTTAGCCGAAGTAATCAAGTATGGACTGATCCGCGATCTGCCCCTCCTTGAATGGCTTGAAGCCAATCTAGACCGTTTGCTGGCACGGGAAGATGACGCACTGGCTTACGCGATCGAACGCTCCTGTCAAAACAAAGCCGAGGTTGTCGCCGACGATGAGCTTGAAACAGCAAAGGAAGGCGGCCGCGCGCTACTCAATCTTGGTCATACCTTCGGCCACGCTATCGAGACTGGCGTTGGCTATGGTGAATGGCTGCATGGCGAGGCGATCGCCGCCGGGACGGTCATGGCAGCCGAACTTTCCCGACGTCTCGGGTGGCTGAATGACAGCGATGTGGATCGGGTCAAGACTCTGCTGCAGCGAGCCCAATTGCCCATCGTTGGCGCACCGCTCGGCGTCGATCGCTATCTTGATCTGATGAGCCACGACAAGAAAGTAATCGCTGGCCGCACGCGCCTGGTGTTGTTGAAGCAGATCGGCGAGGCAGTGACATACGCCGATGCCTCACCAGAGGACATCAAAGCAAGCATCGAGACCTGCTGTGCGGGATGACTATGCGCCCTACGCCGTCAGCGACCTGAATTCACGAGGTCGTGTTATCTCCGAACCGCGCCCGAAGACGCGCGGCGAGTTTCAGCGAGATCGGGATCGCATAGTTCATTCAACTGCGTTCAGGCGCCTCGAATACAAGACTCAGGTCTTCGTTAACCACGAAGGCGACCTCTTCCGTACGCGTCTGACACACAGCATCGAGGTTGCCCAGATAGCCCGTTCCATGGCACGGGCACTCAATCTCAATGACGACCTTGCCGAAGCCATTGCCCTTGCCCATGATCTTGGCCACACCCCCTTCGGCCACGCCGGTCAGGATGCCTTGAACGCATGCATGAGTGAGCACGGTGGTTTCGAGCACAACTTGCAAAGCCTGCGCATTGTCGATCGCCTTGAAGAACGCTATGGTGCATTTGACGGGCTAAACCTAATGTTCGAGACGCGCGAAGGGATTCTCAAACACTGTTCACTGGCGCGGGCGCGCGATCTGGGCGAAGTCGCGCAACGTTTCCTGGACGATCGACGCCCGACGCTGGAAGCCCAAATCTGCAACTTGGCGGACGAAATTGCATACAACAATCATGATGTCGACGACGGTCTGCGCTCCGGCCTGATTAACTCCGAACAACTTGCGTCAGTGAGCCTCTACGCCCGCCATGCCGCAGATACCCTCAATGACTTTCCGAATCTGCCGGAACGCCGTCGCATCCATGAAACCATTCGACGAATGATTGATGCTCAGGTGACGGATCTTTTGGCTGAATCGGAGTGCAGAATTAACGCAGCCGCCCCCCGCAACAGCGAAGATGTGCGTACAGCCTCGCCGTTGATCGCTTTCTCTTCCGCAATGGACGCCGAGAATCGAGCAATGAAGGGTTTTTTGCGCGACAACCTCTACAAGCATTACCAAGTGTTGCGTATGACCTACAAGGCGCGCCGAATTATTGGTGATCTATTTGCTGCCTTCATGGACGATCCCCGCCTGCTGCCTAATCAGTACCAAACCCGCGATATCACCGAAGGAACGGCGCGGCGTGTTGCCGACTATATCGCTGGCATGACCGATCGCTATGCGATGAAAGAACATCGCCGTCTGTTTTCCGTCGGCGATATTTAGCCAGTTCGGCTTAACTCGCGCTGCTGCAGCGCAACGTATTGAGTTCGACCGAGTTTGGCGGTATATTCAACGTCCCGCTGGTTGACATAGACGGGATATAACAAGGCCGGGGAGCGACAATGCCCCGGCTTTTTTGACGGCCGTATCTCCTGAGGAAGAACAAGATGGTCCTCCCCAAGCGCCAAGGTCTTTATGACCCCGCTCACGAACACGACGCCTGTGGCGTTGGCTTCGTTGCTCATATCAAGAATCGCAAAAGCCACGCCATTGTGGCGCAGGGCCTGCAGATTCTGAAGAACCTGGAACATCGTGGCGCGACTGGCTACGATCCCTTGCTCGGTGACGGTGCTGGCATCCTGATCCAGAAACCAGATGGGTTTTTCCGCACCGAAATGGCGGCCCAGGGCGTGACCTTGCCACCGTTTGGTGAATATGGAGTGGGCATGATCTTCCTGCCGCGCAACCCCGAGAGCCGTCGTGCCTGCGAGGCTGCCATCGAGCGCACCGTGCGTTACGAAGGACAGATTTTGCTCGGCTGGCGCGATGTTCCAGTCAATAACTCCGGCCTGGCCCAAGCCGCGCGCGATCTTGAACCCGTAATTCGCCAGGTGTTTATCCAGGGTGGCGAGGGTGCCACCGATACCGATGCACTGGAACGCAAGCTGTTTGTTATTCGCAAAGAAGCCGGTCATCGCGTCCAATCGCTGAAGCTGCCTGATGGCAAGATGTTCTACGTGCCATCGATGACGGTACGCACGGTCGTCTATAAAGGGATGTTGCTGGCGGATCAGGTCGGCGAGTACTTTCTCGACTTGCGCGATGAACGTCTCGAGACGGCACTAGCCCTGGTACATCAGCGGTTTTCGACCAACACCTTCCCGACCTGGGATCTAGCCCATCCGTTCCGTATGATCGCCCACAATGGCGAGATCAATACCGTGCGCGGCAACGTCAACTGGATTCGTGCGCGGGAACAAGGCATCTCGTCGCCTTTGTTTGGTGAAGACCTGGAGAAGATCTGGCCCTTGATCTATGACGGACAGTCTGACTCCGCATCGTTCGACAACGCGCTGGAGCTTCTGGTCATGGGCGGCTACAGCCTGGCACACGCCATGATGATGCTGATCCCCGAAGCCTGGGCCGGCAATCCCCTGATGGACGAAGAGCGACGCGCATTTTATGAATATCACATGGCCCTGATGGAGCCATGGGACGGCCCGGCGGCGGTGGCGTTTACCGATGGTCGCCAGATCGGTGCCACGCTCGACCGCAACGGCTTGCGTCCGGCGCGCTATCTGGTCACTGACGACGACTTGGTGGTGATGTCATCGGAAATTGGTGTCTTGCCGATTCCGCAGGAGCGGATCGTCAAAAAATGGCGTTTGCAGCCGGGCAAGATGCTGCTGATCGATCTTGAAGAAGGCCGCATTATTGCCGACGACGAAGTCAAACAGCAATTAGCCAGCGCCAAGCCCTACCGGAAATGGATTCAGCAGTCGCGGCACTATGTTGACGACATGCCTGAAGTCAAATCCACTCAGAAATTGAATGCCTCTGTGCTCGATCTCCAGCAGGCGTTCGGTTACACGCAGGAAGACTTCAAGTTCATTCTCGAGCCCATGGCCACCAACGGTGAAGAAGCCACTGGTTCGATGGGGAATGATTCGCCGCTGCCAGTTTTGTCGAGCAAGAACAAGCCGATCTATAACTACTTCAAGCAACTGTTTGCGCAAGTCACGAACCCGCCGATCGACCCGATTCGCGAAGAAATCGTGATGTCGCTGATTTCGCTCGTCAGTCCCAAGCCCAACCTGCTGGCGGTGACCGAAACTACACCCACCCCGCGTCTTGAGGTGCGGCAACCGGTGCTGGCACCGGCCGATATGGCCAAGCTCAAGCAAATCGATAAGCTGACCAATGGCGCTTTCCGTTCGAAAGTAATCGACACCACAACCATCGCTGCAGAAGGTGCGGTAGGCTTGAGTCAAGCGCTTTACCAAGTGTGTGCTCGCGCCCAACGCGCGGTGGGCGAAGGTTGTAACGTCATCATCCTGTCGGACCGCAGTGTCGATGCCACTCACGCGCCGATACCGGCCCTCTTGGCCTGTTCGGCCGTGCATCAGCATCTGATCCGTATCGGTTTGCGGACCTCCGTTGGCTTGGTGGTTGAAAGCGGCTCGGCCCGTGAGACGCACCACTTTGCCACGCTTGCCGGTTATGGCGCTGAGGCCATCCATCCCTGGCTGGCATTTGAAAGTCTGACGCAGATCGCGCCCAACATTCCGGGACAACCCTCTGCTTCCGAGTGCCACAAGCGTTTTATCAAGGCGATCGGTAAGGGTTTGATGAAGGTGATGTCCAAGATGGGCATTTCCACCTACCAATCGTATTGCGGCGCCCAGATTTTTGAAGCGGTCGGTTTGTCGTCCGAGTTCATTGGTCGTTACTTTACTGGCACACCGACCAAGATTGAGGGTATCGGCCTCAAGGAAGTGGCACTCGAAGCACTCAATACGCATGCCGCCGCGTTCGGTACCGATCCGGTGCTGGCCAACATGCTCGATGCGGGTGGCGAATACGCGTTCCGCATCCGTGGCGAAGAGCACATGTGGACCCCGGATTCGATCGCCAAGCTGCAACATGCGACGCGCACCGGCAAATACGATACCTACAAGGAATACGCCAAGCTGATCAACGATCAGAGCAAGCGTCACATGACCTTGCGCGGCCTGTTTGCCATGAAGCCGGCCGGTGCTGCGGTGCCGCTTGATGAAGTCGAATCTGCCAAGGAAATCGTCAAGCGTTTCGCGACGGGCGCGATCTCGCTCGGTGCAATTTCTACCGAATCGCACACCACGCTGGCGATCGCCATGAACCGCATCGGCGGCAAGTCGAACACCGGCGAAGGTGGTGAAGATCCGCAGCGCTTCAAAAAAGTCGGTGCCGGCGAGACGGTGGCAAGTGTCATCGGCGCAAGTCGCATCGAGCGCGATATTCCCTTGCTGGAAGGTGATAGCCTGCGCTCGTCGATCAAGCAGGTGGCTTCGGGTCGTTTCGGCGTTACGGCTGAATACTTGACCAACTCGGACCAGATCCAGATCAAGATGGCGCAAGGGGCGAAGCCGGGCGAAGGCGGTCAGTTGCCCGGTCACAAGGTGTCCGAATACATCGGCTTCCTGCGTCACTCTGTGCCGGGTGTCGGCTTGATTTCGCCGCCGCCACATCATGATATCTATTCGATTGAAGACCTGGCACAGTTGATACACGACCTGAAAAACTCCAACCCGCAGGCGAGTATTTCGGTGAAGTTGGTGTCGGAAGTGGGTGTGGGGACGGTTGCCGCTGGTGTGTCCAAAGCCAAGGCGGATCACGTCGTTATCGCCGGCCATGACGGCGGTACAGGCGCGTCACCGCTGTCCTCAATCAAACACGCCGGCACGCCGTGGGAATTGGGTCTTGCCGAAACGCAGCAGACCTTAGTCCTCAATCGACTTCGTGGCCGCATTCGCGTCCAGGCTGACGGTCAGATGAAGACCGGCCGCGACGTCGTGATTGGCGCGCTGCTGGGTGCTGACGAGTTTGGTTTTGCGACCGCACCGCTGGTGGTTGAGGGCTGCATCATGATGCGCAAATGCCATCTCAACACCTGTCCGGTTGGCGTCGCCACGCAAGACCCGGTGCTGCGCAAACGCTTCACGGGACAGCCGGAACATGTGGTGAATTACTTCTTCTTCGTTGCCGAAGAAGTACGTGAGTTGATGGCCGAACTCGGCATCCGCAAGTTCGACGATCTGATCGGCCGTGCCGATCTGCTGGATATGAAAGAAGGAATCGCCCATTGGAAGGCACGCGGCCTCGATTTCTCGCGGATTTTCCACTTGCCGCTGGTTCCTGCCGAGGTATCGCGTTTCCATCAGGAAGAGCAGAACCACAATCTCGTTAAAGCGCTTGATCACAGCCTGATTGCCCAGGCCGGCGAGGCTCTTGAACAACGCAAGAAGGTCAAGATCGAGGCAACGATCAAGAGCGAGAATCGTACCGTCGGCACCATGTTGTCACACGAAGTGGCGAAGCGTTACGGTCATGCTGGATTACCCGACAACACCATTTCGGTCAAGCTGACCGGCACTGCCGGGCAAAGTTTCGGTGCCTTCCTGGCCCGTGGTGTGACGCTGGAACTGAGCGGCGACGGCAACGACTATGTCGGCAAGGGCTTGTCCGGTGGCCGCATCATTGTCCGTCCGCCGAAGGGATTCAAGAGTCCGTCCGAAGAGAACATCATCGTTGGCAATACGGTGCTTTACGGCGCTACCGAGGGTGAAGCCTTCTTCCGTGGCGTTGCCGGCGAACGCTTCTGTGTGCGCAACTCTGGCGCTCAGGCCGTCGTCGAAGGCACCGGCGATCATGGTTGCGAATACATGACTGGCGGTACCGTCGTTGCGTTGGGAATGACCGGACGCAACTTTGCGGCCGGCATGTCCGGCGGCATCGCCTATGTCTATGACGTCGATGGCCAATTCGCCAAGCGCTGCAACATGAGCATGGTGGCTCTGGAGAAGGTCGTTGCCGCCGACGCGCAAACGGATGCCGTGTTGTTCCATCGGGGCGAAACCGATGAAGTGCAACTCAAACGCATGATCGAGCAGCATGCCAAGCTGACGGGCAGCGTGCGTGCCAAAGAGATTCTTGCCGATTGGGATGCGGCGCGCGAGAAATTCGTCAAAGTGTTCCCCCATGAGTATCGTCGCGCCTTGAAGGAAATGGCTGCGGCTCAGTTGAAGGAGGCTGCATAAATGGGCAAGCCAACCGGATTCATTGAACTCCAGCGTGTGCCTGACTGCTACGAAAAGGCCGATAGTCGCGTCACCCATTACCGGGAATTCACGCCGCATTTGAGTGATGCCGATGCCAAGACGCAGGGCGCGCGCTGCATGGATTGCGGCATACCGTTCTGTAACAACGGCTGCCCGGTTAATAACATCATTCCGGACTGGAACGATCTGGTGTATCGCGGCAAGTGGCGAGAAGCGATCGGTGTGCTGCATTCGACCAACAACTTCCCCGAGTTCACCAGCCGTATTTGTCCGGCACCCTGCGAAGAGGCCTGCACGCTGAATATTCCTCATACGCCCGTCGGCATCAAGTCGATCGAGCGCGCGATCATCGACAAGGCCGGTGAAAACGGCTGGGTGGTGCCGCAACCGCCTGTCAGAAAGACTGGCAAGAAGGTGGCCGTGGTCGGCTCTGGCCCGGCGGGCATGGCGGCGGCGCAGCAGTTGGCGCGCGTTGGTCATGACGTCACGGTCTATGAAAAGAACGATCGTATCGGCGGCCTCCTGCGCTATGGCATTCCCGACTTCAAGCTCGACAAGCGCCTGATCGATTGGCGTATGGCGCAGATGAAGGCGGAAGGCGTCAAGTTTGTTACCAGCACCATGGTTACCGACGCCGTACTGCCTACGGGCATCATCAACGACGCCAAGAAGACCATCAGCCCGGAACAGTTGCAGAAGAAGTTCGACGCCGTGATCCTGTCCGGCGGTTCCGAGGCCCCGCGCGACCTGCCGATACCCGGACGCGACCTTGCCGGCGTGCATTTCGCGCTCGAGTTCCTGATTCCGCAGAACAAGGAGGTCTCGGGTGGAAAAAAGAATCCGATCAACGTCAAAGGCAAGCATGTACTGGTGATCGGCGGCGGTGATACCGGCTCCGATTGTGTCGGGACATCAAATCGTCATGGTGCCGCCAGCATCACCCAGATCGAATTGATGCCGCGTCCACCAGAGCAGGAGAATGGTCCGCTGGTCTGGCCTTACTGGCCGCTGAAGATGCGCACTTCCTCGTCGCACAACGAAGGCTGTGAACGCGACTGGTCGATCGGCACCAAGGAGTTCATTGGCGAGAATGGCAAGCTCACAGCCGTCAAGGCCGTGCGCCTCGAATGGACGGGCGGCAAGATGAGCGAAGTGCCGGGTTCGGAATTCGAGATTCGCGCCGATTACGTTTTCCTGGCGATGGGTTTCCTGAATCCGGTCAGTGGCGTGCTCGATGCGTTCGGCGTGGCCAAGGATGGCCGCAACAACGCCAAAGCGGAAACCGAGGGAAAGGGCGCCTACGCGACCAACGTCAAAGGGGTGTTTGCTGCGGGTGACATGCGTCGTGGGCAGTCGCTGGTGGTCTGGGCGATCCGTGAGGGACGTCAGTGTGCGCGTGCCGTCGATGAGTTTCTGATGGGGTCATCGACCCTGCCGCGGTAAATTGTAGGACCGCCGCCGAAACCGCAGAAGGTGTTCCTTCTGCGGTTTCGGCGGCAAATTTTGTGACGAAAGGGTTTTCATGGCCTTAAATGTCGTCATCCTCGCCGCCGGGCAAGGTAAGCGCATGCGCTCCGACTTGCCCAAGGTGCTGCATCCCTTGGCCGGCAAGCCGCTGTTGAGCCATGTCATCGACGCCGCCCGCGAATTGGGTGCGCAGAAAATCTGTGTCGTCTATGGTCATGGCGGCGAGCGCGTGCGCGAAGCGCTGGATGCGCCGGATCTTTCCTGGGCCCGCCAGGAACCGCAACTAGGCACCGGCCACGCTGTGCTGCAAGCCATTCCGGAATTTGCCGCCGTACCGCCAGCACCTACTTTAGTGCTCTACGGCGATGTACCGCTGACGCGTGTTTCCACGCTGCGGCGTCTGATCGACGCGGCCGGCGATGACACGCTCGGGTTGCTCACCGCCCTTTTGCCGGACCCTCACGGTTACGGGCGCATCGTTCGCGTCGACGGCAAGGTGACGCGCATCGTGGAGCAGAAAGACGCTGATGATGCTGAACGCGCGATCAGGGAAATCAACACCGGCATTCTTGTCGCACCCGGCGAGGCGCTCGCGCGCTGGCTGCCGCAGCTGGGCAATCGTAACGCCCAAGGTGAGTACTACTTGACCGATATTGTGGCCATGGCGGTGGCCGAGGGCATGGCGGTGACCACCGCGCATCCCGATGCGACCTGGGAAACCGAGGGTGTGAATTCCAAGGTGCAACTCGCCCAGCTTGAACGCGTGCATCAGCGCAATGTGGCCGAGGCGCTGATGGAAGCTGGCGTCATGCTGGCTGATCCGGCCCGCATTGATGTGCGTGGCGAGTTAATCTGTGGCCGCGACGTATTCATTGACGTCAATTGTGTCTTCGAGGGCCGCGTCGTTCTCGGCGACGGCGTGCGCATCAACGCCAATTGCGTGATCCAGGACGCCACGGTCGGCGCCGGCAGCATCATTGGCCCATTTGCCAGGCTGCGTCCCGGCACCGAACTGGCCGAGGACGTGCATATCGGCAACTTCGTCGAAGTCAAGAATTCCTTTATCGCCGCCCATTCCAAGGCCAATCACCTCGCTTACATCGGCGATGCCACCATCGGTAGCCGCGTCAATGTCGGCGCCGGCACCATCACCTGCAATTACGACGGCGCCAACAAGTTCCGCACCATCATCGAGGACGATGTTTTCATCGGCTCCGATACGCAACTGGTGGCGCCGGTCACCGTCGGTCGTGGCGCCACGCTCGGCGCCGGCACGACGCTGACCGAAAACGCTCCGCCGGATGCACTCACCATTTCACGGGCCAAGCAGATGACCATCGCCGGCTGGAAGCGCCCGGTCAAACAGAAGAAGGCTTAAACCATGTGTGGCATCGTCGCAGCAGTTGCTGAACGCAACATCGTTCCGGTTCTGATCGAAGGGTTGCAACGGCTGGAGTATCGCGGTTACGATTCCGCCGGCATGGCCCTGCTCAATCCGACGCTAACGCGCCTGCGCAGCGTCGGCCGGGTGGCCGAGTTGGCCGCGCAGGCCGAGGGCCAAGTGGCGCATCATGGCATCGCGCATACGCGCTGGGCGACCCACGGCGTGCCCAGCGAACGCAACGCCCACCCGCATGTATCGAGCGGACTGGCAGTGGTGCATAACGGCATTATCGAGAACTACGCCGAGCTAAAGACCGAGTTATCGGCGGCGGGCTATGTGTTTACCTCCGATACCGACACTGAGGTGATCGCCCATCTCATTAACCACACGTTAAAGACCATTCCGGATCTCTTCTTGGCAGTGCAGCAAGCTACGCATCGCCTGATCGGTGCCTACGCCATCGCCATTCTTCAGGAGTGGGACGATCGAATCATCGTCGCGCGCCAGGGGGCGCCGTTGCTACTCGGCGTTGGCGAAGGTGCGCAAGGTGGTCGGTACGCGGCCTCGGATGCGTCGGCGCTGATCCAGGTCACGCGCCAGATGATTTACCTTGAGGAAGGCGATGTTGCCGAGCTCAAGCGGGACTCGATCCAAATAGTCGGTGCTGACGGGACGGCGGTTACTCGCGCCGTGCATGAGAGTTCGTTGTCCGCCAACGATGTCGAGCTCGGCAGCTACGCGCATTACATGCAGAAGGAAATCTTCGAGCAGCCGCAGGCCCTGGCAGCGACGCTGGAGATGATTGGTGGCGCGCACACGATTTTCCCCAACCTGTTTGGCGTCACGGCGCCGGAAATGCTCCAGGACGCGAAATCGGTGCTGATTCTGGCCTGCGGCACCAGTTACCACTCGGGCTTGGTGGCGCGCTACTGGATCGAGCAACTGGCCGGTATTCCTTGCACCGTCGAGATTGCCAGCGAGTACCGCTATCGCGTCTCGGTGCCGAATCCGGATCAACTCGTGGTCGCCATCTCGCAATCCGGCGAAACTGCCGATACCCTGGCATCGGTGAAACACGCCAAGAGTTTGGGCATGAATAAGACCTTGGCCCTGTGCAATGTGCCCGAGTCCGCCATCGTGCGCGAGTGTGCCTTGCGCTTTCTCACCCGCGCTGGCCCCGAAATTGGCGTCGCCTCGACTAAGGCATTCACCACGCAACTGGCGGCCTTGTTCCTGCTCGCGGTGACTCTGGCTAAACAGAATGGTCGACTCAGTCCGGATGCCGAGTCGGCATATCTACAGTCGCTGCGCCATTTGCCGGTCGCCGTGCAGAAGGTGCTGGCTCTCGAACCGGAAATCAAACTTTGGTCGCAGCGTTTTGCCAACAAGCAGCACGCCCTGTTCCTCGGTCGCGGCCACCATTATCCGATCGCCATGGAGGGTGCCTTGAAGCTAAAGGAAATTTCCTACATCCACGCTGAAGCCTACCCGGCCGGTGAGCTGAAACACGGCCCCTTGGCGTTGGTCGACGCCGAGATGCCGGTGATCAGCATTGCGCCCAATGATTCACTGCTCGAGAAGTTGAAGTCCAATCTCAAGGAAGTCGCGGCGCGTGGTGGTGAGCTCTACGTTTTTGCCGATGCCGATTCGGCGGTCGAGGAGGAACCCGGACTGCATATCCTGCGTCTGCCGGAACATTACGGATTACTGTCACCGGTGTTGCATGTCGTGCCATTGCAATTGCTGGCCTATCACGTTGCATTGGTCAAAGGAACGGACGTGGATAAACCACGCAACCTGGCCAAGAGCGTCACTGTGGAGTGAGTTGCCATGAGCCCTGCCAAAATCAATGAGTTGTTCGACGTCCTGCGTGCCGCCTGCTCGCGCCAGTACGGCTTCAATCCACGACAAATCACCAGCGAAATGCGCTATGTCGGCACCGAGGGCCATGGCAAGGATCTGCTGCACATCTTCCGCGATGTGCATACGCATTCCCAGATCGCGCTGAAAAATACCTTTGTCACCCTGCGCGAAAAGCAAGGTGACAAACCCCATTGGACCGAGGCCGAAAAAGCCCATTACAAGAAAACCAATGCGGTGCTTGATGCCGAGGCGGCAGCACGTCAAGCCGAGTTGGATTTCACCCACACTTGCCAACTGTACCTCGACTATCGGCAGCAATTGCTGGCGCATTACAAAGCCTGGCCCGGCTATCAGGAAGGTGGGCCGACGCCACACGAAGCGGCGCGCGTCCTACTGCAGACCCTGGCTGACGGGCAGGATGCGCGATTGGCCGAATTGGCTGCACACGTTGCGTCAGCTGATCACGAATACCTGGTCCATTTGCTGTTGGCCGTCTGCCATCGCGAACTGGATGCTCTGCCCAAGGCGTAACTCGTAACTCGCTGCCTGTCCAACTCTACTCGGCACTTCGTGACCGGGTTTGCGCTAGCTTTCGTTCCCAGGCGGCCAGTTCCGGCGCCTGAGTGCTAGCCTTCTCAAGGACGAGCTTTTCCAGACGAAGCAGGAGCTTGAGTTCGACATCGGTGAAATGGTCCGGGAAAACGGGCTGCAATTTTAGGCGCAGATGGCCCACGCCACGCCCATGTCGCCCCGGATAGCCGAGTCCGGGCAGCTTGTACTCCAGACCATGACCCGGATAGGGCTGGATGCTGATCTGCTGAATGCCATTAAGCGTCGGGATTTCGAGCGTTCCGTCGTGCAGTAGACGAAAGATGTTTACCGGCACCGTGCAGAGCAGGTCTTTGCCGTCCAAGCTAAACAGTGAATGGGGGCGTATCACCAGGGCGACGAAAAGATCTGTCGCGACCTCACCGTCGCGCGGGCGATGTTGGCGCGCGAGGCGCAGACGCTCGCCAGTTTGCATGCCGGCGGGCACGCGCAGTGTGACTTGGCGCGCGCTCGTTGTCCACCCACGGCCGGTACAGGCTGGACAAGAGGCGATGCGCACATAGCCGCGCCCGCCGCAAACCGTGCAAGTGGTGCTGGAGCGTCCGCTACGAATCCGCCCAACACCTTGGCAACTGGAACAGGCCACAGATGCTCTGAGCTCAATGCTGCCCTTCCCGTCACATTCGGTACAGGAGCGCCTAGTGTCTAGTGTGAGCGTCTTGGTGCAACCACTGGCGGCCTCTTCGAGATCGAGTGACAAGACCATGTCGGCAGATTCGCCACTTGGCGCGTCTGCGTCGTCGTCGGGCGCGCGCCCCGATTCCCAATCGGCCCGCTGCACAGGGTCGAGCAGAATTTCATAGGCCGCCTTGATCCGCTTGAAGTGCTCTTCCGCCTCGCGCGTCGGATTGCGATCGGGGTGCCACTGCATGGCCAGCCGCCGATAGGCACGCTTGATCTCTTCAGTTGAGACGCCATGGGTAAGACCAAGCAGGGTAAACGGATTTTCCATCGGGGTTTGGCAGGCAACAGGATTTGCGGTCAGTCATAGACCCTAAGGGCAGAACTATAGCGGCCGCAGCGCAAGCTTGCCGATGTCCATGCCAGAATGCAGCCCTTCAATCGATTCCTCATACGTGGCACACCATGCCTCTGCAGAATATTCGTCCCGCTGACTACGCCACGCTACTTGCCGCGAAAGTGGCGAAATTCACCACTGATTTTGCGGCCGTTGGCACTCCCACCCCCACGGTATTTTCCTCACAGCCGCTGCATTTTCGCTTGCGCGTCGAATTCCGTATTTATCACCTGGGCGACCGCGTGGACTACGCGATGTTCGCCGCCGCAGACCCGAAACGACCGGTGATCATCGACGAGTTCCCGATTGCCGCGCAACCCATTTGCGAAGCGATGATGCACTTACGCGAGCTGTTGCAGGGAAATCACCTGCTCTCGAATCGCCTCTATCAAGTGAATTTTCTAACGACGCTCAGCGGCGAGTTGATGATCACCCTGATCTACCATAAGGTGCTTGATGCCACCTGGGAAGTGGCAGCGAGGGAACTTGCTGCCAAACTGAAGGCCAAGCTTATTGGGCGCAGTCATCGCCAGAAAGTCGTGCTCGATACCGACTGGGTCACTGAGTCTTTTGAGCTGGATGGCCGCGTCCTGCAGTATCAGCAAATCGAGGGTAGCTTTACGCAACCCAATGGTGAGGTCAATCGTCAGATGCTGTCCTGGGTGCGCGGGCAAGTAGCCGAAAATGGCGGTGATCTGCTCGAGTTGTACTGCGGCAACGGCAACTTCACCGTGGCAATGGCGCCGCTATTTACGAAGGTGCTGGCTACTGAAATCAGTAAGACGTCGGTCAAGGCGGCGCACTACAACCTGGACGCCAACCAGATCAGCAATGTGGCGCTGGTGCGCCTGTCGAGTGAAGAGATCAGCCAGGCGCTGGCGCGGGCCCGCGTTTTCAATCGGCTCGACGAAATCGACCTTGGCCAGTACCAATTGAACACGCTGTTTGTCGATCCACCACGCAGTGGTCTCGATGCCGAAACCATCGAGCTGGCGAAAGGCTTTGAGCGCATCATTTACGTTTCCTGCAATCCGGCCACTTTGTATGAAAACGTGGTTGCTTTGCAGCCAACGCACGAGATCACATCAGCGGCGTTGTTCGATCAGTTTCCGTACACCCATCACCTCGAATGCGGTCTGGTATTGACCCGCCGCATCAGTGCGCCAAGAGCGTCACGCGAGGGCTCCGCAGCGTAGAATCCGGCCCATAACTAACCAAAAGAGGGAGTACGCGCAATGTCAAGCTACACCACCGAATCGATCCGCACTGTGGTCCTCGTAGGCCACGGCGGCGCCGGCAAGACCTCCTTGGCCGAGGCCTTGCTATTCAAGACCGGCGCGATCGCGGCCAAGGGGGCGGTTGAGAAAGGCAATACCGTTTGTGACTTCGATCCGCAAGAAAAATCAGCCGCACATTCCTTGAATTCGGCGCTGGTGAATTTCGTGACCGAAGGCGTTCATGTGCACATGATCGACACGCCGGGATATCCGGATTTCGCCGGTCAGGCGGTGGCTGCATTGGCTGGTGCCGATACCGCGCTGGTGGTCATCAATGCCCAGACCGGCATCGAGCTGGCGACCGAGCGCATGATGAAGGCGGCCGAGGCGCGTGGCCTGGCGCGCATGATCGTGATCAACAAGATCGATGCCGACAATGTGGATCTGCCGGGGTTGGTCAATTCCATCCGCGAGCGTTTTGGCAAGCAGTGCCTGCTGCTCGACCTGCCGGTGCATGGGAGCAACGAGGTCGTCGAGGTGCTGGAACATGATGCGGGCGACGCCGATTTCGATTCCGTTGCCCATGCCCACCGTCAGTTGATTGATCAACTGGTCGAGGAAGACGAGACCCTACTGGCACGCTACCTTGAAGAAGGTACCGATCCGTCAGCGGCTGATCTGCACGCCCCATTTGAAAAAGCCCTGCGCGAAGGACACATGATTCCCATCGTGTTTACCTCCGCACGCACGGGCGCCGGCCTTGGCGAGCTGTTGCATGTGCTGGCCAACCTGGCACCGAACCCTGCCGAAGGCAATCCGCCGCTGTTTTATCGTGGCGAACCCGGACCGAATGCCGAGTCGTTCGATGCCGCGCCGGATGCCGGCAAGCACGTGTTGGCGCATGTCTTCAAGATCATCGCTGACCCTTACATGGGCAAGGTCGGTGTTTTCCGCGTCCATCAGGGCACGATGAAGAAAGACAGCCAACTTTACGTCGGCGACGCCAAGAAGCCGTTCAAGGTTGGGCATCTGTACCAGTTGCAGGGCAAGGACTTTGTCGAGGTGGACCAGTTGGTGCCCGGTGATCTTGGCGCCATCGCCAAGGTCGAGGAGATCGAATTCGACGCCGTGTTGCATGATTCGCACGATGAAGACAACATTCACCTGAAGCCGCTCGAGTTTCCGCAGCCGATGCAGGGCTTGGCCGTCGAGACCAAGAAGAAGGGCGACGAGCAGCGCCTGTTCGAGATTCTGCACAAGCTGGAACTGGAAGATCCTTGTTTCGAGGTCGAGCGCCACCCGACGACGCACGAGACCGTGATCCGTGGCCTCGGCGAAATGCATTTGCGCTACAAGCTGGAAAAAATGGCGACGCAGTTCAAGATGGAACTCGACACCCGCCCGCCGTTGATTCCCTATCGCGAAACCATAACGCAAGGCGCCGAAGGGCATTGCCGGCACAAGAAGCAATCGGGCGGTGCTGGCCAGTTTGGCGAGGTGTATCTGAAGATTGAGCCGATGGAACGCGGTGCCGGCTTCGAGTTCGTCGATCACGTCAAGGGCGGCGTCATTCCTGGCGTGTTCATGCCGGCCGTGGAAAAGGGTGTGCGTCAGGCGCTCACCGATGGTGTGACGGCGGGCTATCCGGTGGTCGATTTACGCGTGATCGTCTATGACGGCAAGACTCATCCGGTGGACGGCAAGGAAGTCGCCTTCGTCACCGCCGGCCGCAAAGCGACCATCGCTGCCATTCGTGCCGCCGCCCCCATCGTGCTGGAGCCGATTGTCAGCATCGATGTGGTGGTCCCGGAAAGTACCATGGGCGATATCGCGGGCGATCTCTCCAGCCGCCGTGGTCATATCACCGGCACCAATCCACGCGGATTTGGTAGCGCCGCCGTGAGTGGCGAAGTGCCGTTGGGCGAGATTACCGACTACGCATCGCGCCTTAAGTCACTGACCGGTGGTCAGGGTTCTTACAGCATCCAGTTTTCGCACCATGCCCAAGTGCCGCCACAAGTGCAGCAGAAGCTGGCCGGTCAGTTCAAGTTGCATGAAGAAGACGATTGATTCACCTGACACTGCGTGATCGTGCGCCACGGCCGATAGCGAATTTACCGGCCGTAATTTTTTTAGAAGGACGAACCCGGCTGTCGCAGGAACTCGATTTCATCCACAGTCGAGTCTCGACCAAGGATCGAGTTCCGATGCGGGAAACGTCCGAAGCGATCGATAACGTCGCGGTGGCGCACGGCGTAGTCGTAGGCACCATCGAAAGCGGGCGCTTGCGCTTCGCGCCGCAACGCGGCGAACAATGCGACCGAGCGTTCCTGATCGAGCAATGATTCGCTGTGTTCGAAGGGCAAGAAAGCAAACCAGCGCTGCAGGGGTGGCAGGTTCTTGTCGGCACCCCGACTGATCAGCTCGGTGGCCAGGGCGAGCGCCTGCCCATCCCCGGCGAAGGCGCGTGGTGTATCGCGGAAAATGTTACGGGTGAATTGGTCAAGCAGCAGAATGTGCGCCAATACGGATTCGGCACGGTCGTTGGCTGGCGCTGAACTGGCCAATGCGGCCTCGACATCGGCCCCGAATCGGGTAGCGATTTCGTTGTCGAAGGCGGTGTCCTTGCGAAACCACTCGGGACGGAAGTGGTTATGACATGGGTCGTTCGCTGGCAGAAACCAAAAGTCGAGAACCGCCCGAATGCAGGCGGGATTCATCAGGGTTTCTTAGCTGGCACTTTTTTTGCGGCAGATTTTTTTGCCGGAGCTTTTTTGGTGACCGGCTTTTCTGCCTGCGCCGTCTCGCCAGCACCGACTTTTTCAACGGCTGCTTTTTTAGGCGCCGCCTTGCGTTCCTCGAACTCAAAGCCGACCTTGCCGTCCTTGCCGCGCACCAGGAACGCCGAGAACTTGCGTTTGGTGCGGTTGGAAACGAAGCCCTTGAGCAGCGAGGTCTTGCCGGTCTCGAGCAACTTCTGCATCTCAGCCTTGCTGACTTCCTGCTGCAAAATCACCTTGCCGGAACGAAAATCGCAACTCTTGGCCGCGCCCACCGATTTTTCGCACACATAGGCCATCGGCTGATCATAAATCGTGCCGCCGCATTTGGGGCAGGTGCCGAGTTTTTCGGCGTTACTGAAATCAACCTCTTCGGCGCCTTCAGCACTTTCGTTGCCGAAGTCAAAACTCGGACCATGGTTTTCGTCGAGCTTAATCACGGCGGCGAAAGCGCGTCCCATCTTGCTGCGGAAGCCTTGCAGCGGACCGATCTGCCGTTTGGACAGCAGTTCGTCCATTTCCTCAGGTTCCCATTGGCGACTGGCAACGACTTTCCATAGCTTGTAGTCGCAATTGGCGCACTGGAAGTGCTTGTAGCCCTCATGGATCTTTCCACCGCATTTGGGGCACGGTGCGTTCAGGGTGCCGAAATCCGGATCGGCGAATTCGCCGGTCTTGATGCGTTCGACCATCAGCTGCGTCTGATGCGTGATGTGCGACATGAATTCATCGCGCTTCAGGCGCCCTTGCTCCATTTCCTTGAGCTTGAACTCCCACTCACCGGTCAGTTCGGGCGAACGGATTTCATCGACCTTGAGCTGTTCCAGCGCAAACAGCAGCGTCGCCGCCTTGGCCGTCGGCTGCAGTTCACGGCCGTTGCGATGGACGTATTCTTCGGCGATCAAACCTTCGATGGTGGCGGCCCGCGTGGCTGGCGTGCCAAGACCGCGCTCGCTCATTGCTTCGCGCAGTTCCTCGTCGTCGATCAGCTTTCCTGCCCCTTCCATGGCGGTCAGCAGCGTGGCTTCAGAAAAACGCGGCGGCGGCTGCGTGGCCTTGAACTTGACCTCGATATCCTTGGCCCAGACGCGTTCATCTTTTTGCAGCGGCGGCAGGTTGGGGCTTTCCTCCTCATCGCTCGCGGCTTCCTTGCCATACACCGCCAGCCAACCCGAGGTGACAAGGACTTTGCCCTCGGTCTTGAAGGCTTCCTTCTCGACACGTGTGATGCGTGTGGTGATGTTGTATTCGGCCGCCGGGTAGAAGATGGCGAGGAAACGTTTGGTCACTAGGTCGTAAATCTTCTGCTCGGGTTCGCTTAGCGTCTTCGGCGCGGTCCCGGTCGGAATGATGGCGAAGTGGTCGGAAATCTTGGCATTGTTGAAGATGCGCTTGTTCGGATGCACCCAACCGTTTTTAAGGATCGGTGCCGCATGCTTGGCGTAGATGCCTTCGAGGTTACCCAGAGTTTCCTTGACGGTGCCGAGATAGTCCTCGGGCAGGCAGCGCGCGTCGGTTCGCGGATAGGTCAGCACCTTGTGCTTTTCGTACAGGGCTTGTGCGATGCCCAGCGTGTTCTTGGCGCTGAAGCCGAAGCGGCCGTTGGCCTCGCGTTGCAGTGAGGTGAGGTCGTAGAGCATCGGACAGGCTTCGGTCTTCGGCTTGCTTTCCTCTTCGACCACGCCGTGCTGGCCGAGGCAGGTCTTGCGGATAGCGTCGGCTTTGGATTGCTGCCACAAGCGTTCCGGCCGTGCGTGTTCGTCCTCGTTCTTTTTGAACTTTTCGTCGAACCAGCGCCCCTTGTAGGTGCCGGCGACGCACTGGAACTCCGCCTCGACTTCCCAGTAATCGCGAGAAACGAAGGCCTTGATGCGGCGTTCGCGCTCGACTAGGATGGCCAGGGTCGGCGTTTGCACGCGGCCCACCGGGGTCTTGTAGAAGCCGCCTTCCTTGGAATTGAACGCGGTCATGGCGCGGGTGCCGTTGATGCCGATCAGCCAGTCGGCTTCCGAGCGGCAACGGGCCGCATCGGCCAGCGGCATCATTTCGTCGTTGGTCCGCAGCTTGGCGAAGCCGTCGCGGATGGCGTTGGCGGTCATCGACTGCAACCACAGTCGGCGCACCGGTTTTTGCTTTTCGCCCAGTGCGTGCTGGGCGACGTAACGGAAGATCAATTCGCCTTCGCGGCCCGCGTCGCAGGCGTTCACCAGGCCGGTCACATCTTTGCGTTTGATCAGGCGGGTGAGCAGCCGCAGGCGCTCCGCCGTCTTCTCGATCGGATTCAGCGCGAAGTGCGGCGGAATCATCGGCAAATGGGTAAATGTCCATTTACCGCGCTTGACGTCGTATTCCTCAGGAACCGTGAGTTCGAGCAAGTGGCCGATAGCGGATGAGAGGACATAGTTGTCACTCTCGAAATAGTCGCCAGTTTTGGCAAAAGTCTCGCCCATGCCGCCCAATGCTTTCGCGATATCGTTGGCGACGGAGGGCTTCTCGGCGATGATGAGCTGCTTGGTCATTGTTTTTTCGGGCGTTTCAAGTCAAAGACGCAATCAAGAGCGGCGCATCTTAAGCGCGCCCTCCGCAAAAAAGCAAATCCGGAGTTTTCTAAAGTGCCGGTCGTGACCGGATAAATCGGCTAATGAACGAAGATCCGCAAGGTATCCGGGCCGACGTCGCTATCGTCATCGTCGTCGTCTTCGGCCAGCAATTCTTCGAGTATCAACGCATCGATCGCGTGCTGCCGACGCCAGACCACGGTGAGCACAATGACTTTGAGGCGATCGACGCCGACCGTATCGCCGGGCAGTGCCAAGGCACGCTCAATGATCAACTCGCGCAGAGCGGGGTCGATGGCTTCCTGATGTTCGAGGAAGGCCAGAAAGCCGCGACTCTCGACGGTCAGGCGGGCGGCCTCGTCCTCGTCATAGACGCGGATCGAGCCGAGGCCGGCACCGGTTTCCAGTGCCGGCTTCTCGCTGATCAAGCCGTCCAGCCAGACCAGCGCGGCGGAAATGTCATCGGCCTCGAAGCCGGCTGCCGACAACTTCTTGGCCAGCACCGAAGGCGCCGGGCAGGCGTCGGGCTGATAGTTTTCGAACAGGTAAACGAGGATATCGATCATTTTGCTGCCTTCTCCTAATGGAGTCTTTGGTACAGACCACCGGGCAGTTGCGCCAGGCGGCCGCCGAGTTCCATAGGGAGCAGGATGGCAAGAAGGCCGGCAGCCGTCAAGCCACTTCGTTGCGATAGTGTATCGAGGTCACAGGGACTGTTTCCCAAGGCAGTAAGTACACGCTCTTCGTCGGCATCGGGTTTACTCGCCGTCTCGCCGGGACCGACTTTTTCTCTACTGGCGGATTGTCCGGTCCAGCCGAGTTCTTCGAGAACGTCCTGGGAGGTTTCGACGAGTTTGGCGCCTTGCCGGATCAACTGATGGCAGCCGCGCGCCTGGGGCGAATGAATCGAACCGGGAATCGCAAATACCTCGCGTCCGGCTTCGGCGGACAGGCGCGCGGTGATCAAGGAGCCGCTACGTGGTGCCGCTTCAACGACCAGGCAGCCTTTGGCCATGCCGGCAATGATGCGGTTGCGACGCGGGAAATTATTGGCCAGAGCGGGTGTGCCGAGCGGGAATTCGGAAAGGATGGCGCCGCGTTCGGCAATTTCACGTGCCAGATCGGCGTTTCGGGCGGGATACAGGCGATCGGCGCCGGTGCCGATGACGGCAATGGTGCTGGCCGCTGTGGCGAGCGCGCCACGATGTGCTGCCGCGTCGATACCCAGCGCCAGGCCGCTGACGATGGTAAGCCCCGCTTCACTCAGGCTACGGGCAAAGGCGGTCGCATCACGTTCGCCCTGCGCCGTGGCATTGCGACTGCCAACCATGGCCAGCATCGGCTGATTGAGCAGGTCGCGACGCCCCTTGAGGTACAAGAGAACCGGTGGATCAGCGCTGTCGAGCAAGGCTTGCGGGTAATCGGGATCAGCCAGGGTGACGATGCCGTTGCCGGCTTGCGCTGCCCAGTCGAGCGTCGGCGCTATTGTGGCGTTGGCGTCATGGTTGTGCAGGCGTTCGGCCAAGGGGCTGCCGATCACACCGGCCAGCGCCGAATGACTGGCCGCAAACACCGCTTCCGGCAAGCCGAAGGCCTTGAGCAGCGATCGTTGGGTTTCGCCGCCGATACCGGGAATCAGCGTCAGCCGCAACCAGGCGGCCAACGCGTCGACAGAGTCCGTCAAGGCGTGCGGATCGAATCGCCGAGCGAAATGGGCCGTGCCGCTTCCATGACCAAGGCGTAGGAAACGCGGTTGAAGACGCGGAAGACAAAGATCAGTCCATTTTTCTGGTCAGGCAACTGGTAGGTTTGCTTTTCGCCCTTGAAGCGATCATCAATCGTGGGGCCAGCCAGATCGACGGCAAAGACATGCCCCGGCTCAACACCATCGATCTTGCCTCGGCTGATCGAGACAACACCGTAATGGCCGGTGAAGTTGTTGCCGCCCTTGATGGAGATGATGCGGCCACTGATCATCTGGTCCGGCGCACGTGGAATGTAGCTGATGACGTCGCCACGCGGCGCGGGCAGCAAATGGTCACCGGGCGAGACTTCCTGTTTGGTCGAGCGCAGCAGGAACTCGGTTGGGTTGCCCTCGCGCGTTAGTTGCGCGGTGCCAAGATAGAGTGCTTCGTGGCCCAGCACTTCCTTGCTGTCGGGATCAATCAGCGGCTTACCAGGACGGAACACCTGCCACATCTTGTGCGTCGGCGTGACGTTGGTGGCGAAGATGCGATCGCCGGCGGCGGCGATGACTCGGTTGTCCTGAATTGCCACAACGCGGGCCGTCGGGTCGAGTCCGTCCTCATCCACCACTAGCGGTTCGGTCAGGAAGGGCTCAATGACATGGGCCGGAATCGAGGAAATTTCCTTCTTCAGCGGCTCGGCATATTCCTGCGGTCGCAGTTTGACGGTTTCCAATCGCAGTCGTGGTTCCGCGCCACTCTTGTCGAGAACGACGATCTGGCCAGGATAGATGCGATGCGGATTGCGTACTTCATCCTTGTTCAAACGCCACAGCTCACCCCAGCGATAGGGATCTTTAAGAAATTTGCCGGAGATGCCCCACAGCGTGTCGCCAGGGACCACGACGTGGCGGTCCGGCGCGCCGTCGGCGAGTGCCAGCGGCTTGCTTGCCTTGGTGCCGACGGTGCCCTGCGCGAAGGCGCAGGAGCTTGAAATGCTGAACATCAGCGCGAATATAATGTGACGCATGACGCGGTCTCCCTGAGGGATTGCGGTGAAACTTTCACCTTGATTCGTATCACCCTGATTCTGCCCGACAATCTCTTACGCAGCAAATTACTCAAGAACGATTTCATGGCCCTATTGCAGATTTTGCGCTATCCCGACCCGCGCCTGTTCACCAAAGCGAAACCCGTAGCGATCGTCGATGACCGCATTCGCCAACTGGCCGCCGACATGGCCGAGACTATGTATGCCGCGCCCGGCATCGGTTTGGCGGCGACCCAGGTGGATCAGCATGTGCGCTTGCTGGTGATCGATATTTCCGAGGACCGGTCGCAATTGCTCACCCTGATCAACCCGGAATTGATCGAAAAATCGGGGACGTGCGAAGGCGACGAGGGTTGTTTGTCCGTGCCCGGCATCTATGAACCGGTAAAACGCGCCGACCATGTCAAGGTCCGTGCCATGGGCCTGGATGGTCAAAGCTTCGAACTCGTGGCGAACGAACTCCTGGCCGTGTGTATCCAGCATGAAATGGATCATCTGGAGGGCAAGGTGTTCGTTCAATATCTTTCGCTGCTCAAACAGAATCGCATCAAGAGCAAGCTGGCCAAACAGGGCCGCGCCATGTAATCAGGCGCTCGCCGCGCGCTTGCGGAACCAGGCGGCAAACTCGGCGACGGGCAGCGGTTTTGCGTAGCGATAACCCTGCACCTCAAAGCAGCCTTCGGCGAGCAGGAAGGCTTCCTGTTCTTCGGTCTCGACGCCCTCGGCGATCACCGAAAAACCGAGGTTGTTGGCCAGGTTGATGACAGCGCGGGCGATCGTGGCATCGTCGCTGTTGCCAGGAAGATCCTTGACGAAGCTACGGTCGATCTTGAGCCGGTCGGCGCGCAAGTATTTCAGGTAGGCCAGCGAGGAATAACCGGTACCGAAGTCGTCAATGGCGACGCCCACGCCCATTTCATGCAGGATAGCGACGGTACCCATGCCGCGTTCGGCGTTTTCCAGCAGCAGGCTCTCGGTAATTTCTAGTTCCAGTTGTTGCGGTGCCATGCCAGTGTCGGCAAGGGCACGTTCCACGGTTTCAACGATGTTGCTGCGCTCGATCTGCGCACCGTCGATATTGACGGCGATGCTGCCGATATCAATGCCTTCCGTTGCCCAGGCGATGGTTTGGCGACAAGCTTCCCGCAGCACCCATTCACCTATCGGCACGATCAACCCGGTTTCTTCCGCCACGGGAATGAACTCGATTGGTGAAATCAGACCACGTTGCGGGTGTCGCCAGCGCACCAGCGCCTCGGCGCCGATCACCTGCCGCGAGCGCAGGTCCAGCTTGGGTTGGTACCAGACCTCGAAACTGCCTTCTGCCAGTGCCGCCCGCAATCCCTGCTCGATGGCGACGCGGGCACGCACTTTTTCGGCCATTTGCGCATCATGGAAGCGGTAAGCGTTGCGACCATCGCGTTTGGCGGCATAAAGCGCGGTGTCGGCTGAGCGCATCAACGCGACTTCGTCTTCCCCATCCGACGGGAAGATCGCGATGCCGATGCTGGTGGTGATCTGCGCGGTATGTGAACCCAGAACATAGGGCAGCGCAATTGCGGCGATCAGCTTGCCCGCCACCGAGGCGACATCGTCGCCGCCATCGAAGGATTCAAGAATCACGGCAAATTCGTCACCCCCTAGACGGGCCACGGTATCGACGCTGCGCAAGGTGCACTGCAAACGCTTCGCTACGGTCTTCAGCAGCTGGTCGCCCACGGGATGCCCCAGGCTGTCATTGACATCCTTGAAGCCGTCGAGGTCGAGCATCAGGACTGCCAGCTGGGTTTGTTCACGCTCGGCGCGATCGAGCGCGTGGGCCAGCTGGATGCCAAGCAGGGAGCGGTTGGCCAAACCGGTGAGGACATCGAAATGCGCCAGTTTGTGCAGCGCCGCTTGCGATTCGCGGATATGGCCGATATCGGTGACGAGGGCGAAGGCACCGATTCTGTTCCCATTCTCGTCGCGCATGGTGGCAGCACTGAAACTGCAATGGACGGGGCTACCGTCGGGGCGCATCAGGCTGACGGTAAATTCGTGGGCTCTTCCTGAGAGTGGCAGCGCGGCGGCCTGGCGCAGGAGATCCGCGTTGGCCGCGTCGGCAAACTCGAAGGGTGGGCGATTGACGATTGCTTCAGCCGGGCGACCTAGCAGTGCGCACATGGCGGCATTGACTTCGCGGGTGATGCCTTCGTTGTCGATCACCCAGAATCCCTCCTGCGTGGTATCCAGCACACGCCGCAGCTTTTGCTCGCTGGCGCGCAGTTGCCGTGCCAACACCAATTGGCGGTGGGCTACGGCGCCGACCAGCACGAGGGCGATCAGCGTGCTGGTGACAAACACCACCACGGCTGCCAAAAAGCGCGGATTCAGGGCTTCGGGCGAAACATCGCCACCATCGCGAATGAAATAGGCGGCGGCCATGGCCGTGTAGTGCATGCCAGAGACCGCGCAACCCATCGCCACGGCGGCGATCAGCTTGTGCCAACGGCCATGTTTCAGGCGGAGCCGACTGGCAAGGGCAACAAACGCCAAGGCCACCGCGACGACAATCGAGGCAAGAAACAAACCCGGGTCATAACGTACCAGACCGTCGAGTCGCATCGCGGCCATGCCTGAATAGTGCATGGCACCGATGCCGGCGCCGAGCAACAGGCTGCCGACGATCAATTGCCGGCCGTTCACCTCGCAGCGATTGACCAACCAGAGGGCAACCGCGCTGGCGAGTACGCCGGGGATCATGGAGGCGGCGGTAATCAGCGGGTCGTAGCTGACATTGCAGGGCAGGATTAACGCCAGCATGCCAATGAAGTGCATGGCCCAGGTGCCGCCGCCAAGCGTGACGGCGCCGGTGGCCAGCAAGCCGAAACGTTCCAAAGTGCCTGACGCGACCTTCGCGCGGCTGGAAACGTTGAGCGCAGCGTAAGAGGCGACGATCGCGATCACGATCGACACCGCCACCAGCCGGCTGTCGTAGACGCCAATATAGAGCAGGCTGTCGTCCGGTACTCCGGCAACGAACTGGATACTGTCGAGTATCTTCACTGTTCCAATAATGGTGTATGGCGAATGACTTAATGATACTTCGAATAGTGACGAGTCAGATGTCGCCCGTATGTTCCACTGTGTTCAGGCCCATGCGGACGGTGCATGTGATAATTCCGCCATGACTTCTCTTCCTCGCCTGATCTTCGCCGGTACGCCGGAATTCGCCGCCCAGGCGCTGACTGCCCTGATTGCCGCCGGCCATGAAATTCCCCTGGTGCTGACCCAGCCTGACCGGCCCGCCGGACGCGGCATGCAGTTGCAGCCCTCGGCCGTCAAGAAGGTGGCTCTGGCGCATGGCTTACCGATATTCCAACCGGAAAAGCTGCGCGATCCGGCGACCCATGAACCGTTGCGCGCGGCCGCCGCCGATGTCATGGTGGTCGCTGCCTATGGCTTGATCCTGCCGCAGGCGGTGCTCGATATTCCAGCACGCGGGTGCCTCAATATCCACGCCTCGCTGCTGCCGCGCTGGCGCGGTGCGGCGCCAATCCAGCGCGCCATTGAAGCGGGCGACGCCGATATGGGTGTCACCATCATGCAGATGGAAGCCGGGCTCGACACCGGCCCCATGTTGCTGGCGGAACGTTTGTCGATTGCCCCGTCAGAAACGGCGGGCGAACTGCATGATCGGCTGGCCGCACAAGGTGCGCGCTTGATTGTGCAGGTACTGGGGCAGTTTGATCAACTGACGCCTTGCGTTCAACCCGAAACTGGCGTGACCTATGCGACCAAGATCGACAAGTCGGAGGCCCAGTTGGACTGGAATGTTCCCGCCATCGTGCTGGCACGCAAAGTCTGCGCCTTCAATCCGTTTCCCGGCGCGGTCCTGCCTCTGGCCGGGCAATCGGTGAAGATTTGGCGCGCGACCGCCTGCGAGGGGAGCGGAACGCCGGGTCAGGTGATCGCCATCGGCGCCGATGGCATCGTCGTCGCCTGCGCCGAGGGCGCGCTACGCCTGACCGAGCTGCAAAAGCCCGGTGGGCGCCGTCTCGCCAGCACCGACTTTTTGCACGGCACGCCGCTGACCGTTGGTGCCTGACTGGCGAGCGAGCTCTTTACAGCAAGCGCTCGATATCGCCGGCGAGTTCTTCCGGAGCCGTATTCGGCGCATAGCGTGTCACGGATTTGCCAGTGCGATCGACCAGGAACTTGGTGAAATTCCATTTCACCATTTCGCTGCCCAGCAAGCCCGGCGCCGCCGACTTGAGGTGGGTGAACAACGGATGGGTATCGCTGCCATTGACGTCCAGCTTGGCGAACAGCGGGAAGCTCACGTTATAGGTGAGGCTGCAGAACTGGGCGATCTCCGCTTCGTCACCCGGTTCCTGCGCACCGAACTGGTTGCAGGGGAAGCCCAGCACCATTAATCCGCGCGCGCCATATTGCTGCCAAAGCGCTTCCAGACCGGTGTATTGCGGCGTGAAACCGCAGCGGCTGGCCACATTCACGATCAGCAAGAGCTTGCCGCGATACGCTGCCATCGACTGCGATTTGCCGTCGATCGTCTTGACTTCAATGTCGTAGAGAGAACTCATGGTTTTTGCTCGCGGTCTGTCGCATGGTGTTTGAGATCGGTCAGTTTAACGACCTCGAGGGCCGCCGCCGACGTGGCCGCCAGTACGACGGCCGGTGCTTTGCCGGCATCCAGCGCTTCGCGCCAACGTGCCGAACACAGGCACCACCTATCGCCCGCCTTTAGGCCGGGAAAGCCGAATTCCGGGCGCGGCGTCGATAAGTCGTTGCCGCGCATTTTGGAAAAGCGCAAGAATTCGTCACTCATAACGGCACAGACCCCGTGATTGCCGACGTCTTCGTCCGTGACCTGGCACTGGCCGTTGCGGAAAAATCCGGTGATCGGGTCCATGCTGCACGGTTCTAGGATGCCGCCGAGGACGTTGGTAGCGAGTTCGTTCATGCGCAAGTGCTCCGTGAATTGGCGTTGAATTTGTGTTGAATTTGCGTTCATTATGCGTCCATCGTCACGAAAAGAAAAAGGCCTGCATGACAGGCCTTTGGGGAAGCAATGACGAGGAGGAAATTACAAACCGGCGTCCGCGCGCAACGAAGCAGCCTTGTCGGTGTTCTCCCAAGTAAATTCCGGCTCGTCGCGGCCGAAGTGGCCGTAAGAAGCGGTCTTCTCGTAGATCGGACGTAGCAGGTCGAGCATCTGCACGATGCCCTTCGGGCGCAGATCGAAGTGACGCTTGACCAGTTCGGCGATCCTCTCGTCCGAGATCTTGCCCGTACCCTGCGTGGTGACCCAGACCGAGGTCGGTTCGGCGACGCCGATGGCGTAGGAGATTTGCACCTGGCACTTGCTGGCGAGACCGGCGGCGACGATGTTCTTCGCCACGTAGCGAGCCGCATAGGCGGCCGAGCGGTCGACCTTCGAGGGGTCTTTGCCCGAGAACGCACCACCACCGTGCGGCGCCGCGCCGCCGTAAGTGTCGACAATGATCTTGCGTCCCGTCAGGCCGCAATCGCCTTGCGGACCACCGATAACAAAGCGCCCCGTCGGGTTGACCAGATACTTGATTTCGCCCTTGATCAGCTCTTTGGGCAGCATCGGCTTGATGATTTCCTCGATCACCGCTTCTCGGATCTGCGGCAATTCGATATCGGCCGCGTGCTGGGTTGAAATCACCACGGTGTCGATCGAATGCGGCTTGCCGTCCTGGTAACGAATGGTGACTTGCGACTTCGCATCCGGGCGCAACCACGGCAAGCGGCCATCGCGGCGCAGCATCGACTGGCGCTCGACCAGGCGGTGCGAAAGGTAAATCGGCAGCGGCATCAACACCGGTGTTTCGTCGCAGGCGTAGCCGAACATCAGGCCCTGGTCGCCGGCGCCCTGGTTGAGGTTGTCGTCGTAAGCCGCGTTCACGCCCTGGGCGATGTCCGGGCTTTGTTTGTCGTAGGCCACCAATACGGCGCAGCCCTTGTAATCGATGCCGGATTCGGTGTTGTCGTAGCCGATGCGCTTCAACACATTGCGCGCGACGCCGATGTAATCGACCACCGCATTGGTGGTGATTTCACCGGCCAGAACAACGAGGCCGGTGTTGCACAGCGTCTCGGCGGCGACGCGGGAATGCTTGTCCTGCGCCAGAATCGCATCCAGGATCGCGTCGGAAATTTGGTCGGAAACTTTGTCCGGATGACCTTCCGAAACGGATTCGGAGGTGAAGAAATACTCGTTCGCCATGTTCTGCTCCACAAACAAAAACGCCCCTTGGTTTGGCGAGGCCAGCCTTGGGGCATGAGCAGGCGACGCTTTAGCGTTATTTGTTTTCCGATCCGAAGACCATCTCCGCCACGCAAGTTGTCTTTTTAACTCGGCGGAATGCGCGCAATTCTAGGCGCCGTTGAATTGGGCGTCAAATCGATCATCACAGGTCATCACGGTGGAGGGCATCGAAGCGACAGCTCAAATACCAAGTTTGGCTCCGGCAGATACGGGGCACACCACCAGGACGTTCTTTCCCGGCTGCGGGGTTCCCCGGTATTCCAAACCGACTTCTTCTGCGGAGACGAGCGCCAGTTCCACGCGTCCGCGATACCGGTCCAGAAAGCGCTCAATGGCTTCGCCTTCGTTGCATCCACGCTGGAACTTCCAGAATCCGGAGACATCGGTCTCGGAGGTGGGGCCGAACATGCTCAGCACGGCCCAGCCCTGGTGTGGGTTCTTGACCTTGTAATCGCTCTGGGACTCCAAAAGGGCGAGACCTGCAAGGTCTGAAAGAAAAGACATAGTGGCTCCGTGACACACTTGCTCGGGGTTTCGGAATGAAGTGCGTTAATCCATCTGCATCGCGCCCAGGCGCTGGGCAGGATGCTGCGTAGTGATATTGTGTCGTGTTGTGTCGTGTGAATGTCGTGCGATTGATCAGGCGTCGGTCTTGCCGGAATCATCGGAGACTGCATTTTTGACGCTCGTTACACCATGATTCAACGCTTCGCCTGCTTTACCAGCGACTTCTGTGGCTTTTGCGGTCGCCTGATCACCGAGTTGTTCCGCCTTGGCCGAGAGTTCTGTCGCCGTGTTCTTGGTGACTTCCCACGCTTGATCTGCGGCGGTAGACGCTTTGCCAGCCAGTTCGAGCGTGTAAGACTTTTTGTGTAAACGGTTCTCAGGCAGGAAACTGCCGAATTTGAAGGAGCGATGATGACCGTAGCAAAAAGAGAAGTAAGCAAGGAGTGGGTAGCGGGTTTGCTGGCGGATTACCGCAAGCCGGAAGACCTGATC
>CAMDMZ010000008.1 GCA_945902805.1 Propionivibrio dicarboxylicus | reverse complement strand
TACCTGGCTCTGCGAAACATCAGCCAGAAATGGACGATGCCAATTCGTGACTGGAAAG
The DNA here is from genome assembly GCA_945902805.1 of Propionivibrio dicarboxylicus. Classification (GTDB taxonomy): domain Bacteria; phylum Pseudomonadota; class Gammaproteobacteria; order Burkholderiales; family Rhodocyclaceae; genus CAMDMZ01. The sequence goes on along the minus strand of CAMDMZ010000008.1, from coordinate 136,534 downwards.
CCGCCCTGACTCGCTTTACCATTCAGTTCGATGAACGGATGAGTGGCCTTTAACCCATACCCCGTTTACACAAAATTCAGGACACCCTCTCAATAGTGAATTCAGTGCAGTCTAATAAGTCGTTGATGGCATAGCGCAATGAATCAAATCGTTCGTCTCTCTCACCTTCGACATTCGCGTGAAATACCTCCAACACACTGGAGCGTCCATAAAAACGCTTGAGCACGCCCTGTTGCTCCCAAATCAACTCGTAGCTCATAAACCTTTCTATGCTTCGCTGCAGACGGAATGCCAGTAAAGGCACTGTTCAACAGCGTAATGAATGGGGAAATCGTATTGGTTGCTATGAATTTAGTCTGCATTTGGCGTTCCCCCGTTGATGCTGGTCAATAACGCATCTGATTGATAAAACACCTCTTCTATATCGTTTAGCCTATATGGAACAACTAGTTTGCCCGTTATAACAGTCAGTTACTGCTGAAATGACTAACAATAGCTACTCCCAAATATATTTCTGTCACTGCAGCGCCAGCAGTTACTTGACTACCTTACCCAGCCTACCTACGCTCGCGCCCATACTTTTTTATCTCAGCCGCAGCCTTCTCATCCTTCACCTTCTGTAGCGCCCGCTGCTCCAACTGTTGCTGAAACTTGTCGTCAATTTCGTCCTTCCACTGCTTATACAGCTTGATTCCCTCTTCTTGCTCTTCTGGCGTTGGCACCCAAGTCGCCTCTTTCGCTGCCAGCTGCTGTGCCACCATATTGATGCGCCGTTGACTCTGCACTTGGCTGGGAACCACTTGCAACGGCGCAATCACTTCGCAAATCTTCATCGTCGTTCTCCATTTCGAGTATTTATCGACGCTGAAGATGTCGTTTTAAACGACATCTTTCACTGCACGCACCACTGACCCCTTCGCAAAGTTCAGCTTCGCTGTTCCAGCCACTGCATCAATCGCCGTATCCAGTTCCCCAGCTTCAACAGCAGACTTTAGTGTTTCCAGTGTTTGCACCAGCTGATCTGCGTTGCTCAGCTCGACAGCCGTCTGTCCCTTATTCCCCAATGCAATGATCTTCGCCCCATAACGCACGGTCACGCAGACCTTGCCGTTCTCAGCTACAAACCACCACTGCTTGACACGCTTGGGCACGGAGATCGTCTTACGCAGACCCGTTTCGACTTCCGTCACCGTGCGCAATCGCGTAGGTGCGTAGCTGCTGCCAGTCGCTTGCGCATTGGCCAGTTCGATCTGTTCCCAAATACGCTTGGCCACCTTATTACGACGCTGCACGATGGGTGGCAACTGCGTAGGGCGCTTGGCTGACACAAGCTTGAGATTGGCAAGTGCTGACATTGATTTGCTCCTGTTGGCTGTGATGACAGCACCAACATTAGCGCCATTGTTCTGTCTGTCGAGCGAAGAAGGACTCCAGCAGCAAGACAGCCTTTTGATAAGGAAATATCGTGCTTTCTTTGGTTGAGTATAAATACCAATGACGCAGACAGTTTTCATTGGTCTGACGCCATTGCAAACCACTAAACAAAGGGTCGCATCGCCCAGTCAAGCAGTTTGATGCCCTATACCTGGTCACACGAAACGCAGGGACGGAAATTCAGAGTAGTGGCTGAGACTTGTATCTCTATCCTTAACAGGACGCCATTCGCATTCACCAGCGAACAGATACAGGAAGAAATTGATGGTGCAAAGATGGCAGCAGTAGTCGTGCTGCGCATTACGAGCAAGCTCTGCTTACACAGCAACTTGCGAACTCAGCGGCAGTTGGCACTTCAGCTACCGCAACGAGTTGCGTTTTACCAGCGGCACGTAAAAGGAGACAGCGAAACCGCCCTTTACCTCAACGAGGTTGTGCTGAAGTGATGTGTGAAGAACTCAGCGAAATACCCATTCACCCCATTGAGCCCTTAACAGGGCTCAGTGTGATTGAATCTAGCGAAATATCCCCAAGCCAAGCCAAATCAAAAGCAAGTGAATTCAGCAGACAGCAACAATGCTTCGTCAAAACAATTGACGCTGACAAAAGAAATGAAATACATGCTGCCAATAAGCTGAGCGTAAGCGAAGCTTATGCCGCAGCAGCTGAGTGCGCAAAGCACTCAGCCATAAACGATCCCAACTGAAATGCGCTCGTTAGTTCTGCACGAAGCTATGAACTTGCGATACAGACACGCGAGAACAGCGCAGCACAGCAGATTAGTTGTGTGGGCAAAGCGGCTTAGCTGACGCAGCGCATTTGATCTTCCGCTGCGTTCTCGCAGTTCTATTTGAATTCAGCTAAATACAGAAATATATGAATTGTGTTGGTCTCTTTGGTCTTCCTGCTTACCTTTTGATTTCATTGGCAATTAGGTGTGCAGCCTAAATCTATCGATTTAGTGAATCAAAGACAATAGCATTGGCATTACAGGATTATTTGATTTAAGGGGATAAACAGATGGCACAAGCCAAAACACTCACAGATAAGGAACTGCGCAAAGTCCTTGCCTATATTGCCATTCGCCCACACGCCACACGCAATCGCTGCCTCTTGCTGACCACCCATTTGAGTGGCATGCGAGTGGGCGAGGTTGCTGCGCTGCGCATTGGCGATGTCTGGTCTGCGGACGGCGCTGTCAAAGACCAAGTGCGCTTGCTGCCAGAGCAAACGAAGGGCAAACACGCCCGCACGGTGTTCCTACCAGACAAGTTGCGCAAGGAATTGCTAGCTTACTTGGCAAGCATTGATCGCAGCGACCCCAACAAACCCCTGTTCTACACGCAAAAGCGTGATGGCTTTACAGCCAACACGCTCTGTCAGCACTTTCACTGGCTTTACAAGAACGCGGGCATTGAAGGTGCGTCAAGTCATAGTGGTAGGCGCAGCTTCATTACTTCGCTCGCTTCGAAAGGCGTTTCAGCACGAGTGTTGATGTCACTTGCAGGGCATCGCAGCTTGGCAGTCACCCAACGCTATATCGACGTCAACGACGACATGCTGCGCAATGCAGTGGCGCTGATCTAAGTTTGTCGTTTTAAACGACATCAGTCGTCAGCACACGGAAACTTGCCTTTGCCTACATTGGTGATCATTGCATTCGCTCGTCGCAGATAGCGACTGACGGTTGCAGACATACGATTGCGCTTCTTTGCGAGCAAAGGGATTGAATCCCCTACTTTGGGCATTGCCTTCTTTATCAAGTTGAGCTGCTTGCCCACATTGCTCTGCGTCATCGTTGGATTGTCCTTTACGAAGTCATAGACCAGCAACATCTGCTGCAAGGACATCACTGAGAACTTGCCATACACAGGGTAGAGCGAACCACTCGCCCGTTTGACAGGACGACCAGGCGCCCCTGTATGGCGATCATTCAGTAAGCGATGGAACCAGCGTTTGATACGACGCTTGGGTTCGCCCAACGGCACTGCCACCACCATTACGCTGTCACTGGTCCACTCCGTGTCCCATTCAGTAGCGTCCTTCAGTTCCCTTAGTTCGATGGGGCTGACTGGCTCAGCAAACAACCGTTCGCCTCGCTTCTCCTCTTGCCACCAGTGCGAAAAGCTCAGTGTATGCACATTGCCAAAGTCCGCATACAGCTTAGCCAGTTGTCCCTTGCCACCGCGCTCGCAACAGCGTCTGTAGTCCTCATTGCGCTTGAGGAATTCATACCACCAGTAATAGACCGTCTGCTCAGCATGAATGCTGGGGCGATGCGCTGCTGGTGCACGGTGCAGATAGCTACGGTTTGACGTCGTTCTGGTGGAATGGTTAGATAAGCGATTTGTCATAGACGATGAAGAACTTAACAACTGAATATCACATATTACTCGGTCGGCGCTGTTGGCGGTCTAATACATACATCCCCAGCGACCACACGAAACCTCCTCTAACCAACGCTGTGGATCAACCTACGAAAGGTAATAAAAATGAACACCACTCAAAACGTAATCGCCGCTGCAATCGCTAACCAAGTTGGCAACAATGTCGTTTTAAACGACAAAGCAGTTGCCGTTGTTGCACCTACTGCCATCCCTGCTGCTGCCCCTGTGTCGTCCGTGTCGATCAGCAACTTGATCGCTGCACGCAAGGAATGGGAAGTGGGTATGTATCGCACTTCCAACCTTGCTCTGTATGCGATTCTTGCCAGCAGCTTTCAGTTCTACAACGAACTTTCAGCGCAGCACTACAAGAGCGCTGATCGTGTTGCCTTTGCTGATTTCTGCTCCAAGCTGGGGATCAAGTTCAAAGCGAATACGCAACTGATCGTCCATGTCGTCAAGTGCGTGTTTTACGACGAAGCGGCTGATCGCAATGCACAGCGTGACCGCCGCCGTATCTCTGCTTACGCTACCGTGCTGCGCCGTGCCATTGCTGACAAGGTAGCGCCCGCTGATCTGTCTGCGTGGATCGAAGCCAACGGGGGTATCGAGCAAATCCGCTTGGCGAAAGGCACGCTGATTTCTGCGGCGACCAAAGCAGCACAGGCAAAGGATGTGGTTGAAAGCGCAGACGGTTACATGGCTGTCGTGCAAAACGACATTCTGAACGCCAAGTTTGGCGTCGACGACTACGACCAAGCCCGTGTGGTGATCGTTGTGCCACGCAGGGATGGCACGGTCGAACTGCGGGCTGTGGTGCGCAGTGCTGGCGCGGTCAATGCCAGCCTTGCAGCGATTTACAAAGACGCTGTTGCAGCAAACAGCACTGCCACCGTTAGCGCCCCTGTTGCTGATCTGGTCGCTGCCTAAACCAACTTTATCCCCGCGCTGCGGCGCGGGGGACACTCTTACTTACTTGGAGAATTGACATGACCAAAGACTACACCCCCACCACCATTGACGATTTCGTTTTCTACAACGATGCGACGGAAGCGACTGTCCGCGCCATTATTGATGGCAGCTTTGCCATCCCTGCACAAGGTGTTACTGGGCTGTTGTTATATGGTCCCGCTGGCACAGGCAAGACGGCATTGGCGAACAAGTTGCCAGAGTTCATTGAGGTGGCACGCGGTGGCACGACGCCGCAGGTTGATATATATGAATGCGGCGAAGGCAACGACGATGGCGCATCGATGATCAAAAACATCACTGCCAAGCTGAAAGTGTCGACCTTTACCACCAGTGGCATCGCTTTTTACGTCTTCGACGAAGTGGACCATTTGTCGAAGAAGACGATGCAAGCGTTAAAGGGCATTCTCAACAACAAGCGTTCGCTGTTTATTTTGACAACGAACCATATTGATCGTGTCGATCCTGTGCTGCAAGACCGTTGCGTTGTTTTACCAATGCTGCAAGCGCCTGCCGTCAAGTGGTTGCCATTGGCGCGGCGCATCGCCAACGACAATGGACTAAGTGAAGAGACTGACGACAATTTGCTGATGCGGTGCAAGCAGTCTGAGGGCAGCGCACGCAAGCTGTATAGACACATTGTCAGCACGGCAATCTCCGTCAAAGCAATGACCAGTCAGTGCTTGCAATCGACCACTGCTGTTTGACGTTTCAACACGACATCACAGAGCCCACTCATTGCAGTGGGCTTTTTTTCGTCTTCACTTTCGCCACTTTGGCTGATTTATATACTTCGTCAATGATGCTGCCAGCGTTGATCAGCTGACGACTTTCTTCTCCACGCAACTGCTCTATCGCTTGTATGACTTTGAGGTGCGAATAGTGTTTCTCAATCATCAGCACGCTGGTCCCCATTTGTTTCGCCAGCGTGTGAATGGGCACTTTGTCGTGCGTGAGCGCGAGCGTGGCATAGGTATGACGCAGACTGTAAAAGACACGCTTTTGTTCAGTCTTTGGGTCAATCAGTAAGTTGTGTTCTTCCAAGTAGCGTTCAAGCATCTTTTGAAAGCTGCTGCTGACATCGCTCTTGTCGTCTTTCGTGCGCAAGACATAGTCGTTGTTCTTTGGCGTGATGATGGACTTGAACGGATCGACGACTGGATTGCTGATGCCGTAGTTGCGTCGTGCGATCTGTTCCAACACTTTGACGGTGGGCTGACGACCAATGATTTGTCGCGTGCCAGTCTTGCCACTCACTGTCATTTCAACAGTTCTGTTCAAGTTGGTGAGCACGATTTCTTCTGGCTCTTCACCATCAACACTCACTATCGTTCCAGTGGGCGTGATAGTGGGCGACATTGAGAACTTGATTTGTTTCCATTTGAGGTTCATCAGTTCTTTGCCTGGTCGTGCGCCAGTGTCCAACAGCAGTAATACATAGTCGCGCATCAGCGTTCGTGTTTCTGCTGAAGCATCATTTTTTGCTCGCGCTATCCAACCATCAAATCCCGCTAACAGCGCATGAACTTCGTTCAACTCAAACGCTGGTCGACGATCGCTGTGACGCCCTTTAGCTTCGAGCTTGGGACGATTGGCATCTGTGAGAAAGTTACGGATGACGGCTTCGTCAAATACACGATTGAGTGCGGCATTCTGCGTGAGCATCGTGCTTTGCGACGGTGCTTTGCCCATCTTTGTGATTCGCCACGCATCCAATCCATCCAGTGCGGCGTAGTCAATCGTCGTTATGCTGCGCTTGCCTAAGCATGGAATCATCACATCGTTGATGACGCGAATATAGTCGCTATACGATACTTTGCCTTTGCCACTCTTCTGTTCGTCTTCCATTCGCTCAATAGCAAGTTTCGCGACACTGGTGAACTTGCGTGTGACGACAGGCAAGTTTGAACGCTTGCGTATTTCTGCTTCAATCAGCAGTTCGCGTGCTTTGAGTTTGGCTTTCTCAACATCGCGTTCTTTCGTGCTGGCTCGTTGCCAGACACCATCGACCTTATAGCGACATTGCCAGATTGTGCTGCGTTCGCGTCGATACACAACCAACGCATGGTCCATTACTACAAGCGTCGTTTCGAGCATTTGTGGCATAGCTCGACTGTAATCCCAACGACAAATAAGGTCAATCGTCTAAGTGTGTAATCGTGCGACTTGGGAATGAAGCAAAAAAATGCCCCCATCAAGTGGGGGCAATGTGAGGATCTCTCTGTTGAGAAAGGGGGGGGTAACTCAACAGAGACAATATTAGCTTGGAAATGTTGCTGGTTCGTAAGCTGAGTCCTGCAAGTGTTACTGAATGTATTACTGACCGTCAAATATCGTCGTCGTAGTCCAAATCGTCCGCTTGCTGCTCTAAAAAGTCTTCGCATTCCATTGTGTGGTCTCCATTGTTATTGTTTGTGGAAGCAGTATGGCGAGCGAACGTTGCTGGAATATGACGCGAGTTGGGCAAATGGTCTCAGTGTGTAAGCAGACTGACAACCGCAAAAGTGTGTAAGCAGTGTGTAAGCACTTTGAGCAAGAAAAAAGGAGTTAGACTTTCGTCTAACCCCTTGAATTTACTGCTTTTGTTGGTGGGCCCGCACGGACTTGAACCGTGGACCAAAGGATTATGAGTCCTCTGCTCTAACCAACTGAGCTACAGGCCCGATCTTATCTATTGCAAGAATGTTTGGCTGAGTTGAAATTGATCACGTTTCCGAATCAAGGAAGCTGCGCAATTTCTCGGAACGGGTCGGGTGCCGAAGTTTGCGCAAGGCTTTCGCTTCGATCTGGCGAATACGCTCGCGGGTGACATCGAACTGCTTGCCGACTTCTTCAAGCGTGTGGTCGGTATTCATTTCGATTCCAAAGCGCATACGCAGAACCTTCGCTTCGCGCGGAGTGAGGCTATCCAGGACATCCTTGGTAACTTCGCGCAAACTGGCAAATAATGCGGCGTCACTGGGCGAAAGTGTTCCCTGGTCCTCAATAAAGTCGCCGAGGTGGGAATCATCATCATCCCCAATCGGCGTTTCCATCGAGATCGGTTCCTTGCTGATCTTGAGGATTTTGCGAATCTTGTCCTCGGGCATCTCCATCTTGATCGCTAACGTAGCCGGATCGGGCTCAAGACCGGTCTCCTGCAGAATCTGACGGCTGATGCGGTTCATCTTGTTGATGGTCTCGATCATGTGCACGGGAATGCGGATGGTGCGGGCCTGATCGGCGATTGAACGAGTAATCGCTTGGCGAATCCACCATGTGGCATAGGTCGAAAACTTGTAGCCGCGACGGTATTCGAACTTATCTACCGCCTTCATCAAACCGATGTTGCCTTCCTGGATCAGGTCGAGGAACTGCAGACCACGGTTGGTGTATTTCTTGGCGATGGAGATCACCAGACGCAAGTTGGCCTCAGTCATCTCGCGCTTGGCACGGCGTGCCTTGGCTTCGCCGGTCGACATCTGTTTGTTGATGTCCTTAAGCTCCTTGAGCGGGATGCCAATTCGAATTTGAAGGTCAATCAGGCGCTGCTGCTCTTCCAAGATGGCCGGCGCGGCGCGCATCAGTTGCGCACCATAGGGCTTGCCGGACTGCACTTCGTGCTTGAGCCATTCCATGTTGGTCTCGTTGCCGGGGAACACCTTAATAAAGTGCTGGCGCGGCATCCGGGCTTTGTCTACGCAGAGGTGCAAAATCTTGCGTTCGTGGCTGCGTGCGGCCTCAACCATGCCACGAACTGAATCGCAAAGGCGTTCAATCGAGCGTGCGGTGAAGCGGATGGCCATGAGTTCATCGCTAATCTGCTTTTGCGCACGCAGATAGGCTTTGTCCTGCGAGCCCTTCTTGCTCAGCGAGGCTTGCAGTTTGCCGAAGACGCCATGGATAGTGGTGAAACGCTCCAGGGCTTCGTCGCGCAGCTTCATCAACGAGGCGGACATCGCGCCGCTGTCGTCGCCGTCGACATCGCCCTCCTCGACGTCGTCCTCGACATCATCGAGGTCATCGTCGCCAAGAGCGTTCAGTTCTTCGTTGGGCGCGTTCGGGTCGATAAGTCCGTCGACCAGTTCGTCGATACGCATTTCGCCGCGCGCAACCTTGGCGGCCATTTCGAGCATGTCTTCGATAGTTGTCGGGCAGGCCGAAATCGCCATCACCATGTGCTTCAGGCCGTCTTCGATGCGCTTGGCGATTTCAATTTCGCCTTCACGGGTCAGCAATTCCACGGTGCCCATTTCGCGCATGTACATGCGCACAGGGTCGGTAGTTCGGCCGAACTCGGAATCAACGGTAGAAAGCGCCTGCTCGGCTTCTTCCTCGACTTCCTGCTCATCCACCGGAGTCCGCGAGGTATCGGTCAGCAGCAGTTCTTCCGCTGCCGGCGCCTCATCGAACACCTGGATTCCCATGTCGTTGAAGGTCGAGATGATCGACTCAATCTGCTCCGCATCGACAACATCGTCGGGCAAATGGTCGTTAATTTCGGCATACGTCAGGAAGCCACGGTCTTTGCCGAGCGCAATCAGAGTTTTCAGCCGCGTCCGACGAGTATCCGGATCAAGAGGCGCGGCGGCCGGGGGCAACGCCGCCATCTTGTCCTTATCTTTGGACTTGCGACTGCGGCTTTCGGGCTTACCGGCCGGCTTACCCGGCAATGGAGCGGGGTCGCCCACCGTTAGGGCGACGTGCTCGACCGGCGCTTGCGGTTGCAGTTCGACCACCGGTGCAGGTTCTACCTTGGCGATCGGTTTGCTTTCCATCTTGGCCGCTATTTTGTGCTCGGTCTTCTTCGGGACCACCGGTTTTTCTGGAGCGGCGACGGCTTTTATGGCCTTGACCGCTACGGGTTTGGCGGCTGGGTTGGTTTTGCTGCTCTTCGGCGTTTCCTTCGTCATGGCGATCCTCGGCGCTGGGGCTAATGTGGTCTGGCGCGACCAACAAGGCGACCAATTGATTCAGTAAAACAGGTAATTATATCAGACTGGACGATTGTCTGAAGGCGCAGCCGTAACGTGCTTTAGCGCCAGAAGCTCGGTCAGGCGCTGACGTTCTGTGGCTGACAAGCCCTGTTTTGCGCGCGCCGTTAGCGCCCTTATTTCGCGACCGACTGCGGCGGCTCGAAGTCGGTCGACGGCGTCAGTAAACACCGCGTCGAGTGATTCACTATGGTCATCTTCCTCGGCCAAGCTTGCGGCCAGTGCAGAAAAAACAGGTTCGTGAATCGAACTGCGGAAGAATTCAAGCAGGATGCCAAAGCCCCCTGCAGGTATTTCGCCATGCTCGGTGGCGTGCGCTATCGCCAACAATGCCGCGCCTTCGACTTGATCGCTATCGATCAAGTCGAGCGGCACACGGGCTGACCATTCTGGACGACGGGCAACAATTTCGAGCAAGGCGTGATCAATGGAACGGGGTGTGGGACGCTTGCGCATGGGGGGTGGCGGACGCCCCCGCATGGGTGGCTTGAGGCCACACTGTGCTTCTACTTCGGTCTGCGTCATGGCAGCGGCTTCGGCGATGGCCTTGGTGAGTTGAACGCGCAATATCGGTGCGGACAGACGGTTTAGATATTGCTTGGCTTCATGTACCAAATGGGCGCGACCTTCAGCATTACTCAAATCCAAGCGGCTCTTGAGTTCGCGCAAAAGAAATTCGGTCAGAGGAGTAGGTTGTTTGATCTGGCGCCCGAACTCTTCAGGCCCCTCGCTACGAACAAAACTATCGGGGTCGTGCTCGCTGGGCAAAAATAAGAAGCCGACCGATTTATCGTCGGACAGTGGCTCGAGGCTGGCCTCAAGCGCGCGCCAGGCCGCTTTGCGGCCGGCTGCATCACCGTCAAAACAAAAAACAACACGGGAGGCCTGGCGCAACAGTTTCTGAACATGATGCGGTGTGCAGGCGGTACCGAGAGTGGCCACCGCATTGGTAATGCCATGCTGGGCCAGGGCGACAACATCCATAAAACCTTCAACGACGATTACCGTATCACTATCGCGAATGCCTTGCCGGGCTTGAGTCAGACCATATAGTTCGCGGCCTTTTTCAAACAACGGAGTTTCGGGAGAATTGAGATACTTCGGCTCACCAGCACCCAGTACGCGACCTCCAAAACCGATCACATTGGAGCGCTGGTCGAATATGGGAAACATGATGCGGTCGCGAAATCGATCGTAACGACGTCCCTGTTCGTTAACAATGACCAACCCGCACTCCACCAGATCGGCATCGTTATAGTTGGAGAATACCTTTTGCAAACCCTGCCAATCGTCAGGGGCATAGCCCATGCCAAAGCGTGCGGCGATTTCGCCGGTGAGACCGCGTCCCTTGAGGTACTCGACGGCGTGCGGCGCCAGTTTTAGCTGGTTACGGTAAAAGCGCATGGCTTGCGCCATCAGCTCTGTCAGCGGCGCTTTTCTGGCATGTTCGACGCGTCGCGTAGTCTCTTGCGGAACCTGAAGTCCGACCGAGCCAGCCAACTCCTCAACGGCATCGATAAAACCGATCCCTGCGTGCTGCATCAAGAAGCTGATCGCGCTGCCGTGAGCGCCGCAGCCAAAGCAGTGATAGAACTGCTTGCTCGGACTAACGGTAAAGGACGGCGTTTTTTCCGAGTGAAACGGACAACATGCGCTGTAATTTATCCCCGCTTTTCGCAAGGGAACATAGCGTTCGACAACATCAACGATGTCAACGCGGCCGAGCAATTCCTGGATGAAGCTATCGGGTATCACCCGGAAATTATGCGCTGATCAGTGCGGGCTGAGTCGGCTTTTCACCAGCTTGGAGACGAGCCCCATGTCGGCTCGTCCGGCCACTTGCGGCTTAACCATGGCCATCACCTTGCCCATATCTGCGGGCCCTGTAGCACCGGTACTGGCGACCGCTGCGGCAACGATGGCATCGACCTCGGCTTCCGGCATGGCTTGAGGCATGTACTTCGTCAGGACCTCGGCCTCAAATTTCTCCGCATCGGCCAGGTCTTGCCGCTTTGCTGCCTCAAACTGGGTGATTGAATCTTTGCGCTGCTTGAGCATCTTTTCGATGACGGTAACCACGGCCGCGTCATCGAGCTCAATTCGTTCGTCGACTTCTTTCTGCTTGATTGCCGCCAGCAACAAGCGTAGCGCGCCCAAGCGCGCTTTCTCGCCGCCCTTGAGGGCCGCCTTCATATCATCGCTGATGTTTGTTCGGAGAGTCATCGCCTGCTTTCAAGAAACCGGGAGGCGCAGGATAAACGATACTTTCCCGACCGTGAGCCTGATTCGCGCCGTCCCGCCAGCACCGACTTTTTACAGGCGCAACTTACACTCCGCCGCCGCGATGGACGGTCTCGTAATAAAGCTTCTCGAGGTCGAGCTTGTGCTTAGTCTCTTCGCTGGCGAGGTAGACGAACAAATCACGAATCGGGCCGGCGGGTGTCGTGTTCGCCAGTTCGCCATAGTGCATCATCGCCGCATGCTCGCGGCCCATGGCGTATTGCAACACGGTCTGGTCATCGGGTTGAGCGCCGAGATCGGGCACATGCAGGCAATCGGAAAACTTGCTGTCGCTCGCCGTGCGCTCGATTTCAGCTTTGACCTGCTCGGTCAGGTCGGAACGTTGGGCAAGCGTACTGAAGAGGTCGTAATGGCTTTGCTCTTCTGCCGCGAGTTCTTCAACCAGGTAACGAATACGCTTACTAACCTTCGGAATCAGATCGGTATAAAAGTCGCGCGCGCTGGCTTCGAAGCTGGTGGCAACGTCGAGAATTTCGCGCAAGCTGGTCTTGCCGCGCAGGCGATCGATGCCGTGGGTGCCTTCGGTCATACTTTTTTCTCCACTGGAATCAAGGTAGCGTGAATGCTTGCAGCAACGCGATGACCGTCGGCAACGGCGGTGACCACATCCGGGCCACGCACCATGTCGCCGGCCGCCCATAACCAGGATTCGCTGGTACGCCCGCCACTATCCACTTCGATGCGACCACGATTCCATTTCAAAAGTTCCGTCAGTGCGTCGCCAAGCAGACTGGCATCGGTCATCTGGCCGATGGCTTCGACCACCATACTGCCGGCGTGGAACTGTTCGTCGGCCTCATCGAAACTCGGCGCAAAGCGGCCCTGTTCGTCGAAGATGGCTTTCACACGCCAGGTTTTCAAGCCAGTGACCTTACCGTTCTCGACCACGACCTTCTGCGGACCACGGGCATCGAGAATCAACACACCCTCTTCGCCAGCTTCCTTAATTTCATCGGGGTCAGCGAGAAAGTGCGCGCGATCTTCGAGCGCTGTCAGGATGACCTTGACTTCGCCAAAAGCCTTCTTTTGCAAACGTGCCAGCGTGCGCGCGATGTCCATCGCGACGTTGCCTCCACCGATCACCACGGCCTCGCGTGGCGTACCAAAATCTTCGCCGGCGGTGGCCTGACGCAGCAGGTCAACAGCCTTGCGCACATCCGGATGGTCGCTACCAGGAGTCCGGGTGGCGCGGCCGAGTTGCAGGCCGAGGCCAAGCAGAACGGCATCGTTTTTTTGCTTCAAGTCGTCGAGTGCGACATCTTTGCCGATCCGCACATTGCAGCGGATGTCGACACCCACCGAGCGAATGATGTCCACGTCCTGGTCGATGATGTCATACGGCAGGCGATATTCGGGAATGCCCCAGCGCGTCATGCCACCGGGTTTGTCGAGCGCTTCATAGACGGTGACTGCGTGGCCCAGCTTCGCCAGATCAAAGGCGGCTGTGAGGCCGGCTGGGCCGGCGCCGACGATGGCGACTTTCTTGCCGGTAGGCGCCGCCGAGCTGCCAACGATCTTCTTGATCTGATCTACCGATACCTGATCCATGATGTGGCGCTTGAGCCAGCGAATGGCGATCGGGTCGCCTTCATGACGGGCGGCGCAGGTGGTTTCGCACTTGTGTGTGCACACACGGCCGCAGATGCCGGAGAAGGGATTGGTTTCGTAAAGCAGTTGCACGCCGCGATCGTAGTCGCCGTCGCGCACCGCTTTGATGTAGTCCGGAATCGACATGTGCGTGGGGCACGTAGCGATGCACAGGCCGCAGGAAACGCAGCGGTCGGCTTCAAATTGCGCCTCTTCCACCGAGTAGCCATCGACGATTTCGCTGAAGGAATGGATGCGCTCTTCGGGCTCCATTTCTCCCATGTGCAAGCGCGTCTGCGCCGTCAGGCGATGTTCTTCCGGACGACGGTAGCCGAGTTCGGCGTTGTCCCAGTCTTTCTTGTCGACGCCGGGAGTGAAGCGGAACAGGTCGGGATCGCTTTCCACCCAGGTGTAGGCGTTGGACATGGTGAGCGACTTGGTCATGCAGACATCGACACATAGCGCACACCAGCAGCAGCGGCCATAATCGATGCGCGGGCGCAAGCCCGAATCACCCTGTTTGGTCGCGATGCCTTCGACCGGAACCATATCGATGGCGCCGTTCTGGCAGATGGTCTCGCAGGTGCCGCAGCCTATGCACTTGACCACATCATTCTGATGGAAGCCGCGGTAACGCGGCGCACCGGGCCGGTCATTGAACGGATCGGGAATCGTCACCGGATCGCGGAAGAGGTTCTTCCACGCGGTGAAGGGAGAGAGGACGTCTTTGATACTCATCGCTTATTCCTCACTCATCTTTCGATTTCCGGCGGATAGGTGTGCAGCGACACCATCAGTGCTGCGACGTCGGAAATGTTGATGTTGACGATCATCCGTTCCAGCAAAGCCATGGCGTGGGTGTAGGACGGCCCTCGCACATTGATACGACGCGGGTAGCCACTGCCGTCGGTCACCAGATAGTAGCCATATTCACCGCGCGAACACTCGCCACGAATATAGGTTTCGCCACGCGGAATTTTCCAGTGCAGCACATTGGGAATCGTTGCCATCACCGGGCCGGTACGCGGCATTTTTGCCAGCATCTGGCGGATCAGGTCGACCGACACCTGCACATCGCGACGACGCACGTCGGCACGCGTGTAGATGTCCGAATTGTGACCAATTGGCGGCTCGAAATCGAGTTGGTCATAGATCAGATACGGCTGGTCCTTGCGCACGTCCTTGGCGACCCCGGCGGCACGGGCGTTGGGGCCGGTGACGCCATAGTCTTCCAGCCACGACGGATCGATCACGCCCAGGCCCACGGTGCGCTTCTTGAACACGGCGTTGCAGAACATCACGTCCCAGACATCTTTCAGGGTCCGTTCAACTTCCTTGAGCGTCTCTTCCATGCGTGCATCGAAGCCGTCCGGCAGACCATCACGGACGCCGCCGGGCAGGATGAACATGTGATAAATCCGCGCGCCGGTCAGTTCCTCGAAGCGATCGAGCATCAAATCTCGGGCGTAGGTGGTCCATTGGCCGATAACGCCCTGACCGAGTGAACCAGCCTGGCCGCCGAGATACATCATGTAGCTATTGATGCGCCCCATCTCGAGGATGAGCGCGCGAATCCAGTCGGCGCGTTCCGGCACCTGGATGCCGGCCAGATCTTCGACGGCTGCGGCGTAGCAATACTCGTTGAAGTCGGGTTCCGGTACGCAAACGCGGCAAACGATAGGGAAGACCTGAATGAAGGTGCGCCGCTCCATCAGTTTTTCGAAACCACGGTGCAAGTAGCCCACGTGGGTTTTGCCTTCCACCACTTCGTCGCCGCAGACGGTCAGTTCCACCGACATATTGCCGGTGATGCCGGGGTGGTTCGGGCCTTGCCAAAGTTTGAGATACTTGCCGGAGGTCAGGTCGATATCGTTCGTGCCATCGGCTTTCTTGGCGGGGTACTGGCTGCGGTCGGGAGCAAAAAGGTTCATATCAGCGCCCGTTCGGATAAAGCTGTTGCTTCATATGCGTGGCCGGGTCGTGGGTCTCGCGCCCCGGGCGCTGGCTGTAGCTCTCATTCGCGTATTTCAATGTATCGAAATCGCGTCGGTAGGGCGGAATGTCTTTCCAGCCTTCGAGGATAAATTCTTCATGCAGACGCGGACTACCGGGAAAGTCGATACCAAACATTTCGCGCAGCTCACGCTGGTAGGTTGCTGCCGTTGGCCACACATCGTGAATGCTTTCCATGGTCGCCGCGTCACGTGGCAACATCACGCGCAGGCCAAGATCAATGGCCAGCGGCCGATTGGAAAGCAGATAGGTCAGTTGGAACTGGCCCTCTTCGAGCCAATCGACAGCCGTCAGCAACACCAGATGGGTAAAGCCTTCCTTAACCCGCAGATGCATCAGCGTCGTCCGCAGATGTTCCTTCGGCACGGTAACGAAACCGAGGGCCGGCCGCTGCTCGGTCAGTTCGCCGACGGGGAACAGCGCCTTCAGTCGGGTATGTAGTTCGCGCATGATTGTCAAAGTCGTCATCACCAGTTGTAGTCCGGCATATCCCAGTCGTGGATGACACGTTTCTGGTTGGCCTTGTACCAATCGAAATTCTCGACGTACTTGTTGGCGCCTTCGCCCTTGCCGGCACGGATGAGTTTCTTCAGATCCATGAACCCCGACAGGAGCGCTTCCGGGCGCGGCATGCAACCGGCGATGTAGAGGTCGACCGGCAGATAGTCATCGAGGCGCTTGATGGTGTTGTAGGAATCCCAATACATGCCGCCGTTGATGGTGCAGGAACCCAGGCCGATCACGTATTTCGGATTCTGCATCTGCTCGTAGGCACGAATCGCGCGCTTCAGGGTCTTGGTCGACAAGTAACCGGAAATGATGAACAGGTTGGCCTGGCGCGGCGTCGGTCGCCATTGCACGCCGTAACGGTAGGCATCGAAGCGCGGCGTCATCAACGGGCGCATCTCGATGGCGCCGCAACCAGTGCCGAAGCCGAGAATCCAGATCGACTCGGCGCGAGCCCAGTTGAACAGGTCTTCGACGATCTTGATATAGGCGGCCGGCATCACTGTCGGCGGTGCCTCGCAGTAATAGTCGCGCAGCGGCTCGACCTCGAATTCGAGGCCGTCCGGGCCTTTCACCATGCGCTTCATTAGTTCGGGTTTCATCGCCATTTACACCTAGACCACCACAATCGAAAGAACGCCGAGCGGCACGGCCCAGACCAGGAACCAGCGGATCGACTGCTCAACGCGGAAGCGCGGGAACACTACGCCAACGAAGGCCGACCACAGATAAATAAGGAATACCTTGAAGCAGAACGTCAGCCAGTCATCCGCGCCGCCGAAAAACAGATTCATGTAGATCACGATCTTGGCCACCGGGAAGATCGCACGGTTGGTCTGCATCAATGCCAGATACGAGGAGTGGTACTCGGTCGGCGGACCGATCGGGATTTCCTGCGGCGCGAGCACCACATCGAACGGCGGCCTCATCATCGAACCAAGGAAGCCAAGCATCGCGGCGGTAACCGCCAACGGATTGGTGAATAGCGTCCAGTTCAGTATTCCACCTTGCTGCGCAGCGACGATCTCGGTCACCGACAGGGTCTGGTACTGCAATGCAACCGAGAACACGGCGAGACCAAAGGGTAGCTCGGCTGCGGTCATCTGCGACAAACCGCGCGTGATGCCGATCGCGGCGTGCGGGTGACCGCTCTCGCCGGCGCCTAGCGCCATACCCAAGGTTCCAAAAAAAACGAAGTAGAGCGCGAGGATCAGGTCGCCGGCGAACGACAGGTTGGAGAACATGTACGAACCGTAGATGGTCGGCACAAACAGCAGGAGGCCAACACCGCCGGAGAGACGGAACACCGGGCCGAGGTAGAACATCACGCCATGGGTGATCGAGCTACGCAGACCGTAGTTCTTGATCATGTCCACATAGTTCTGCCAGATCGGGATGCCATGGCGGCGACCGACGCGGGCACCGATCTTCTGGATCAGTGCATTCAGTAGGAAGCCGTAATTGACGACAATGAATAGCGTCAGCAGCGAGTAGGGGATTTTCATCCAGTCGAAGGACATGATCAGAACCCTATCCGGATGGCGTAGGCCACGATGACGAACAACAGGAAATGGAAGGCGTAGGTCTGGCCGTTACCGGTGTAGAAACGCCGGGCAATGTCGGCTCCAGTGTGCAGCAGACCAGTAATGGTTCCCCAGAACATGGTGGCCAACGGCAGCACCAGGAAGCCCAGCGCCTTACGATACGGTGCAAAGAAGTTCCAGGCGAAGTGTGTCGTCTCGGGGCGATACGGCGCCTCGGCAGAGAACACGATATTGAACTGCTTGACCTTCTGCGCCTTGCGATCGACGAACATTAACCAGGCCAACAGGACACCGAAGATGACGCAGATGATGATCATGATCGAGACTGGGTTCCAGTAACCATAGGCGCTGGTAATCTCGTTACCCGACCACCCGAGGCCGCCTTCGGGGAAGAACTGGTTGAGGTATTCATCGACACGACGCAGCGCGATACCAGGGAAAACGGCGAAGATCATCAACAGTGCAACGTAGATCATTTGCGGCAGCACGATCCAGAACGGCGCTTCCTTGACACGACGGAACTCATCCTTCAACTGACCGAGGAAGATCGTATAGATCAAGCGGAACAGGTAAAGGAAGGCAATCGGGCCAGCAAGGAACAGGATGACCATCGGCATGCGCACGTCAGACGTCATGATCGCGTTGTAGAAAATCCAGCGTCCGCCAAAACCCGACAGTGGTGGCACGCCCGAGACGGCAATGATGCCGATCAGGGTGGCGATGAATGAAAGCGGCATCAGGGTAATCAGACCACCCATCTTGTACATGTCGCGGGTACCGGTACGCTTGGCCACACCGCCGACGGACAAGAACAGCATGGCCTTGTAGATGTAGTGGTTGATGACGAACATCAGCGCCATCAGCCAGCCGAGATGGTTCATCAGCGCCAGACCGAATACCGCATAGCCCATCTGGCCGATGGAGGAGTAGGCGAGCAGGCGCTTGCCATCTTCCTGGAAAATCGCCATCAGGTTGCCAAGCAGTGCCGTCAGGGCGGCGATCCAGAGCAAAGCGTGAGTCAGCTCAATGCCAAAGAGCTGCTGCTTACCCATCGCCATCAGCAATACGAACAGCCCGTACAGACCGGCCTTGAGCAGGATGCCGGAGACCATTGGCGAGACATCGGTTTCTGCTTCGGCGTGAGCACCGGGCAGCCAGATATGCACACCGATCGCGGCGGTCTTGGTCATGAAGCCCACGGCGAGCAGGACGAAAACCCAGGGCGCGACGGGCGCTGTCAGGGCCGCCAGATTGGCGAGCGAAAAAGTCGGTGCTGGCGGGACGGCGCTTGCCGCCAAGGCAAATCCGGCCAGAATTAGGAAAGCGCCACCCAGCGAAAAAAGGATGTAGGACAGCGCGTGTGGCTCGGATTCCTTGCCACGCAGAATCAGGAAGTAGGAACCGACGGTCAGCAATTCCCAGGCAGCGAAGAAGCCGAAGCTGTCGGTCGTGCGGATCAGCATGATCATGCCGGCGTACATCAGCATCGCTGCCGGGTAAAAACCAACGCGACGACCATGGGCAGAGTAGCTGGCAAGCAGTGTGATGGCGCCACCGATGAGGAAGATCACAGCGAAGATCAGGCGCAGCGGATCGTATTCGGCGTAGGTCATTACGAAGAAGGCCACCATGCCGCCAATCGCGACGGTGTTCTTCAGCCAGGCCGGCGCCCACTCGATCAGCAGGAAGCTCAGCGCAAACAGCAGGGGCAAGGTCAATAAAAGGTTGTTCAGGCCGAAACGAGTCACTGACAGTTCGCCCCAGACGAAACCCAGTACCCAGCCGGCGATTACTGCGGCAAATACCGGAATAGCCTGCGTCGCCGAGCAAACGACTTTCTCGTCCGACTCACGTTTGATGAGATAGCCAAACCAGCGGAAGAGATAACCGGCTTCGAGCAGCGCGCCAAACAGAATCAGGGCGAGCATCGCCATGCGGCCTTCGGCGGCGAGGGCATGCGCCAGTTCCCACTTGGCGTAGAAACCGGGGAAAGGGGGCAGGCCGCAGAGCATGGCGACAAAAGTGACGAAGGCGAACACCAGCAGCGGCCGTTCCTTCAGCGCGGCCCAGGCGGTGAGCTGACGGCTGGCGACGAGATCCGACAGCCAGTAAAGGCCCGCTTTGGCAACGGCATGGGCCAGCAGCAAACCACCGGCGATGAAGAGATAGTTTTGACCAAGAATGTCCTGCTGGCCGAGCACAGTAAGGATCAGACCAGTCTGGGCAATGGACGAATAGCCGAGCAGACGGCGATCGTTGGTTTGCGGCAGGGCCAGCAAATTGGCGCCGACAAAGGTGACGATACCGACCCCACTGGCGACCGGGAACCATTCGGCACCACCGATCAACAGCAGCTTATCGACGGCGAACAAGACAGCCGTACCGGTTGCGGCCGAGAAGATCGCCGAAAAACCGGGGTGCGACGATTCATAGATATCCAGTGCCCAGCCGTTGGCCGGGAAAGGCTTCAGTTCGGCGATGACGGCAATGAACATCAGGAAGAAGGCCAGCGCAAAGGCCGATGCGCCCTGCTCCGCCATGCCATCAATGTTCAGGGTGCCCGTCGCGTGATAGGCGAAGATGATGCCGATCAGCAGCAAGACCGAGATGAACTGCGAAACGATCAGGTACTTGAAGCCGGCCGATACCGCACGTTCGTCGTCGGAGAGCAGCACCATGCCACCGGTGGCAATGACGATCAGCTCGAAGAACACAAACAGGTTGAAGATGTCCCGCGTCAGCACGATGCCACACAGGGCCATGATCGCGATCACCAGCACCGCCATGGCTCGTCGCCCTCTTGCCACCAGGGCATTGCCCATGTGTATCGCGGAAAGCAAGCCAGTCAGGCTGATCAATAAGGTGAGCGCTGACTCGATCACACCCATGCGCAGGTTGATGGCGAATGGCGGCTGGGTACCGGCGGTAAAGATATCGATCGGATGCGCGCCGGTCGCCGCGAAAATGATTAGCCATTGCGCCGAGATAGCGCTCATGACGGTCAAGGCGGCCAGCGTGATGACGTAGCCCAGATTTTTCTGGCGCTCATTCAGCATGCCGAGCACGAAGGCGGAGCCGAGGCCGACCGCGATGATATAGAGGGCACTCATCGCATCAACCTTTCAGGTCCGTGTAGTCGCGAATGTCGAGGCTGCGCTTCTTCTCGAACAGGCGGTAGGTATACGCCAGCATCAGCGCGGTAACACCGACGCCGATGACGATGGCGGTGAGCACCAGCGCCTGTGGCACCGGATCGATAATACGGGTTACGGCATCGGCGGCAGAGACAGCGCCATCGATGATAGGTGCGGTGCGGCCGCGCATGTAACCAACGGCAATGATCACCAGATTGACGCCGGTGTCGGCGATGGTGAAAGCGACAATCATGCGTAGTAGATTGCGATTCGTGAGGGCACCCCAGGCGCCGATCAGGATCAGCAGGAAGCCGGTAGCCATGGCTAAGTGAGCCATCAGAGTTCCTCCGTTTCCGACAGGGCCGCCAGGATCGAGGCGAACTCGGCGCCAACCTTGAGGCCGATCAGTGAATAGATCAAGGGAATGGCACCCGCCGAAGCCAGGTTACCAAGCGTTCCCAACGGCAGGATTCGGTTATCCAGGAAACCGCCGGCAAGGAACAAGCCGGCCAGACCAATCATGACGTAGAAAATGCCGGCCAGAGATTCAATGGCCGAGATCAAACTGTGGCTGAAATGCTTGAGCGGATCAGCCAGCAACAGCAGCAGGATGCCTGACGCGATGATGGCGCCACCCTGGAAACCACCGCCGGGCGTCAGGTGTCCGTTGACGAAGACATAGACGCCGAGTAGCAGGATCAGTGGCACCAGGAAACGTGTCCCGGTAGTAAGCAGCTCACCCACTGGGACCGGGGTGCGATGCGGTGCATGTGTTCCCTTTGCCAGCACCAGGCCGACAATCGACGCGGAAAGAAACAGAACCGTCACTTCGCCGAGCGTATCCAGACCGCGATAGGTGACGACGATGGCAGTGACGATATTGGCGGCACCGAGATCGGCGGCAGTGCGCTCAGCGTAGTAGCGGGCCGTGAGATTCAGGTCGGCATCCGGGGTATAGCCAAACAGCAGGGTCGCGAAGACACTGCCGACAGCAACCACCAGCGCCAGGGCGATAAAGCGCTTGATCATGGCTGTTCTCCATCATGCTCACCGGCACGCACCCGTCCGAGGACGAAGAACAGCAGGAAGGTGGTCAGGCCACTGCCAATGGCAGCTTCGGTCATGGCCACATCAGGGGAAGCCAGGATCAGGAACAGCACCGACGCCACCAGGCTGACCAATCCGGCGGCGAGAATGGCGATCGACATGCTGCGACCGCCAATCGCGACCACAGCGGCGACCAGCATCGTGAAGCAGAGCAAGCCGGACAAGGCGGGCAATAAGTAGATCACAGCGGCTCTCCCGACGGCTCGTTGCGATCTTTGGCCAAGGCGTCGATCGATGTCAGGGCACTCATGCTGCTGCCACTGCGGTGCGCGGCGCGAGCGAGCACTTGCGACGACAAGGGGTTGGTAAACAGGACGAAGAGGCCGATCAGGAACAGCTTCAGCGCCCAGTCCGGTTGCAGACAGGCAAAGCCGGCCAGTGACAGCAGGGTCCCGAGCGTAGTCGCCTTGGTGCCAGCCTGGATGCGGTTGAAAACGTCCGGCATCCGCACCAGACCCAAGCCGCCAAGAAACAGGAAGGCGGCACCAAGAACCAGAAGCAGGCCGCCAACGATGGGAAGAATAGTGTTCATTACAGCCCCCGCTCCAGGTGACGAGCAACGACGATCACGCCGAGAAAGGACAGCAGCGCATAAACCAGGGCAACATCAAGATAAATGGCGCGCCCTTCGAGGTAGGCGACCAGAACGATGCCGGTCAGCGAGATCACGGTCAGGGTGTCAAAGGCAACGACGCGGTCGGCATCCGACGGGCCCTGAAAAAATCGCCATAGCGCGAGCAGGAAAGCCGTGCCGGCGATCATCGCAGCGAGAGTGATCAAAAAATTAACCATACATCACCTCGAGATAACGTTCGAAGCCACCGACGATGCCGGCAGTCGCTGCCTCGATATCCGGCGAGTCGACACTGACCCAGTGGATGTAGAGCCATTCGCCGTCCATTTCCACGGTCAGGGTGCCCGGAGTCAGAGTGATCGAATTAACCAGCAACATGCGACCCATGGCCGTCTTGAGCTTGGTGCGAACCTTGACGATGCCAGGATTCAACGGAAGATCGGGCGAAATCACAATCGAGGCGACGTTGATGTTCGACTTCACCAGCTCCTTGATGTAGTAAAGGATATAGGCGACGGTAGTGAACAATGCCTTCGGTGTCAGGCGCAGCTCGGAGAACCACGCCAGATTGCCGCGAAAGAAGAACGCAATAATGAATGCCACCACCGCCCCGACAATCAGGACGTCATTCGCCAAGGAACCATTCAGCAACACCCAGAACAGCAACAGGGTGATGAAATGGGTAATGAAATTTGAAGTCGGCGAAGAATTCGCGGGCGTAACAGTACGTGAGTTCATAAGCGCATTCTAATGCTGCACCGCAACCAATGCTTATATTCGTGTTGACGCAGATCAATAATGTTGTAAATAAACACCGCTCATCACACCCGTGTTCGCAGCAATTCACTAAATATCAATTAGATGGGACACTTTTCGCCATCTCCCCACACCCTGTGTCAAACTTGTGCCTCGGGATTAGCTGCCATGTCTTTGTGGCTCAAAGGAGACGATGCCATGCGTACTGCAGACAGTTCACCTTACCGCCTGTTGGCGCTGCTGCCGGTGCTAACTGCGCTAATCGTGAGTCTTTGTTCGACGTTGATGGTCACCGCCGCCGGGGCTGCCGAAACGGCCGATGAACCGCGCATCGCCCTGTTGATCGGCAATAGCACCTATCGCGAAGCGCCTTTGCGCAATCCGGTCAATGATGTCCGCGCCATGGCGAAAACGCTACGCGAGCTGGGTTTCACCGTCCTAGCCCATGAGAACGCCAACAAATCGACCATGGAACGCGCAATTCTCGATTTTGGGCGACGTTTGACCGGCGGTGGCGTGGGATTTTTCTACTATGCAGGGCATGGCTTGCAAGTACGTGGCCGCAATTTCCTGATCCCGGTGGATGCGGAAATTGATTCCGAAGCGACCACCCGGATTGCCGGCGTCGACGTCGATCTCCTGCTCGAACAAACTGCGGAGGCGCGAAACCGCGTCAATGTGGTGATTCTTGATGCGTGCCGCAACAATCCGTTCGAACGCCGCTTACGTGGCGCTTCACGCGGGCTTTCTGCCGTGGATGCCGCGCGCGGCACCCTGATTGCCTATGCCACTGCGCCCGGTTCCGTAGCGGCCGACGGAAGCGGGAGCAATGGTCTGTACACCGAGGAACTGCTCAAAGCCTTGCGCGTCCCCGGCCTCAAGGTTGAAGAAGTCTTCAAACGTGTGCGGGCCGGCGTCACCGATCGATCAAACGGCGCACAGACTCCTTGGGAATCGTCGTCGCTGACCGGCGATCTGGTGTTCAATTTCACGGTTAACGTGATCGCACCAAGCAGCGCCGGAACGAGCGCCGGCGCCACGGTGGATCGCGAAGCCATGTTTTGGGCATCGATCAAGGACAGCAACGACGCCGCCGTCTTCGAGGCCTATCTCAAGCAATATCCCGGTGGCACCTTCGTGCCACTGGCTCGCCGCCGGATCGAGACCCTGGCGGCACCAGTCACCAGTTCACGCTTAGCAAAATTTGACGGCACCTGGGCGACCGCCATCGATTGCGAAGCGGCGACGCGTGCCGAACCGTATTCACTTCGACTTTTCGTCGCCGTGAAAGACGGCGTGTTGAGCGGGAACTTCGGCACAGAGGGACAACCTGGATCCTTGTCGCTGAATGGCAGCATCCAGCCCGACGGCAGTGCCGGCATCGGCGCCAGGGGCATCACTGGCGACGTCAAGTTCAATATTAATCAATCAGCTCGGGGCACACCGTATTCGTATCGAGTATCGGCACGCTTCGATGAAGCGCGCGGTAGCGGCGAGCGCCTCGACAAGCGCGCCTGTCACCTGAGCTTCACGAAGCAAGCCAGCCATTAGGCTGCTGCCTTCCCTGACCACATTTCGTTTCCCCTTCAACTCCAACCGACACCATGACCCGTTCCCTGTTTTCCTTCTTGCTCGCCGCGGGTCTGACCATCTCGGCCTGGCAGGCACGTGCCGACGATCTCGTCATTGGCACGCTGCAGGATCTTTCCGGCCCGATTGCCGCACTCGGCGCCCACTTTCGGAACGGCACCCAGATGCGTTTCGACGAGGAAAATGCCAGGGGCGGCGTGCATGGCCGCCTACTGAAGTTGATCGCAGAAGACACCGCCTACGATCCGAAGAAAGCCGTGCTTGCCGCCGAAAAGCTGATTCAGCGCGACAAGGCCGTCGCCGTGATCAATAACCTCGGTTCGCCGGTCGTGATGGCGACCATGCCACTGTTCGTCGAGGCCGGTGTGCTGCACCTGTTCCCCGCTGCGCCATTGAAAGAAGTCTACGAACCGTTGCATCCGCTCAAATTTGCCATGAGCCCGTCCTACGTAGTCTCGGTGCCACCGGCGGCGCGCCATCTGATCGGCAAACTGGCGGCAAAACGCGTCGGCATTCTTTATCAGGATGACGACATGGGCCAGGAAGTGCTGCGCGGCATGGACAGTCTGCTCGGCGAACTCAAGCTCGACTGGTGCGAAAAGACCTCGTACAAGCGCGGTGCCACCGATTTCTCGTCCCAGGTCGCGCGCCTCAAGGCCGCGAACTGCGATCTGGTGGTGCTGGCTACCGTGGTCCGCGAAACCATCGGCGCCTACAAGGAAGCCCGCCGCATCGGCTGGAGCGTGCCGATGCTGGTCACCGCCTCGGGCTACACCGCCCAGGTGCATCAACTCGGCGGCGCCGAGATGGACGGGCTCTACGGCACGGTACTGATTCCGCACCCATATGCCGACGCGGCCAATCCGGTTCTCACGGCCTGGATCGAAACTTACAAGCAAAAGTTTTTAGTCGAGCCCAACACCTGGAGCGTGATGGCTTATGCCGGCGCCGATCTGTTCGTGCGTGCGGCGCAACAGGCCGGACCGAAAGCCGATGCGATGGCGGTAGCCAAAACGCTGGAACGTACCCACCTCGCGCCCGACGCCTTGGGCAACCCGGCGTTTGTGCTGTCGGCCAGCGATCACCTGGCCCTGCGCCGCGTGCGCGTCGCGCAAATCCGCGAAGGACGCTGGCAGATCGTCAGCGATTTCCTCTCTGCCAACAAGTAACGCCGTCTCGCCATCCGCTACGGCGAGGAGAGCGTTCTTTGCTCGACCGCCTTGTAGCGCAGTAGCTTCATCAGCGCCGACTTTTTGATGGCGACGACAGCCTTTACTCTATCTGAGTAGTTGATTCAAGCTCGGCCGGCGTCAGCGGCTCGAACCAAGCACGCTGCTGCTCAAGTACGGCGACCGTAGCTTCCGACGCATCACCGGTGCGTACCGTCAAGCGACGACGAAGCTCGTCGACTGGGGCGTGGCAATCGAGGAGTTGAAATTTCACACCCAGCCGGCGCGCCAGTTGACGAAACTCCTCGCGTTCGCTGTGGCGCAGAAACGCGGCATCGACGACCACGGACCAGTTTCCAGCAAGCAATGTTTCAGCGTCCTCCTGCAGACGAATGTAGGTTTGTCGCGTTGCTTGCGGCGTATAGATGCCGCCGCTGACGGCCGTCGCACTCACCGCCAGCGGATCAAGACCAAATAGACGCTTGCGTTCAACGTCCGAGCGCAGACGTAGCGTGCTGCCAGTCGGATCATTCATCAGCACCGCAGCGCTGGCAGTAGTTTTGCCCGAGCCGGACAAACCCACCGTGAGGGTCAAAGTCGGTTCTGGCGGGACGGCGATCCTCTGGGCAAGCTCGAGATAATCGCGCGCCAGCGACTGATCGAACTCACGTTTTTGCGGATCGCTTTCCTGCCCCGCACGAATCGCCGCGATCTTGGCACGCACCACGGCCCGATAGACCGCATAGAAGCGCATCACGGTCAGGGCCGCCGTGTCGCCACTGGCTTCGCGCCATGCGCTCAGAAACCAGGCCGCCAGACCCGGCTGGCCATGATCGAGAAGATCGATCCAGGTGAAGGCAATGTCGCTGGCGACGTCGATCCAGCGCAAATCTGCGTTGAACTCGATACCATCGAAAGGCGTGACGACACCATCGATCAGCGCCAGATTGCCCAGATGCAAATCACCGTGGCCTTCGCGCACAAAACCATCCTGTCTGCGCTTCTGTAACACCGGTTCGATGCGGTCGAACTCCATCCTGGTCCAAGTCGCGAGACTCGCTACAAGTGATTGATGCGTTTCAGGCAGCAGTTGTCGCAGTTCGTCGAAATTCTCGATTGCAGGGGCTAGCACCTGCAGCGGCGTACCGAAACGACTATCGACCGATGCGATCGTCGCTGTGTGCTGGAATGCCACGAGATGCGCGGCCAATTCATTAAGGTGTGCCACTGTCAGCTCACCCCGTGAACAAATGCGATCCAACTGCTGTTGGCTATCGAAGCGCCGCATCTGCACGGCCCATTCGATCGCCGGCTCGGTGTGCAAACACGGCGCGGCGATCGTGCCACCGATCGGAACCACCGCCAGATACAAGGACGGCGCCAGTCGCCGGTTCAGGTGCAGTTCGGCACGACACGCGGCCTCGCGCTTTTCCAGCGTGCTGTAATCGAGAAACGGCAGGTGAATCGGCTTCTTGATCTTCCACGCCAGCTCGCCGGCCAGGAGCACCCAGGAGGCATGCGTCTCCACCACCTCGGCCTGCAGTTTGGCGGCAAGGGCAGCGATCAGGGGCGTACTTGGTTGGGTCGGCGGCTCGTGCATAATTCGATTATGACCCTGACCGATCTTCGTTACATCGTCGCCCTGGCCCGCGAACGCCATTTTGGTCGCGCTGCAGAACGCTGCAACGTGGCGCAGCCCACGCTTTCGGTGTCAGTCAAAAAGCTCGAAGATGAACTCGGCGTCGCTCTGTTCGAGCGTGGCGTCGGCGATGTGCGCCTGACCGCAATCGGCGAACCCATCGTGCAACAGGCCGAGCGGGTGCTGGCCGAAGCGGCGAGGGTGACCGAACTCGCCGCTGCCGGAAAAGACCCGCTGATCGGCCATCTGCGCATCGGCGTCATCTTCACCATCGGCCCCTACCTGTTACCGTCACTGGTTCCGCTGCTACGTGAGCGTGCGCCGAAAATGCCGCTGATCATCAGCGAAGGCTACACCGAGAAATTGATCGAACGGCTGAAAAGCGGCGAGCTTGATGTTCTCGTCCTCGCCCTGCCCGTGGCCGAACCGGGCATCGTCGCGCAACCGGTCTATGACGAAGCCTTCCGTGTGCTGGCACCGGCCGATCACCCCTGGGCCAAGTTGAAAGCCATCGAACCCGCCCTGCTGCTGCAGGAGCCCTTGCTGATGCTCGGTGCCGGCAACTGCTTCCGCGATCAGGTGCTCGATCTGTGTTCGCTCGCCAGCGCCGAATCGCCGCATGTGCTGGAAAGCAGTTCGCTGGAAACGATCCGCTACATGGTGGCCTCGGGTGTCGGCGTTACGGTGATGCCGGCTTCCAGCGTCGATGCGATTCCAAAAGGCGACCGCTTGCTGAAGGTCAAGCACTTTGTCGAACCGACGCCAACACGCCGCGTCGGTCTCGTCTGGCGCACCAGCTTCCCGCGTCACAAGGCTATCGACCTGATCCGCCAGGCGCTGCTAGATTGCGCCCTGCCCGGCACCCAGCGGATCAGATAGGCATAAAAAGTCGGTGCTGGCGCTACGGCGCCGCTGCTGTGCCGGCGCGGTCCATGTACGCCCGCAGTTCTGCGCAACTGGCATCCAGTTCCGCTGCCAGCGGTTCAGTCAGCGTCGCAATCCGGCTTTGATCGCCCTCGCGGCACGCGTGTTCCATCTGGTAAGACCATGACCGCAAACGTTCTACGCCAAGACTGGCCGACATTCCCTTGAGCGTATGCGCAGCGCGACAGGCGGTCGACAAGTCCTTTGCCGAGAGCGCGGTTTGCAGCCCCTCGAACTGCAGCGGTGCGTCGACCAAAAACATGTCTGCCGCTTCCATATAAAGATCTTGCATCCCGGCCATGTTTTCGATTGCGGTGATCGCATCGAGCCGTGGCAAGGCATTGGCGGCCGAGGTTTCAGCTTCGATGCCGCCAGGGCTTGGCGACACAAGCGCAGGTTCTGCGGTGATCGCTGGCGGTGTGGCAGCGAGGGTATCTGCCACCGGCGCATCGATCCAGCGCAAGAGAATTTGATACAAGGCGTTGGCATTCACCGGCTTGGTCAGGTGGTCGTTCATCCCCGCTTCAAGGCTGCGCTCGCGGTCACCGACCAAGGCATTGGCCGTCATGGCAATGATCGGCAGCGCGCGGAATTGGGGCTGGGCGCGGATGAGACGGGTCGCCTCGTAACCATCCATAACCGGCATCTGGCAATCCATCAAGACCACATCGAAACTGGCGTCGGCCAGTCGCTCCAGCGCCACGCGGCCATTCTCGGCGACGCTGACGACAAGCCCGGCGCGGCGCAGAAACTGCGTCGCCACTTCCTGGTTCAAGCGGTTGTCTTCCACCAACAGCACACGCCGGCCATGCAAGCGCGTCAGCGTCGCATCATCGCCTTTGACCAGGCGCGCCTGGACCGGCAAAGCATCGCTGGGCGCTACCTCGAACGGCAGCTCAAACCAAAAGCGGCTGCCTTCGCCCACCCGGCTATCGACGCCGATTTCGCCACCCATCAGTTCGACCAGGCGTTTGCAGATCGCCAGCCCCAGCCCCGTGCCGCCGAAGCGCCGCGTGGTCGAGCTATCGGCCTGGGAAAATGACTGAAACAGGGTGCCAAGAGTCTCCGGGGCGATGCCGATACCGCTATCGCTGATGCTGATCCGGACCCGAAATTTCGTATCGACGCGCGCGGTGACGGCGACGCCCAGTGTCACGGCGCCACGCTCGGTGAACTTCAGCGCATTGCTGACTAGATTCTGCACGACCTGCTGCAGCCGCAAGGGATCGCCCCACAAGGCTGGCGGCAAATCTGACAGCGGCTCGGTGACCAGGACGATGCCTTTTTCCTCGGCGATTGGGGCAAACACATCGGCAATTTCGCCAAGCACGCGGCGCGGATCGAAACCGACGCGCTCGATAGTCAGTTTGCCGGCTTCGATCTTGGAGAAATCGAGGATGTCGTTGATGATGCCAATCAAGGCCAACGACGAGTTGTGGGCCTTAAGAAGGAATTCACGCCGCTCCCGCGCATCCTCCGAATCAATCGCCAACTGCATCATGCCAAGCACGGCGTTCATCGGGGTCCGGATCTCGTGGCTCATATTGGCGAGGAACTCGCTCTTGGCCTGGCTGGCCGCCTCGGCCGCTTCCTGCATACGTTTGAGCTGGGTAATATCCATGCGGAAGCCGACGATATGTCCGGTCGGCGTTCTGCGCTCGACAATCCGCAAGCAGCGACCATCGTCCAGACGCTGTTCGAGCGTGTTGTCGCCGCGTTGATGCACGGCCAGTTGCTCCGCCACCCAGGCGTCGATGCGCCCTACGGCCTCGGGATACTGGCCGTGTTCGGCGCCATGACGAATGATCTGTTCGAAGCTCGCGCCGGGCTGGATCAGGTCCGCCGAGATCGGATAGAAGGCCTTGTACTTGTCGTTGCAAAACACCAGCCGGTCATTTTCGTCAAACACCACAAAGGCTTCGTCGATGGCATCGATCGCGGTGCGCAAGGTGTGGGCACTTTCCAGCAACAACTGCTCGGCGCGCTGCAACTCATCGCCGGCGGCACGCTGAATCGCCAGCGTCTCGAGATAGGAATTAAAGCCCTCGATCAAGGTGGCGATTTCGTCATGATCGGCCGGCACAGAAAGGATCTGATGCGGCGCTTCAGGGTCTTCGCTCAACTCGCGGAAGCGCTCGGAAACGGCACGCAAGGGCGTAACCACTGTCTTGGCATAACGTTGTGCCAGCAAGCCGATGCCGATGAAGCCGAGCAGCAATGGCACCAGACCGGCCAAGGCCAGGCGATTAACTGGCGCCGTATGGAACGACAGCGGCGTCACCAACAACACATGGCTGCCAATTTCCGGCATCGGAATTGCGGTCAGGATCACATTCTCGCCATCGAGCCGCAACTGCTGGGCAGTAGCACCTTCGCGGACCCGTGCCAACAACTCCGGAGCGATATTTTCACCGAGCAAGTTTGCGTCGGCGTGATGCATCAGGCGGCCCTGACGGTCGATCACCATCAACCGGGTGCCCTCGTGATCGGCATCGGCGCCCAGATAGCCCCGGATGATTTCGTCATTCAAGGTGACCACCAGCAAACCGACATCGACCGTGGCGCCGGTCTTTGGCTCGTAGCCGTGGAGCACACGGGTCAGGGTAATGACCTTTTTGTACGACGACGCCAGATTGATGTTGTCTTCAATGCCGCGCCAGACGGTCGCACCACCATCTGCCTCACTTTGTTGCAGCATCTGCTGAACCGTCTCCAGCTTGACCTGGCTGACGTTGAGCGTTTCACCGACATGAAAGTGAGCGCCCTTGACCGAGAACAGATCGATCGCCACCAGACCCTTGACGCGCACAAATCCATTCAGGATGTAGCCGATCTGAGCCTTGGCATTGAGCGTATCGTAACTGCTGGCCGACGCCAGATCCGCATCACGCAGAGCCCGACCGATGGCTTCGTTGCCGGCGATATTGGCCGCGAGATCTTCAACCTGCGTGCGGAACAGACCGAGATAGTTGCGAATGTCGCGCACCACCCATTGACTCGACGCCGTCGCCTGGTCGATCACGATCTGTCGCGCCAAATAGAAGGCGCTGGCGCCGAACAGCAACAAGGGCACGATGCCGGCGACCAGTAGATAGCCAACCAGCTTGGCAGTGATGTTGAGACGAGGTTTCATCGATGAAGCTAAAGAAAACGTCGGTTGCGGCGGGTCTCGCTAATTGCGCTAATTTCGCTTATTTGGCGCTCTGTGCGGTGATCAAGCGCGTATCGATCAGCATCACTTCCGGGACCGATTCACCTTTGAGCAGACGCACGGCCAGCGCTACGCCCTGAAAACCCTGTTCGGCCGCTTGCTGGTCAACCGTTGCCGCCAGGCGACCGGCCTTGACTTCCGCCACCGCTTCGTCGAGGGCGTCATAGGCAGCCACCTTGACATCGCTGCGCTGGCTTTCCTGAAGGTACTTCAATGCCCCGAGCGCCATCATGTCGTTGGCGGCAAACAGCAACTTGATGTTCGGGTTTTTCGCAAAGAGTGCCTTGCTCACGCTATGCGCTTCATCGATTTTCCAATTGGCGCTTTCAGACGCGACGAGTTTGATCGCCGTGTTTTCGGTAAACGCGCGCTTGGCGCCTTCCATGCGCTGACGGGCATTGTCGGCACTGCGAATACCTTCCAGGATCGCCGCCTGCGTGCCTGGCTTTGCGCCATCGGCAATCGATTTGGCCGACGCGTAGGCGGCCTTCTCGTTATCCACGCTGATGAAGGGCACCGCTGCCAAACCGGCTTGCTTGATCGCCTCGGGCTCCAGCCGGTTATCAATATTGACCAGCTTGATGCCCGCCGTTGCCGCTTTCTTGAGGACCGGCACCAAACGCTGGGAATCGCCCGGCGCAATCACGATCGCGTCCACCTTGGCGGCAATCAGATCCTCGACGATCTGGATCTGCTGCTCGATCGACGTTTCCTGCGCGGCGGTTTTCACCAACAACTCGACACCCAGCTCCTTCTCGGCACGACGTGCGCCCTTCTCCATCTCGATGAAAAACGGATTGGTCAGTGTTTTCATCACCAAACCCAGTTTCTTCTTGGCTGGAGCCGGTGCCGGAGCTGCTGCCGGCGACGAACTCTTGGCCACAGTGGACACCGCAGGACCGCCGGAATCGCCGCAGGCGACGAGACTGAGGATGACGGTGGCAGCAGCAAGCAGACGGATCGATTTCATGGCATTTTCCAGAATGTGTCGCAAGGCAACAAAGATACAACACTACCACTTTTGGCCTAGATCAGGAGGCGCCATCACACGTAACAGCGGCACGTAAGAGCGGCACGTAAAACCGGCACGCAAAAAGTCGGTGCTGGCGGGACGGCGGTGGAGCTTGTGGTAACACCTTGTCGCAATAAACCGCGTGACCCGGCGCCGGGCTGCGTGTTACAGTGCGCGCCGTTGTTGCCGGCCATTGCCGCGTAACGCTCTTCAGCGGCCCTGATTCAGTCCCCTGGCCGCACCTGACAAGCTCTCTGCTTTTCCGGTAACACCCCACGAAGTTTCCGTCCGGACTGACCTGCTTTTCTTCAACGTGCAGGCGGTCGGCTTCAGAGGTAGTAACAATGAAATTCACCGAATTCGGCCTGTCGGCCGGGCTCCTGCGCGCCGTTGGCGAGCAGGGCTACGATACGCCCACGCCGGTCCAGCGCGAGGCCATTCCCTACGTTCTGGCCGGCCGCGATCTCGAAGCGCTGGCGCAAACCGGCACGGGCAAGACTGCCGCCTTTGTGCTGCCGATATTGCACCGGCTGACACACGATGCCAATAACAGCCCGCTCAGCCGCGCCACGCAGAACACCCCGCGCGCGCTCGTTCTGGTCCCGACCCGCGAACTCGCCGCCCAGGTGCTGGAAAGCGTGCGGACCTACGGCGCCCACGTTTCCATCCGCAGCCTTGCCGTTTTCGGCGGCGTCGGCATCAACCCGCAGATTCAAACTCTACGTCGTGGTATCGATGTGCTGGTCGCCACTCCCGGTCGCCTGCTCGATCACCTGGGACAACGCACTGTCGATCTCTCGAAGATCCAGACCCTGGTGTTGGACGAAGCCGATCGGATGTTCGACATGGGCTTCATCCGCGACATCCGCAAGATCGTCGAACGCTGCCCGAAGCAACGCCAGACCCTGCTGTTCTCGGCCACCTTTGCCCCCGAAGTGCGCGAACTGGCGCACTCGGTGCTGCGCAATCCAGCACTGGTCGAAGTCGCTCGTCGCGGCACGCCGGCCGAATTGGTGACGCAATCGGTTATTCGCGTCGACCAGTCGATGAAGCGCGATCTGCTTTTGCACCTGTTTGCCAGCCACGGCTGGCACCAGACGCTAATCTTCATGCGCACCAAGCACGGCGCCGATGCCATGGCGAAAAAACTCGAGCAAGCCGGCGTGCGCTGCGCCGCCTTGCACGGCAACAAAACGCAGGGCGCGCGAACCAAGGCGCTGGCCGATTTCAAATCCGGCAAGCTCGCGGCACTGGTGGCCACCGACATCGCCGCGCGCGGTATCGATATCGACTCACTGCCACGCGTGATCAATTTTGAAATGCCCAACGTGCCGGAAGACTACGTGCATCGCATCGGCCGCACCGGTCGTGCCGGCGTCGAGGGCGAAGCGATTTCGCTGGTCAGCAGCGAGGAACGCATACAACTTCGGGATATCGAACGACTGATCAAGCGCGAATTCGAGAAGTTGACCGTACCCGGTTTCGAGCCGCAGCATCACGACAGCGTACCGCGTGCCGCGCCGCATCCGTCCAAGGCCGCCGCACCGAAAAGCGGACAGCGCAATAGCGCCGGACGCTCGTCGGGCGCCGGCGCACGCAGTGGCGGCCCGCGCGAAGGCTCACGCGACGGCAGTCGCGGCGGTCCGCGCAGCGCAACGGCGCCAAAAGCCGGCGGTCCGCATCACACGGGGCAGCGGCACCGGTAACGTAGATGGCCCAGGGACGGCGTGTGTCCCGGGCCGTCCGCATCGCGTGAAAATGGCAGTCGAGATGGTTGCCGACAGTCGGCTAAACGCGGTATCAAAATATCTGATTTCAGAAATGCTTTCCTGATTGGCCGCTTCGATGGAGCGTCAGGCATAATGCGGCAAAATCCCCATGTTTACAATGGGTATTTTGCTTCGCAACAATATCCTTTCTGACCTTGAACTCCACCAAAACCCAGATCGTCAGCGTTTTCTTTGTCGACATCATCGGCTACTCCAAGCAGTCGGTCGCCGATCAAGTTGCCATCAAACGTGCCTTTAATGCACATCTGGGCACTGCACTCGCTCCGATCAACCCCGAGGGACGGATCGTTCTGGACACTGGTGATGGTGCTGCGGTCGCCTTTCTCCAGGCTCCTGAAGATGCGCTGCTCACCTCCGACCGGTTGATGGCTTTGGCGTATGGTCAGGGGGAGATGGGGCTCTACGGCATTCGCTCCGGCATTCACTTCGGGCCAGCGGTCATCGTCCATGATGTCAATGGCTTCGGCAATCTGGTTGGGGATGCCATCAACGACGCCCAGCGCGTGATGAGCTTTGCCGGTGATCACGAGGTATTTGCTTCGCGCCACTATGCCGAAATGGTCGCGCGAATCTCGTCGAGCTTTGCTGACCGCTTTGTGGCGGCTGGCACGTCCAAGGACAAACACGGCCGCGCCCATGATGTTTCGCGCGTGCTGCCGGTGGGATACCAAGTGCCGGCTCCAAGCAATGGGGGAAAACCAGCCACCGCAACGCCAACCGTAGCGCATTCGACTGCAAAGAAGGATGTGGCTGCCGCAAAAGGCACGCCTTCTTCGCCACTGCCGATAATCGCCATTGTCACCGGTGCCCTTGTCGCTGCCGGCGCGTTCTGGTTTTTTGGCATGCGTACGGCAACGACTCCGCCACCGGTCACCACTCCTGTTCTCGAAGCGCCGGCCAATAGTGCCACCAAACCCACCAAACCGGTGCCGGCAACCGCAAACCCGGCCATCAAGGAAAAGCCCGCCAAAGCAGCACCCCCGGCAGATAGGCCGCACCCTATTGAATCGCCAAAGACAACCCCTGTTGCTAGCCCTGTCACCAAAATCAAGGAAACCCCTCAGGAGACCGAATCGTCATGTCCGCAATGTTCCTGTCCCGATCTGCTAACCAAGGCCTCGTTGGGGGTCAGTCTGAACGCGGCCGAATCGCGTCATCTGAAAACCCAGTGTCGGTGATGATGCAGCG
This sequence comes from Propionivibrio dicarboxylicus, assembly GCA_945902805.1. Taxonomy (GTDB): domain Bacteria; phylum Pseudomonadota; class Gammaproteobacteria; order Burkholderiales; family Rhodocyclaceae; genus CAMDMZ01. The sequence continues at coordinate 100,728 of CAMDMZ010000008.1, read as the reverse complement.
ACTGCTGATGGTGCTCGCTATCGCGGCAGCTGGCCTGGTGGCCGGATGCGTCGCCACGGTTCCGACCGCCTCGGAGCGCTCGGATGCCGCCGACTTGAACGCAACTATCGATGCGCTCGGCGAGGACCTGGCACAACAACTCGCCCAGGCCGACAAACTGGCCCTGATCAGCAAACGACTGGTGGTAGTTGACCGCTTCGTGGATAGCCAGACCGGGCAGGTGAATGTGGCCTACCGGCGCATCGCTGAGCGCGTCCCGGATGTGATGACGAAGAAGCTCACCAATTTCTCGTTCCGGCAGATGCAGGGTAAGGATATCGCCGGTGCCGACTACGTTCTGGCCGGTAGCGTGAGCCTGGAAAGCCACGGCGAGAAAAACAAGGACTATCGCATCTTCGCGAGTGTCACCGATCTGAAGAGCGGGATGGTGGTAGCCAATGCACGGGTCTGGTTGCGCGCCGCCAAGAATCTGGAGGTTGCACCGGAAGCGGCCTACAGTGATAGCCCAATGTTCCTGGCCGATCGCTCGACGGCGGCTCTGGTAACCACCACCAAAACCTTGCCGGGCGCCCAGGCCGACGCCACCTACATCGCACAGTTGACGACCAATGCCTTGCTCAACGAAGCTGAGTCCGCTTACAACAGGGGCGAACTGCCACTTGCAACCCAGATGTACAACGAAGCGGCGCTGCGTCCTGATGGTCAGGTCATGCGCACCTATTCCGGTTTGTACCTGGTTCATCAGCGCACCGGGAATTCGAAAGGCGCCGAGAAGGCATTTTCCGACCTGGTTGGCCTCGGTTTGGCGGCTCAGCAGATATCCGTCAAGTTCCTGTTCAAGGTCGCTTCCACATCATTCATGGAAGATATGAAACAGTCCAGCCAGTATGCGATGTGGCTGCGCCAGATCGCCAGCCAGATTGCCAGTCGCAAGGTATGCCTTGAGGTATCGGGACATACCAGCCGCAGCGGTTCAGAATCTTTCAACGAGCGATTGTCGCTGCAACGCGCCGAACTGATCACGCGCACGCTGATCCAGCATGAACCGAGTTTGCAGAATCGGCTGCGGGCGGTTGGCCGCGGGTTTCGCGACAATGTGATCGGTACCGGAACCGACGATACGCGCGACGCGATTGACCGCCGCGTCGACTTTAAGATTACGCAGTGTTGAACCCGCTACGACGCTTATCTTGAACAGTCGGCGCCGCATCGCCAGCGCCGACTTTTTTGCCCTTACTCTTCCAGCAGGCTGCGCAACATCCAGGCCGTCTTTTCGTGCACATCCAGCCGCTGCGTCAGCACGTCCGCTGTCGGCTGATCGTTGGCTTTGTCGACCAGCGGGAACAGTCCGCGTGCGGTGCGTGCGGTGGCTTCCTGTGCCGCGACCAGATGCGCAATCATCTCTTTCGCCTTCGGCACGCCCTCGACTTCCTTGATTGATGCCAGCTTGACGAATTCCTTGTAGGTGCCCGGCGCCGGGAAACCCAGCGCGCGGATACGCTCGGCTATGATGTCAAGCGCATTCCACTGCTCGGTGTATTGACCCATGAACATCAGATGCAGCGTGTTGAACATCGGGCCGGTGACGTTCCAGTGGAAATTGTGTGTCATCAGATAGAGCGTGTAGCTGTCGGCCAAAAGCGTGGAAAGCCCCTCGGCGATCTTCTTGCGGTCAGCGGTCGAGATACCAATGTCGATGATGGGTGCGGCTGTCTTCTTTGCTTTCATTTGCGTTCTCCTTGCGTTGTTCATCGGGATGGACAAGCCAAATGCTAAATCCCGCCGATCACCATGGCCATTGAATTGTCGCTATGAAGCGGATTGCGCGGCGCTATCGAGCGCCCGGTAAATCAATGCCCTTCGACACAAATCTCGCGCCGAGCCACGGCGATGGTCGTCCGCACCAGCAAGCCGATGACCACCAAGGTCAATACGCCGAGCAGGATTCCGCCCAGCGTCGCGTAGAAAGCCAAGCCGGTCGTTTTCGCCATCAGCAGACTGGCGATGGTTATAGCGGCCATCGGGAACAAATAGGCCCACCACGAGAGAAAGAATTTGATGCGGGTGAAGTAACGAATCTGGCTGGCCAACAACAGGGTAAATACCAGCCCAATGAAATACAGAATCTTGCCAAAGGCATCCACGCCGCCGGTCAGGTTGAACCAGGAGACGAAGCCCACCGCCGGCGGTGCAATGAAGATGAACAGGGTCGGCATAAAGCGTTCCGGCAAGCTGCCATGGAAAATCAGGCGATTGAATACGAGTGCCGTCAACACTGGCCAGAAGAAGACACCGAGGCTGAAGAAGAACCACGATATATCTGCCGGCGCGTGATGAATGCCGGCGATCGGCACCAGGATGTTGCCCACCACCGGGATAAACCACGCCGGATTAAGGTGAGCGATTTCGTACTTGGTGTGATGAATCCAGGAGGAGATTACGTACAGCGTTAGCGTCAGGTGCAGCACGGTACCGATTGACCACAGCCAGAATGAAAGTTGCGGCGCCGTCTGCAGCAGGGCGATCGACAACAGCAACATGCTGATCGAAAACGATGGCACAAACGCCACCTTGACCGGATGGGTGACTTCCGCCAGGACATCTTGCGGAAAGCGGATGATCTTGGTCGCATACATCAGCGTCAGCACGACAAAGATCACGCCGGTCAAGACCAACAAGAACGGACTGATCGCAAAGCTGAGATCAAAAATATGTTCGGCGCGGCTCCAAGCTATGGTGAATCCCGACAGCCCCATTACGGTGGAAAACCAGGCAGCGGGAAAGTATTTGAGGCGGCTTTGCGATACAGTTTCGGTCATGGTGTGGTCATATGGGTTTCGAATGGGATTCGCTTTGAATCAATGCTCGTCAGCTTCTTCCCAGCCGGTAATCATGGTCTTGATGTGGGCAAAAGGCGTGTGACCGGTGGTCGTCAGATAGACGTGGGCGATGAAGAAAACCAGCATCATGAAAGCGCCTGCAGTATGAGTCAAAGCCACACCTTGCAGACTCAGCCATTTGTCGAGGCCAAAATCCTTCCAGTAGGCAAAGAACAAATAGAGGAGTCCCGACCCCCAGATGATCGGTGAGACCATCGACAGCAAGGCCAGATACGCCAAGCGTTGCAGCGGGTTGTGCTTGCTGCTGGTGGTCTTGTGGAACGGGTGCGGGGCATGAGTGAAGATGCCGATGCTGTAGTAATGCACCATCGCGCCGACTTTCTTGAAGGTCGGGATGTATTGCCGCCATTCGCCGGTGGTGAATTGCCAGAAAATGGTAAAGGCCCACAGAATCAGCAGTGTCCAGGCGCTGAGCGTATGCAGTTCAACAGCACGTTTGAAACCGAAGTTTTCATAGGCGCCGTGAATCTCGAAGCCGGTGATCATCATGAAGATGATCAGCGCGGCTTGCGCCCAGTGCCAGAACCGCTCGTAGCGCTTGTAAAGATAGACGTAACCGGGGCGGACAGGATCGATCATGCTTTGCTCCTTGGTTTGCGACAGGGCACGCACAAACGCACGATGCCATGAATCAGGGTGCCGATCAGGGCGAGGGCGGCGGCCAGCCAGCCCACCGTGTCGATCAATTCGTTCTTATGCACACCGGGCAGCCAGATGCCGTCGATGCCGGCCAGGCGACCCTCGGCCTGGTGGCACTGCGCACACGGTACAGCGTCACCTTTGGGGGCGACCATGTGGGCGATCGGCCAACTCATTTCGGTCGACACGAAGTCGTATTTTCCGCTCCAGGGCAGACCGGCGGTTTCCATGCCGGTAGTGATCGCCTTGGGCCAGTCGAAGTTGTGCCATAGCGCGGTGTGGTCTTCGCCAGCGGTATGAACCACCAGGAGGTTCTTCAACTCGGGGTCATAAGCCTGTTTGCCACGATGCACCTTGAACGGCCAGATGCGTGCGCCGGGTTCGTTCGGCTTGCCTTCCGGGTGATTGATCTCAACCGTCTTCGTCGGATCGATCTTGTCGCCACGGGTGGTGAAGGCCACTTTGCCATTGAACCAGCGGTACTCGGGCTTGAGATAAGAATCCCAGACGAAGTCACCCTTCTTCGAATCGAAGGCACGACGACCGATACTGTCCTTTTTCAAGACCGGTTTGCCATCCGGGCCCATCTTGGTCGCCGTCGACCAGTCCCATACTTTCTCGGTGCCAACGCTGCCACGCGAATACTCGGGAATATGGCAAGTCTGGCAGGCGAGCGTATCGGTATGGGTGTTCAGGCGCTCGGCATGCAGCAGGCTTTCCTTGTGCGGCTTGTCGCCGTGGCAGGACTGGCACGAGGCCGGATTGTCATCGACCTTGCCTTGCGGCTGCGGCTTGCCGGTACGTGAGGCCGCCAACTCGTAGCGACTGCCTGCGACCTGATGCTGACTGGTCTTGTGACAATTGACGCAGGAGAAGTTCAGCCCCTTGGCATCCATGTGCACATCGAGGAATTTCGGCGGATTCCGCAAACTGCTATCGAGGTCGCCGTGTTTAGTGCCGTCACCACCGGCACCAAAGAAGTGGCAGGTGCCACAGTTGGTGCGCGTTGGCATCGCCACGCCCTGCGCCACTTTTTGCAGATCCACCGGCTCGACAAACTTGCCAGATCCAGCCGGGAATTCCTTGCGCACATAGATCGGATGACCGGCATCACCAGGCAGCTTGCGATAAGTACCTGTACTGTCGTGGCAAACCAGGCAATCGACGCTTTCTTCCTTGCTGAAGTCGAAGGTCTTGTCTTCCCAGCCATAACCGGCGTGGCAAGCCATGCAATCCTTCTCGTTCGACACCGTACTGGTGCAGAAGTTGTTGATGATGTTCTTCTTGCCCAGCTTCTGGCCGGTCTTGGGATCGATGACTTCCCAGGTCCAGTGCTTGGTGTGCTGCACCTGCTTGGCCGCATCGTTATGACAGGCCAGGCAAGCCTTGGTTACTTCGGGTCCAGTCTTGAAGACCTTATCCAGTTCCTTGAACTTGCTGTGATCGGCGGTGCTCTTGTGCGGCGGCAGTTTGTCGCCGAGCGACGGAATATCCGCTGCGAGGACAGCCGTCTGGACCAGCGCGGCGGCGCAGAGCATGCCCGCCGCGAGTAGTTGGCGTAGTGTCATGGTGGCTCCCGATCAGCAGCCGCCAGCCGAGCCACCGGCTCCGCCGCCGCCACCTTCACCAACCTTCGGGATAACCATCGGTGGCGCGGGTTTGGTCGGGTCCATGACAAGGAATTTTTCCTGATCGCGGACCACATCAGCCATGGTTTCGCCCACCATCGAACCGAACAGCTTGCCGATTAGGCCAGCGTTCATGATGCCGATATAGACCTTACCGTCACTCTTTTTATACACGGCGATCTTGCATGGCATCAGCAGCGAGAGAAAACGCACCTTGTCGTCCTTGAGGATAGGGCCGGAGTACTTGACGCTGCACGCCTCGATCAGCATCACCGGCAGTACGTTGCCGCCCTCGGCTTCGACCGGACGCGCCGGATAACGCAAACCGAATAGTGCCCAACCATTGCCCGCCGCAAGGATGTTCTGCTGAATTCGTGCCACCGTCTCTTCCACAGTGAACGGACTGACCCGCTCCTGGAACATCATGCTACCCGCCATTTGAGAGGCGACCCCCAATGCAATCAAAGCGCCGAGTACAAGTCCGACAATAGTCCCTGTGATTATTTTTAACATAGGTAATTCCCCCCAAAACGAAACGTGACTTAAGCTAGATGCGGATAGTGAAACACTCTTGAAAAAACGATATTGACGTAACGCAAAGGAAGCGCGATGAAATTGAAAAGCCATCTGCTGCTAGTGGCTTTGTTGGTCTGGCCAGTGCTAGCAATGGCCGCCCCAGCGGCGGCGACCAAGCCAGAGCTTCTCTTGGTGTATTGGAGTTCACGGGATTGCACATGGTGTGCGGCCTGGGAAAAACCGCAGCCCGGCATGGAGAACAGCCTTAAGAATTCAAAAGAGTTCAAAAAAATCACTTACCGCACCATCAAAAGTGATCGCCTGGTGGATCCCTATGTTGATGAAGACTATCCGCCTGACCTGAAATGGCTCAAGGATCGCGTCGATCGGGGTGAGGAATCGCCGGCCGGCCGGCCGGGTTGGGCGTTCTATGTCAATAAGACGCATATCGCCTCGTTTTACGGGGTCAAGGCGTGGGATGTCACGAACTTCCCCGCCATAAAAAAGCTGGTCGCACAGTACTCATCCGACGATCGCTTGATCACCCCATCCTCCGCCAAATCGTCCGGGCCCCGGTTCTAATGGGCATGATCACAGCCAGCGCCACCCACTGGCATGACACGTAGCAGGCCGAGCAGCATTTTGTTCACCGCCACATCGGGATCGCCTTCGTCGGTGATGATCGGTCGCACACCCTTCTCGGACAAGCGCATATAAAGCCCCTCACCCATGCTGCCGGCGATCAGGACATCGATCCCGTCGAGCGGATGTGAGGAAGCACCATGACTTTCGTGAAAGCTCTGTTCCATGGTCAAGCTTATTAAACCTTTACCGGTGATCTCTCCTTGATCAACGTCATAAATCCAGAAATTTCGACACTTTCCGGCATGTTGGGTGATGGTTTTACGGTTTTGGCTGGTGACGGCGATACGCATGGGAATAGTCCTATAAGCTAAGTGCAGGCACGCCGGATGGCGCAGAAGCGGGTTTGTGTTGGGCGAGCAGAGCGGCGAAGGCATCGCGTGACCGCCCGGCAAAATAGGGGTTGCGCTGACGCTCTTCAGCGATGGTGGATACCGTCCGGCCATCGACTTCATGACCGGGGAAAACCAGGGTTTCATCGGGCAACAGAAAGAGCTGACGGGTGACGCTGTCATAGATGTGACCCAGATCGGATTCCGGATCATCCGCCGCCACACAGGCACGGATCGCCAGTGCATCGCCACAGAAAAGGCGGTCACGCCACAGATAGCTGACACTGCCAGGCGTGTGGCCGGGGGTGGCCAGCACGCGCAGCACTTCGTCGCCAAACACTAGCGTGTCGCCATGCTTGACTTTGCGTCGGGCGCTATCACAACGCGCCAGTGCGCCCACCACCAGTTCGGCCCCGGTGTGACGGCATAAGGCATCGCAATCATTCGACTCGTGCTGATGAAGGTGAGTGCGCAAGACCAGGGTCAGGCCCAATTCACGCTCGGCGAGCAAGGACAAGATCAGCTCATCCTGGCGCGGTTGCGGATCGATGACCACCGCGTCGCGATTGCGCGGATCAGCCAGCAGATAGGTCAAAGCGAAAGTTTCGCGCGTTAGAAATTGACGGAAATACATAGTGGGCTTTTAACGAGACGGTATGACTTCACCAATACAAGATTCATACCAATCGCCGAAAGTCGATACAAGTAATTGTTTTAACTGTAAGTTATTTACTTTAGAAAACTCTGGCGATCACATCGATTGCTGCCATTGCCAATTTGTACTGCCATTTCTGCCACAATGGCAGTCACTATGGCACGCGACCTTCATCCCCTTCCTGAATTGGTATCGTTCATCGATTCACTCGCTGAACCTCACATCCTGTGTGATCGCGAGTACCGCATCCTGGCCGCCAACAAAGCCTACCGCAGCACGTGTGCGGACCACGGCGATGTAGTGGGTCGCACCTGTTACGAGGTCTCGCATCACTACGCGGTGCCATGCGATCAAGCCGGTGAATCCTGCCCGCTGGCGCAAACCTTGAAGTCGGGTCAACGGGAGCGCGTGCTGCATCTGCATCACACGCCGGCCGGTGAGCGCTACGAGAACATCGAGCTTTCGCCGCTACGCAATGCCGATGGCGAGGTGACCTACTTCATTGAAAAACTGGAGCCCTTGCCGGTGGCACGCGGGCTTGCCGCAGCGCAAGGCTTGATCGGGCGCGCACCCGCTTTTCGTGCCATGCTTGAACTGGTCGCCCGGGTTGCACCGTCGGCGGCCAGCGTGCTGTTGCAAGGTGAATCGGGTACCGGTAAAGAACTGGTGGCGCAAGCGATTCACGATGCCAGCCGGCGCGCCAGTGGCCCCTTTGTGGCGGTCGATTGTTCGGGGCTGACCGAAGCCTTATTTGAAAGTGAGCTTTTCGGACACGAACGTGGCGCATTTACCGGTGCGACTACGCGCAAGATCGGTCTCATTGAAGCGGCTAGTGGCGGCACGCTATTCATTGACGAACTCGGTGACATTCCGCTGGCGATGCAGGTCAAATTGTTGCGTCTGCTCGAAACGGCGACCTATCGACGGGTCGGCTCGACCGATTTGCAACGCGCGGACATTCGCCTGATCTCGGCCACACACCATCCGCTCGACGAATTGGTCGCCAATGGACGATTTCGCCAGGATCTGTACTTTCGTCTCAACACCTTTCCAATCGAACTACCTCCCTTGCGCGAACGACGCGAGGACATCCCTCTGCTCGCCGAATCCATGCTGCGTCGTGTCGCGCCGGAGCGACGGCTGACACTGGCGCCGGAAACTCTGGACCGGCTACTGGCACATAGATTCCCCGGCAACGTGCGCGAACTGCGCAACGTACTGGAACGCGCCAGTCTGATGGCAGATGGCGATGCGTTATTGGTGCAGCATTTGGATCCGCGTATCGGCGCGGGGCCACGCATCAGCGATGATCGCCGGGCGACCCGCACCGACGCCGAACTCGCGGCACAACTTGCGGCACAATTGGCAGCACATCAGGGCTCGCGTGCCGACTTCGCCCGCGCCGTCGGCTTGAGCGAACGCACCCTGTATCGGCGTTTAAAGGCGCTACGCGGCACTTGAGGCACCTGTGGCGCCGTAGCCTCTTCGGGCCACCTCCGGCCTGACGGCCTCCCCGTCTCGCCAGCGCCGACTTTTTACGTCGCTGACTGGTACCACCGCAACAACATCGCGAACATACCTTGTGGATTCAGTGGCTTGGTCAGAAAGTCATTCATGCCTGACTCCATGCAGCGCGCACGGTCTTCGGCGAAAGCGTTCGCCGTCATCGCCACGATGGGCACCTGCCCACCGTGCTCGTTCAATTTACGAATCGCCCGGGTGGCGTCGAGCCCATTCATGCGTGGCATCTGCATGTCCATCAGGATCAGGTCGTAATTTGTACGGCTGGCGAGATCGACCGCTTCCACGCCATCCTTGGCGGTATCGACCCGTTGGCCAACATTTTCGAGCAAGATCAAGGCGATCTCGCGGTTGACCGGTTCATCCTCGACCAGCAGGATGCGTCGCCCCGGGTAATCGGTGCGCAGCATAAGCTCGGCGGATTGGGACAAGGACGGCGCGACGACCGAGTTGGCACCGCCGCCCTTCTTCAGACGCGCCGTAAACCAGAACGTGCTACCGGCGCCGGGCCTACTGTTCACGCCGGCATCGCCCCCCATGGCCTGCGCCAGCTTCTTGGTAATAACCAGGCCGAGACCGGTGCCACCGTATTTGCGCGTGGTCGAATTGTCGGCCTGCTCGAAGGTGGTGAATAGTCGCATCAACACGTCGGGCGCGATGCCGATGCCCTGGTCTTCGACCTCGAAGCGGACCAGCACGCTGTCCTCGGATTCCTCTTCCGCCATCACACGCAAGGTGATGTTGCCTTGGTCGGTAAATTTGATGGCATTTGCCGCATAGTTGAGCAAGGCCTGCTGAATACGGGTGGGATCACCGCGCAGTGGTCCGGGCAAGGGACGCGTTTCAATCTGGAGCTGCAGCTTCTTGGCCGTTGCCCGTTCGAACAACATGGATTTCACATTGGTGGCGATGCCATCAGGACTGATATCGGTTTCCTCTATCGTCAGCTTGCCCGCCTCGATCTTCGACAGATCAAGAATGGAATTGATGATGTCGAGCAAATGCTCGCCAGCATCCGACACTTTGTCGAGACGCTCCGCCTGCGTGGGTGAAACGCCGTCCTGTTTGATCAGGTAAGTCATGCCGAGGATCGCATTCAGTGGGGTGCGGATCTCGTGACTCATATTGGTGAGAAACTCGCTTTTCATCTTGCCAGCGCGTTCTGCGGCCTCTTTGGCAGCGGTGAGATTGCTGGCCAGGGCCAGTTCGTCGCTGATGTCGCGCGTCAGGAGGGCGAAACGATGGCGATTGCCGTCCAGATCCAGCGAGGTCAATTCGAGCGGGAAGCGGTTCGCGCCATCGCGCAAGCCGTCGATGCGACGTCGGTTGATTTCGACACCGGCCCGAAGTTCAGCCAGAAGATCGGCCAGCAGATTGGCGCCCTGATCATCATCCACCGGCGGAATCAAGACCGCCAGACGCGTGCCCGGCGGAATCGTGGCGAGCGAACTGAACATACGTTGCGCGTTGCTATCGACCGACTCGACGACGCCCGCATCATTGACGATAGTGACGCCGAGTGCCGTCGCCTTGAGCAGTTGCTGGTTCTGTTCCAACGCCCGCTTGCGCTTCAGCAGGTTATGAATCCGTGCCTTGAATTCCAGCGGCGCGAAGGGTTTGGTGATGTAGTCGTCGACAGCGAGGTGAAACAGTTCAATCCGCCGTGACGGATCATCGAAGGCCGTTGCCGCCAGAATCAGCATGCGCCCCAACGCGCCGGGCTGGCGCCGAATCCGGCTGATGAGCCGCGACCCGGACATGCCGGCGCCCAGCATGACGTCGCTGACAACCAAGTCGTAGTCGGTACTCTGCAGCGCCTTCCAGGCATCGTCGGCCACGGCAAAGGCATCAACCTGCATACCCCAGGCCTGCATCTGCGAAAGCAGGGCAAGGCGCTGGTCGCGCGCATCCTCGATGTAGATGACTCGACACGAGATCGGCCCGTAGACGCTCAGGAAATGTTGAATATAGGTGACCAACTCGCTCACATCCTGCTTGCGGAACAGCTCGGAGGCCCCGGCACGCATGGCTTGCTCGGCAAGTTCGGCTGAGGCGCTACCGGTCAGGAGGATGATCGGTTCGGCGGATTTGGCGTGCGATTGACGTAGCTGCCGGGCGAGTTCGATACCTTCGCCATCCGGCAACTGCCAGGCCAGAATGTAAAAATTGAATTGTTCGCGTGCTGCAACGGCCAGAGCCTCGGCAACGGAAGCGGCATAGGTGATCGTGAAGCCCCGGTCTCCTGCGAGGCCGCTTTGCAGAATATCGCGATAAAGGGGAGTGCTATCAACCAGCAGAATATTCATGGCGCAGGTCCGAAGGTGGACGCGCCCTGAACAACTATTCCCAACCGGCGCGGTTGGGGACAGAGTATTCCATTGAATGAACGGTCATACAACCGTCTTGGCGGTCAAACACTATCAAACGCCAATCAACTCGAAATCAGTCCGAAATCAGGCGGCTTTTTGCTCCTGCAGACCACGGGCAGCGCCGAGCGTTTCCACCGCCGAACGCGTCGAGCCGGCGGTGTTGATCGCCGCCACGGCATCCTGACGGGTTATTTTGGCGTCGGTCATGTTCAGACCATAAAGCTGAATGAGCAAGGCGTCGAAATCGGCGATCAGCTTGCGCGCTTCAAACTTTCCAATATTGGAGTACATCATGATGCGTTCCCAAAGATGTTGCATTGCATCATTATGCCTGATAACGCGCGCTGAATCCTGGGGAAAGCGCCCTAATCCGCTATCAAAGTAAGGGTTTCATCGGTCTGCTGCAGCTGTAATACAACAGAAATTGCCGACTACCGAAAACAAGCACCCGGTTTTTCCCGGGTGCTATTGCAACGCAGCAGAAACGGTGCTCGGCCGGATCGCGCCGGACTACTTCAGCACATCAAACAGATTATTGAAATCATCCGTCCAGACACCGAGGCCGGGGATATCCGGGATCGGTGCACGGCGACTCCCGATCGCGTACTGTGCCAGTACCGCCGGATTGCGGGCGACCAGAATCCAATCAGTATTGCGCAACAGCGGATTGTCGTTCTCGTCATGGATCAGGGCGACGTGCAGACCTTTGGCCCGGGCGATATTCGCCACCACCGGCGGCAAACGCAGGAAGCGATTGGTGACGTGGAAGGCGATGATGCCGTCCGGCTTCATGTGCTTGCCATAGACGTCCATCGCCTCGGCGGTGATCAAATGCACGGGTACCGAATCGCCCGAAAAGGCATCGACGGCCAGTACGTCAAACCCTTGCGGCGGCTCGCGCTCCATCGACAGACGAGCGTCACCGAGCACCGTATCGACCTTGGCCTGGCTGTCGGCCATAAAGGTGAATTCGCTGCGCGCCATGTCGATCACCGCCGGATTGATCTCGTACATGCGGTAAACATCGCCGGGTCGGCCGTAGGTGGCCAAAGTCCCGGCGCCCAGGCCGATGACGCCGACTCGCTTCTGCATCGGGTTGGTATTGGCAATCGCCAGGCCGATACCGGCGGTGCGGCCGTAATAGGCGGTCGGCTCGCGACGGCGGGCATCGGACAGGTATTGCTCGCCGTGTTTGATCGAGCCATGGTAAAGCTGGCGCACCCGATCGTTAAGTTCGTCGTCCTTGGTATCCAGCGTATAGAGTGTGCCGTAGAAATTCCGTTCCATGCGGCCTGCCGAGGCTATATCGTCGCTGATTTGCGCATACAAAAAATAGCCGCAGAGGACAGTCAGCGCCGATGCCAGCAGTAAGACCGGCCGGTTTTTGCGCAACATGACCGCCGCCAGAATGGCGGTGAGAGTGAAACCGATCCCAAGCTCGTAGTAGGCGGGCAGGATGCGCGGCGCGATCAGGCCGACGGCGACGCCACCAACAGCACCGCCGAGCGAGACCATCAGGTAAAAGCGCGTCAAATGGCGGGTGGCGGGGCGCAGCCGAGCCAACTCGCCGTGCAGGAACATGCAAAACACAAACACACCGGCCGAGTACAAGGGAATCGCTACCTTGACGGCGATACCGATATCACTGTCTTGCAAACCGTAAGCGCATAGCGCCAACAGCACTGCCCCCAGCGGGACAATGATGGACCGCCGATACCAGCGGTCGCTCTCGAAGCAGAGCACAAACGTCAGCAGGTAGAGTGTCAGTGGCGCCAGCCAGAGAAACGGGATGGCGGCCACATTTTGCGTGATGTGGTTGGTGATCGCTACCAGCAGCCACGACCCCAGCGCTGCCGGCGCCAGCCAGAATAGATAATCGCGCCAGGCGGGTTCCCAGTCGCCTTCGGGTGCATGCATGGCCTGTGGCACGCTGGCGGGCAGTTCCTCGACATGACGCAGGAAATACCATCCCGAACCGGCGCAGAGCAGGACAAAAATCGCATACACGACCGACCAGCCGTAGGCTTGTCCGAGCAAGGCGGTACGCGGCTCGATGAGGAACGGATAGCTAATCAGGGCCAGCAGCGATGCCATGTTGGACAAGGAAAAATAGCGATATACATGGACGCCAAGTGCGGTGCGCGCCACCCACGACTGCACCAGAGGTCCGGTCGTCGAGAGCAGGAAATAGGGCAAACCGATGGTCGCCATCAGCAGGCCGAGAATCAGCAGTGTGGGATCTTCCGCGCCGGTCGGCTTCCAAGTCGAGGTGGCTACAATGGGCAGAAATATCAGGCTGATCACCAACAGAATGACATGCAGCATGACTTGGCGCCGTGGCATCAATTTGCGGCTGATCCAGTCCGAATAAGCATACCCGGCCAGCAGAACCATCTGGAAAAACACCATGCAGATCGCCCACACCGCCGCAGTCCCACCAAACCAAGGAAGAATCTGCTTGGCAATCAACGGCTGGACCAGGAATAGGGAAAACGCGCTAGCGAAAATGGTGCCGGCAAAAACCAGCTTGGGGAAAAATAGGGGCATGCGCGAGGAAGGTCCGGGAATCGTGGAATTCCCGGCATGATACCGACCGTGATCACCGTCGGGTCAGTACAAATTGTTTCGGCTACCTGGCGGTTCTGTCAAAAGAGCTGCGATGACTCGTCGGCGCCGTCACGCCAGCGCCGACTTTTTTACCCGATCAATCGCTGTTGGCAGCACGAAAGGTCTTGAAATCCCACTGCAGATACTGCTTTTCGTTGACAAAGCGATCGAGCAGCAAGCCATCTTCCACCGATTTCAGGCCGCCGTTGATGCGTGCAACCTCTTTGCCCTCGGCATTGAGAAAGACCAGCACCGGACGCAGTTTGCGCGGGTTATGGCGCTTGACCATGGCATGACGCAGATCGTTGTCATCCAGTTCCAACTCGCTGAAATCGGCGTGGGCAGCGATGAAATGACTATGGTACTTGGCGCGGACTTCGGGTTTTTGCAGCACACTCACGGTGTAGCGGCAAGCCCCTCAGTTCACGTGATCGCCGAAATACAGCATGACGTGGCGATTCGGCATGGTCTTGATTTGGGCAAGGGCCGCCACATCGTCTTTGACCAGCGGCGCCACGCCATCAAGGTGGTCAGCCACGGCAGGCCAGCTTAGTAAGGTCGTGATCAGCACGATAAACAGGGACAGCAAACGTCTCATCAGATTTTCTCCTTGAGTTGAATTTGGGCAACGCGGTCGCACATTGTCATCGACCACAAAACACTATGATTGGTTCCGAACTCCGAACCCACTCTATCATCCACTTGCCCTGACGTGTGGCCAGTGGATGTTTTCCATGCCACGTTACGAAGAAGGAACACCCTGATGGAATTGCTTGAGAAACTCCAATGGCGCTACGCCACCAAAAAAATGAATCCCGCCAAGGCGGTGCCGCAAGACAAGGTCGAGCGCATTCTGGAAGCAGCGCGCCTGGCACCGACGTCAAGCGGCCTGCAACCGTTCGAAATCATCGTCGTGACAAACGACGAGGTGCGCCAGAAGATCCAGCCGATCGCCTGGAATCAGAGCCAGATTACCGAGGGATCGCATCTGCTGGTGTTTGCCGCCTGGGACGACTACACGGCCGAGCGCATCAACATGATGTTCGATCTGACCAACGATGAGCGCGGTTTCAAGAACGAAGGCTGGGAAAACTATCGCCAACTACTGTTGAGCCGCTACCCGCAGCGCGACGCCGAGGTGAATTTCCAGCATGCGGCGCGGCAAGTCTACATTGGCCTGGGCGCGGCGCTGATCGCGGCTGCCTTTGAAGAAGTGGACAGCACACCGATGGAAGGCTTTGATCCGGATGCGCTGGATGAAATCCTGGACCTGCGCGCACGCGGTTTGCGTAGCGTCGCGATCCTGCCGTTGGGTTATCGCGAAGCCGACAAGGATTGGCTGGTGAATCTGAAAAAGGTCCGCCGCCCGCGCGACGCCTTCATAACCGAGATCAAGTAGTACCGGAAATCGGCGCACCGGCGTAACAGCGATGGCCGAAACGCCGATCCCGAATCGGGCAGAAACACTCAAGGTGCTTTCGCTGATGGGTAAACATGCGCCGATCCTGATGCTGCGCGGCGATGACGACGGCTTTGGTACGCGCTGGACACTGCACGGTGCCCAGGTCCAGCCGGCGATCGCCCAATTTCTGATGCAAGCAAACTACGTGGCGGATACCGGCGCAACAGAAATGGGTGCGCGCATACTCGCCCTGACGGATACTGGCGTCGAATTTCGTCTTTCTGGACAACACTGGCGGGACAGTTTGAGCGTCTTGCAACGGCTTAAAATCAGGGTTCTCGGCTGATCACGGCGACGAGGGAAGCGCTGTTTCATTCGCGCCATTGAGTCGTAGGATAGACGCCCACGAGAACACAGGGAGCAGCAAATGACCAAAGCGGTAGTAGAAGACATGAATTATTTCAAGGCTTTTCTTGCCGCGCAGCCACTGTGCCAATGGGCCGCACAAAAACAACGTGAAAACCCTACGGGTCTGCAAACTGGCCGGGGGCGTTCGACTATTCATCATCCTCATTCAAAAAAAGACGACAACGCTGAACTTGCTGCCGCCCTGTCGTCGATGGCGTGATCGATCCAGCCGGCTTGGCTTGGCTTGACGGAAATTGACCCGCCTCTCGCCGTCCCGCCAGCACCGACTTTTCCGGGCGGCAGCACACGCTGTCAATCAGGATTCGCCAATCAAATCGAGGAATTGCGCGAGAATGTCCACAACTTAAACGAACAGCCAATTCATATTCGCCCCTGCACGCGACCTCGATGCTGCCCACCGTCCTGATTGTTGACGATCAAGCTGAAAATCTGACGATCCTTGGCGATCTGCTGGAGGCGGAGTGCCATGTTCGGGTCGCCAACTCAGGTGCCCGCGCATTAAAGATTGCGGCGTCCCCGCCATACCCAAATCTGATCTTGCTCGACGTCATGATGCCCGATATGGATGGCTACGAGGTGCTGCACCATCTCCGCGCCAACGCGGTAACCCATGATGTGCCGGTGATTTTTGTCACCGCCATGGATAGCGCGGGCGACGAAGAACGTGGCCTTGACCTCGGTGCGGTTGATTACATTACCAAACCCATTAACCCGCCTATCGTGATGGCACGAGTGCGGACACAGATCCAGCTGCAACGCGCGCTAACCACCTTGCGCGAGCAGAACTCCGACCTGGAAGCCGAAGTCCGGCGCCGGATGCACGAGAACCAGGTGGTGCAAGACGTGTCGATGCGGGCGCTGGCGAGCCTCGCCGAAACTCGTGACAACGAAACCGGCAACCATATCCGGCGCACCCAGGGCTACGTCGAAGTCCTCGCCCGCGCACTGGCCACTGCGGACGGCGACACGTCGTTGATGCGCAGCGACATCATCGATCTGCTGGTCAAGGCCGCGCCACTCCACGATATCGGCAAAGTCGGCATTCCCGACCATATCCTCAACAAACCCGGCCCACTGGATGCCGAGGAATGGCGGCTGATGAAGACCCATCCGGCCATCGGTGCCCGCTCCATCGAGCAGGCCATCGCCGGCGAAGAGAATCATGCGCCGTTGGCCTTTCTCCATGTCGCCATGGATATCGCCTATTCCCACCACGAAAAGTGGGATGGCAGCGGTTATCCGGATGGCCTCTGCGGCGAAACCATACCGCTGGCCGCGCGGCTGATGGCATTGGCCGATGTGTTCGATGCCCTGATCTCGCGGCGCGTCTACAAGCCGCCGTTTTCCCATCAGGAAGCCGCGCGCATCATCGGCGAGGGCCACGGCAAACATTTCGATCCCCGGTTGACTGATCTCTTCTTCGCGAATTTCGACAAAATTTGCGCTGTCGCCCTGCGTTATTCCGACACCGAAGGCAGCTCCTGAACGGTCTTTTGCTACAGCAGAGGACGCTGGCGGCGGCTGTATCGGGGGTAAAGTAAGGCTAGGTGATTGACGATACAGAGTAACCACACGATCACAATCGCGCCGACATGGAGACGGACATGACCAGCATCACGGCAAAAAATGGATGGCATCGCTTTCTTCGCGCTTTAACCACGCTACTCGTGTGCATCGTGGCGTGCGGTTCTGGTTCGGTAGCCCGGGCGGCCGACTCCTACACGTTCGGCGTGGTGCCGCAATACGATCAGCGCAAACTCTTCGCGATCTGGAAGCCCATCATCGACGAGGTGGCGAAGCGCAGCGGGCTTACGCTCAATATGGTCGCCACACTGACCGTTCCCGAGTTTGAACGCGAACTGGCCAAGGGTAGTTTCGACATTGTCTATGCCAATCCTTACCATATCCTGCGTGAAACATCACGCCAAGGCTATGTCCCGCTGGTCCGCGACAAAGAGCCTCTGCGCGGCATACTGATCGTGCGCAAGGACAACCCGGCCAAGACGGCGGCCGAACTAAACGGGCAGGTACTGGCCATTCCGTCGTTCAATGCGGTCGGTGCAAGCCTCTTGATCCGGGCCGACCTCGAGCATCTGTTCCACGCCAAGATGACTCCGCTCAACGTCAAGACGCACAGTTCCGTCTATCTGAATGTGGCGACCGGCCTGACGGCCGCCGGCGGCGGTGTCGAAAAGACCTTCCATGAACAGGACCAGAAACTGCAGGATCAGTTGCGAATTCTCTATACCACCCGAGAAATGCCCTCGCATCCGGTAGCGGCGCATCCGCGCATCCCGGCCAGCGACCGCAGCAAGATCCAGCGCGCCTTTCTCGAGCTGGCTGCGACCGAGACAGGGCGGGTGCTACTCGCTGACGTACCGATGACGGAAGTGATCCCGACCACAATCAAGGACTATCTGCCAATGCGCGCATGGGGTCTCGACGCCTACTGGGTAGAGTAGGCGAAGACTGGATTTCCCATGGGCTTGCGACAAAAGCTGCTCCTTCCGCTCATCCTCATCAGCGTCCTGATCGGGGGCTACCTCTACCGAGTCTGGATACCTGAATCACTGCGCGTGGCGAAGGTGAACCATGTCCGCCTGATCGAGCGCCATCTCGATAGCGTAGCCGAAAGCCTGATCCCACTCCTTCTCGGGCAAGAACTATCAACGATTCACGAGAACCTGCAGGCCTTGCAGGAAAAAAATCCGGAATGGATCCGGCTGCGGTTGGTCAATAGCAAGGGGCAACAACTTTATCCATTTGAGACAAGCCCGACTGAATCTCCCGCTCCACAGACTGCGCTCGAAGCGATCGAACGACCGATCGGGTACGTGGGACTCGAACTCGGCACCCTGGGTGCAACGGTCAGCCTGGAGTCCTTTCTTGCCGATGACCAAGCACGGCATCAGGCCTTGCTGGTCCTGCAACTGGGCATCCTGCTCCTGCTGACGTTGGCCACCGGGCTGATTCTCGAACTGGCAGTGATCCGCCCGGCGATACATCTGGCGAATGCGGCCAAGGAACTCGCCCGACGCAATTTTGATGCGATTTTGCCGGCCGCAAGCGGTGACGAAATTGGTGCCCTGGTGCAAAGCTTTGCCACCATGCGCGACGACCTGCGCGCGTATCACGATGAACTGGAAACCGAGATCCTTGAGCGGGCGGCCGCCCAGGAACAGCTGCGGCGGCACAAAGAAGAGCTTGAAGACACCGTGCAGGTTCGCACCCAGGAACTACAGGCTGCCCGTGACGCCGCCGAATCAGCCAATCACGCCAAGAGTTCCTTCCTGGCCAATATGAGCCATGAAATCCGCACGCCGATGAATGCGATTCTTGGTCTCACCCATCTGATTCGGCGCGATGCCGACACGCCACGGCAGATCGATCGGCTGGACAAGGTAACCCAGGCGGCCAAGCACTTACTCGGCATCATCAACGACATTCTCGATTTTTCGAAGATCGAAGCCGGCAAGCTCGATATCGAGGTGGTCGATTTCAACCTTGATGACCAGTTCCACGACCTGAACAACCTGATCGCCTCGCGCGCCGAAGAAAAGGGACTCGAGGTCGTCACCCGGATCGATCCCAATATCCCCCTGATACTGCGCGGCGACGGCCTGCGCTTGAGCCAGATCCTGACCAATTTCGCCGGCAACGCGGTCAAGTTTACCGAGACCGGGAATATCATTTTCCGCGCCCGACTGCTTACTCAAAGTACCACCGGCGTCCGCGTGCGCTTTGAAGTCAGCGATACCGGCATCGGCCTGACGCAAGAACAGCAGGACCGCCTTTTTCAGGCATTTGAACAAGCCGATGCCTCGACCACGCGCAAATTTGGTGGCACCGGCTTGGGGCTGGTGATCAGCAAACGGCTGGCCGAATTGATGGGTGGCACGGTTGGCATGGAAAGCACGGCGGGCAAGGGCAGTACTTTCTGGTGCGATCTGCCACTCGAATTTGCACTGACCGCTGATCGGAAATCGCGGCCACGTCCCCTGCCCAAATCCCTCAATATTCTGGTCGCTGACGACGATAGCAACGCCCGCGAAGCAATTTCCCATATGCTCAGCAGTTTGGCGGCCACGGTCACCACGGCCGTCTCCGGCGAAACCGCCGTCGAGTGTGCCCGTGCCGCAATTGCCAATAAAACGCCCTTCGACCTGGTGCTTGTGGACTGGGCCATGCCGGGCATGGACGGCATCGAGGCCAGTCGCCGAATCGTCGCCCTCACCACGCCGGCACCCCGCATCGTCCTCGTCACCGCCTTCGGCCATGACTGGCCGCTGGAACGCCTGCGCGAAGCGGGCATCGTGTTTCAGGTCAACAAGCCAGTAACACCCTCTGATCTTCACGACGCCATCATCAGCGCCATGGCCGGGCATACCGAGCAGCACCCGCAAGCACATGATGCGGTGACCGCAGATTTGTCTCCGCTACGCGGCCGCTACATCCTGTTGGCAGAAGACAATCCAATCAACCAGGAGGTCGCACTTGAACTCCTGCGCGATCCCGGCTTGCGCGTCGATGTGGTCGACGACGGTTGGCAGGCTGTCGATCTCGCCCGTCGCAATCAATACGATTTGATCCTGATGGATGTGCAGATGCCCAAGATGGACGGCATCACGGCCACGCGCGAAATCCGCCAGTTGCCCGGACGCACAGCGGTTCCCATTTTGGCCATGACCGCCAACGCCTTTGTCGAAGATCGCGATGCTTGCCTTGGCGCCGGGATGAACGACCACATCGCCAAACCGGTCGATCCGGAACGTCTCTACGAAACCCTGCTCAAGTGGTTGCCGGCAACGGCGGCCATCGCCGAACCGATGCCATTCGATGCACAACCCACGCCGAATTCGGGACTTGATGAGCGTGCCTTGCGCGTGGCCCTGAGCCGGGTCAAGGACCTCGATGTCGGGTCCGGTCTGCGCGTGGTACGCGGCAAATGGCCGACCTATCTGAAACTGTTGCGACTGTTTATGGAGAACCACGTCGATGAAGTGCACAAGATAGGAGCGCTGCTGGACGCGGGGAACCTGGCCGATGCCCAGCGTTTGGCCCACAGTCTCAAAGGAAGCGCCGGCAATCTAGGCTTACAGCACATCCGTCAACTCGCCGCCGATATCGAGCTTCCACTCAAACATCATGATGCCAACGCCCTGGAGATCGCGCGGATGGCACTGAGTCAGCTGACGACTGATTTACCGGGTTTGGTCGCCGAACTGCGCAAGGCGTTGGCTGCGCTGGAGACGACGCCGGCACTCGTAGCGACGGCCGACGAACCAGCGGCCGATATCTCGGTGGCGACGAACGATGGCTTGCTTGACATAGCCGAGCTGTCAGCGATGCTGACCAACGATGATTACAAGGCTCAGCACTGGGTGAACAAGAATCGGGCAACGCTCGACAGCTTGCTGGGAAAAGAAAAACTGGCCGCTCTTGAACGCACCATCGGCAGCTATGAGTACGAGCAGGCCTTGGCCCTGCTTGCCCCCATGCGTCATCCGTGACACGCGCGAGCAGGCATGGAGCGCCAAGGCACAACAAGCGCCGTCCCGCCAGCACCGACTTTTTAGCGCTCTACCGCTGCCGCAGCGGCGCGTTCGGCGGGCACGTCAAGGCCGCCGAAGCGCTCGTAAAAATACGGAGCCGCCGCGGGCAGCGGACCGTTAGCCGTTTCGCAAACCGAGAGTAGATGCTGCTGCGCCAATGGGTAGGTGATGCAATACAACTCGCGGCACAACTGGCGGGCAATGCCGCCGCTCCAGTTGGCGGGCAGTAGCTGCGACGGGAGTTGCGGGTCGTGCAGCAGAGCGCGCCGGAAGTCGTGCATGAGCAGCGTCTGCACCAGAAAACACTGCTCGGGGTCCAGCTTGCTGGCGCCTCGCATTGAGCGTAATACGGGACGAAAGCGTTCGACAAAAGCGTCGTACTTGGCGGCCAGCGCGTTGAGGTTCCAGCAGTCATGAACCAGTTCCTGCAATGGTTTGCTGATCAAAGCGCTGGTGTTGGTCGCTTTCAGGGTCACCACCTTGTCGTGCGCGCCGGTCTCCTGGAGGATGTCGAGCAAGGCCTCGGTGTCGGTTGACGGGTGGGCGAGAATGCCTGAAGCCAAGGCGCCGTAGCCGGCCCAATCGAGCTCTTTGCGCAGAATGTCGCGTGGCGCACCGGTCAGTGATCCGGGAATCAAGACCAGTTGCCACTCACCGTTCCAGGTTTCCTGCGGCGCGAAGTAAATCCGTCGATAGGCCTGTTCGAAGCGACGCCGGCCCGATGTGGTCAGGCTGTAAAAACTTTTGCGTCCACGTTGTTCCGACACCAGCCACTTTTCTTGTGACAGCCGATAAACACTGGTGCGCACCATCCGTTCATTCAAGCCCAGCGGTTGCACCAGGCGAATGAAACTGCCCAGCCAGACCGTGCCGCCATGCGGCGCGATGAAGTCGCCGTACACCGTGATGATCAGGGAGTTGGCGCGCGCTGGATACTGGTCAAGGAAATTTTCGATCCATTGACTGATAGGTCGGCTCTTCACGTTGGTCCTATGGAAAACTTGGGCGGAATGATGCAGCGGCAGTAGGAATTTTGGAGTTTTGGGGATTGTATTGGCGTGCCGCGACTTTTGCCGAAGAGACGGCGCCGACCACGATGGCGGTGAACATCACCTGAATTCGGATCAGGTTTCACATATTCTGCCCAAGGTCGTGGAAAATCGGGGTTTGGTCAAACAGATGACTCATCGGACAAGGACATAGGGGAAAGCAATGAGCAAGCAGGATCTGCCGGGCAGCGACCTGGAACCCATCGAGAAGGCAAGCCGGGACGAATTGCAGGCGCTGCAACTCGAACGTATGCAATGGTCGCTGAGCCACGCCTACGCCAATGTGCCGCACTACCGCGATAAATTCGATGCCGCTGGCGTGCATCCGTCTGACTTGAAGGAATTGGTGGATCTGGCGAAATTCCCCTTTACGACCAAGGTCGATCTACGCGATACCTACCCCTACGGCATGTTCGCGACACCGATGCGGGAGGTCGTGCGGGTGCACGCTTCTTCCGGCACGACCGGAAAGCCGACGGTCGTGGGCTATACCAAGAACGACATCACGATGTGGGCGGGCGTCATGGCGCGCTCGTTACGTGCATCGGGCGGTTCCGCCGACGACATCATTCTCAATTCCTACGGCTATGGCTTGTTTACCGGTGGTCTGGGGGCGCACTATGGCGGCGAGTTCCTTGGTGCGACCGTCATTCCAATGTCGGGCGGGCAGACCGAAAAGCAGGTGCAATTGATTTGCGATTTCAACCCGACCATCCTGCTCTGTACCCCGTCCTACTCGCTGACGATTGCCGACGAATTGCTGCGCCAGGGTCGGGCGCCCGATAAGACCAGTCTGCGTGTGGGAATCTTCGGCGCCGAGCCGTGGACCAACGAAATGCGCAAGGAAATTGAATTCCGGCTCGGGATCGATGCCGTCGACATCTACGGCTTATCCGAGGTGATCGGCCCCGGAGTGGCTTGCGAGTGCCTGGAAACCAAAGACGGGCCGCATATCTGGGAAGACCATTTCTATCCCGAAATCATCGATCCGAAGACCGGCGAAGTCCTACCCGACGGCGCGGAAGGGGAGCTGGTGTTTACGTCCCTGACCAAGGAAGCGATGCCCATCATCCGCTACCGGACACGCGATCTGACCCGGCTGATGCCCGGCACGGCACGCTCGATGCGGCGCATGAGCAAGATTACCGGGCGCACCGACGACATGCTGATCATTCGTGGGGTCAATGTATTTCCGACGCAGATCGAGGAAATCCTGCTCAAGCATCCCAAGCTTTGCGCCCAATATCAACTGCACGTGAGCCGCGATGGGCATATGGACAAACTGGAGGTCTATGTCGAAGTAAAGGCGGAAATCTCGGCGGCGACCAGTGCCTTTGAGCGCGACGCGATCGGCAAGGAAGTGGCTCATCACATTAAGTCGCTGATTGGTGTCACGTCGCTGGTGCATGTCGTGGAAACCGACAAGGTGGAACGTACCCTGGTTGGCAAAGCACGGCGGGTGATTGATTCGCGATGGTGGTAAGCTCGGCGTCCCGTTTTTGTCCTGAATTCAATCCTTGACCATGGCTGGCAATACTTTCGGTTCTCTGTTCTGCGTGACGTCGTTTGGTGAATCACACGGCCCGGCCATCGGCTGTGTGGTCGATGGCTGCCCTCCGGGCCTGGAAATATCGACTGCTGAAATCCAGGCCGACCTCGACCGGCGCAAGCCGGGAACCTCACGGCACGTCACCCAACGGCGAGAATCGGATACGGTGGAAATTCTCTCCGGTATCTTCGAAGGCCGCACCACAGGCAGCCCGATTGCCTTGTTGATCCGCAATGAGGACCAGCGCAGCAAGGACTACGGCAACATCGCCTCAACGTTCCGTCCGGGGCACGCCGATTACACCTATTGGCAGAAATTCGGTATTCGCGATCATCGTGGCGGTGGCCGCTCATCGGCTCGCGAAACCGCCGTGCGCGTTGCCGCCGGAGCGATTGCACGCAAATGGCTGCTGCAGCGTTACGGCGTCTCGGTGCGCGGCTGGATGAGCAAATTAGGCAGTATCGATATTCCCTGGCAAGACGAGTCGTTGATCGATGCAAACCCGTTTTTTGTCGCCAATGCGGACATCGTTCCGCAGTTGGAGGCGTACATGGACGAGTTGCGCAAATCGGGCGATTCGGTCGGTGCCGAGATCACCGTTGTCGCCCGTGGCGCACCGGTCGGCTGGGGCGACCCTGTGTATGCCCGGCTCGATGCCGATATCGCCTATGCGATGATGGGAATCAATGCCGTGAAAGGCGTCGAGATCGGCGCTGGCTTTGCTTCCGTGACGCAAAAAGGTAGCGAGCACGGCGACGAACTGACGCCGGAAGGCTTTCTTAGTAATCACGCCGGGGGTGTGTTGGGTGGCATTTCGACGGGGCAGGATGTGGTGGTCAAAATGGCGATCAAACCGACATCGAGTATTCGTTTGCCGCGCCGTACCATCAATCTTGCCGGCGAACCGGCGGTGATCGAAACCCATGGCCGGCACGACCCCTGTGTCGGCATTCGCGCCACGCCGATCGCCGAGGCCATGCTGGCACTGGTTCTGACCGATGCCGCCCTCCATCACCGAGCGCAATGTGGCGACGTTTCGTGCGCTACGCCGCGAATCCCAGCACGACCGTACAAGTGAAAGTCCCCGCAATTGGGGCGACGATGTTCGCTATGAACGACTTGTTTGGCGGGTAATTGGCTGTGTCATCTGACAACGCGGCGAACCCCTCCACTTCGGGCACCGACCAAACATCGCCACTTTTTCTGCTCTGGTTGATCAGCGGCTGCATGATGTTGCAGCCACTTTCGACCGATCTCTACCTTGCCTCAATGCCGGGCTTGGCGGACTATTTTCAGGTTTCCCCGGCGACGGTACAGCAGACGCTATCGCTGTTCGTGCTTGGCTTCGCGGGTGCCCAGTTGATCAGCGGCCCACTGTCCGACCGCTTTGGACGGCGGCCGATACTGTTTGGCGGCTTGGTCGTCTATCTTGTCGCCACTCAGATCTGTACTTTTGCCCCCGATATCGACATCCTGATCGCCGGACGGTTCCTGCAGGCCATCGGCTGTTGCACCGCTGTCGTCATCGCACGGGCCATCGTGCGCGATGCTTACCCGCCTGCCGAAGGTGGCCAGATGATCGCTCGCGCCAGCAGCCTGATGTCGGCCGCACCGATCCTTGGACCGATCCTTGGCGGCTACCTGCAGGTTTCATTTGGCTGGCGAGCCGCCTTCGTCGCTCTCAGCTTGGCGGCTGGAATTCTGGTTTTGGCGGCGTTCCGGTTTCGCGAAACCAACCGAAATCTCAATCTCAGCGCGCTACGTCCATCCGGCTTCATTGAAAGCTACCGCATCATTCTTGGCTCCGGCCAATTCTGGGCGTATGCATTGCCGGGGGCTTTGTCCTACTGTTCGATTTTTGTCTTTATCTCTGGGTCGTCCTTCGTCCTGATCAAGGTGCTTGGCGTACCAACCCAGTATTTCGGCTATTGCTTCGCCTTTGGCGTAGTGGGCTACCTGCTCGGCACCCTGGTTTGTCGGAGCTTGATTCGGCGCATAGGCCTCAGTCGCACGTTAGGCATGGGTACTCGGCTGTCGTTCTTGGCCGGGATCGGCTTTGCCATTGCCGTTGCCGTCGGCTTGCATCACTGGGCCACCGTGCTGATTGGCATGTTTGCAACCATGGCAGCCCATGGCCTCAACTTTCCAAGCTCCCAAACCGGAGCCGTGGCCAATTTTCCGCAACGCGCCGGCGCAGCAGCGGGACTGCTCGGTTTTCTGGTGATGGTAGCCGCGTTTGCCACCGGCAATCTGGTCGGCGCCACGCACGATGGAAGCTTGGTGCCGATGTCCCTGCTGTCTGCTGGAGTGGGCGGCTTGCTGTTCCTCAGCGACCGTTTGCTGGCGCGCTATCGTTTGGATGCCAAGGCGTAGCGGAACCGAGCACCAAAGAGGCTGCCGTTATAATCGCCGCGACTTCAATTTCTGTGCCGGCGCCGCTTAACCACGCCGCCATTTGATGCTTCCTCCTATCGGCTCCTCTCCCACCACGGGCTCAAACCTGCAAATGTATTTGCGTTTGCTGGCCTTTGTGCGCCCCTACCGAACCGCTTTCGGGATTGCCATCCTGGCCATGATCTTGATGGCGGCGACCGAACCGATGTTTCCGGCGCTGATGAAGCCACTGCTAGACAAGGGCTTTTCAGGCGGCCCCAACCGTGATCTTTGGATTGCGCCGCTGGCGATTATCGGCATCTTCACCTTGCGCGGAATCCTTGCCTTCACGAGCAGCTATTTGATGGCCTGGGTCGGTAACCGTGTTGTGATGGACCTGCGCCTGACCATGTTCGATCGTCTGCTGCGGCTTCCTGCCCACTATTTCGACAACCAGAGTACCGGGGTGCTGATTTCGCGCGTTTCGTACGATGTGTCGAACGTCACCGGTGCCGCTACCTCGGCGCTAACGGTACTGGTACGCGACACACTCGCCATTGTCGGCCTGCTCGCCTGGCTGTTTTATCTCAACTGGCAGCTGACCCTGGTGGCTTTGACCATCGGGCCGGTGGTCGCCGTCGTGGTGCGACTATTCAGCGCCCGCCTGCGCCGCGCCAGTCGTGGTTCGCAACTCGCCATGGGCGATATTTCACACATTCTCGAAGAGGCCGTGGTTGGCCAGCGCATCGTCAAGATTTTCGGCGGACAGAACTACGAGATCGCACGCTTTACCCAGGCCAATGCCACCCTGCGCGGGCAAAACATGCGGCAATCGGTAGCGGGATCGGCCACGGCACCGGTAGTCCAGATCTTCACGGCGGTCGCGCTTGCGATCGTCATCTATGTCGCCCTGCTGCAATCGGCCGATTCACAAACTACCGTCGGTGGCTTCGTTTCCTTCATCACCGCGATGTTGCTGTTGTTGGCACCGATCAAGCATCTGGCCGATCTCAATGCCCCGCTGCAACGTGGCATGGCGGCGGCAGAAAGTGTGTTCTCGCTGCTCGACGAAGTACCGGAAGTCGACGCCGGCACAACCTCGGTTGGCCACATCCAGGGCGCCATTCGGTTTGAAAATCTCGGATTCACCTATACCGGCACCGATACGGCGGCGCTGCGCGAGATTGACTTCGAGATCAAACCGGGCACCACGGTCGCGCTGGTTGGCGCCTCCGGCAGCGGCAAAACCACCCTGGCGAATTTGCTGGCGCGTTTTTATCCGATCACTAGCGGGCGCATTCTGATCGATGGTCAATCGGTGGAGGACATTACGCTCGCCAGCTTGCGCGCTAACATCGCCCTGGTCAGCCAGGAGGTGGTGCTATTCAACGACACGATTGCCGCCAACATTGCCTATGGCACACTGGCCGGCTCATCACGCGAAAAGATCGAAGTCGCCGCCCATGCCGCGAACGCTCACGACTTCATCATGGCAATGCCCGACGGCTACGACACCCTGGTCGGCGAGCGCGGCGTCAAGCTCTCGGGCGGTCAGCGCCAACGGCTCGCCATCGCCCGTGCTCTGCTCAAGAATGTGCCGATTCTGATTCTGGACGAAGCCACCTCCGCGCTCGACAGCGCTTCCGAACGGCAGGTACAGGCAGCGCTGGAAACCCTTATGAAGCGCTGCACGACGCTGGTCATTGCCCATCGCTTATCGACGATTGAGAAGGCTGATCGTATCGTCGTGCTCGATGGTGGGCGTATTGTCGAAACTGGAACCCATCAGGAACTGCTGACGCAAAACGGCGTCTATGCGCGATTGCATCAGCTGCAGTTTTCGCTGCAAGCACCTTCAGTCGAGGATTGAAGCAGCTCGCACGCTGCGGCGATCACGGTCGCCACCGGTAACTCTTCCAGGCAACGACTTGTACTGCCTTTGTGACGGTCGCATCCCTCTTCGCGGCAAGGCACACAGCTACCGAGCTCCGCCGGCGCTGACGCCTGCACTAGCAGGACATTGCCGTGACGTTGCCACGGTTGGATCTGCATTTCCCACGGGCTAGGATCGGCGTTGCAGGCAACCGGCCAAGGGCCCCACTTGACCGGATTTGAAGGACCGTAAATGGCTAGAGTAGGTACGCCGCAGGCGGCAGCAAGATGGGTTATCGACGTATCCGGGCCGACGAATAAGGCCGCCTTGGCGAATAGCGCTGGCAAGGCACTCAAGGGCAGACGCCCGCTGATGCTTGCGGTTCGTTCACCGTCCGCCAGTGAGTCACAAAACTCGCGTTCCGGGGTGTCCGAACCTCCTGTAATGATCACGAAATAGCCTTGCTGATGAAGCCGGGCAATCAATGCTCGCCATCCTGCCTCAGTCCAGCGTTTATATCGCCACATAGGAAACGGATGGACAACAACCAATCGCGACGGTAATGGGGATGGCAGCACGGACGCAATCAACACCTTCGCCTGGGGATTTGACGGGGGCACCAGTTCAAAATGCCGCGAGATTCCCATTTGCTCGGCCAAGCGCAGGTTCTGTACAACGGTATGTGTATCGACGTTATCGAGCAGAGCCCAAACACGACAGGACCAGCGTTTCCAGATCGATTGTCGTCGGAGATCAGGCATCAACCCCACGCGTTGCGGTGCTGCCAGGAACGCATAGATGTGGCCTCGATCATTGGCCTGAGTTGACACGGCCAAGTCGTAGCGCCGGAAAATCCGCTTTAGCAGCACACCGTATTCCCGGCGGTTGGGATGCTCGGCGACGGTGATGATCTCGTTGCAGTCCGGGTTGCCTTC
Organism: Propionivibrio dicarboxylicus; assembly: GCA_945902805.1. Taxonomy (GTDB): domain Bacteria; phylum Pseudomonadota; class Gammaproteobacteria; order Burkholderiales; family Rhodocyclaceae; genus CAMDMZ01. The sequence goes on along the minus strand of CAMDMZ010000008.1, from coordinate 71,757 downwards.
CAGCATGCTGCCTTTGTTCGCATACACCAGCACATCGATTGCGGCGGCCGGATAGGCGCGACGCAAGGAGCGCAACAGAGGGGTTGCGAGGAGTACATCGCCGATCTGGCGAGTCGCCACGATCAAAATAGACGCCGGCCGACCGGAAGCATTGAGCAAAGGGCTCGGCAAACTCATGATGCCTTTTTTGTTGTGATTACATTTTGGCACTTCTCCGGAAGCCCCCATGTGGCCGGCATCCCGCGAATGTACCAAGCAAGGATAGTCAGATAGCCACTGCTCCGCTGCCTGAGTTTGGGCGACAGAAAAAATGTCAATATCGTTGCGGCAAGATTTACGATCGCGTTAATGCCAGCCTTGATGACAAGAATCGACAATGCCGCAAACCATCGCTCGGTGCCACCTACCTTCCGATAGTAGGTGAGCTTTGAGCGCTGAAACTCGATCCGTGCTCCAGTCCGAAAGGAATTTGCTGTTTTCCCTTGAAGATGCTCGACAGCAGCACTCGGTACGTGCCAAACCTGCCAGCCCTTACGCCAGGCACGGTGGCACCATTCGGTCTCCTCAAGGTAGAAGAAGAAATCTTCGTCAAGCATCCCGATTTCCGCAGCGGCTGACATCCGTACTGCAATGCAAGCACCGATTACGCTCTCAACCATCAGTCGCTCCGTGCCCGTCGGTCGGCCACCGAGTTTGCCCCAGCGCGCCAGTCGATGCCATGGCCGTGGCAGTATCTCTCCTACCAAGCGTGGAAATGGTGCCACGCTGTTTTGCAACGTACCATCGGCATGGAGAAGGCGAGCACCAAGAATTGCCGCCAGAGGTAACTCTGAAAAGCTGTTTGCAAACGCGCCCAAGACCGACCGCGACAGAGTTGCGTCGTTGTTGAGCAGGAGAGCGTATTGGGTTTGAACTGTCCGTAGTCCCTGATTCACTGCGCATGCGAAACCGGCATTACAGCCCATTCGAATAATGCTGAGGCCAGATGCCTTAACGGACACGCCATCCAGCGATGAATCAGTGCTGCCGTTGTCCACAACGACAATCTGTCCAGCGGGAACTCCCGCATGCAGCACCGACTCTACACACGATGCAAGCATCGAGCCGCCATTGTAGTTAACTACGATGACGGAAAAGCTTGCCGGGTTTGATTCGCGAGCACTAGCGCGCATCGGCTAACTTCTCACGGTCAAGATACATAAGTTTCAAATAGCGGTAATACGTTGATTCGGCTCCAGAAACTGCGATCATGAAACCCTCTCGTCCGTCGAGAAATCCACGCCTCAAGACGTAACCACGAAAAAATGCCCACAACGAATGGGTAATCGCCGGCCAAAGCCCGCCTTTCCTTCCACGAGCACGCATGGCTTTTGCTCCCGCCGATGTGTAGTGGGTTATTTTCCCTTGCATTTGTTCTAACGAGATAATGCTTAGATGGTGCAATAAGCCCTGTAGGCGACCACGCGGACCGGTGTAGTCGAGACTTTCGTGCACGGGCACTTCCGTAAATCGCGTCGTGCCCCGTCGAAACAGACGCGTAACGTAGTCTGGCCACCAATCGCCGTGGTGTATGGGTTTTCCACAGAACGATGAAAGGCGCGGTAACTCAAAGACTTTAAAGGCGGGTTCTTTGCTTAAGATCGATCGGATTTCCGCTCCGAGTTCTTCAGAAACTCTTTCATCTGCGTCGAGAGAGAGCACCCAGTCACCCGTTACTAAATCCAATGCGCGATTTTTCTGTAATCCAAACCCAGGCCAATCTTCTGTGACCACAACCTGGTTGGCGTACTCGGCGCAAATCTGAACCGTTCCATCACTGCTATTGGCATCGACTACGATGATTTCATCAACCCAGTGAACGGACTCAAGACACTCCCGAATGTTATGTGCTTCGTTCTTGGTAATGACAATCACACTTAGTCGAATAGTCATGGGATACCTCCACTCTCCCGACGTGGTCCGCTAAACAACAGCGCGCTCATCCAAGCATAGGCTAGACCTTCGGTATGGTCGAGCAGTAGGGAATTGAATAAACATCCGGCTGCCATTACCAAGACAAGACCGCGTGCCAACATCGACTCCTGCTGTAACACTAATTGATTGGCCATACGCCACTGCACAACAAAAAGAGCGAGCAGAAGTCCAAGTCCGATCATTCCCTGCTGAACTGCTATGAGCAAATACTCATTGTGAGGATTTCGGGTAAACAGATTCTCGGTATTGCGAATTCGTTCTGAGTAGGCGTTGATCATACCGCCCGTCCCAACGCCAAGTAGCGGGTGCTCACCGATAATCGCCAGGCTGTTTCGGTAAAAATCCATCCTTATCCCCATGGACGAGTTTGGATCGCTTTTCCCCGACTCCCATTGCTTGATTTCTTCGACTGCAAGGGCAATACGTTGATTCGGACTACCCGAATCTGAAGTATTGGTGACCCCGGTCAACATTGCGAGAGCGGCAAAAATCAATACGCCACGAAGCCTAAGTTTTTGCCATAGATAGAGGAATAGGAGCAATCCAACCGCCATATACCCCGTCCGTCCCATACCGAAATACACCACATTCGCGATCGCCAAGATGGCGACAATCCGCAGAGTTAATCGCCATGACCAAACCTTGGTTGCGTCGGCAACAACTAGCAATGCAAATCCGAAATAGGCAAGAAACAGATTTTGCGTGATTTGCCCCTTGAAGACTAAGGCGGAATTCTCTGGCCGACCTGTCACCAATCCGGCTGCTCCGAGAAAAGAAAGTACGAGCGTAATTGCCATTGCGCCACAAATGGCGATACTGGCTTTGCGGCGCAACTCAGGCGCAGTGAAATACGGTAGAAATAACGCCAGAAACACTAGATCTCGGTATTTCCCGATATATAGGCTGGCCTCAGTCCAGGTGGCGGTTCCGTAGGAAACGGCCATCAACATCCACAAGAAAAGTAAGAGTGCGGCGACTGCCACTGGATTGGCTGGCACCGCTCGCAATCGGTCCCGATAGTGACCACTCAATGCAAACAAAACGGCAAATGCCGCTAACAATATTCCACTCAGGGCAGCTGAGACTGGAATCGCGAATCCCAATATAACCACGACTGCAACCGCGCTGCGATCTATCCAGCGCGACGAAAGTAAGTTCGTGGTCATCAAGGACTCAATGATTGATCAGCACGTAGTGCTTTTTGGTCAGATCGATCCCCAATATTCCCTCCAGCCAGCGTTGCCGCCGATGCCTTAGCTCGCGGCGATCCGGTTGGTGGTTCGGGTTGGGAACATAGTGGGCTTCTGCTTCGTAGGCCAGCCATTCGCTCACAATCGGTGGGTGGCTTCCTTTGAATGCAACGAGTACCTGCGGATCGATCGTGTATCCGGCGAACAATGGGTGATCGTGCTTCCAGTATTTTCCGACTTGCTGGTTCTTTTCCCGCATCGCCGCAATGCTACGCACATGACCGTAGTGGTAGATCGGGGCATTGGCAAGCGCTGCGCGTGGGTAACGCCCGCGCTTGTTCTTGTCCATGACGACAAAGAACAGCCCGTCCGGTGAATAGTTGCGGATGCTGTTGCGGATGATGCGTGGCGCACGTCGATACCAAGCCGGTCCGGTTGCGACCCATTGTGGACTACCAAAAAAATGATGGTAGTCGAACACCAGAGCCTCGACTCGGGGATCATCAAGATGTTGCTCCATGCTCGCCCGAATAGTCGGTAAATCGCGCTCGTGGAGCACTTCATCACCTTCCAGATAAAACGCCCAGTCGCCGGTGCAATTGAACTGGGCGATCATCTTTTGCTGAGCATAGACGTAGCCGCGATCCTGCATTTTTTCGTTCCACTGCGTTTCGAGGATTATCAGCTTGGGTTCGTTCATGGCACGCAAACGTTCGAGCGTGTCGTCCTCACCGGCACCGACCGCAACGACGAATTCATCGCAAATCGGTAGCACTGAACGGATGCTCTCGATAAATGGATAACCAAGTAGCGAACCGTTGCGCAAAAAGGTGAAGCCACTGACTTTCATCATGAAATTACCTTCTTGTTAATGCGCCGCATCCCAGTTGTCACCCACGCCGACCTCGACCAGTAGCGGTACCTTGAGATGAGCAACCTGGCCCATCAAACGCGGCAGCATCGCCCTTACAAGGTCGAGTTCCTCTTCTGGTACTTCCAGCACCAGTTCGTCATGTACTTGAAGCACCAGGAGCGTTTTCAAACCTTGGTCATCGAGCCAATTTTGCACCGCCAGCATGGCACGTTTGATCAAGTCGGCGGCGGTGCCTTGCATCGGCGCGTTGATCGCGGCGCGTTCGGCGCCTTGTCTGCGGCCGGCGTTGGACGACTTGATTTCCGGCAGCCACAGGCGACGGCCGAAAACGGTTTCGACATAGCCCTTGGCGCGGGCACCGGCGCGGGTTTCTTCCATGTAGCGCGCTACGCCTGGATAGCGGGCGAAGTAGCGGTCCATATAGGTTTGCGCCGCCGTCCGATCGACGCCGATCTGTTTGGCCAATCCAAACGCGCTCATCCCATAAATCAGGCCAAAGTTGATGGCTTTGGCGGCGCGACGCTGCTCGCTGCTGACTTCGATCGGCGTCAAACCGAAAACTTCACCGGCGGTGGCGCGATGCACATCTTCACCTTGCGCAAAAGCTTCCAGCAAGCGCGGATCGTCCGACAGATGCGCCATGATGCGCAACTCGATCTGCGAATAGTCGGCGCTGACGAGACGGCGCCCTGGTGCGGCGATGAAGGCAGAGCGGATGCGACGACCCTCGGCGGTGCGGATCGGGATGTTCTGCAAATTCGGATCGGAGGAAGCCAGCCGTCCGGTGACGGCCACCGCCTGCGAGAAGCTGGTATGCACGCGGCCGGTGGCCGGATTGATCATCTTCGGCAGCTTGTCGGTATAGGTGCCCTTGAGCTTGGCCATGCCGCGATACTCAAGAATCTTCTTCGGCAGCGGGTAATCCTCGGCCAGCTTTTCCAGGACTTCTTCGTCGGTTGACGGTCCACCGGACGGCGTTTTCTTCACCACCGGCAGGCCCTGCTGAGTGAACAAGATCTCGGCCAGTTGCTTGGGCGAATTGAGGTTGAAAGGCTGGCCGGCAAGTTGCTGCGCTTCGAGTTCCAGCGCCATCATCTTGCGCCCGAGTTCGTCGCTTTGTTGTGCCAGCAAGCCGGCATCGATCAGCACGCCGTTGCGTTCAATGCGAAACAGCGTTTCCGCAATCGGCAGTTCGAGATCGCGATACAAAGCTTCCAACAATGGCTCGGCAGCCAGGCGCGGGCGTAGGGTTTGATGGACGCGCAGGGTGCAATCGGCATCTTCGGCCGAATAGTCGGTGGCACGAGCGATGTCTACCTGAGCGAAGGAAATGCGGTTCACGCCCTTGCCGGTAATGTCGTCGTAGGAGAGCGTTTTCAGCCCGCAGTGGCGCGCGGCGAGCGAACCGAGATCGTGCGGCTTGTCGGACTCCGCCACATAGGATTGCAGCAGCGTGTCTTCCGCAATTCCGGCCAGCCGGATGCCGTGATTGGCGAAAATGTGGCGGTCGTATTTGAGGTGCTGGCCGAGCTTGGGTTTGTCGGCGGCTTCGAGCCAGGGCGTGAGTTGCGCCAGCGCCATCTCAAAGGGTAATTGCGTTGGCGCACCGGCATAGATATGACCCAAGGGCAGATACGCGGCACGCATGGTTTCGCCCTCCGTCAGCCCGAAGGAGATGCCGACCAATTGCGATTGCATCGGATCGAGGCCGGTGGTTTCGGTATCCAGGGCGACCAGTGATGCGGCGTCTAAACGGGCCAGCCAAGTGGCGAATTGTTCCGGGGTCAGGATGCACTCGTAGCCACTATGATCCAGTTCCGTTTGAACCGAAAAAGTCGGTTCTGGCGAGACGGCGCTCTGCTCCGGCACGCTGCCGCCAGCCAGCTCTCTGAGCCATCCCTTGAACTCGAGGCGAGCGAACAACTGCTTTTGCGCCTCTGCGTCCGGCGTTTGCGGCGTCAAGTCGCTCACCGCTTGCGGCAAGGGGACGTCGCACGCGACCGTAACCAGCTTTCGACCCAGCGGCAGGAAATCGAGATGCTTCTTGAGATTTTCGCCAACCGCACCGCCGATCGCATCAGCATTCGCCACCACGCCGTCCAGCGAGCCGTACTGCATCAGCCATTTGACGGCAGTTTTCGGCCCCACCTTGGCCACGCCGGGAACACCATCGACGGTGTCACCGACCAGCGCCAAATAATCGACGATGCGATTCGGCGGCACGCCAAACTTGGCCAGTACGCCAGCCTCGTCGAGCACCTCGTTGCTCATGGTGTTGACCAGCCTGACGTGCGGATTTACCAGTTGCGCCAGATCCTTGTCGCCGGTCGAAACGATGCTGTCGATGCCGGCAGCGGTCGCCTGCACGGTCAAGGTGCCGATCACGTCATCCGCTTCGACCCCGTCTATCATCAGCAACGGCCAGCCGGCGGCACGCACACAATCGTGCAGCAGTGCGATCTGAGCCACGAGATCCTCCGGCATCGGCGGCCGATGTGCCTTGTAGGCCGGATACCAGTCGTCGCGGAAGGTCTTGCCTTTGGCGTCGAACACTACCGCCTTGTAATCTGCCTTATAGTCGGTTTCAAGCACACGCAGCATCGACAGCACGCCACGAATGGCACCGGTCGGTTCGCCCGCCGAATTTCGCAAATCGGGCAGGGCGTGGAAGGCGCGGTAAAGGTAGCTGGAACCATCGACCAGCAGTAGCGTGGGCATCGAGGAGAGCTTTGAATGAGTGCGGAAAAGAAGTTGCCGAACGGGTTTGGCCATTCGCCGGCCCCCCCCGCTGCGACCAGTGCCCGTGAGGCTTGGCGGGTGTTCGGCATTATGGCAGAGTTCGTCGAGGCCACCGAGCGCCTGGGCGTAGTGCGGCCAGCGGTGTCAATATTTGGCAGTGCCCGCGTCCCCCCGGATAGCCCGTACTATGTCCTCGCCGAGCAAACGGCGCGCCTGCTATCCGATGCCGGTTTCGCCGTCATTTCAGGCGGTGGTCCGGGCATCATGGAAGCGGTGAACAAGGGCGCCTATGCCGGCAAAAGCTTATCGATCGGCCTCAATATTCAGTTGCCACACGAACAGAAGTCCAATCCCTACCAGGATGTCTCGCAGACCTTCCGTCACTTTTTCGCCCGCAAGTACATGTTTGTGCGCATGGCCTCGGCCTATGTCGTGATGCCGGGCGGATTTGGTACGCTCGATGAACTGCTGGAAGCGCTGACGCTGATCCAAACGCGCAAGAGCCCTATGATCCCGCTGATTTTGGTCGGCAGTTCATTCTGGGCCGGAATGATCGCCTGGTTCCGCGAGCGTCTGGTCGGCGAAGGCATGATCAATCCGGAGGACATGGACCTGATCCAGATCATCGACGAACCAGCGCAGATCGTGAATGCCATCTTCGATCATTACGAGACGCGCGGTTTCGGTCGCCTGCCGGAAGAGCACGAACTGCTGCTCAATCTTTGAAACCGGCATGCCGGCTGTTAAACTCAGACTCCTTAATCGAGGAATAACCATGCGCCGTGTTTTTCTTGGGCTGCTCGCCGCCGTTTCTTTCAATATCGCGGCGCAAACTCGCCCGACCGATCTTCAACCGCTCCCGGAGCCACCACCACCGCCGCGCGCGCTCGATGATGCCCTTGAGCCACAAGTCACCATTTCCACGCGTGGCGACGACAAGGTCGAGGAGTTTCGCATCAAGGGCAAGCTGTACAAGGTCAAAGTCACGCCGCCGCATGGCGTGCCCTACTATCTGATCGACGAACGTGGCGACGGCAACTTTGCGCGGCAGGACGTCCAGGATTCGGGCCTGCGTGTGCCAATGTGGGTCATCGGCAACTTCTGAAGCCGGTACAACAACTCATCGCCGATCCCGGCTGCGGCCGGGATTTCCATTTACGATCATGACGCCGCCAGTCCTGCCCGCAACCACAGTCTCTCCGGAACGCTGCATCCTCTTCGCCGATATCGCTGGCAGCACCCGGCTGTACGAAAAGCTGGGCGATGCCGAAGCACGACATGCCGTCGAACGCTGCCTGAAGCGGGTCCGGCTGGCGATTGAGGGTTGCCAGGGTCGGGTCGTGAAGACCATTGGCGACGCCATACTGGCTGCCTTCGACAACGCCGAGACCTGCCTGCAAGCCGCCTGTCAGATGCAGCAACGCGTGGCCGATTTACCCCGCGTCGGGGGCATGGCCCTGGAAATCCGTGTCGGCTTTCACCATGGTCCGGTGCTGGAAGAAAACGGCGACGTATTTGGCGATGCCGTCAATCTCGCCGCGCGCATGGCCGATATTGCCAAGGCCGGCCAGATTATTGCCAGCGCCAACAGCGTTGCCGGCCTCTCGCCCCTGGCGCGCCAAGCCACGCGCGAACTGGCGGCGGTGCCGGTCAAGGGTAAGGGAGAGTTGGTGCGCGTCTGCGAAGTGATCTGGCACGATGAGGGCAATTTGACGCTAATGCAGGCGGTCCCACCGCCATCCTCTCTGCCCGCCCGGGTCGAACTGCGAGTGCAGCATGGCAGCAACCAAGTAGCGCTGGCTGCCGGTTGGGATGTGGTGCTCCTGGGGCGGGACAAAAGCTGCGACGTGGTGATCGCCGATCCGATGGCTTCGCGTCAGCATGCGCGCATCGAACGGCGCGGCGACAAAATCGTCCTGATCGAACAAAGCACCAACGGTACCTGGATCGCGTTGGCCGGTGAAAGCGAACGCCAGTTGCGGCGCGAAGAGCTTGTTTTGGTGAGTAACGGACGGCTCTCTTTCGGTCACCCCTGGCACGAAGGTGGCGAGATCATCGAGTTTTCTATCGGTTGAACTGATGAGCGCCGTCCCGCCAGCACCGACTTTTGATGTTGCCAGTTTCGGCCAGGTATTTACACCGCCGGCTATCGTCGACCGCATGCTGGACTTGCGCCGGAACAGCGGGCGGGTACTCGATCCGGCCTGCGGCGACGGGGCATTTTCTTCACGACTAGCCGATTGCGTGGCGATCGAGCTCGATCCGGCACACTGCCCACCCGGCGCGCTCAACCTTGACTTCTTCACCTACCCGGTGAAAGAGCAATTTGCCACCATCATCGGCAATCCGCCCTACGTCAAGGCGCGCGACATCCTGCCGCAGACGCGCTATCACCTGCGTTCTCGGCTGCTCGATGGACACGCCAATCTCTACCTGCATTTCATCGAAAAATGCGTGCGCCAGCTCGAACCGGGCGGCGAACTGATCCTCATCACACCGCGCGATTTCCTCAAAGCCACCGGCGCCGCCAAGCTCAATACCTGGTTGCATGATCAAGGCACCATCACCGATTTCGAAGACCTCGGCGACGCCAAGATCTTCGCCGGCGCCACGCCCAACTGCGCCATCTGGCGTTATGAGAAGGGCAACGTGAGTCATCGTCTGCGCGACGGCCGGCGCATGGTGCTGGCGGGTGGACAGTTGATGTTCACGCACGGCATCTACAGCGTACCGTTCCGCTCGATATTCATGGTCAAGGTCGGCGCTGTCTCTGGGGCCGATGAAATCTTCACCAACGATGAACTCGGCAACATGGATTTCGTCTGCTCGCGCACGGCGCAAACTGGCGAAACACGACGCATGATCTATCTCGATCAGGAAGGTCCGATCGACTTTCTTCAGCCGTTCAAGGATCGCTTGCTGGCTCGCCGTGTCACCGATTTCGACGAGCGCAACTGGTGGAAATGGGGTCGCCGCCATCACATCAGCGAAGCGCCACGAATTTACGTTAACGGCAAGACGCGCAATGCGCAACCCTTCTTCATTCATCCCTGCCGAAACTACGATGGCGCGGTGCTAGCCTTGTTTCCGAAACGGAACGATCTCTCCGCCAAGCAAATCAAGACCCTGACAGCGGAGCTCAATAGCGTCGATTGGCACGAACAGGGCTTCGTCTGCGATGGTCGCTTTCTGTTTTCGCAACGCTCGCTGGAACAAACCCTGTTGCCGGAGTTCTTTGCCGAGTTTGCGTCGTCTTGAAGTGTGGCTACGCCGTCTCTTTAAACAATAGCCCCTGCATCTTGTCGATCGACTTGGCGATATCCAGCATTTCCTGAGAAGGAATTTGCCGAATCGTGGCTCCTGTCTTTTGATCAATGATGCGCACCACCGAACGCCCGGACTCGTCATCCACCGAAAACGATATTTGGTTAGGTGCCTGGATCTCCACTGCCTTGCGCACCTCGGCGACTGCCTGGCCGAGTTCTTTCGATGTCGGTTCGCGCACTGGCACCACTTTTATCGCCGATTCAGCCGGTTCCGTACGTGCCTGGGTCACCGCAGCCGCCTGAACTGCCGCCGCACGCTTGCCTGCTGCCGATTTGACATCGGCTGACGCCACCGGTGCCACCGGCACGGGGGACTTAACGGCGATATCCATGATCATCTCCACCATCACAATCACTGCGCCCGACGGTGCCGTCAGTGCTTGAAGAATTGAATGGCAGTCGGCAATTGCCGCTGATGCTGGATTGGGTATGGGTACTCATGGCGGTCTCTTCTAACTAAGGTGCTGGGCGAATTACGCCGTTCTCGTAATTCCTTATCGACCGATTTAGCGGGATCTTTAGGGGTGACTCACAAAAAAACAAAGGCCAGCCCCATTTTTGAGGCCAGCCTTTGGTTACCGTTGATTCAAACTGCCGATTTAAAGGATTTCACTACACCCTCGACAACGCTTTCACGAGCGTGCCTTCCAGCTGATCTAATTGACGGCCTATCCGAGAGCCATCAAACCTGGGCATCTCCCGAGACCTGTTGATTTGGCATCAAACCCAATCGTTTGCAGATCTCCAAGGTTAGTCCCGACTGGTTCATCGAGTAGAAGTGCAAGCCTGGCGCACCTTGGGCCAACAGGCGCTGACAAAGCTCCGTTACCACGTCGAGCCCAAATGCCCGTATCGACGCTGCATCATCGCCCAAGCTCTCAAACTTGCGCCGCATCCAGCGCGGAATCTCGGCACCACAGGCATCCGAGAAACGCGCTAGCTTCGAAAAACCGGCAATAGGCATGATGCCCGGTACGATAGGGATCGTGATTCCCAGCGCCGTGGTTTCTGCAATGAAATGCTCGTAGGCATCGGCGTTGTAGAAATATTGCGTAATCGCCGAGTCGGCACCCGCATCCACCTTGCGCTTGAAGTTGAGCAGATCTTCACGTGGCGAACGCGCCTGCGGATGCCATTCCGGATAGGCGGCCACTTCGAGACGGAACTGATCGCCTGTTTCGGCGCGGATGAATTCCACCAAGTCGCTGGCGTAACGAAACTCGCCGGCATCAGCCATGCCGGAGGGCAAATCACCACGCAAGGCCACGATGCGGCGAACGCCTTGTGCCGCATAGGTCGCCAGAATTTCGCGTATCCCGGTGCGAGTTGATCCGATGCACGAAAGGTGTGGCGCGGCATCACTGCCGGTAGCGGCTATGTCTTTCACCGCCGCCAGGGTACGCTCGCGCGTGGAACCCCCGGCGCCATAGGTCACCGAAAAGAAGACCGGATTGAGCACAGCCAACTCTGCGCGCGTGGCGCGCAGCTTGGCCATACCTTCCTCCGTCTGCGGCGGAAAGAACTCAATAGAAAATTCGGTCGCAGTCACGTTCGTACTCAGTAACGATATTGGTTGGTCTTGTACGGTCCCGTCTTGGGCACGCCAATGTAGCTCGCTTGCTGGTCGGTCAGCTCAGACAACTGCGCATTGAGTTTCTTCAGTTGCAGTCGCGCCACTTTTTCATCCAGATGCTTGGGCAACACATACACGCCCACCGGATAATCGGCATTGCGTGTGAACAGTTCAATCTGGGCGATGGTCTGGTTAGCGAACGAACTGGACATCACATAAGACGGATGCCCGGTGCCGCAACCCAAATTCACCAGTCTCCCCTTGGCCAACAGAATGATGCGCTTGCCATCGGGAAAAATGATGTGATCGACCTGGGGCTTGATCTCTTCCCACTGGTACTTTTCAATCGAAGCAACGTCGATTTCGTTGTCGAAGTGACCGATGTTGCAAACGATGGCCTGGTCCTTCATCTTCGCCATGTGGTCGTGGGTGATGACGTGGAAATTGCCGGTGCAGGTGACGAAAATGTCAGCCTTGTCGGCCGCGTATTCCATTGTCACGACACGATAGCCTTCCATCGCCGCCTGCAGCGCGCAGATCGGATCGATCTCGGTGACCCACACTTGCGCCGACAGCGCGCGCATGGCTTGCGCCGAACCCTTGCCGACGTCGCCATAACCGGCGATCAGAGCGACCTTGCCGGCGATCATCACGTCGGTGGCGCGCTTGATGCCATCTACCAGCGACTCGCGGCAACCGTAGAGATTGTCGAACTTGGACTTGGTGACGGAATCATTGACGTTGATCGCGGGAATCTTCAGGTCGCCGCGTTCGTGCATTTGATACAGGCGATGCACGCCGGTGGTGGTCTCTTCGGTGACGCCCTTGATCTGTGCCAGACGGGTTGAGTACCAGGTCTTGTCGGTAGCGAGTTTGGCCTTGATGGCGGCAAACAGAATGTGCTCTTCTTCAGAAGTCGGTGCTGACAGGACGGCGGTGTCCTTCTCGGCTTTGGTGCCCAGATGTAGCAGCAGCGTGGCATCGCCACCATCATCGAGAATCATGTTGGAATAGCCGCCGTCTTTCCATTCAAAGATGCGGTGGGTGTAATCCCAGTAGTCTTCGAGCGACTCGCCCTTAACGGCGAACACTGGCGTGCCGGAAGCGGCAATCGCAGCAGCAGCGTGATCCTGCGTTGAGAAGATATTGCACGACGCCCAGCGGACTTCGGCGCCGAGCGCGGTCAGCGTCTCGATCAATACGGCGGTCTGGATAGTCATGTGCAGCGAACCCGTAATGCGCGCACCCTTGAGCGGTTGGGTCTTGGCAAATTCCTCACGAATTGCCATCAGGCCAGGCATTTCGGTTTCGGCTATACGAATTTCCTTGCGGCCCCAGTCAGCGAGGGCAAGGTCAGCGATTACATAGTCTTGGGTCGTCACAGCGTTCATTTGGAGCTCCTTGAACTGTGACCGGGGGAAGAAGGCGGCGCTTTGCGCGCTGACTCACCTCGCCCGGTACGGGTTAGGTGAGCGCCGTTCAAAATTATCCGAGCCTGGGGAAACCGTCCTTGCAGCGCTCCTCGGATCGTTGAATTATAGCGCGAACATGAATTGTGGTTGACGCGGCGCACCAATCGAGTCCATAATCTCATCTCTCTGACGCGGGGTGGAGCAGTCTGGCAGCTCGTCGGGCTCATAACCCGAAGGTCGCAAGTTCAAATCTTGCCCCCGCAACCAATAAAAACAAGGGCTTACCGGTGAAAACCAGTAAGCCCTTGTTCCATTTTGGTCTTCATGTAAGCACTGGTGTAGGGATCGTCGGTCAATGCAGGATTGCTTTCTCGCCTGTTTACGCCACATAACGGTCCCAACAGCGCCGGCTTTTCTGAATGGCCGAAATGCAGCGTTAAGGAGAATTTTCCATAATGCGGCATAGCCGCTGTCCCACATCACTCCCACATCACTCCCACATCGCTCGCATCGACGCCGCCAGGTCAATCGCCTTCTTGCTTGACTGCGGCGTCCCGACCACCCCATCTGTCGGCAGCGGCCAGGTCACCTGCTGAAAGCTCTCCAGTAACCGGTGTGGGATGAATCGGCTTCGACTCGCATAGACATGTCGATCCCCCAGCCCCGACTGTTGTGCCACATAAAACCGCTGCGGCACCATCAGGTCAAGGGTGTCCTTAGCACGTGTCATCGCCACGTACAGCAAGCGCCGCTCCTCCTCGATCTCAATCGTCGATCCCGTCGCCAGGTCCGAGGGAATGCATCCATCCACCACGTTCATCACCGTAACTGCGGACCATTCCTGTCCCTTCGCTGAATGAATTGTCGAGAGAATCAGATAGTCCTCGTCCAGCAGCGGAATACCCGACTCATCACTGGTCGCCTCCGGCGGGTCCAAAGTCAGTTCCGTGAGGAAGCGTTCCTGCGTTGGAAAGGTCGCCGCAATCCGTGCCAACTGGTCAATATCCTGGCGGCGGATCGCCGCATCGTCGTAGATCCGCTCCATCTGGTCCTGATACCAGCCAGATACCCGATCAAAGGCTGCGGGCCATCCTGTACTGGTACTGGTGGCGTACGTTATTGTGGCAATGAAATTCAGCCATGCCGCCCGAACAGACTCAGGTATGGGCTGCTCTGCCAGCAAAAGCATTCCTTCTTCCGCCGCTGCCACGTTCTCCATGATCCGTCCGGCGGTCTTCGGACCAATACCAGCAAGAAGCTGAATGGCCCGAAAGCCGGCGACGCGATCCCGTGGGTTCTGTGCCCAGCGCAGCACCGACAGAACATCTTTGATATGGGCCGCTTCAAGGAACTTCAGCCCGCCGAATTTCACGAAAGGAATGTTGCGCCGCGTCAGCTCTATCTCCAGGCGTGCACTATGGTGTCCGGTGCGAAAGAGGATGGCTTGGGATTTCAGCTTGATACCTTCCTCTCGGCGCAGCAGTAGCTGCTCTACGATGTAGCCGGTCTGGTCGGCATCGTCCTTGACCGACACCAAGACGGGCTTCTGCGACGATGGCCGTGTTGTCCAAAGATCTTTGCTGAACCGCTCCGATGCCAGCGCAATGACACGGTTTGCGGCATCGAGGATGCCTGGTGTGGATCGATAGTTGCGTTCCAGGGTGACGATCTGTGCGGCTGGCGTGAAGTGGGTCGGGAAATCGAGGATATTGCGGACCGTGGCGCCGCGAAAGGCATAGATCGATTGGGCATCGTCCCCGACTACCGTCAGTCCCCGGCCTTCAGGCTTCATGGCCAACAGGATGGCAGCCTGCAGGTGGTTGGTGTCCTGGTACTCATCGACCAGGACATGATTGAAGCGATCGCCGATCTCCCGCGCAATATCCGGATCACGCACCATGTGGGACCAGTAGAGCAGGAGATCGTCGTAGTCGAGCACCTGCTGGCTCTGCTTCGCGGTGACGTACTTGGCAAAGAGTTGCTTTAGTTCGGTTTCCCACTGTGCACACCACGGATAGTTGCTCTGCAGAGCCGCCCCAATGGACGCTTGGGTATTGATCACCGTCGAATAAATCGCAAGACAGGTTCCTTTCAGCGGGAAGCGTTTGTCCTTTGCCGAAAACGCCAAATCGTGGCGAACGAGGTTCATCAGGTCTTCCGCATCGGATCGATCGTGAATGGTGAAGCCGGGCGCCAGTCCGATTCGTCCGGCGAATTCGCGGAGCAGCTTGGCGCCGATGCTGTGAAAGGTGCCGGCCCATTCCACTTGACCGGTCGCGGGTTGATGAGGGTGCTTGGTCAGTTGCCCAACGATGCGATCGACGCGACGTGTCATTTCGACGGCGGCACGGCGGGAAAAGGTGAGGAGAAGAATCTTGCCGGGATCGGTCCCGGTTGCGATCAAGTGGGCGACCCGATGCGCCAATGTGTTGGTCTTGCCAGTGCCGGCACCGGCGATGATCAGCAGAGGGGACGGCGCGGCACATGTGTCACCGACGCCAAGTTCGACGGCCTGACGCTGGACGTCATTCAAGGTGGCGAGGTAGGGGCGGTCCGTGAGGTCGCTGGGAGGATTCATGCGGTGACAGCGTCAGCGAGCGGAAAAGGGTGGGCCGCGCTGTTCGGAGCAAGCGGATCGGTACGACGGACCATGAGGATCGGGGTATCGCACAGCGGGCAGATCCACAGCTCGGCGGATGCGCAGTGACCAGCGTCCAGAGCGTGTGGATCGACTGGTGCGTGGCAATGCGGGCAGATGAGTCGTGGGATCATGGAAGCATTCTCGAGTACTGTATTAAAATCCAGTATTCGTTACTTTGCAAGCTAGTCGGTATCTTTGGTTCGTGGCTGGATGTTTCCGACCACCGCTTGCCCAGCGGACGCCACATGAACTGCTATACGGTCACGCTCTGGGGTCCGCTGGCCTTCAACTTATGCAGGGTGAGCACACCCTCCTGCGCCATTGCCATCATCCGGGCCGAGATCTGCAGACATTTCAGCGCAATCAGCCGATCACGTTCATGCTCGCCCGGTTGGCTTGCTCTATCGCCAGCTTGATACCGAGGGGAAAGAGAACGTTGGCGTGGAGTAGTCGCCCCCGGGTGTAACTGGATTCAAATACCACGAGGTCAAGATCGGCCAAGGAATCTCGGGGCTAGCCTTTCAACCAAATATACTAATTGATCAGCCTCCCGGGTTCGGGAATGTCAGACGCATCTGCAACCCGGACATAGATCCGGCGTCCTTTCATGCCAGTATGTTGACCTTCAATCAAACCGATACCAGTGACAAGGCCAAAGCCAGCTTACTGCGGAGGCTCAAGCATATTCAGGCTGAAACGCCTGCTCCAGATTGGTCACCGGACCCTCGCCGCTCCAGTAGGGCGAGAGCTTGCGCAGCTGGGCGATGATGGGTGGTACGGCGGCAATTACGCGATCGACTTCTTCTTCGGTGTTGTAGCGCGAGAGTGAAAACCGTATCGTCCCGTGGGCGGCCGTGTAGGGGATGCCCATGGCGCGCATGACGTGGGAGGGCTCGAGCGAGCCAGAGGTGCAGGCCGAACCACTGGAAGCTGCAATGCCTTCCTTGTTCAGGAGCAGCAGGATGCCCTCGCCTTCGACGTATTCAAAGGCGATGCTGGCGGTATTCGGCAGTCGGTAGTGCAGATCACCATTGACGAAGGCGTTCTTGACCTTGGCCAGGATGCCGCGCTCCAACCGGTCACGCAATTTCTTGACCACGGTGTTCTCGGCGTCCATGTGTTGCGCGGCCAGATCGCAGGCCACGCCAAGACCGACGATGGAAGCGGAGTTTTCGGTGCCAGCACGGCGACCGCGTTCCTGATGGCCGCCACGCAGCAGCGGACGGAAGCGCGTGTTGCGGCGCACGTAAAGCACGCCGATGCCTTTCGGCGCATGCAGCTTATGGCCGGAAAGCGAGAGCAGGTCGATCTTGGTGTTCTTCAGGTCGATGGGCACCTTGCCCACGGCCTGCACCGCATCGGTATGAAACAGGATGCCCTTCTCGTGCGCCATCTCGGCCATTTCCTCGACCGGGAACAGGGTGCCGGTCTCGTTGTTGGCCCACATGATGGAAACGATGGCGACGCGGTCATTGAGCAGCGACTTGTACTCATCGAGATCGACGCGACCCTTCTTGTCGACGCGCAGGCGATGAACGATGTAATCCTCTTTCTCGAGGTAATCGCACAAGGTCAGAATCGCCGGATGCTCGACCACGGTGGTGATCACCGTGCGGCGTTCGGGATAGGCCTTGAGTGCCGAAAGAATCGCCGTCGCATCGGACTCGGTGCCGCAGGAGGTGAAAACGATTTCCGAATCGTGTGCCGCGCCGAGCAGCGCCTGCACCTTGCCGCGCGCCTCCTTCAGCGCCTTGCCAACCTGTGCGCCGAAGCTGTGGATGGATGACGCATTGCCGAACTGTTCGGTGAAAAACGGCAGCATGGCCTCGACCACGGCCGGATCGCAGGCGGTGGTGGCATTGTTGTCCATGTAGATCGGCTTCATTTTCGCTGTCCTTTACGCGTGGGCGAGCGCGGCCACAGGCAGCACCTGCACCAGTTCGCCCAGCGCCTCGACCAGCTTGGCCTGAATGCCGCCCAGCGTGGCGGACTCCATCGAGCAACCCTGGCAGGCGCCGGTCAGTGCCACATAGATTTTCTTGCCGTCGACTTCCACCAACGTGACATCACCGTGGTCGCGCTGCAGCATCGGGCGCAGCGCTTCGAGGGTATCTTCGATCTTGCGGATGCGCTGGTAATTGGTCAGCTTGGGTTTCACCGGCGACTCGCCCGGAACAGCCAATGGCGATTTCTTTGGCTTCGGCTCGCTGCTGTAGAGGCGGCCATTGACGGCGATCAGCACGTCCTCGATCTTCTCGTGGCAAGCCGAGCAACCGCCGCCGGCCTTGGTGTAGTTGGTCACTTCCTCGCGCGTCTTGAGGCCGTTGGCGCGGATGGTGTCCTCGATCATCACGGCATCGATGGCGAAGCATTTGCAGACCAAATCGCCCTCTTCGTGATCGTCGGTCCACACTTCGCCACGATAGTTGGCGACGGCGGCTTGCAGGGCTTCGCGCCCCATCACCGAACAGTGCATCTTTTCCGGGGGCAGACCGTCGAGGTAGTCGGCGATGTCCTGATTGCTGACCTTCAGTGCCTCGTCCAGCGTCTTGCCCTTGATGATCTCGGTCAGCGCCGAGCTGGAGGCAATCGCCGAGCCGCAACCGAAGGTCTGGAAATGCGCATCCTCAATGACTTCCGATTCGGGATTCACCTTCAACATCAGTCGCAGCGCATCCCCGCACTTGATCGAGCCGACGTCGCCGATACCGTTGGCTTCATCCAGCGGGCCGGAGTTTTTCGGGTTGAAGAAGTGTTCGCGAACTTTTTCGGAGTAATCCCACATGGCGTTCTATCCTCAGGCAGCGGAAAAAGATGAGCCGCAGGCGCAGGAGCCGGAGGCGTTGGGGTTCTTGAACTTGAAACCGGTCTGGGTCAGGCTGTCGACAAAATCGACGGTCAGGCCTTCCAGCATCGAGCGGCTCATGGGATCGACCAGCAGCTTGGCACCGACGCCGATGTCGAGTTCGTAATCGTCCTCACCCTTTTCCTGCTCCAGACGCAGGCCGTACTGCAGACCGGCGCAGCCGCCACCGGAAACGAAGATGCGCAAGCCCGCAACCGGGGTTTCGGACCCCTTGATGAATCGGTTGATGGCTTTCGAAGCGGCAGGCGTCAGGGTAATCATGGCGTTCTCCTTGGTGAGGGGTTGTCGCTTTTCAGCGCGGTCGGGAGAACTAGCGCAAAGTGCGTGCCACGATCACAACTTATTGATTTTACGAAAGTCGGTGCTGGCGGGACGGCGGCGTTGTCGCGTTTGCAACAAGATCACTCGGCCGGCTTTTCGATCAGGCTCGGCTCGCACTTGAGTTCGGGCGGGACGCCCCAGATCGCCAGCACGTCCATCCACATCCCTGGCTTGGTCGGGTGGTCGATCAGCAGATCGCATTCCCCATAGACGTGACCATCCGGGCGCAGGGTGAGTTGCACCCGCCGCCCGTCATAATTCCAGCGTGCGCAGACCGCATCCAGGCCACTGGCAGGATCGCGTTGATGATCAAAACGGCCCGCCGCCCACTCCAGTTTGGGCAGGCGCACACCGTAGCGCGCTGCTTCGCTTTCAAACCGGGCGAGGATGGGCTCGCCAACCTCGCGGGCACGTTCGGCGTTCACGCCTCGGCAGCGGCGTAGGTGTAGCAGCCTTTTGGACAGACCCGACCGCAGGAGCCGCAACCGATGCAATCACCGCCGTTGGCGATGGTCATGACCATCATCTCATCGTCATCGTAGTCCGCATCCTCGTCGATATCGTCCTCGCCGCGCTCGACCAGATCGAGCACGTTGCGCGGACAAACCTTGTAGCAGCGGCCGCAGCCGATGCATTTCTTCGGGTCGATGGCAACGGCAAACTGCGGTGTCCATTCGGTGCCACCCAGGGTGCGGCCGGTAATCGTGCTCATGCTGTCGTTCCTCTCTGCGCCGCCTGCAGGCGGGTATTGGCCTCGGCCCACGCTTTACAGGCTTCAAGGGTGCCTTGTGAGATTTCCGGGATCTCCGCATAGGCAGCGGGCAAGCGGTCTTCCACCAGATCGTGGAGCTTGCCGGCCCACTCACTGGCGATGCGCTTCAATTTCTTGACCTCTTTGTCGAGGTCTTTCAGTTCCTCGTCAGTCATGCTCAAAGCCCGGCCACTTCGCTGTGTTTGCCGATGATCTCGACGGCAACGGAAAGGAACTTGTCCGCTTCGCTCTTCATCTTCGACAAGCTTTCGAAACCGAAGCGGTGCACATCACGCAGGGTACGGTCCATCACCACCAGCTTGCCGACCACGATAAGCGCACGGCCGAAACCCTCATGCGTGAGTTGCACGAAGGGCACCGCCATCAGGCCGCATTCCTTTTCGACCAGCACGGCAATCGCGTTATGGAAGGATTTGACGCGGGCGATGATCTGGTCATCGGGATCGCCGATCACGGGGATTGCGCGCTTGCGCTCCTTGGTCAGCACATAGGCGTCGAGGATCTGCGGCATGGACTTGCCATCCCACTGACCGTAACTATCGAGCGCGCGCGTCTGGCGCACCATCTCCTTGATGAAGTCGGTCTGATAGATCGGGTCTTCTGCCGCTTCGGCAGCCAGGGGTGCATTCATTGTGTTTCTCCTTGGGAAAAATCGGATGGACGAATCTGGATACCGTTCCCTGGCCGACTGCGTGCCAGAAGGCGCAGGCAGATCAGGCCGAAACCAAGGCCCAGCGTAGCGCCAAGTGCGGCGAGGGCGTCGCCACCGGACGCCAGCATCACGCCACCCAGCAGCGTGGTCACGGCCGGCAACAGATAGGCGAGGATGGCGCCGAGGTGCAGTTCGGACTCGGGTATTTGCAGGCTGATGCAATCGCCGGATTGCACATTGGCTGCAACGGGAATCCGCATGCTGCGAGCGCGACCACTGCCACACACGGATTGCGCGCCACAGGTGCCGCACGCCGATGCGGTATCGAAGTGAACCTCGGCCACGCCGTTATGGATTGCGGCAACTCGGGCAGTCGCGGTGACCAGATGAGGCATCACTCTTCCCAGTCCTGAGTGGCCATGCGATCGAAGCGCGCGGCATCTTTGCTCTGCTGTTCCTTGCGGATCGCCTTTTCCACCCAGGGTATGCCGCCTTCGCGGATGGCAAGGCTGATGTGTTTCAGCAGAGGATCAATCGCTTCTTCGTCATCCAGTCGAATCGGCTGGATACCGGAAGCGAGCAGCTGTTTCACCGCCGAGGCACCTGCCGCGAGGCAATACACGGCGACACAACCCGACAGCGCGGCGATCTTCGCCGGCAGCTTGTTCTCGTTGCCATCCATACTCTCCGGCGGGAATTCGGCGAGCTGAACCAGTTGTGCACGCTCGCCGTCCATCGCGTAGATGGCAAAACCTTCAGCGGCGCCGAAATGCTGATTGACCGTGGTGCGGTCGTTGCTGGCAAAGGCGACTTTCAGCATGTCCGGTGCCTCGCTAGTGGCGGACCAGGCCAGCGCCAGTTGGCGTCCGGCCTTCCGGATCGCCGCCGGTGTCACGCTGGGTGCCGGCCCAATAGATGGATCGATGGACAGGGATGTCATGGTGGTTCCCCAGGAAGAGATTGGCGATGTCGAACAGGGCCTTGCGCGATCCGCGGTAGCCAACCCAGGTCCGGGCATAGCCGCCGACGTAGTCGTATTGCGGAAAGCCGGCCCGCAGGATGGGAATGCCGAGACGCTCGGCCGCCGCTACGGCGTGCGAGTTCGAAATGATCAGTTGGGCATCACTTGCGCGGGCGGCACGTTCGAGATCCTCGAGATCGCCGATCTGAACTGTGGCGGCCGGCATCGAGGCGAGCACCTCAGCCCGCGCCGGAGCGACAGCGGCAACAATCTCGGCGCCAACCCCGGCGAGGAACTGGCCGAGCGCCACGAGCAGATCCGCATCGGCTGCGATACCCACGCGCAGGAAGCCGGTCATGAAATGCGTATCCACCATGGCGTCCTGCAATTGCGCACGCTGGCGGTCAATCTTCATCGGCACCGGTTGGCCGGATATGTCGGACAGCGCCATGGTGAAGGCATCGCATGCCTCCAATCCGAGCAGGTGATCGAACCGATAGTCGGGTACGCCGGTGCGTTCCTTGAGCAGGTCGGCGGCCTTGTTCAGCGAGTGTCCGATCACCAGCGTCGCGGCTGATTCGCCCATGCTGGCGATCTCGCTCTTCGGCGTACCACCCAAGGTCAGCGGCGTGGTTTCGACATCCACCAGGTGTCCATCGAGCGAATCACCGATATCGGGCAACATGACCGGGCGCAGACCGAAGGCTTCGATCCAGTCGCGGATGGCTTCGGTGTCGCCGGGGGTCAGCATCGACGCACACAGCACATTCACCTGCTTCTTGCGCCGTCCTACGAGGTTGGGTAAATGAGCCGACCTTTCTATGATCACGTCGATGATCGCTTCGATGGCTAATGCGTAGCCCGATTCGAGACAACCCGTGTAATCCGGTGTCACCACCGGCACCACGGCAGTCGCGGCAAACTGCGGATACTGCTCGCGGAACTCGCGCACCAGGCGCTTGATGTCGGTTCCCTGGGTTTCCGAAAGTCCCGTGGTCGGCAGGCCGATCACATCCGGCTTGTTCTTTTCGCAGATGACCTTGAGGCCTTCGATCACATTTTCGTCGGCGCTCATGATGGTGGACACCTGATCCATCGCCGTGGTCTGCAACGGGATCGGCTCGCGGAAATGTCGCACGAAGAAGACCTTGCCAAACGCGGTACAGCCCTGCGAGCCGTGCAGCATCGGGATGGAATTCTTCAGGCCAAGAAAAGCCAGCGCCGCCCCGATGGGCTGGCTGGCTTTCAACGGATTGACAGCCAGCGCTTTGGCGCGTTTGAGGATTTCAGCCATGATGGACCTCCAGCGCAGTCAGCGGTTCGCCGACGGCTTTCTGTGCCGCCCATGGAGCCGGTTTGCGTACCTGATCCCACACCGGCGCTTCCAGCGTCAGCGCGAGTTGCCGCACCAGTTCCAGCATGCCGTCATAGCCGGCATAGCCGAATTCGCGCTCCTGGTTGATGTCGAGGAAGGGAATGCGTGCCTTGAGCGCCGTATAGAGATTGCGCCCGCCGGCGATCAGGATGTCGGCCTGGTAATCCTTGTAGGCCTGCAGCAGTGCTTTCGGACTGCCGTCGGTAATCATCTTCGTTTCGTCACCCATGATCTCGCGGATACGCGCCTTGTCTTCCTCGGTGGATTTGTTGGTGCCCGTGGCCACCACCGTCATACCCAGATCCTGCAGGGCCGAAACCACCGACCAACTCTTGACGCCGCCGGTGTACAGCAGCACGCGTTTGCCCTTGAGACGTGCGGCCCAGGGTGCCAGCGCCGCGCGAATCCTGGCTTCCTCACGCACGATCAGCGCCTCGGTACGCTCCGTGAGAGCGGCGTCGCCGAGCAGGCGGGCGAAGTCGCGCAAGGCTTGCGAGGTATCGGTGATGCCATAGAAGCTGCCCTCGAAATAGGGCACGCCGTAATCCGTTTCGAGTTTGCGCGCCACGTTGAGCAAGGCCTTGGCGCATACCACCATCGACGCTTTGGCACGGTGCATGGTCTGCACTTCCCTGAAGCGGGTATCGCCCGAGAGCGTGGCGAGAATGCGCAACCCGAGCTCATCGAACAAGGGCGCGACATGCCAGAACTCGCCGGCGATGTTGTATTCGCCGATCAGATTCACGTCATGCACGGTGATGCCCGGCCGCTGGGCGGACGCCGGCACCGGATCGGGTTCGCGGGTACCGATCACATGACGGAACATCGCCTCGCCGGCAATCCGGTTGCCCAGATTCTTGGTGCCATAGAAGCCGGCGCAATCCACCGGCACCACGGGCACGCCCCAATGCTCGGTAGCGGCATTGGCCACGGCATCCAGGTCGTCGCCGATCAAGGCCGGTACGCAGGTCGAGTAAAGAAAGACCGCCGCCGGCGAATAGTCGTCAATCGCCTGCTTGATGGCGTGGAACAGGCGCTTCTCGCCGCGCCCCATGATCACATCCTGCTCGGTGAGATCGGTTGTCATGCCGATGCGGTAGAGCGTCGGCCCGCTGGAGCGCGTACCCCGGTTGTCCCACGACGAACCGGCGCAAGCGATCGGCCCATGCACGATGTGCGCGACATCGGCGATCGGCAGCAGCGCGATCTGCGCCCCGTCGAACGAGCAGCCACCGGCCGTGGCGCCAGGCTTGGTCTTGGCACAACCGGATTTCTCCTTCTTGTTGTGCGCGCAGGCAGGTTCGTTCAGCAGTTCGGCGATTTCGGCGGCTTTCATGGCGGGCCTCGATGAGTTGTAGAGTGATTCGCAAGGCGCATGCCAGAACGCAACTCATTGAAGGCACAGAAAAGTCGGTGCTGGCAAGACGGCGTATGTGCCCCCTGTACGTCGCTTTGTCTGGTTTGCGACAAAGCTCCCGCCACCCGCCGCTTTCATCGCCAGGCAGCCCGCCATGACCGCGCTTTCCGCATGTGGCACCGAACGTGCATGACCAGGATCGCCACCCCATCGGAGAATCTGTCATGCGCCGCCTGCTCACCCTGATCATCCTGCTGATTGCCGCTTTGGAGACTCATGCCGAATCGACTTCGGTCGCTGTCGCCGTCAACTTCACGGCACCGATGCAAAAGCTTGCCGCCGAATTCGAAAAAGAAACCGGACACACGGTCGCCGCATCGTTTGCCTCGACCGGGAAACTCTATGCGCAGATCAGAAATGGGGCGCCATTTGAGGTCTTGCTGGCGGCGGACGATGAAACACCGGCCAAGCTCGAAAAGGAAGCGGCTACCGTGGCCGGTAGCCGATACACCTATGCCAGCGGCAGAATTGTGCTGTGGTCGGCAAAACCGGGGCTCGTCGATGAATCGCCACTGAAGGCGGGTGACTTCCGCCATTTCGCACTGCCCAACCCACGACTTGCGCCCTACGGTGTGGCGGCCGTCGAGATGCTCACCGCTCTCAAGCTGATCGATGCCGTGCAAGCCAAATTTGTCCTCGCCGAAAATCTGGCCCAGAGCTATCAGTACATTGCCACCGGCAACGCCGAACTCGGTATCGTTGCGCTCTCGCAGGTAATCAAGGAGGGTCGCATCGGCGAAGGTTCCGGCTGGATCGTTCCCGCCACGCTGCACCAACCGATCCGCCAGGACGCCGTCTTGCTCAGTGCCGGTCGTGGCAATCCGGCTGCCGACGCCTTCCTGACCTTCCTCAAGAGCACAAAGGCCAAGGCCGTGATGCGTGCCTACGGTTACGACGTGTGATGCCATGAGCGATGGCGATCTCACCGCCATACTGCTCACGCTCCGTCTGGCAAGCCTGACGACCGTGATCCTGCTGGTGCTATGCACACCGCTGGCCTGGTGGCTGGCGCGCACCGCATCGCGCTGGAAGGCGCCGATTGGCGCCGTGGTGGCGTTGCCGCTGGTGTTGCCACCGACCGTACTTGGTTTCTATCTACTGGTCACGTTGGGACCTCAAGGTCCAGTAGGGCAGATCACGCAGTCATTGGGATTGGGCGTCTTGCCGTTCAGTTTTGCCGGGCTCGTCGTTGCCTCGGTTCTCTATTCACTGCCTTTCGTCGTCCAGCCGCTGCAACAAGCGTTCGCCGCCATCGGCAACGGTCCGCTGGAGGCTGCCGCCACATTGCGCGCCAGTCCCCTGGATACCTTCGTTCATGTCGTCTTGCCACTGGCCCGCCCGGGTTTCATCACGGCCGCCATCCTTGGCTTCGCCCATACCGTCGGCGAATTCGGCGTTGTACTGATGATCGGCGGCAACATCCCGAACAAGACGCGCGTGATCTCGGTCCAGATCTACGATCATGTCGAAGCCATGGACTACGCGGCGGCGCACTGGCTATCCGGCGGACTGGTGTTGTTCTCGTTCCTCGTCCTGCTGGCCCTGTATGCCTTGAATCCGGCGGCACGGGGAAACTATCGTGGCTGAGATCCGTGCCCGCTTTCGCAAGCAATTCGGCACTTTTCGGCTCGATGTGGATCTGCGCCTGCCGACCCAGGGGGTCAGCGTCTTGTTCGGCCGTTCCGGCTCCGGCAAGACCACGCTGCTGCGTTGTATGGCCGGGCTGGAACAATCCGCCGATGGCTATTTCGTCATCGACAACGAGGTCTGGCAGGATGGCCGCTACAGCTTGCCCACACACCAACGCTCGCTTGGTTATGTATTCCAGGATGCCCGTCTGTTCCCGCACCTCGATGTGGCAGCCAATCTGGATTTTGGCCGGCGCCGTGCCGGATCGGAGGGACAGCGCATCGATCGCGCAGCCATTATCGACTTGCTGGGCATCGAACATCTACTGACACGACTACCGGATCGCCTGTCGGGCGGCGAACAGCAACGCGTCGCCATCGCTCGGGCACTGCTCACAGGACCGCGTCTGCTCCTGATGGACGAGCCGCTGGCGGCGCTGGATCACGCCCGCAAGCAGGAAATCCTGCCCTATCTCGACCGCCTGCACGAACAGCTGGCGATCCCCATCGTCTATGTCAGCCACGCACCTGAAGAAGTGGCGCGGCTGGCCGATCATCTGGTGCTGCTGGAAAACGGACGCGTCAGCGCACAAGGACTGGCTGCCGAAACCATGGCCCGCCTTGACCTGCCATTGCGTTTTGGCGAAGAAGCCGGCGTGGTGTTTGACGCGACGGTGCTGGCGCGGGATGCCGAATGGCACCTCGCCCGGGTCGCCTTCGCCGGTGGCGAACTCTGGGTGCGCGACACCGGTGCTGCCGTCGGTCGCCACGTGCGGCTACGTGTGCTGGCACGCGATGTCAGTATTGCGCTGTCCGAAACCGACAGCAGCATCCTCAACAGCTTGCCGGCCGTGGTCGATGACCATGCCGCCGACGATCATCCGGCACTCGTCATTGTCCGCCTGCGGGTCGGCGGGATGCCCTTGCTGGCACGCCTAACCCGCCGCTCGGCCGCCGCCTTGCACCTGAGAAAACAACAGCAGGTGTGGATTCAGATCAAAGCGGTGGCATTGATCGGCTGAGAAAAGTCGGTGCTGGCAAGACGGCGGCGGGAGTGAGTACTTCCGCAGGAAACCGGCCAATCTGTGCCATCATTCGCCAGAAATCAAACGGCATGGAAGCAATGGCGCATCCAGAACAACAAGCACGGGAGGAAATTGACCGGCTGCTAACTCGAGCAGGTTGGCACGTCTGCGATATGGCGCAGGCCAATATCCACGCCGCGCGCGGCGTCGCCCTGCGCGAATTCCCGCTCGAGGCCGGCTCTGGTTTTGCCGACTACCTGCTCTACATCGACGCCAAGGCCGCCGGCATCATCGAAGCCAAGAAACAGGGCGCCACGCTGACGGGTGTCGAGTTCCAGTCCAGTCGCTACGCCGCCGGTCTGCCGGCGAGTCTCCCGGCCTGGCGACGGCCGCTTCCGTTCCTTTATGAATCCACGGGCATCGAAACGCATTTCACGAATGGCCTTGACCTCGAACCACGCGCCCGTCCTGTCTTCGCCTTCCATCGGCCCGAGATGCTGGCTGAGTGGTTGCAATATGCAGGCGGCGGGAATGCCAATTCAGCGGGCCAAGGGGTCACAGAACCGCCGTCCACGTTCCTGTCGCGGCTCAAGGCCTTGCCACCGCTGATCGAAACCGACCTCTGGCCCGCCCAGATCACGGCCGTCCGCAACCTCGAAGCCAGCCTCGCCGCCAACAAGCCGCGCGCGCTGATCCAGATGGCGACCGGCAGCGGAAAGACCTTTACGGCCATCAGCTTCATCTACCGCCTGATCAAGTTCGCCGGCGCGCGGCGCGTGCTGTTCCTCGTCGATCGCGGCAACCTCGGCCGCCAGACCAAAAAGGAATTCGACCAGTACGACTCGCCGTACAACAACTACAAATTCGGCGAGGAATACATCGTCCAGCACCTGCAGAGCAATCAGATCGACAAGAGCGCTCGCGTGGTCATCTGCACCATCCAGCGCATGTATTCGCTGCTCAAGGGTCGCGAACTGGCCGAGGAAGACGACGAACATTCCGCCGAAGGCATCGAAGGGCTGTTCAGGGACGCGCCACCCATCGACTACAACCCGGCTATCCCCATCGAGAACTTCGACATCGTTGTTACCGACGAGGCGCACCGCTCGATCTACAAGCTCTGGCGGCAGGTGCTTGACTACTTTGATGCCTACCTGATCGGCCTCACCGCCACGCCCAACAAGCAGACCTTCGGCTTCTTCAACCAGAATCTGGTGATGGAATACGGCCACGCGCAAGCGGTGGCCGACGGCGTGAATGTCAATTACGACGTCTATCGCATCCGCACCGAAGTTAGCGAAGCCGGCAGCACCGTCGAGGCCGGCTACTGGGTGCAGACGATGGACCGCGACACCCGCTTGCGGAGCGACTGGCAGCTCGACGAGGATTTCGACTATGACCCCGCCGAACTGGACCGCAGCGTGCAGACGCCCGACCAGATTCGCACCGTGATCCGTACGATCCGCGACCGCTGGCAGGCTGAGATGTTTCCGCAGCGCACCGAACTGCCCAAGACCCTCGTCTTCGCCAAGGACGACAACCACGCCGAGGCTATCGTGCAGATCATTCGCGAAGAATTCGGGCGCGACAACGACTTCGCCCACAAGATCACCTACCGCAGCACCGGCGACACGCCGGAGAACCTGATTCGCGCCTTCCGCTCCAGCTACTACCCACGCATCGCCGTCACGGTGGACATGGTCGCCACCGGCACCGACATCAAGCCGGTCGAGATCGTCGTCTTCCTGCGCTCGGTGAAGAGCCGCAGCTTCTTCGAGCAGATGAAGGGCCGCGGCGTGCGCATCATCGAACGCGCCGACCTGCGCGCCGTCAATCCCGGCGAGCACGTGGTCAAGGACCACTTCGTCATCGTCGACGCCGTCGGCGTCTGCGAGCGAGACAAGACCGATTCCCGTCCGCTCGACCAGAAGAAGACCGTGCCTTTCGACAAACTCCTGCAGGCCGTGGCGCTGGGCAATATCGAACCCGACGTGCTATCCAGCGTGGCCGCGCGGCTAGCGCGGCTCGACCGCGACATCACCGAAGCCGACAAGACGAAAATCGTCGCAGCCAGCGGCGGTCACGACCTCAAGAGCCTGGCGCGTGGCATTGTCGAGGCGCTAAAAGTCGGCGCTGGCGGGACGGCGGCTGCGGACGCCGTCAAGCCGCTGTCCGACCCGGCCCTGCGCAATCTGCTGCTCGAACTGCGTCGCAAGGCCGATCTGGTCATCGACACCGTCACGCAAGACCAGTTGATCGAAGCCAGCTTCTCCGCCGCCGCCACCGAGCGCGCCAAGAGCCTCGTCCAGACCTTCGAGGCCTTTATCCAGCAGCACAAGGACGAAATCACCGCCCTGCAAATTCTCTACAACCGCCCGACCAGGGCGCCGCTGCGCTTCGAGGACATCAAGACCCTCGCCGACGCCCTGCACGCCCCGCCGCACCTGCTCGACGAATCGGCGCTGTGGCAAGCCTACGCTGCGCTCGATAAAGGCAAGGTGAAAGGTGCGAGCGGCCAGCGTATCCTCACCGATCTCGTCAGCCTCGTGCGTTTCGCCATGCACCAGGACAACGAACTCGTGCCCTACCCCGAGCGCGTCGCCGCCAACTTCAAGGCCTGGCTCGCGCAACAGGGAAGTAGCTTCACCCCGGAACAAACCCACTGGCTCGAAATGATCCGCGACCACATCGCCGGCAATTTGGGGATCAACCTCGACGACTTCGAGTACGCGCCCTTCAACAAGGAAGGTGGGCTGGGGCGCGTGCATCAGCTTTTCGGCGGGGAACTGCCACAGGTGATTGAAACGCTGAATCGGGAGTTGGCGGCGTGAGTCCGGCTTGCGGAATACCCGATCAGGTGCTCTAATAAGTACCTCAATAAGTACCGGAGATTGCCATGAATACCATCCCAGCTCAGGAAATCAAGCGCCGCGGCATGGCCGCCGTGGATGACGCACTGGTGGCAGGCCCCGTGCACGTGGTCAAGAACAACCGCCCGCAGTATGTGGTGCTGACCGAGGACAGTTACCGGGAACTGCTTGAAGCCCAGCAGGAAAGCACCCTGGCCCGCATCAAGGCCTCGCTCGAAGACGCCGCCGCCGGCCGCGTCACGCGCCACGACAGCGTCGAAGCCCTGATGCGCCACATTGGCGTGGAATGAGCGCGGCATGAACTGGACGCTGGCCACCACGGCGTCCTTCGACCGCCGTTTGCGCAAATTCCTCGCCCGCCACCCCGACCTGCGCCCCCGTCTCACCGACACGCTTGCCCAGCTCACCACCGACCCCTTCGAGCCCAGCCTGAAACTCCACGCCCTCACCGGCAAACTGCAAGGCCTGCAAGCCGTCAGCCTGACCTACAGCTACCGCATCACCCTCACCCTGCAAATTACCGCACACGAGATCCTGCTGATCGACATCGGCAGCCATGACGAGGTGTATGGGGGATGAATCGGGAGTTGGCGACGTAATGAAGCCAGCCAGACTTGGCGATGCCGTCGTGTCGATGAAGAACGGCATGTACAAGCCGGCGTCTGAGTATGGCGACGACGGGGTACCTTGTCTCCGCATGTACAACATCGACGCGGGAACCATCGTATGGCGTGACATCAAGCGGATGCGCATTACTGCATCTGAGCTGGAGGATTACGGCCTTCGGGAAGGGGACCTGTTGGTCAATCGTGTCAATAGTCGTGAGCTTGTCGGCAAGACGGCTTGCATTCCGGCATCGCTCGGTCCGGCGGTATTCGAGAGCAAGAACATACGTGTTCGCATCGATCCAGTGAAGGCCCTGCCAAAGTTCATCAGCTATCAATTGCTCGCCCGTGGTCGGCGGCACTTCGAGGGAAACGCCCAGCAGGTCGTCGGCATGGCGTCGATTAGTCAAAAACAGATTGCCGACTTTCCGATTGTTCTGACCGATCTCGACGACCAGTGCCGCATCGTCGCCGAAATCGAAAAGCAGTTCTCCCGCCTCGACGAAGCCGTCGCTGGCCTCAAGCGCGTCAAGGCCAACCTCAAACGCTACAAGGCCGCCGTTCTGAAGTCGGCGGTGTCGGGACGCCTCGTCGACACCGAAGCCGACCTCGCCCGCCGCGAAGGCCGCGACTACGAAACGGGCGCCCAGCTCCTGCAACGCATCCTCGACACCCGCCGCCAGCAGTGGCAAGGCAAGGGCAAATACAAGGAGCCCGCCGCGCCGGATACCGCCGAGCTGCCGGAGTTGCCGGAGGGGTGGGTGTGGGCATCATTGGATGGACTTTCCTGGGACTCGGCGTACGGAACTTCCGAGAAGTGCTCTTACGAAAATACTGGCGTCGCTGTGCTGCGAATTCCAAACGTGCAGAATGGGGCGCTTGATCTTGATGACCTCAAGTTCGCGTCGCCCGCGCTGGCAATTTCGGCGAGCGAGGCCGTTGCTGCCGGCGATATGCTGGTTATCCGGACGAACGGTAGCAAGTCACTCATTGGGCGGGCAGCGGTCGTCCTCGCGTCGACGACAAGGGTTCTTGCCTATGCGTCTTATCTCATCAGGTTCAGATTGATGAATTTGGATTCTTTAGCGCACTGGGTTTCCGTCGTCTGGCAAGGACCCCCAATTCGCTCTTGGATTGAAGCACATGCCGCGACATCCGCTGGGCAGCACAACATCAGCATGACGACGCTTGCTACTGCTGCTGTTCCTCTGCCACCACTCCCCGAACAACACAGCATCGTCGCCGAAGTCGACCGCCTGCTCTCCATCGCCCGCGAAGCCGAGGCCGAGGTCGAGGCCAATCTCAAGCGCGCGCAGGGGTTGCGGCAGACGATTCTGGCGCGGGCGTTTCAGGTGTGAGTGGGCATTCCCCACTTCGGCCCCTGACGGGGCCCTCGGCGGCTTTGCACAGCCGCCGACCGGCGTGGGCGCGGAGCAGTGCGCCGCGAATTCCCCACGCCGTCCCGCCAGCGCCGACTTTTCTGTATTCGCTATTCGCGAATTGCGAAAATCACCACGGTCGCCACTATATTCTCATTTCTTGAAATAAGAATATTGACTTTATCTTAATGATTTATTAAAATTTTAGCAGATTATTCTCATTTCAAGAAACAAGAATGTCGAAGCTTGCCAACCGCCAGCCTGTGTTGAAACCGCAAGACCTGCTGGTCTTGCTGGCCCTGCTGGGACGTGGTGAAGGCGAAGTGACTTATCTCGATCTGGCGCAGCAGACGGGGCTGGCCGCTTCCGCGGTACATGCCTCGCTCAAGCGGGCTGCCGTTGCACGACTGCTGCTGTTTCAGGATCGCCGGCCGATGTTGCTGAAACCACAGTTCAAGGAATTCCTGCTGACCGGGGCAAAGTACGCTTTCCCGCCACTCTTCGGCAGCTTGAGTCGGGGTGTGCCCACCGGTTACGCCGCGCCGCCGCTAAACGCGATCATCGCCCCCTCCGTCGACCCGGTGCCGGTCTGGCCCAGCGCCAAGGGAACGGTGCGCGGCTTGAGCCTGATGCCGCTTTACCCGACCGTGCCGGAGGCGGCGCTGCGCGATGAAAAGCTCTACGCCATGTTGAGCCTCTTCGATGCGATTCGCGCCGGGCAGGCGCGGGAACGCAACGCCGCACAAGAACTGCTGGCAGCCTATTTCGTATGAATCCGCACGGTCATGACGCGCTTGCAATCTATTGCCTCACTTCGCAACCGATGAACGCCTCCACCCTCGTCCAGAAACTCTGGAACTACTGCAACGTGTTGCGCGACGACGGCATGTCGTATGGCGACTACGTCGAGCAACTTACCTACCTGCTGTTCCTCAAGATGGCGGACGAGCGTTCGCGCCCACCCTACAACCAACCGAGCCTCGTTCCGGACTCCTACGCCTGGCCGACGTTGCTGGCGAAGAGCGGTGATGCGCTGTTCGATCACTATCGCCATGCGCTCGATGAACTCGGCAAGCAGAAGGGCACGCTGGGGCTGATCTTCGCCAAGGCGCAGAACAAGTTTCAGGACCCGGCCAAGCTGACCCGGGTGATCGCCGACCTGATCGATGCCGAGAACTGGTCTTCGCTCGGGGTGGATGTGAAGGGCGACGCCTACGAGGGCCTGCTGGAGAAGAACGCGCAGGACACTAAGTCCGGCGCCGGCCAGTATTTCACGCCGCGTGCGTTGATCCAGGCGATGGTGACCTGCATCGCGCCCCGACCCGGTGAGCGCGTCTGCGATCCGGCCTGCGGCACGGGCGGCTTTCTGCTCTCGGCGCACCAGTACATCACCGAAGCCAATCCTCACCTGACCAGCGCAGAGAAGCGCCACCTCAAGAACGAGGCGTTCATGGGCTGGGAACTGGTGCAAGGGACAGCCCGCGTTTGCGCCATGAACCTGCTGTTGCACGGCATCGGCTCGGAGGCGAGCGTGCCGGTGCGGGTGACGGATGCGCTGGCGGCTGATCCCGGCGAGCGTTACCAGGTAGTGCTGGCCAATCCGCCGTTCGGCAAGAAGAGCAGCACGGTGATCGTCGGCGAGGATGGCAAGACGACGTCAGAAAAGGACATCATCGAGCGCGACGACTTCTGGGCCACCACCTCGAACAAGCAGCTCAATTTCGTACAGCACATCAAGACCCTGCTCGACATCCACGGCCGCGCCGCCGTGGTGGTGCCCGACAACGTGCTGTTCGAGGGCGGCGCGGGCGAAACGATCCGCCGCAAGCTGTTGCACGAGTGCGAGGTGCATACCTTGCTACGCTTGCCCACCGGCCTGTTCTACGCGCAGGGCGTGAAGGCCAACGTGATTTTCTTCGACAAGAAGCCGGCATCGGAACAGCCCTGGACCAAGAAGCTGTGGATCTACGACCTACGCACCAACCAGCATTTCACGCTGAAGACGAACCCCATGCAGGTGGCAGATCTGCAGGAGTTTGTTTCGCTTTACAACGTCGCCAACCGGAATGCCCGTGCGGCGACTTGGTCACCCGAGAATCCCGACGGCCGCTGGCGCGTCTACGACTATGCCGATCTGGTGGCGCGCGACAAGGCCAGCCTCGACATTTTCTGGCTCAAGGACGAGGCACTGGCGGATTCGGACAATCTGCCAGCTCCGGAAATCATCGCGCAGGAGATCGTCGACGATCTCGAAGCCGCACTTGAGCAGTTCCGCGAGGTATTGGCCGACCTGCGGCCAGAGACCGCCTGAAAGTTGAAACCGGCCTGCACGTCATCGATCACGGCGTTGGCGAGGGCATGCGGTGCGCTGCGGGTGGTCAGCATGTGGAAGAACCAAGCCATTGGGTAGCCAACCGATTTGTCGTAGCGGCTAAGTTTCGAACGCCACACTATTCCACTGCGCTGAGTGAAACTCTTCCAGCCACGCGCCGAACTCGTGCGCTGGCAGCGGCCGGGAGAGCAGATAGCCCTGCACCTCATCGCAACCCAGGAAACGTAGCGCCTTGAGTTCCTCAAGGTGTTCAACGCCCTCGGCCACGACGCGCAAGCCGAGGGTGCTGCCCAGGTTGATGATGGCGCGGATGATCGCCATGTCGGCCGGATCATCGATCATGTCTAGCACGAAGCTGCGGTCGATCTTCAGCTTGTCGAGGGGCAGGCGATGCAGATAGCTGAGGCTGGAATAGCCGGTGCCGAAATCGTCGAGCGCGAGCCCGACACCTAGTGCCTTGAGACGCTGAATGTCAGCGAGGTTGCGCTCGCTTTCGGTCATCATCAGTGATTCGGTCAGTTCCAGTTGCAGGAATTCAGGGGGCATGCCGCTCTCGGCAAGCACGGCCTGCACGGTCTCGACAAAATCGCCACGGCGAAACTGGACAGCGGAGACATTCACGGCGATGGGCAGGCGTCCGATCGCAGAGGCTGCCCATTGTTGGTGCAAACGGCAGGCTTCGGTCAGTGCCCAGCGGCCGATGTCGTGAATCAGGCCGTTTTCCTCGGCGATAGGGATAAAACGGGTGGGCGGAATCATGCCCAAGTCGGGCTGATGCCAGCGTAGCAAGGACTCGACGGCCACGACGGCACCACTCTGGCAATCCACGATCGGCTGCACATGCAGTTCCAGTTCGCGATTCATCAACGCGTTCTGCAGGTGCGTTTCGGTATTGAGCCGCTCGACCGCGTCGCGATTCATCTCGGCGCTGAAGAACTGGAAGTTGTTGCGGCCACTGGCCTTGGCGCTGTACATCGCGGCATCGGCATGGCGCATCAGGGTACCCATCTCGGTGGCGTCATCCGGATAGATCGCAATGCCGACACTGCACGAAATGTGCAGCGCGACATCGCACACCTGGTGGGTTTGTAATACCAGCGGAATCAGGCGGCGCTCGACGATCTGGGCAACTTCCTGCACGTCTTCTACCGCATTGAGAATGACGACAAACTCGTCGCCACCCTGGCGACAGACGGTATCACCGGCGCGTACAGCTTCGATCAACCGTCCGGCGACCGATTGCAGCAGACCGTCGCCGACGTGATGGCCGAGCGAATCGTTGATGTTCTTGAAACGGTCGAGGTCGATGAACAGCAGGGCAGCACGCTCGTGATGGCGCTCGGCCTGCTGCAGCGACATGCGCAGACGTTCATCGAACAGCAAACGGTTGGGTAGGCCGGTCAGCGCATCGTGATGGGCCAGGTGGCGAATCTTTTCCTCCTGCGCCTTGCGTTCGCTGATATCGGCCAACAGGGCAATCACATGGCTTGGTTCGCCCTGTTCGTCGCGCACCGTGTTGAGCACCAACCAATGCGGCGTAATCTCGCCGTTCTTCTTCCGCAGCGCAAATTCGCCCTGCCAGGAACCCGCCTTAGCCACCCGCTCGACCATGCCGGCCTTCGCCTCGTCGGTCGCAGCCGGTGGTGCCAAGAATGTTGGATCGCGACCGAGCATTTCGTCGATACGATAGCCGCTGGCGCGGGCGAGTGCGGTATTGGCCAGCAGGATGACGTTCTGGCGGTCGATCACGAGGATGCCTTCCGAGGTTGCCTCGAAGATGGTCGCCCAGAGCTTCAGGCTGGCTTCAAGGCGCTTGATGGTGTTGATTGGCGCAAACGTGGTCAGCACCGCTTCCTGCCCCTGATAACGCAGGCGATTCGCTGAAAGCAGCGCCCAGGCGGTGCCGTGCGGGCCATTCCAGCGCACTTCGAACTCATGCACGGCCCCCTCGTCAGCAAGGCGCTGGAAGAAGCGCGCGCGTGCCCCGCGATCAAGGCCGATCCCCCAGGGATCGTCCTTGACGGCATCCACCCAAGTCCCGGCAGGTGCGTTGACATGCAACACACGGTGCTCAGGTACGCTGGTCACCAAGAGGGGAATCGGGATGGCCTCCAGCAATTCCTGCTGTGCCGCCGCCGCCCGCGCCTGTGCAGCGAGCTCCTGCTGGACGATTCGCTCGCGGTCGAGTCGCTCCAACATGGTGTTGAAGCCCGTAACGAGCTGGCCGATCTCGTCGCGGCTATTCCAGCTGGCGCGCAGCGTGTAGTCGTTGCTTGCCTGCACGCGATCCGCCACATGGGCAAGGCGGCGCAAGGGCACGGCAATCTGGCGTGCAACAAAGAATACGAGGAACAGGATCACCGCCAGCATGGCCGCTGCCATGCCCAGATGCAGCCACATGCGCTGGAACAGCAGGCTGACGCGTGCATGCAACAGTTCATCAAGACTCCTGGCGGTCGCTTGCCATGCGTCACTTGATGCTGACAGCGCTTGTGCACGAGCGGCGAACAGCGGGGCCGACGATGTGGCCTGTAAGTCGAGCAGGACCGACAGCGCTTTCAACAGTCGATCATGCGTGGGGCCGAGTTGCCTGACCAGAACTTGCGACGTATTGCCCGCATAGGCGGCACGATAATCAGCCTCAATGCCTTCGCGCAAGGCGGAAAGCCGGCCCTGTGCAATCAGATATTGCGTCCTGTCGTCGCCACCGGCGAGCCTTTCGTAGTCCAGCAACTGCGCAAGCAGCTCGGGAAAGCGCAGCAGCGTTAACGACATGGTGTAATAGCTGTCGAGGTCAGGGTCAAGGATCAGGTTTGACTGGTCGCCAATGCGTGTCAGCAAACTGCGGCCTCTCTGAAAGGCCAGATTGCTGGAAACCGGCTTGCCGACACTGGCCGCAAGTTTGGCCAGCGCGGTATCGAATGCAGACGCCAACTCCGCAGTTCCCATGCCGGTTCCATAGAGCGCTTCAGCCTGGCGCACACGCTCGCGGACCGATTCAATATCTGTTCCGGACACGCGGTCATGGACACTCACTGTCACCTGCAAGGCATCTCGCACACTGACAATGTAGGCATTGCCGGCAAGCTCCTTGCGGGCAAAGTCGATGGCAATAAATTTTTCCTCAATCAGGATCGAGGTAATAAAGAAAACCGCCGTCAAGTCGAGCAGATAGATCAGCAGCAGCTTGCGCGATACAGACAAACGTCCCAACAGTGCGGCGATCTTCTTCATCAATAGATGAAAACCTTGGCGGCCTCGTCATCGCGCCCGGCGAGTACAGCAGGTAGGAAAGCCTGTTCGAGACGCGGCGAGTAGGCGTCACTCTTGTCTTTTTGCTGACCCAAGAGGGTTCGTGCTGCGATAGCATCAATCTCGCAAAGCTTGCCCTGCCCATAGGTATTGCGCGAATTGAAATAGTTGGCCATGGCGGTGATGAGTCTGCAATTTAAGTGCAGCGCTGTTTTAGGGTCTCACAACAATCAATCAGCCTATGGCACGCAATATTTGCGCCAGCCTGACGGAAATCGACAGGCCCCTTGTCCTGCATGGGTTCACCACTCTGCTTCAACCTGAAACGTGGGCATCCGTAACTCGGACCGGGTTATACGGCACACCTTGGTGATGTTCGGGAATATTCCTTGCACCGTTTCAGGAGCTAAGTTTCCCAACTTGGTGCGTACGTGTCCGCCGGTACGGGTAGAACGCAGGACATCTACGGGGTCGTGTACCGATCCGCGAGCGACACCGGTGCCGCCGTCGTTCGCCACGTGCGGCTGCGGGTCGACGGGATGCCGCTGCTGGCACGCCTGACCCGCCGCTCGGCCGCCCCCTTTCACCTGACAAGACAACAGCAGGTGGGAATTCAGATCAAAGTGGTGGCATCGATCGGCTGAGCAGAATCCGTGCTTCGAAGAACTTTGTCGTCAGAAGCCATAAGGCTGGTACAGCCAGTCCTTGACCACCTCTGCATCGCGATCCGGCAGATAGTTGAAACCGGCCTGCACGTCATCGATCACTGCATTCGCCAGCGCATGCGGTGCGCTGCGCGTGGTGAGCATGTGAAAGAACCAGGCCATTGGGTAGCCGACTGATTTGTCGTAGCGGCTGAGCGCGTCGTGCAAGGCTAGCCCCTGCATGCCGAAAGCGGCGGCGAACTTGGGCGGGGCGCCATTCATAGCGGCCACCGGTGTTGCGTGCAGGATGGTCTGTTTGTAGCGATCCAGGTGTTCCCGCACGGCGATAACCCAGTGATTGGAGAACTGCGTGGCGGCACCGGCGCTGCTCTTCTCCCAGGCTTCGATAAAACGATGGATGGATTGCGGTTCGGGCTTCTGGTTGCGCATCCGTTCGAGAAAGCTGCGCATTGGCGTCAGGCGACGCAGGGTTAGGAAGGGCGCGCCGAGCGGGCGGGCCTCGCCGCCACAATTGCTTTCGGACCCGCGCGGATCGACCAGTTCCTCGATTCCCGCCGGGATGCGTTCGCCATCGAACAGCGGGTGGCACACCTGTTCCTGCAGCTCCTCGATCTCCAGCTGCACGAAGTCGGACGCCTCGGTTCCGGTCGCGGCAACAAAATAATGCGTACGGCCGGACAGGCGGGTGGCGCACAAGCCAAGGTCGTTGAAGTCATCACACAACGCCGCCATGTCGTCATCACGTGCCTGCAACTCGGTTTCGGCCCAGTGTTCCAGGTCGTCGGCAATGTGATGACCGCTGGCGTCCACCACACCGCCCAGCCGGTACCAGCCGCCGCGCGCCAGTACCTCACGAAAAGCGAGTTCGGGCGCCAGTACCGTCAATTCGCGTGCCAGCACGGCCGGCCCGGATGAGGCCGGCACGCGCACGCAAAGTTCGGCAATCTGGCGCGACAGGTCGCTCCAGTTCATATCCCGGCTTGTCGTCGTGTTCATTTCAGAATCTCCGTAGGCTTGTCACCCTGCTGCAAACGTGTCCAGGCGGCATGGCGAACCTCGTCTTCCACATCGTCAAGGCAGGCACGCGTGGCATCGAGCGGTGCATGCTGGACCGCCGCCAGACGCACCAGCCAATCCTCGTCATCGAGGAGTCGTGCGGCATCCTGCGGCAGCGCACGTTCGGCGACGATGCGACGTACCTCCACCTCGGGATCATCGATCATGCGCGACAGGGCAAATGCCGGCAGGCGGCGGGCGACGGTCTTGCGCACTTCCCGTTCCGGATCCTCCGCCAAACGCGGCAACTTGCCGTGACTCAGACGGCGGGCGATCACCACCCGCACCATGTAGTCTGGATCGCCCGCCATTTTCAGCAGGGCATCCGGCTCCAACCGGTGCGCGACGGTGATGCGCACCTCGCGATCCGGATCATGCATCAGCGCGACAGCAGCTTCCGGCGGCAGGCGCGACGCAACGACGCGGCGCACCACTTCATCACTGTCACGCACCAAGTCGGCAATGGCCGCCAAGGGCGCATAGCGCGCGGCGATGGCGCGGCGTTCCCAGAAACTGTCCTGCAGGTAGTGTTGCGCTTCGTCGGTGTGCCGCTTCAGAAAGCGGTCGATACGCCGCCCGCTGTGGGCCATGATGCAGACATCGTTCGGATCACATTGCCCACCCGGCATCAGGCTCGTCGCATAGCGACACTGGTGGCACAGTGACGCCTCCTGCAGCGCCACAACCGATACTGAAACCGTCTTGCGTTCAGTCGTCATCCGCACCAAGCAGTCCAACCACCAGGCCACTGGCGGCAGCGGCGTCCTGGGTCAGCTTGACGCAGTGTTCGCCGGCATCCAGGTAGTACAGCTTGCAGCGTGAATTGCCCAGGGCGGGCGACACGTTGGCCGGCACGTCATCGTCACTGCAGACGACCACGCGCAACCCATCAAACTCCCCACGTAGCTGCTTTTGCAAGTCAATGTCGAGGAGGAAAGGACTAGCCTCGGCCACCGCATCGGCAACTCGCTCGACGATCCCGACGGTAATCATGCGTCAGCCGCTTCCATGTCCGCAGCAAACTTTGCCAGCGACCCGGCCTCGACCCCCATGATGCGGGCCAGCCAGGGGGGAGGTGATACGAGGGCATCCTGCAGCTTGACCAAGGTGTCTGCCGCCGTTCCGCCAGCACCGACTTTTACCGGATGGATGTTGGCACGCACGACTTTTGCAGTCGCCGGCCCCCCGATCGACTGCACATAGACCACCTGGCAATCATTGATCAGTGCGGCGCGGGCGACATTGCGATCCTCGGCGTGGTCACACTCAATGGTCGGCCGAACGTCGATCAGCCGCCGCTCACCCGGCGAGACCTGGTACACCAGAAAGCGTTCGCAGGAACCGAAATGGCCATCCAGCATTTCAGCCCCGTTGGAGGCACAGGCGACCCGGATCGATCCCGGCATGTCGCCTTCCGAATAGGGAGCCACTGGCGGCAAGTCACTGCCCGTCACGCCTTCGCCCCAGAGCAGGCGAACCGCGTGCTTGAGGCTGTCCCTCGGGGTATCGGTCTGCACGATGTCGTCGCCCTGCAGAATGACCTGCAGATCGGCGACGGTAACGGATTTCAGCTTGCCTTCGGTCAGTGGCAGGTCGAGCCGCTCAACCAGGGCCGAGACCAGTTCCTTGACGGAGAGGCCACCCAGTTCGCGTGCTGCCAACGCTACGCGCAACGCGGCTTCGCGGGTAATCGATTGCGACATGTGGGCCTCCCGTTCAGATCAAATGAACACGATGCAGGACTCACCTGCCGGACAGGCATCGAGGCAGGCCGGCGAATCGTGTTCGCCTTCGCACTCGGTGCAGGTATCGACGTTGATCTTGTACATGCCGCCCTTGTCGGTGATCGAGGTGGTGGGGCAAACCGGCTTGCAGTCGCCGCACGAGGTACATTCAGCCTGGACGATTTTCATTGCCATGATGATTCTCCTGAAAATGGGTTATTCAGCGGCGTCGATGCGCTTTGCCCGTAGTGAAATGGGAAAGCGTGCAGGCAACGCCTGCGGTTCGATGTAATAGGCTCCACCGTTGTTCAACTTGATCTCGCCACCCCATTTTTCCGGGGTGTCGAACTCCATCGAAACGATGGCGTCCTCCAAATCCCTTTTGGGTAGATAGAACACGTACGCACCTTTGGCGTCCTTCTGGACCATGATGTTGGCCATGAGAGCTCCTTGACGGTTCAGGGACCGAGCGAGCGGCCCGAGGGCAAGGCGGACGGAGCACAGCAACCGGAGCGTACGTTTTGTACGTGAGGATTGCGAGCACCGCCCAACGCCGCCATCGAGTCGCGCAGCCGGTCCTAACGGACCAGGTCGAAGTTGTAGTCGGTGGTAGCCATACCCATGGTGTCAGCATCAAGCTTTTCGAGCACGGCATTCACCAGCGTGGTCACGATCTGCATGGCGCCTTCATATCCCATCGTCGTCTGGCGATGCAGATGGTGACGATCGAACAAGGGGAAGCCGATGCGGATCAGCGGCACTTCAGACGCTTTGCCCTTGTGCAGGGTGTCGCGCTGAATGAACTTGCCGTAGCTGTTGCCAATCAGGAAATCCGGCTTGTCGGTAAAGCACAGGCTGCGCATGTGCCACAAATCGGCACCCGCATACACTTTGCCATTCACGCCAAACGGACTTTCGGCCAGCAGCGCTTCCATCGCCTTTTTCCAGCGCTTGGCGCCGTTATGGCAAACGATGTGGGTCGGCTCGGCACCACATTCGAGCAGGATCTTGACCATTCCCAGAAGGAAGTCGGGGTCACCGTACAGGGCGAATTTCTTGCCGTGCAGCCAGGCGTGGCTGTCCGACATCAGGTCAACCAGACGGCCGCGTTCCTTGACCAGTGAGTCCGGAATCGGCTTGCCGGTCAGTTCGGAAACCTTCATCAGGAACTCATCGGTCCAGTCGATTCCCATCGGGACATC
Organism: Propionivibrio dicarboxylicus; assembly: GCA_945902805.1. Classification (GTDB taxonomy): domain Bacteria; phylum Pseudomonadota; class Gammaproteobacteria; order Burkholderiales; family Rhodocyclaceae; genus CAMDMZ01. Next base: position 29,926 of record CAMDMZ010000008.1, on the reverse strand, counting down.
GAGCTTGGGCACCTCATGATTCCAGGTGTTCTCGACGAACTTCTTGGTCTTTTCCAACTGCCACGGCTGGATCAGAATGGTACTGATGGCATTCGGCGCATCCTTGATCTCGGCTTGCGTGGTGCCGCCCGCATACATGCGGAACTCGCCATCGGCCGGAGTATCCAGCACCTCGGTCGGATCCGACATCATGGTGGCGTCAACACCCATCTCGGCCATCATGCGCTTCAGGACACGGAAGTTGCCCAGGTAGGTTTCGAAACCGGGAACAAGATTGATCTTCTTGTTCGAACCGATCACCTTGTCTTCCATGGTGTTCAGTGTGAAGGAGCGGATGATGCCTTCGAACATGTTGTCCCAGCCAGTCACGTGCGAGCCGACGAAGGACGGCGTGTGAGCGAAGGGCACGGGAAAATCGTCGGGAATGTGGCCGGCTTTCTTGGTGTTGGTGATGAAGGCGTTGAGGTCGTCGCCGATGACTTCGGCCATGCAGGTGGTCGATACCGCGATCATTTCCGGCTTGTAAAGCGCCTTGGCATTTTCAAGGCCATCGAACATGTTCTTCTGGCCGCCGAAGACCGCAGCGTCTTCCGTCATCGAATCCGAAACGCAAGCGACCGGTTCCTTGAAATGACGGTTGAAGTAGGTACGGAAGTAAGCCACGCAACCTTGCGAGCCATGCACATAGGGGAGGGTCTTTTCAAAGCCGAGCGCACAGAGTACGGCACCGAGCGGCTGGCAGGCTTTGGCCGGATCAACGGTCAATGCCTCGCGCTTGAAGTTGAGTTCCTGGTACTCCTTGGTCGTGCTCCACTGGAATACTTCCTGCACCTTGGCGGCCGGGTGCTTTTCTTCAAAGAGTTCCTGCTTGTTTTTCAGAGACTCCTGGTAATCGGCATCGCCGAACAGGGGGAAACACGGTTTGATATCGTCTGCAACTTGCATCTTCATCTCCTTTGCCCGCACCACTCATCTGTGGTGCCGGGCATAAGTTGAGGGAATGGTTTCGGTTCTTGACTCAGGCAGCCTTCTTCAATTCGACTTCAACCTCCGGCTTCTTCAGCCAGGGCGGTGTCTGCTTGCTCCAGCAGGGATTCGAGATGGCCATATCCATATCGCGGGCGAAGATGGCGAAGCCGTCGTAGCCGTGATACGGACCGGAGTAATCCCAGGAGTGCATCTGGCGCAGCGGGATGCCCATCTTCTGGAACACGTACTTCTCCTTGATGCCGGAACCCACGAGATCAGGCTTCAGCCTCTTGACGAACTCTTCCAACTCGAAGCCATTGGCATCGTCATAGAGCAGCGTGGCGTTGCCCATTTCCTTGATGGTGCGGTCGTAGTCGTCACCGTGGCCAAACTCATAACCGGTGCCGATCACTTCCATCGCCAGGTCTTCGTAAGCACCGATGACATGACGCGGCCGCAAGCCACCGACATAGAGCATCACAGTCTTGCCTTGCAAACGCGGTTTGTATTTGGCGATCACAGCATCCATCATCGGCTGGTACTTGGCGATTACGCGCTCGGCACCCTCCTTGATCTTGTCGTCGAAGAAAGCGGCGATGGCACGCAACGATTCGGCGATCTTGGTCGGGCCGAAGAAGTTGTATTCGAGCCAGGGAATGCCGTACTTCTCTTCCATGTGGCGGCTGATGTAGTTCATTGAGCGGTAGCAGTGCAACAGGTTGAGCTTGACCTTGGGGGTCTTTTCCATCTCGGCCAGGGTGCCGTCGCCGGACCACTGCGAGACCACGCGCAGACCCATCTCTTCGATCAGGATGCGGGAGGCCCAAGCGTCACCGCCGATGTTGTAGTCGCCAATGATCGAGACATCGTAGGGTGTCGACTCGAACTGCTGGCCATCGCGCTTGTCCAGTACCCAGTCTCGGATCGCGTCATTGGCGATGTGGTGGCCAAGCGATTGCGAGACGCCACGAAAGCCTTCGCAGCGCACTGGAACGATAGGCTTGTTGATTTCCTTGGCAGCTTTCTTCGAGACGGCTTCGATATCGTCGCCGATCAGACCGATCGGACATTCAGATTGAACCGAGATGCCCTTGTGCAGCGGGAACAGCATTTCGACTTCGTTGATCAGCTTGGCGAGCTTCTTGTCGCCGCCGAAGACGATGTCCTTCTCCTGGAAGTCCGAGGTGAAGTTCATCGTGCCGAAGGTGTCGATGCCAGTGGTACCGACGTAGTAGTTACGGCGCCCGGCGCGCGAATACTGGCCACAACCGACGGGGCCGTGGGAGATGTGGATCATGTCCTTGATCGGACCCCACACCACACCCTTGGAGCCAGCGTAGGCGCAACCACGGATGGTCATCACGCCGGGCAGCGACTTGCGGTTGGAGGTGATGCACTTCTTGGATTGTTCAACGGCCTGGTCGTTCACCGCCAGATGCTTGGCGCGGTCCTTCTTGGCCTTTTCGGGATAAACCTCCAGCACCTCCTGGATGAGGGCTTCGGTTTCTTCGCGTGTCAACGTAGACATCTTGCTTCTCCTTGTGGGGCGCCGGCACTCATGCGTGCACAGCGCCCGTTGAATTGCGGAGGGATACTCAGTCCGGATCAGGCAGCAGCGAGTTCAGCGGCGGTCTTGCCGATGATGCTGGTGTCTTCCACATCCATGATGCCGAACTCCATCAACAAGGCTTCGAGTTCGTCCATGGTGATCGGGGTCGGGATCACAAACTTCTTGTTCTCGACGATCTTGCGGGCCAGAGCGCGGTACTCGTCGGCCTGTTTGTGCGTCGGGTCGTATTCGATCACCGTCATGCGGCGAATCTCGGCGTGCTGCACGGCGTTGTGACGCGGGATGAAGTGAATCATCTGGGTGCCAAGCTTCTCGGCCAGCGCCATGATCAATTCGTCTTCGCGGTCGGTATTGCGGCTGTTGCAGATCAGGCCGGCCAGACGCACGCCACCCGAGTTGGCATACTTGACGATGCCCTTGGCGATGTTGTTGGCGGCATACATGGCCATCATTTCGCCCGAGCAAACGATGTAGATTTCTTGCGCCTTGTTCTCACGGATCGGCATGGCGAAGCCACCACAGACCACGTCGCCCAGCACGTCATAGAAAACGAAGTCGAGGTCGTCGGTGTAGGCGCCTTCTTCTTCCAGGAAGTTGATGGCGGTGATCACGCCACGGCCGGCACAGCCAACACCGGGTTCCGGGCCACCGGATTCGACGCACTTGATGCCGCCGTAACCGACCGACAACACGTCCTCAAGTTCGAGATCTTCCACCGAACCGGCTTCGGCGGCGAGTTCCATGACCGAATTCTGCGCCTTGCTATGCAGGATCAGACGGGTCGAGTCGGCCTTGGGGTCACAGCCAACGATCATCACCTTCTTGCCTGATTCGGCCAGTGCGGCGACGAGGTTTTGCGTGGTGGTAGACTTGCCGATACCGCCCTTGCCATAAATGGCGGCCTGACGAAGTTTTGCCATGATGCGCTCCTTGTTTAGATCCTGCGTTGAATACTGTTGCGTCGAAATCTATCGAGGTGACGGGAATTCCCGTGCTCTCAACAAGGCTGTTGCATGGAGCGTGCCAGGAGCACGCATTCCTCTGAATCCCTGATCTGGCAAGCCTTTTGACGATATCCGACGATCCTGCTGCGGTAACTGTGTGCGACATGGCGCCTATGCTTTGTCGTGCTCCCGACAAGGAAATGCCCGTGCCGCCACTGGGTTTGCCGAAAGCGGCACGGCATTCGATCAACCGCTGCAACCTGCCGGCCGCGATCCTGGGTGGACTGACCTACCAGCTACACCCCACCGCGTTGCAGATCGATGGCATTTCCGACCTACACAAGCCTCTGCTGGCGTTGCTCGATGACATCGATGATCCGGTCGAACGCGCGCAGCACTTCGCCGGCTATATGGATCATCATTTCCGCCTGACCAACCCGGAGGACGCCGGCCTGAGCGTGGGCAGCGGCCAGAAGAAATCGCGCGCCAAAGCCAATTACCAGCGCGTCGTACGCGGTTGGGCTTTCGATGCCGAGAGCCGCGAGGCCGCAGTGCTCAAGGGCTGGGTTGAATCGCGTTTCGGATTGTGTCCGCGTTACCACGTCGCGCCACTACGTGAAGCGGGCAGTGCGCCATGGCAACGCTATGTGGAAATGCGCGTGCAGGGCTTGTACGGCACCAATGCACTGGAAGCCCAACTTGACCTGCTCTACACCTACAGCCAGTACGAACTGACCCGGCAGTTTCCGCAGCGCACCCATCTGCGCCTGTATCGCGGTGTCAATCGCCTCGGCGACCATGAGGTGGTGGCGGACCACGGCCGGGACGAAAAGGTGGTGCTGCTCAATAACATCAACTCCTTCTCCCGTTCACGCGAACGTGCCGGGGAATTCGGCGATGATGTCTTGGCGGTGGATGTGCCGCTGGCCAAGCTGGCCTTCTTCAGCAGCCTGCTACCCGGCATGCTCAAAGGCGAAGACGAATATGTGGTGATCGGTGGCTTGTATCGTGTGCGCCTGGTGAAGATATGACTCCGAATCTCGGCGGTCAGAGGCTATCCAGCGGTATTCAAACTGATTCCACCTGATTCTCCAGTCAGCAGTACTGGTATGTCAGCGCCTCGAATCACCTGATCGCCAACACTACCGAGCAACTTGCGACTCAAGCCACTGCGAGTATGGCGGTAGAGAACAATCAAATCCGCATCTGTTTTTCTGGCGGCAGCCAGAATTCCAGCAGCGATCGCACCTTCACCGATGATCAGGTCGCCTGTGATTCCTTCCAGTTTGAGACTGGAAATAGCCAGCTGCGCGGCATCGGCGATGGTTTTTGGCAGATTCCCGTTCCTGTCCGCAACCGAGAACAAAGTAATCGGCAACTGCCCAGCCTTGGCCAGCTGCGCCGCCAATTCAACCGCGGCGACGGCCTCATCCGTACCATCGAACGGTACCAGAATCCGCTTCGTCCAGAGCTGGCTCGACGGTGCCACGACAATCACATGACACGGCGCGTTGGCGATGATGCGCTGGGCGACGGGGCCGACTTCGGCCACGCCCGGCAGCAGACGGCGGCCAATGACCAGCAACTGCGTGTGCGCCTGGGTGGCCGCGACATGGATTTCCTTCGCCAGATCGGTCCCGACACGCGGCAGCAACTCGCAACGGACATCCGCCGCGATGGCTTCCGTCTTGATCGCTTCGATGCGTGCCGCAACCGCCTCGATCTGGGTTGTATCTGCGGCCACCCCGACCACATCAAGCCGGACCCCGAGCTGGCTGGCCAGGGCAATTGACAGTGCCCGCGTCACCGGAGCCAACTCGCTGTTGTCCGCCGCCAGCATCAGCCGCAAGCGACGATCGCCATCCGGCAGGCGGCCGCTGTTGCAATTGGCAAAGATGCGCGTCTTGCAGTGGCGGCAAATGTTCGGGTCGAGCGTCCAATAGAGGGCATCCGTCGGATTGGTCTTGACCGGGAAGAACGCCCCCTCGCCGATGGCGTGGTCGTACTCGCCCTGGCGCAGGATCTCGAAAGCTTCCGGCTTCATGCGGTAGAAGTAGAGCCCGCCGCCCATGCGCCGGCGACGACGTGCCTCCTGGGTGAACATCTCCGCCCCGGCGATGTCGATGAAGTTCATCCCCAGCGACACGATCAGCACCGACTTCTGCCGCGGATTGTCCGTATCGATCTGCTGCAGCGTGTTCTGAATGTGATCCACGGCACCGAAGTAGGCCGAGCCATTGATCCGCACGATGCGCAATTGCGGACATTCCGGCTTGCCGCGGGCATCGATGAAATGGTAACCACTGGCATCGACCACCGGCACCAGCGGCTCGACGCCCGGTTTCGAGGTGCGGTTCAGGTACAACAGCAGCGACAGCAGCACCCCCGCCGTGATGCCGGCTTCGAGATTCATCAGGGTGCCGATGATGGTCACCCAGAGAATCGCCGATTCCGACTTGCTGGTCTTCCAGATCGACGTAATGTGATGAAAATCGATCAGGCCCCAGGCGACCAGGAACAGGATGCCGGCCATCGCTGCGTTGGGTAGATAGGCGGCCAAGGGGGCGACGACAAGCAGGATGATGATGAGGAAGATCGAGGCGAAGACGGTGGCCAGTGGTGTGCGTGCACCGGCTTCGTAATTGACGCCGGACCGGTTGAATGAGCCGGAGGAGGCATAGCCCGAAAAGAAGGCACCGACGATATTGGACAGACCCTGGCCGATGAATTCCTGGTTGCCGTCGATGCGCTGTTCCGAACGCACGGCGATGGCACGGGCAATCGATACCGCTTCGGTGAGTGCCAGCATGGTAATGACCAGCGCCGGGCCGAAGGTCTTCTTCAGTGCGGCAAAGGAGAAATCCGGAACCGAGAAGGGGGGCAGGCCGGCGGGCAGGGCGCCGACGGTCTTGATCCCCGTTTCGGCCTGACCGATCAGGCTGTTGAGGATATAGGCGACGATGCTGCCGACCAGCATGGCGGCGATCATGTAGGGGAATTTCTTCCAGTAGCGCTTGGTCAGGATGCCGGCGATCAGGGTCGCCACGCCAACCCCGGCGACCAACGGATTGATATGGTCGATCTGGACGACGAACTGGTGCAGGATTTCGTAGAACGGCACGCCGCGCGGGATGTCGATGCCGAAGAAGCTGCGAATCTGGCTGGCGGCGATCAGTACGGCGGCACCACTGGTAAAGCCGATCACGACGGTGTGCGAGATGAAATTGACGACGGCACCCATGCGCGCGAGGCCGAGTGCCAGCTGGAAGATGCCAACTTGCAGGGTGAGGGTGAGTACCAGGCCGACGTATTGCGGGGTACCGGGTTCGGCCAGATGATGGATCGCCGCGTACAGCGCAATCGAGATGGCCGTGGTCGGTCCGGAAACCAGGTGCCAGGAGGAACCGAACAGGGCGGCGACAATGGCCGGCACCATGGCGGCGTAGAGACCGTATTGCGGCGGCAGGCCGGCAATGGTGGCGAAGGCGACGCCTTGCGGCAACACAATAAGTGCGCCGGTGAAGCCCGCCAGTAGGTCGTCCTTCAAGGCCGCGCGCGTGACCTGCGGCCACCAGCGCAAAAAGGGCAGGAACCTGGACCAGCGGACGATAAGTTCAGACATATTTAGTGTATTCGACGTAAGCCAGCCTCTGCCGTTCGCGATCCAATCCGCGCCACGCCACGGCGTTGATGAGATTCTTTGTCGCCAATGACGACGATCGGTATCGGAACTTTCGGGTCCAGAAATCCGCCTTTTTGACATGCCAGTGAGCGCAAGGGATCGTCGCTAGTGCCGGAAATGGCGAATTGCACGCCAAAACGACTCTTGAGAACATTGATTGCCTGGCGTCGCGTATCAACGGCCAGATGTTCCGTTTCGCAGTTGAGTCCGGAAATCGTCTCTTGATAGGGCTGCAGAAGGGCCATCAAGTTGTCATGGCCGATGGCAGTTACCAGGAGCAGACTTGCTCCCATGCGCTGACAGGCACCCGCCGCATAGTCGACGACATCCTTGGGCAGCGATTCACCGACACCAAGGGCTATCCAGCGCCGACCTTTCCGGCGAGGGGAAGCCGAATCCAACGCAACCGGAGTAGACGCCGTGCCGGGGTTGGTGTGAAACAACCTCTCTGCCATGGCGCGACGGCCGTTGCGCTCGCCGCCGTTTTCGTCCACCAGGGCGTCAATAGCGTGCTTTAGTTGGTGCAGAAAATGTTTCATAGGGTCGGATCATGGATGAAGGCATACCACCTTTCGCAAGCGCCATGCCACGCTTTCGAGATCTATAACCCGTTGTTTCTAATGCACTCCTAGAATTTCCAAAATTACTGCGATGTTTCATTATTACAACGCTGGAGCTTGTCATGCGCTCAGACATAACTCGCAGCGGTGCGGCCCAAGAAACGTTTAACATTCGCAACATGTTACAAAATAGAAACGTGCCGCAATGAGCAGCATTCGCGGCAAGATATTCTTGAGCTACCTGTCGCTGGCGGCGGCGGTTTGCTTGTTTGCCTTGCTGGTCGCCGCCGATCTGCGATTTGTCGAGCGGCGGGTACAGGAAGGCATCGCAATCGCGGCGTTTCAGGAGCAGGTGCAGGAAATGCGCCGCCACGAAAAGAACTACTTTCTGTATCGCACCCTGGGGGAAGGTACGACGGAACTCGCCGCTGCGCGTGAAACCGCAACACATCTGCTCGATCGCCTTGATGGCCCTGACCTGGCCGTGATGACCATCGATACCGAGTTGAGCAAGCTCAAGCTGGCCTTTCAACGCTACCAGCTGGCCCTTGCAGAATCGACTCCGCGTAGCGAAGTGGTGCGTGATGCGGGGCACGATATCTTGACCCGGAGCGAACTCTTGGCGGCACGCGAGCGCACCTCCCTTACCCATTCCGTGCAACAGTCGCGCCAGGTCCTGTTGGTCCTCGCGGGGGCTTTGGTCGTCATTGCGTTGCTAAGCGGGCAGGTGCTCTATCACTTCGTCGGACGTCCGTTGAACGAACTCGAAAAGCAGCTCGCTCCATTAGCGCGAGGTGAATTCAATGGCTTTGCGATGGTCTCCAACGATCGTGAAATTGTGTCCTTTACCCAAGCCCTGAATCGCATGTTGCATGAGGTTGATATGCATCGACGACAAGTCATGCATTCCGACAAGCTGGCCTCATTGGGCACCATGGCCTCTGGCGTCGCGCACGAACTGAACAACCCATTGGGCAATATCTCCAGTGCTGCCCAGATCCTGTTGGAAGAAGTGGAACATCTTCCCGCCGACACCAAGGCCAGCTTGCTGGATTGGCTGAATCAGATTGATGATGAAGTCAGGCGCGCCCATCACATTGTGCACCTGCTCCTCGATTACAGCCGCGACGGTCACGCTCAAACGGAATGGGTGAAGCTTCGGCCCATACTCGATCGCAGCGTGTTGCTGATGCGCAGCCATGTGGCCCGGGCCGATGCGATCCAAATCGACCTGTCTGACAATCTCGCGGTGGAGGCTGATCCGAGGCATCTACAGCAGATCTTTATCAACCTGATCCAGAACGCACTGGATGCCGGAGCAACGAAAATCGAGATTCGTGGCCGGCAGCTTGATCATGTCACCTGGCCGCCTGAAGGGGCAGCCCTGGTCATGGGTACCCGGCCAGCGGGGACCACCGTTCTGATCGAGATTGCTGACAACGGTGAGGGTATCGCAGCGGAAAGGATTGGCAATATCTTTGATCCCTTTTTCACCACGCGGCCGCCCGGAGAAGGAACGGGCCTGGGTCTCTATGTCGTCAGCGAAATCCTGGGCGAGATGAAGGCCGCGCTTGCCATCAGGAGTACCCTGGGACAGGGGACTTGGTTCTCAATTTACATGCCATGCGAAACGTACTCCTGAACCCTGAAGCAAACCAGATCCTGGTCGTGGACGATGAGGCCCCGGCCCTGAAAAGCCTGACCCATCTCCTGCGGAAAGAGGGATACACCGTCAAGGGGTGCAGCAGCGGCCAGGCGGCGCTTGACGAGCTGACGAGGCAGGATTGGGATCTGATCGTGACCGACCTGCGCATGAAGGGCATCGATGGGCTTGAGCTGCTGCAGCGGGCGCGGGATGCCTATCCCGAGCTCGAGGTGATTGTCGTTACCGGCCATGCCGCCATCGATTCGGCGATCAAGGCCATGCGTCGCGGCGCCTTCGATTACCTGGCCAAGCCCTATCGGCTTGATGAAGTACGTGATGTGGTCCGCAGTGCATTGACCGTGGTTGGCCTCAAGAAGGAAAATCGCTTGCTGAAGCAGCGGGTTGCCGCGTTCGAAAGCGGTGGCACGATCATCACGCAAGACCCGCTCATGCTTCGCCTCCTGGATACGGCACGACAAATCGCACCGACCGGATGCAATGTGGTGGTTTCAGGAGAATCCGGTACCGGAAAAGAATTGCTGGCGCGCTTTCTGCACGCCCACAGCGACCGCCCGGAGGGTCGATTCATCGGCATCAATTGCGGGGCGATTCAAGAGGATTTGCTGACCAACGAACTCTTTGGCCATGAGCGAGGCGCCTTTACCGGCGCCGACCAGCAGACTAAAGGCATGATAGAACAGGCACATGGCGGCACCTTGTTCCTCGACGAGGTCACCGAAATGAGCCCCGGCATGCAGGTGCGACTCCTTCGCGTGCTTCAGGAGCGGGAGCTCTACCGTGTTGGCGGCACGACACCGATCAAGGTCGATGTTCGGGTCATCACCGCCACCAACCGCAATCTTGAAGAAATGGTGAGCACCGGTGGCTTTCGCGCCGACCTGTTTTACCGCCTGAATGTCGTCAATCTGGAGCTGCCGCCGCTACGTCAGCGGCGCGACGATATTGCCTTGCTGGCCTACTATTTCCTGCGCAAGTCTGCCTTGGCAATGGGCAAAGCGCTGGCGGATATTGCCCCTGACGCACTTCGCCTTCTGAATCGCTACGACTTTCCGGGCAATGTACGCGAACTGCTCAATCTGATCGAGCGCGGGGTTGCCCTGGCGCGCGGCGAAATGCTGCAGATGACCGATCTTCCGGAAAACCTCCAACGCTTGTCAGTACGCGTCGCCGGCCCGTCCGGCGAATTGTTGACGCTCGAGAAGAATGAAGCGTCGCACATCGCGCGAGTCCTCGAACTCACGGCGGGCAATCGGAACCGAACGGCCGAGATCCTTGGCATCGATCGCGTCTCCCTGTGGAGACGCATCAAACGCTACGGCCTGGAGCAAGACAACTAGATTTCCAGCGACCCTGTCGATGCAGATCATTTTTCGTATGTGTTTATTTACCCACGTGTTTTTTACCAGTGGTCGCCATCTCGCCAGAACCGACTTTTTGAGTGTGCACATCAGGTAATGAGGCCAGCCCCGACCGCCTTCTGGATAGTCGATGCGATCAAGGCGATCGCCTCGCAGTTGATCGTATGGCATCACTTCGCCGCCTACGGCCCGCTGGCCAGGACGGTGCACCCCTATGCGGCACAACTGATGGACTGGCTTTACGCCGACGCGCGCCAAGCCGTGCAAGCGTTTCTTGTGCTGGGCGGATTTCTCGCCGCGCGGTCGCTGGCACCCCGGCCGCACGCGCCGTGCTTTGATACGTCGGCTCGCGGCGTGGCTCAGTTGGTCTGGCGGCGCTATGTGCGTCTTGTGCGCCCGTATGCAGTTGTGCTGTTGCTGGCAATCGCGGCGGCAGCGCTCGCGCGGCAAATTCTGAACGACGTCGATACGCCCGCCGTCCCCGCGTTGCTGCAGTTGCTGGCCCACATCCTGCTGATTCACGACATTGTCGATGTCAATTCCCTATCGGCGGGTGTCTGGTACGTCGCTATCGACTTTCAACTCTACGTCGTATTGCTGCTGCTGCTTTGGCTGGCACAAGTCAGCGCCGACCGCTATCAGGTTGCGATGCGATGGGTAGCATTGCTGGCGGTAGTGGGTCTGATTGCATCGTCCTTGCTCTGGTTCAATCGCAATCCGGCAATGGACGAATGGGCCTTGTACTTCTTTGGCGCCTATGGCCTCGGAGTGATGGTCCAGTGGTCCTCGGGACTTACCCGCAAGCATTTCTGGCTGACCATGGTGTTCAGTGCCGTCATCCTGGCGCTCGCCCTGGAATGGCGCAGCCGCCTCGTCGTGGCCTTGTTCACGGCCCTGATTCTCTCCGTCGGGCTGCACGTCAAGCCGGTCTTGAACCAGCGCGTGCATGACGTCGTCGCCTGGCTGAGCCGTATTTCGTACTCGGTATTTCTGATTCACTACCCGATCATCCTGCTCATCGGTTCCATCTTCGCCAGGCTATGGCCGCATCATGTCGAGGCACACATTGCCGGCTTGCTCGCAGCCTGGCTCCTGAGCCTGGCCGGAGGGGCCGTGCTCTACCAACAGGTGGAACGGACTACCCGCTGACCCTCTGATGTGATCGCCACCGAGGGTGTTTAACCGTAGCCAGTACGGTGTTCGTGTTCCACGAATTCAAAAATGCTCCCTGAACCGGCTTTGTCTCTCCTCGTATCGCCGCCTCGCCAGCACCGACTTTTTGTACGAAGTCCGACATAAGCATTGCCGTGCCAGTCCCTGACAGGGATTGCGGGCGGGTGCGCTTCTTGCAGCAAGCTCAAGAGACCTTTCATGGAGCCCGCGCAATGATCCCCACCAACCTTCTCGACACCTGGCAAGCCGGCCTCACCGACGGCAGCATCGTGCCCTATCTCGGGCCCGGCGTCCTCGCTGACGTGACCTCCAAAGCCACCGGCCAGCCCATTCCGGCGACCAGCGAGCAACTCATTCTGGCGCTGAACAACGGCCAGCCGATGGCACCCAAACTCATGTATGAATTCCCGCGCGCGGCGATGAACATCGAACTCAAGCGTGGACGCAGTACCGTCACCCGCTTTCTCGATGCCACGTATGGCAGTACGCAATGGACACGCGCCGCGTTCCACGACTGGTTGGCCGCCATTGCGCCACCCTACGTCATCGACATCAACCGCGATACCCAGCTGCTCGATACCTATGCCGGCATGGCCCATCTGTTGATCCTTGGCTGTGCCCGCATCGGCGGTACCGACTATCGCTTCAAGCTGTACGCCCACGACGGCGACAGCTATGTCGAAATCCGGCCCGAGCAAGCTGATCCCGCCCTGCCGATTTTGTTCAAACCAATGGGCGCACCCAAACCCGTGTCGTCCTACATTGCTTCAGATGCGGACTACGTCGATTACATCACCGAACTGATGGGCGGCTTTGCCGTGCCGTACTTCGTCAAGGAGCGGCGCAAGGGCAAACGCTATTTGCTGCTCGGCATGCGCTTGAACCGGGATTCCGAACGCATGGTGTTTTCGGACCTAATCTTTGATGCGGCCAAGGAAACCACGGGATGGGCGCTCATCATGAATCCCACCGACAAGGAACAACGATTCTGCAAACGGATGGGCATCGAGTTGATCGACGGTGCGCTCGGCGAACTCTGTCAGATCGAACAGGCGGTGAGCGCCTGAACCCGGCCGGGCCGTGACCGGCATCAGCTGGTTGCGGCCAACAATTGGCGTGCCTGCGATTCGCAACGTTTGTGCACATTCGAATCAAGTTGTGACAACCAGCGTGACGGAATTGCATCGAGACCGTACATGGCTCCAGCCAGCATCCCGGTGATTGCGCCGGTGGTATCCGCATCGCCACCGCGATTCACCACATCGACCAGGCAGTTCTCGAAACCGTGGTCCTCGATTACTGCCTGCAAGACAGCCTGCATGGTCTCGACCACCCAGCCGCTGGGGTTTTCCCGGCGCGGACGGTCGCCAAAGCCAAAGGCCGGCACGTCACTGACCAGCGGATGAATGCGCCGCTGGACGACCTGCTGCAAAGAATCACCGCGCAGAAAATCCTGAACGGCAAGAACCAGAAATTCACAGGCCGCATCGGACATTGCATTGTTGTGCGTGACGTGGGCCTGTGCGCGCGTTGCATCCCGCACGGCATCTTCCGGCCAGCCAAAGGTGGCGAGTGCCACCGGCAGTACGCGCATCGCGGCACCGTTGCCGGCGTCGTGTTCCGATGCCGGCGCCTGTGGTTCGCCGGTACGGCGAAAGGCCAGCAGGTTACGACGCACGGTGTTGCCGATATCGACCGGCTTGGCGCGCATCCAGGCATCAAACGCCCGGGCGCAAGCAGGCGCTTCGACACGCCCGCCGTTGCTCAGAATAGCCTCGCCTAGGGCCAACGACATGGTCGTGTCGTCCGTCACTTGTCCGGGCTTGAGCTTGAGCCAGCCGCCGCCGATTATTTCGCGGTGCACTCCACCTTGGTGGGCAAAGTGGTGCGCGATTTCGCGCGGCGTCATGAACTCGACCGTGGCGCCGAGCGCATCGCCCAGTGCCAGGCCGAGATAGGCCGCCTCCGCCCGCGCCAGGACATCGGCGCGGTCAGGTTCGACGGCAGCCGGCGCCACGCTCACCGACTTGGGTATTCCACCAGGATGTCCTCGTCACGCACGATGTACTGGCATGCCAAACGCCACTCGGTCGGCGGCAGGTCGTCGACATACATCTGGTCGATCTGCGCCTGCTTGATCTTGCCCAGATCCTTGAGCACGGCAACTTCGCGCACGGTCAGCGGACCGCCCATGTGACCGTACTTGTTGTGCGTCTTGGTGTCGATGCTGCTCACTTTGACCAGGCAGGTACCGCACTCGCCATCGCCGCAGGAAAAGTCGATCGGAATGTGGTTGTCCTTGGCCAATTGCAAAATGGTCTGGGTGTGGCTGCCGGCAACGGCGTAGACGGTTTTATCCTTGTGCAGGGGGCTGGTAAATGTGACGTTGGCCATGATGGGCTCCGGTGGTTGAATGAAATTTATGCGGGTTTGACGACGATGTCGCCCCCAAGAATCTGGGCCTGGCAGGCCAGGCGATGATGGCGTGGCGCCAGGTTGTCCTTGAGCACCTGGGCTTCGAGCACCGAGGGTGCAGCGAGGTGTTCATGGCCGCTGATTACCTTGGTCAGGCAGGTACAGCATTCGCCTTCGCGGCAACCATAGGTGATGCCGGCGCCGATCTTTTCAGACACTTCAATGAGGCGAGTGCCGGCGGGCACGGTGACGGTGACACCGATGTCCTGAAAGGTGACGTTGGCTTTAGGCATGGAAATTCTCCAGTAGTGAAATCAAACCAGGGCTGACATATCGATAACCCGGGGGGTGGCCCTGCCCAGCAGATGCAGGGCAGTCTGGCGACCGAGTTCATGACAGGCGGCAAATTCGTCCGCTGTGGGCGTCAGGCGCGCCTTGACACCCGGTACCGGCACGCGCAGCTTGAGCCGGCGCAGGCGATCCTCGATCATCGGTACGGCTTCTCCGCTCCAGCCGTAGGAGCCAAAGGCGGCGCCGAGCTTGCCCTTGACGTCGACCATGGTCAGCGAGGAAAGCAGATCCCACACCGGCTTGACGGCGTCGCCGTTGATGGTGGGGCTACCGAACATCAGCGCATCGGCTTCCTCGATCAGGTCCACGAAGGGCTGCGGCTCGCTGCCTTCGATATCGTAGAGTGAGACGCGCACTTCGCCGGCAGCGCCTACCTCGCCCGACGCAAACTCGGCACCGGCGGCTACGGCCTCGGCCATGCGCCGCGTCGCACCGTAGGCCGAGATGTAGAACACGATCAGGGTCTTGGCCGTGGTGTTATGCAGGCCGCTTTTCGACAGCGCGCGGTAACGCCGCACGTAATCCTGCGGGTCGTCGCGCAGAATGGGGCCATGCGCCGGCGCGATGGTCCTGATCGGCAGCGGCTCGATGAGTTCCAGTGCTTCGCGCACATAGGCGCGGAAGGGCCGCATGATGTGGGCGTAGTAGTACTCGAAGGAAAAGCGGAAGTCGCCCACCGCATCGTTGAATAGCCGCTCGTCGCAATAGTGGCAACCAAGAAAATCGCCGGAAAACAGCATGCCTTCCGAGGCCAGCCATGTGCATTGGGTATCCGGCCAGTGCAGGTAGGGCGTGTTGAAGAATTCCAACTGCCGGTCACCCAGGCCGACCACGTCACCGGTGCCGACGCTGACGATGCGATCGGCAAATTCCTCGGGGTCGAACAGACCCTTCAACATTGGCCGCGCCTGGTGCGAGACATGCAGTGTCGCCCGCGTTGCACGGCGCAGGAGCTCGGGCAGCGCACCGGAATGATCGGGTTCGAGATGGTTGAGGACGATGGTGCTGATCTCGTCGTAATCCGCCACCGATTCGAGCCGGCGGAAGAATCCGGCAGAGAAATTCGCCTTGACCGTATCGATCACCGCTACCCCTTCGCTGCCACGCACCACATAGGCGTTGTAGCTGGTGCCGTTGGCGGTGCGCAGAATGATGTCGAAGCTGCGCAGGTCGGGGTCGAAGGCGCCGATCCAATGCACGTCGTTGCCAACGGCAACGGCTTGGTCAATGGGAGCAGCCGCCCGCATGCGGATCTCCGCCGTGACGACAGGCTTCGAGGTTCTCGTCGGGGATCTGTTTGAGGCCGATCCAGGCATTGATCACCGTCGCGTCAAAACCGACTTTTCGTTCATCACCCACCTGAAGCAAGGGTCGGCGGATTAGCAGCGGATTGAGGCGCATCAGCGTCAGTGCCGTGCTCTGGTCGAGTTCTTCGGGAACGATCTCGCCGGACTTGATATCCGGAGCGGAGCGGTTGAACCACTGCGCCACCGGCATGCCGGCGAAGAATTCGAGCAATTCGCTATTGGTCCAGATGCGGTGTCGCAAGTCGCGCGCGAGGACCTCGTGGCCCGATTCCGCCAGCAATTGTTTTTGCCGAGCATTGCCTGAACAACCGGTCTTCTCGAAAAAGACGATCGTGGCCATGGTCAGCGCGCCCGAATCTCGGCTTGCACCGCCGCCCAGCGTTCGGGCGGAATGCCGGTCAGGGAACCGGGCGGATTGAGTTCCTCGCCCAGTTCGTTAAGGATCGCGCCCTCGATCGGGCAAATCGCTACGCACTGGGCATCGGCAAAATCACCGAGGCACTCGGTGCATTTGTCCGCGTCGATGAGGAAGTGGGGCTTCGCTTCGTAGATCGCCTTGTTCGGGCACAGCGGGGCGCAGGCCCAGCAATTCACGCAGCTTTCGATGATTTCGAGGGCCATGAGTTTTCCTTAGGCGACTTTGTTGGCCGATGGCTTGGCGTCCAGCTTGCCGGCGGCCAGCATCTCGTGCCACACCGCCATCACGGCGTCCTCGATGGGTTCCATGGCGTGCTCGCCGTTAGGCTGAATGCCGGCAGCTTCCAGGTTGCCCCAGGGCTCGTAGCCGATCTTGGAACAGAGCACGACCTCGCAGCCTTCCAGCGCTTTGATCGTCTTGTCGAGCACCGACTCGCCATCGCCGCAGGACACGTCACCATCGCAATACTGCTCGGCCTTGCGATGACCGACGAACTTGGCGCCATCGGCCGAGGCTTCGTACACCAGGAATTCATTGGCGTGGCCGAAATGCACCGCCACCAGGCCGCCCTTGGCGGCGACGGCCATCAAAACCCGCCGTCCTACCAGCGCCGACTTTTCTTTGCGCGGCACGAACTGCACCACTTGCGCTTGAGGCATCTTGGGCGCATGGGCCTTGGCCCGCTTGGCTTCCAAATCGGCCGTCGCCTTGGCGCGGAATTCGGCGCGCACCTTCATCGCGGCTTCGTAATCAATCTCCATGGCGTCGATCTTGTCCATGGTGAATTCGTCACCTCTATCCTCGCCGAGTAGGCCAACGGCGTCGGCGCGGCACTGGCGGCAATGGCGCATCATGTTCATGTCGCCCTCGCAGGCGTCCTGCAGATTCTTCAGCTCCGCTGGATTCGGGCTGCGTTGGCCCATAACACCGTAAAAAGTGCCGTGCTCGGCCTCGGCGATCAGGGGCATCACGTTGTGTAGGAAGGCGCCCTTGGCCTTGACGATCTTCGACACTTCCTTGAGGTGCTCGTCGTTGACGCCGGGAATCAGCACCGAATTGACCTTGACCAGAATGCCTTTGGCCACCAGCATTTCCAGGCCCTGCTGCTGGCGTTGAATCAGGATTTCGGCGGCTTCGCGGCCATGGATGCGCTTGTTCTGCCAGAAGATCCACGGATAGATCTTGGCGCCCACGTCGGGGTCGACGCAGTTGATGGTGATCGTTACGTGGTCGATGTTGTGCCGGGAGAGCTCCTCGACGTGATCGGGCAGCGACAGGCCGTTGGTCGACACGCAGAGCTTGATGTCCGGCGCCTTGACCGAAAGCTGGCGGAAGGTTTCGAAAGTGCGCTCCGGGTTGGCGAGGGGATCGCCGGGGCCGGCAATGCCGAGCACGGTCATCTGCGGAATCGTCGCTGCCACGGCCAGTGTCTTCTTCACCGCCTGGTCTGGCGACAGCACCTCTGAGACCACGCCGGGGCGCGACTCGTTGGCGCAGTCGTACTTGCGGTTGCAGTAGTGGCACTGAATGTTGCAGGCCGGCGCTACCGCCACGTGCATGCGGGCGAAATAGTGGTGCGCGTCTTCCGAGTAGCACGGATGGTCCTGCACCTTGGCACGGATCTCGTCCGACATGCCGCCCATCTGGTCGGACGTGGAGCCGCAGCTGCCGGCGCTGCAGCCGCCTGTTTTTTGTGGTGTGCTTTCGATGACCGGCAGATCCATGATGATGTTCCCTTGGGGTTGGGGGCACCATTACTTCAGCAACCGTCATGCCATGCTGACTTGATTCAGTAAGCTACTGAAAAACAAAGAACTTCAAGTGGTCGCCGCGATGTAGCAAATCCGACAATGGCGGGAATCAACGTTTCAAAGCCAACCCAATGTGAACGCCAATGGCGGCACAAATGATCCCTGCGCCAACCTGGATTTGTCCGGCGAACATCTGCTGCGCGGCGGATCACAGTCTTCACGGGTGATCTGCCTGCTTTGCATCGGCACCGTTGTTCAACCACTTCACGCAGATCGACGCTTCCGGCCTGATTCCGGATGGACGCCGCAACCTATTCACGAACCCCGGAATCCGCCAAAAACGCCTCAACCTCTCTCGCAGCCATTTCGTCAGAACGGCGCTTGTCAAAATGTCGAATAAATCGTTTAATCCAGTCTGGATATGTATGTCCAGGGCACAAACTGGCATGCCTGAGCCGAATTTTCCCACGGACCTGATCGAGAAGACGGTGATGCGGTTGGCTCAGAATGCGCCGGTATGGAGTCCATTTTTTAGGCCCCACTAAAGTTGGTCAACTAACTGATGTATAAACGAAAAACACATTAATCGACTTTTATACGGCCATCCTGACGGATAGTTTTCCGTCTGTTAGGCAGCCTTTCACGTTGGGCGTCGCTCTTGGCCTGTCGCTAAAGTTTTCTCGGAGTTGAATCACATGAAGAATGTTTCTGAATACTGTCTGTATGACCATCCGATATTGCCACCCCGACTGGTTAAGAGTGGCTTCTGCTGGCCGGCACTGATTGTTGGGCCAGCGTGGCTACTATTTAGGCGCTTGTGGGTTCCGACATTGGGCTTGCTGGCGCTCGGGGCTGCGGCCTATTACCTAAACCACCACAACCTATCTGACACATATGTTCTTAATGCATGCTTCTATATGGAAGATTATCGCGAGTGGGTTGCCATCGCCGGCAGCGGCATCTCGGAGAGGGACTGCGTAATTCGAACCCGCAGTATTGACTTCGTAATAATGGCGCTCGCGCAAATTGTGACGGCGAGCTATGTAAATAGGCTCTGGGCAATGGATCTAGTTAATCGAGGCTATGTCCTCACAAAGTCAGTACAGGCCCGCTCCATTGACGATGCCCGAGCCATTTTGGCGCGAGAGACCGAGCTATTAATGCCTCACAGCAAATGACTGCCCGCCATGATCGGTTCCCGAACCCGCTATTCGCTTGCCCAGTTTCTTGCCCTTCACGAGATAGGCGTTGTTGTTGTTCTCTTGGGCAAGCACAACATGAATGATGCCGTTGGGTACGGAACGCTAATTACCGATATCGTTGAATCCCTCAGCACAGCAACTGACGAATCGCTCCTTTCTCTTCTTGAGGAGATAGCGCGAACTAGTGGAGACTTTGAGGCAAGGACCAACCCCAGATATCGCCACAAGGAAAGGTTTGCGGACCTTCGGTGCTGCCTTCTTCTTGATGGATACATCATTGACAACGGCAAAGTGGTACAGAGCGACCCATCGATTAGCGACGCTCCACCAGTCGAAGACGAATTGGTCGCGGCATTAAGGGCATCAGGTCTGTCAGTTGCTGAAGACGTTATCCGAAAAATTGGCCAATCGTCAGAGTCATTCCGGTCTCTTCCACCCAACTACAATGCTTGCTTAAATGACATTCGCGTCGCTCTGGAGACGCTTGCCCGTGCTATCGCAATGAGTCGACGATCAGGTAACGCTCTCTCTTACGACCCATCAAAGTGGGGAGGGATAATCAGCTTCTTGAGACAAATTGGGTTCATTTCCGAGGCTGAAGAGAGGGGACTAGCTGGCGTCTACAGCTTTGTTAGTCCCGGCTCGCATCGTTCGATCGGAATCTCTGAGGAACAGATGGCTCGGCTGGGCAGGTCATTTGCTCTTGGTATGTGCTGGTTTCTCGTCAAGAGCCACACAAGTGCGCCGTAGTGCGACGCGACGCCCAACCCACCACAACAAGGGGCAGCGTCGCTATGACTGCTGCTTCGCCCAGATCTCATCCTGGGTCAGTTCTTCCGGCAGGCAGCCGACCGGCGGGCCGAGCTTGGCGAGGTCGCGGTCTTCACTCTCGAAGCGCACCAGGTAGATTTGCTGGTCGGGATCCAGCTGCGCATGACCGGAATTCACCACCACGCCGCGTCGGCCCGGGGTGGCAACGATGGCATCGTCCGCCACATCGGGGATGCCGCCATCGTTGATCAATAGTTCGCGGCTGAAAACGATTTCGCCGATGTCGTAGTGCCCGTTAATCGCCATCTCACATTCCTTCGGATTTGAGTTGCTGGAGCCAGGCGTCGACACGCGCGTCGGTAAGCGCTGCCTGGTTGATCGGGTCCAGTGCCAAGCCGACGAAACGACCATCGAGCAGTGCTTGCGAGGCCTTGAAACTGTAGCCGTCGACCGGCCAGTAGCCAATAATCCGGGCACCACGCGCCACCACCGCATCGTGAATGAAGATCAGCGCATCGACGAACTCGTTGCTGTATTTCTCCTGGTCGCCCAGACCGAACAACGCGACCTTCTTCCCGCTCATGTCCTGCCCCGCCAGACACGGCAGGAATTCTTCCCAGCTCTCCTGCGCCAGCCCGACCGACAGGCCGGGGAGTTCGCCGTCACCATACGTCGGGGTACCAAGGATCAGGACGTCGTGGGCCAGGAACTGCTCCACCGTGGCGCGGTTGATGTTTAGCGGCGGGACGGCGCTGTCGCCCAGCTTCTGCGCGATCAGCTTGGCGATGCGCCGCGTGCGGCCGGTGTCGGTGCCGAAATAGATTCCGATTTTGCTCATCAGATTTGCTTCACTTCAATGTTGAGAATCTGGATGCGGTAGGCGATCTGGCGCGGCGTCATGCCGAGCAGCCGTGCCGCACGCGCCTGCACCCAGCCGGCCTGTTCGAGCGCGGCGATCACGCGCTGGCGTTCGTTTGGTTCGCCCGGCTCGGCTTCGCCAGCCTCGTCTTCATCGCCGGCGACGGCACGAAAAGTCGGTGCTGGTGAGACGGCGGCAACACTCGTCCGCACCGGCCCGCTGCGCAGCTTGTCGATGCGAATCAGGTCGGCATCGATCTCGCCATCCATCGACATCACGGCAGCGCGCTCCAGGCAGTTTTCCAGCTCACGCACATTGCCCGGCCAGGAATGCTGGGCCAGCCGGCGCTGGGCGGCGGCCGTGAGTTTCAACGGCCGGCTCTGGATGCCACCCAGCCGGTCAAGCAGGAAGAGGGCGATTTCCGGCAGGTCTTCCATGCGCTCGCGCAGCGGCGGAGGCAGGATGGGCATGACGTTGAGGCGGTAGTACAGATCCTCGCGGAAGTCACCGGTTTCCACTGCCGCTTCGAGATCGCGGTGGGTGGCGGCGATCAAGCGCACATCGACCTTGATGGTGCGACCGCCGCCGACACGCTCCAGCTCGCCCTCCTGCAATACGCGCAGCAGCTTGGCCTGGAAGGGCGGTGAGATTTCGCCGATTTCATCGAGGAACAGAGTGCCGCCGTCGGCCATCTCGAAGCGGCCCTTGCGCGAATTGACGGCACCCGTAAAGGCGCCTTTTTCGTGGCCAAAGAGTTCGGACTCGAGCAGGGTTTCCGGCAGCGAGGCGCAGTTGAGCCGCACATACGGCCCGCGCGTGCGCGGTGAGTTGTAGTGAATGGCGTTGGCAATGAGTTCCTTGCCGGTGCCGGTTTCGCCGCGAATCAGCACCGTGGTCGGCCATTTCGCCACCATGCGGATCTGCTCGAAAATGCGCCGCATCGGCGCCGAATGGCCGACCAGATTATCGAAGCCGTGCTTCTGCCGCACCGTGCGGCGCAGGGTGTCGCGTTCCTCGGCGAGCGCCTTGCGCTCCTGCGCCACTTCCAGCGACAGGCGCACGCTCTGGCCGATCAGGTTGGCGACCATTTCAACGAAGCGCACGCGCTCGTCGAGCAGGCCGTCATCCGGCTCGTCGGGCTGTACCGTGAGCACGCCCTGCAGCGCACCGCCGACCTGGATCGGCACGGCGATGAAGGGCAGGTCTTTCTCGTAGAGTCCTAGCCGGTTGAGGAAGCGCGGCTCGTCGCCCAGACGCGGAATGGCAACGGTACGCCCCCCTTCGAGGATCATGCCGATCAGGCCTTCGCCGGGCTGGTAGCGCACCGGCTCGTATTCTTCGCTGTCGAGGCCATGTACCGCATGCACGGTCAGGTCGCCGGCGTCCGGGTCGACCACGCTGACCATGCCGCGACTGAGGTGGCCGGTGATTTCCAGCGAACGCAACACCTCGCGCAGCGTCTGCTGAAAATCCAGCGAGCGCGACAGCACCTGCGAGACGCGAAACAGCGTCTCGAACTGGGCGCGCAGCAGGATAGGGGAGCGGGTTTCGATCATCCCGAACGCTTTACGGGCAAGACCACGCTGATGCGGCAACCGGGCAGCTTCGCCGGATCGATTTCGATCGTGCCGCCATGATCGGCCGCCACCTGTTGCGCCGTGGCGAGGCCTGTGCCCAAATGCCGCTTGCTTTCACGCTTGGTGGTGAAGAACGGCTCGAACACCTTGAGCTGCAGTGCCCTTGGGATGCCCGGGCCGCTGTCCTCGATCACGATTTCGATGCTGCCCAGCTTGGCACGCGTCAACAACACCAGCTCGCGTTCTCGCCAGCCACGCGTGCTCATGGCCTCGATGGCATTGTCGATCAGTGCCTTGAACAGCGAACGTAGCTTGTTCGGATAACCCGAAAACGTCGGCAGCATGGCTTGTGGTTTCCAGGTGACCGTGATGCCGCTGGCAAGCAGACTACCGGTCGTGAGATCGAGCACGTCGCGCAGCAGTTCGTTGATGTTGACCGAACCGATGGCTTCTTGACTTTCCGCCGGCGTCATCGCGCGCAATTCGTCGAGCGCCCGCTGACCGCTAGCCATGGCGTCGGCCAGGGCGACCACCATCGGATCGGTCTCACCGCTGCGCCGCTTCAGCATCGCGACGACCGAGTTCATCATGTTGAGCGGACCCTCAAGCCGGAAGGTGGCCGCCGAAAGACTTTCGCGCAAGGCGGCGACACGATCTTCCTCGGCCATTACAACCTGCAGGGCGGCGACCCGCGCCTTCTCCTGCTGCGCCCGCAAACTCGTAATCTCCTTCGCCACCAGCAGCAGGTAGTCCCGTCCGCGACCAACGAAGAAGGCATCGGCTGCGGCGTCATCCTCCCGCACACGGCTGCCGGAACAGGAAAACCAGCGAGGCGGCTTGCCCCCCGGCGGATCGATGCGCACTTCGCGGTCGAGAAAAATATAGCCCGAATTGTGCCGGCTGGTTTGCGCCGGGGCATCCACTTCCAGCCCCGCGCGAATCGCCGTCATCAACATCGGCGCCGGCTCGATCATGCCCAGGTCGCCCTGCAGCTTCTTGTACTCGTGGTTGTCGAGCACGACGCGGTCGTCGACATCCAGCAGTGCGATCACCATCGGCGCCGCATCGATCACCGATTCGATCATCGCCTTCTGGTTTTTCACTTCGCACTCGAGGCGATGCATTTCGGTGACATCGCGATGCATGCCGAGGTAATTCACCACCGCGCCGTTGCCATCGATCACCGGTGAGATGTTCAGGTCGGCCAGATACTTGCTGCCGTCGCGGCGCTTGTTGATCAGCCGCCCGCTCCAGGCTTCGCCACGGGAAATCTGCTGCCACAGGGATCTGTACACCTCGGACGGCGTGGTCTTGTTCGACAGCAGAGACTGGTTGTAGCCGATCAGCTCATTCATCGGATATCCGGTGACGCGGGCGAACGCGGGATTGGCATAGAGAATGTCGCCTTGCACATCGGTGATCGAGATGGCCATGTCGGACTGATCAACCGTAAGCTGGAACACACGCGGATGAATGCTCGGCAACACTCCGCTGCTATCCGGTATCTCGTTCTCCAACGATGTCTTGAGTTGCTTCTTTGCCATGTCGCGTCGTCTCCGCCGGTATGTCTGCCGTCAAATGAGCAGATTCCGTGCCGACGTTGATTTCGCTACGGCTTTTCGGCGGCTTTGTCGTGTTTTGTAGGACTTGCGACATTCAAAAAGTCGGTTCTGGTGAGACGGCGGGCCCCCAGCCACGGAGAAAAACCCCCGTCCTGGTGCGGAGTTGCGTTCGCACGCACGGCTTTGGTGTCCTCGGCGGCAGGTGGTGGCACGGATCGTGCGGAACGCTCAGCAGGAAACCAATCAAACATGACTACCTACCTGCTCCTGCTGATTTCCACGGCCCTCGTGAATAACGTGGTGTTGGTGAAGTTTCTCGGCCTCTGTCCGTTCATGGGTGTCTCGAAGAACATGGACAGCGCCCTGGGCATGGGGCTGGCCACCACCTTCGTCATCACCCTGGCCTGCGGTGCCAGCTGGATGCTCGAACACTGGCTCCTGGAACCCTTCGATCTGGTTTACCTGCGCATCCTCACCTTCATCCTGGTGATCGCTGCCACCGTACAGTTCGTCGAGATGGTGGTAAAGAAATCCGCCCCCGCGTTGTACCAGGCGCTCGGCATTTACCTGCCGCTGATCACTACCAATTGCGCCGTGCTGGGCCTTGCCCTACTGACCGTGCAGGAGAAGATGAGTTTCATCGACACCCTGGTGTATGGCTTCGGCTCGGCGCTGGGCTTCACCCTCGTCATGCTCATGTTTGCCGGCCTGCGCGAGCGATTGGCACTGGCAAATGTTCCTGCCGCGTTCAGCGGCGCGCCGGTCAGTTTCATTCTCGCCAGTCTGCTTTCACTGGCCTTCATGGGCTTTGCTGGCCTGAATTTCCAATAGGGAGACGATCATGCTGATTGCCATCCTGAGTTTGACCTTGCTGGGCAGCTTGCTCGGCCTGGGCCTCGGCGTCGCGGCGAAAAAGTTTCATGTCGAGGGCGACCCGCTCACCGCCGAGATCGAGGCCCTGATGCCGGGCTCCAACTGCGGCCAATGCGGCTTCCCCGGGTGTCCGGGAGCGGCCGCCGCGATCGCCGATGGCAGCGCCCCTGTCACCGTCTGTCCGCCGGGTGGCAAGGCGCTGGCCCAGGCGCTGGCAGCCAAACTCGGGATCAGCATCGACCTCGGGGAGGTTGCTGATCAGGGACCGCAGATTGCCGCTGTCGCCGAGGAGATCTGCATCGGCTGTTGTCGCTGCATCAAGGTCTGCCCAACGGATGCCATCCTCGGTGCCGCGAAGCAGATCCATAACGTGATTCGCGAAGCCTGTACCGGCTGCGGCAACTGCATCGACCGCTGTCCGACGGAAGCGATGACGATGCAGCCTGTGCCTGTAACCCTGCAACACTGGATCTGGCCGAAGCCGGAGATGGTGGGAGCCTGAGGCACACACTATGGGCATTCTCGACCGCTTTTTCAAATCGCACGGTCCTGACTGGGGCGTACACCCGGACGATCACAAGCGGCCGGCCGCCGATGCGCCGCTGCGCACGCTGCCGGTGCCCGAGAAACTCTACATTCCCATGCAGCAACACGTCGGTGGTCCGGCGCGCCCGGTCGTACTGGTGGGGCAGGCCGTACTGAAAGGCCAGTTACTGGCCGAGGCCCAGGGCAACATCTCCGCACCGATTCATGCGCCAACCTCGGGACGTGTCGTTGCCATCGGGGAAATCACCGCCCCGCATCCCTCGGGACTGGCACAACTGGCGATCACACTGGCCAGCGACGGCAACGATACCTGGGGCGAGCGACAGCCCGTGGTCGATCCGTTTTCGCTATCGCCTGCGGAAATCGCAAAACGCACGGCTGCCGCCGGCGTGGTCGGACTCGGTGGCGCCACCTTCCCGTCGGCCGTGAAGTTCAATCTCGGCAAGCGGCTCAAGGTCAGCACGCTGATCGTCAATGGTGGCGAATGCGAGCCTTACCTGTCATCCGACGATTGTCTGATGCGCTATCGTGCCAGTGAAGTGGTCGATGGCTTGCGCATCATCATGCATGCCATTGGCGCCGGCGATGCCCTGGTCGGGATCGAGGAAAACAAGCCGGAGGCCATCGCGGCAATGAAGCTCGCGGCCGAGCCTTTTGGCAACGTCAGGATCTGTCCGGTGCCGGCACGTTACCCGATGGGCTCGGACAAACAACTGATACAGACCCTGACCGGAAAAGAGGTGCCGGCGGATGCGCGCGCCGCAGAAGTCGGTGTTCTGGTGCATAACGTTTCCACCTGCGCTGCCGTGCATCGCGCACTGCGCCTGGGTGAGCCGCTGATCGAACGCATCGTCACTGTCAATGGCGGTGCCGTGGCAACACCAGGCAACGTGTTTGCGCCACTCGGCGCACGCGTCGCCGACCTGCTGGGCTTTACCGGCCTGACGCAGGAGCCGGCGCGCCTGATTCTCGGCGGGCCGATGATGGGCACGCTGCTGCCACACGCCACGATTCCCATCGTCAAAGGTGCCTCGGGCATCCTTGCTTTTGATGCACGCGAAGCCCGGGTGCCGGAAGCCGGCGCCTGCATCCGTTGCGGCAGTTGCACCCGTGCCTGCCCGATGGGTCTACTGCCGCTGGAGATGGCCAATCACATTCGTGCCGGCGATCTCGAAGGTGCGCTGCGCTACGAACTCTCAGACTGCATTGCCTGCGGATGCTGTGCCTACGTTTGCCCGGCACACATTCCTCTGGTGCAGTATTTCAGTCACGCCAAGGGCGAACTTTCCGCCCGCGAACGCAGCAAGTTGCGGAACGCAGCAACGCGACGCCTGGTGGAACAACGCTTGGCACGACTCGAACGTGAAACGCGGGAAAAAGCGGCAGCGGCGGCAAAGCGCAAGGCCGAACGCGATGCCGCCAAGGCCAGGGCGGCCGGCACAAGCGTAACTGAGGCAAGTCCATGAGCAACACACTCCGCCCGCCGCTGGTCGCCGCTCCCTACGCTGTAACACCGCACAATGTCTCGCGCGTGATGCTCTGGGTAGCAGCGGCGCTCGCGCCGGCCACCGTGTTCGGCTTCTGGCTCTATGGCTGGCCGGCAGTACATCTCTGGCTGATCACGATCGGCTTTTCACTCTTCGGCGAAGCGCTGTGCCTGCGTCTGATGCAGCGTGCGGCGATTCCCGTCTTGCTGGACGGGTCGGCCTTGCTCACCGGCTGGCTGCTGGCGTTGTCACTTCCCCCTTGGGCACCGTGGTGGCTTGGCGCCTTCGGCGGTCTGTTTGCCACCATCATCGGCAAACAGGTATTCGGTGGGCTCGGGCAAAACCTGTTCAATCCGGCGATGGTGGCGCGTGTGGCCTTACTGATCTCCTTCCCTGCCGCCATGACGGTGTGGGTCGCTCCCTTGCCACTGACCAATCCGGCCGCGCCGGGTTTTATCGACGGACTGCGCATCACCATGGGCGGCTTGCCCGCCGCTTTCGACGGCGTCACCAGCGCCACCATGCTGGGTCACGCCAAGACCGAACTCTCGCGCGGTATCGACCTGGCCCACAGTCTGGTTACCGTCGGCGCCCCCGCGGACGATCTCTCCGGCGCACGCGCCGGCAGCCTGGGCGAAACCGCTTCGGTACTGCTGGCCGGCGGCGGCTTGTTGCTGCTGGTTCTGCGCATCATTACCTGGCACATTCCGGTCGCCATGCTGACGGCCATCGCGATTCCGGCCTTGATCTTCCATGCCATCGACCCGACACGTTATCTCTCCACCGCCAGCCACCTGCTTTCCGGCGGCGCCATGCTGGGTGCCTTCTTCATTGCCACCGACTATGTCACCTCACCGAATACCCGCCTCGGACAACTACTATTTGGTGCCGGCGTCGGTTTTCTCACCTATGTGATTCGTACCTGGGGCGGCTATCCGGAAGGAGTGGCGTTTGCGGTGCTATTGATGAATGCGCTGACACCAGTGATTGATCGCTACCTCAAGCCGCGTATCTACGGTCGCGACCGGCGCGGCAAGGCGCTGGAAATTGCCGAGGAATCGACATCATGAGCAGCCGGTTAGCAGCAACTCGCGAGCAGCTTTCCTATCAGGGCGTGTCGCTCGGCATGATGGCACTCATCGCCAGCGCCGCGCTGGTCATCGCCAGCAATGCCACCCGACTACCAATTGCCGCTGCCGAGGCGCACGATCTGCAGACCTCGCTTGCACAGGTGCTCCCAGCTGGGTTCGCCGATAACGACATGTTGGCCGACAAGCTGGAAATTTCGACCAGTGACGGCGCGCGCAAAGTGATCTACCGTGCGCGCAAGGGTGGAACCATCAGCGGCGCGGTTTTCCAGTCGGCCTCGCGCGGTTATGCCGGCGACGTGGTGGTACTGATCGGTGTCAATACCGAAGGCACACTGATGGGCACGCGGGTGATCAAGCATGTGGAAACCCCGGGCCTGGGCGACAAGATCGAGCTGGCGAAATCAAAGTGGATCCTGGCCTTCGACGGCAAATCGCTGGCCAAGCTGCCAGCCGACAAATGGGCGGTAAAGAAAGACGGCGGCGTCTTCGACCAGTTCGCCGGCGCGACGATTACGCCGCGCGCTGTCGTCAAGGCCGTCAAGAGCGGGCTGGATTTCTTCGCCACGCATCGCAGTGAAATTCTCCAGGGAGACAAGCCATGACATCGTCGCTCCGCGCCACCATGCAGGATGGCCTATGGACCAACAACGTCGTCTTCAGCCAGATGCTGGCCCTGTGTCCGACCATGGCCGTCACGACCAGCGGCACCAACGGTTTGGGCATGGGCCTGGCCACCACGGTGGTACTGGTCACTTCAAACATGCTGGTCGCTTCGATCCGCCACCTGGTCAGCCCGCAAGTACGCATCCCGATCTTCGTCGTACTGATCGCCACACTGGTAACGCTGGTCGACCTGTCGCTCAACGCATGGCTGCATGATCTCTACAAAGTGCTTGGCCTTTTCATTGCGCTGATCGTGGTGAATTGCGCCATTCTCGGTCGTGCCGAAGCCTTTGCCTCCAAGAACAGCGTGCTTGCCTCAGCAGTTGATGGTCTGGCCATGGGGCTCGGCTTTACCGCCGCCTTGACTGTGATCGGCTTGATCCGCGAACTGATCGGCAGCGGGACGCTATTCGCCCAGGCCAGCCTGCTGCTCGGCCCGGTGTTCCGCTTCCTGGAAACGACGGTGATACCGGACTACGGCGGCGTATTGCTGATGATCCTGCCGCCCGGTGGCTTCCTGGTGCTCGGCTTGCTGCTGGCGGCAAAGCGGGCATTCGAGTTGCGGCCCCGCAACGCGAAGGGCGCCGTCTCGCCAGAACCGACTTTTGCCTAGCGGGGGGTGTCATGCAAGTAGGTGTCGCCTATTCCGAAGCCGGCCAGCAGATCTGGCTGAACATCGAAGTACCGGACGATTCGACGGCACGCGAAGCCATCGAGCGCTCCGGCATCCTCAAGTCCTTTCCCGCCATCGATCTCGAGACGCAGAAAGTCGGCGTCTTCGGCAAACTGATCAAGCCCGATGCCGCCCTCAAACCCGGCGACCGCGTCGAGATCTACCGCGCCATCACCTGCGATCCGCAGACCGTCCCGCGCCGCGATGGCGCGGGTGAGGATGACGAGTGAGGCGTTGCGGAGAACTGTTCGGTTCGGTCACTGAGCCGAAGTAGCGGTTTCCCGCCTCAAAGACAACAATGCAGCGGAAGTGCGTATTTCACGCCATCGTGACCGGTGATTTCGCCAAAGCGTGACCGCCGTTTCACGGAAGCGTGACCGCGATTTCGCGGTTATCGTGACCGATGGCAAGGATGTTGTATGGATAGTTGAAGGTAGCCTCGCCGCTTTTTTTGAAAG